>NZ_JBITUJ010000018.1:0-1904 GCF_044542435.1 Marinomonas sp. NPDC078689 | reverse complement strand
TCTACTACCACCGATACCTTGGATTTAGACACCAGTGCCGACACCGACAACAACTTCAGCGTGGCGGTGGCCGAAAGCGATGCAGTGACCAACGCAGACGAAGCGGACTCTGTTAGCGTGACTTTGAGTGGCGTGGACGATGACGCACAAAGTGTGGTCGTGACCTTCAGTGATGGCGATGAAACAACAGCGGATGTCACTGTAAATGCGACGAAAGTGGACGGCGTCTGGACTGTGGCGGACGCGGATCTCAGCGGTCTCGTTGATGGCACGATTACCGTTAGCGCCGTGGCGACCGACGATGCGGGTAATACCGTTGAAACAACGGATACCTTGGATTTAGATACCACAGCGCCTGGTGATGGTGATGGCGAGAATGCAATTTCTTTTGAAACCAATGGTGATGCTTATTTAAATAAAGCAGAAAGTGATTCTGTTGATTTAACCGGTAAGGTTGAGGCTGGAGCAAGTGTTGTTGGTATTGTTATTACTGATAGCTCGGCGTCTGGAAATACATTCACAGTTCCAGTGTCCTCAATTTCTGTAGATGCCGATGGAAATGTATCTGTTGAAGGCTTGGATTTATCCAGTTTAAGTGATGGTTCTTTGACAGTTTCTATGTCTGTCGTTGATGCGGCAGGGAATGAAGGGAGTGTTACTAATACGGCAATACTTGATACATCTATCGTAGCAACGTTAGTTGTTGATGATGTAACACCTGATGACACTGTGAATGCTGAAGAAGCGAATAGCATTATTACCTTAACAGGTAGTATTAATCTCGAAGATGATTCATCAGTAACTAGCATTGTGTTGAATATTAACGGTTCTGAATACACGGTTTTATCAGAAGATATAAATGCTGATGGTGTCTTTTCTGTCGACGTGAATGGTTCTGATTTAGCCAATGATGCAGATAGAACGATAGAATACTCTGCTGAAATTCAAGATATTGCTGGTAATGTACACACGATAACAAGCAGTGATGATAATGTTCAGGGGATCAAGTATCGCGTTGATGTGAGTGCTCCTGATGCCCCAGTGGTTACTATTGGAGCTGATTTAAACAATGATGGTTTTATAAACCAAGATGAGTTTTCCGAAGGTGAAACGACCACTGTTAGCGTGGCTGTCGATCGAGAGGATTTTGCCGACGGTGCACCGGTTACTATCACTATTAATGGGAATGACGTAGCACTTACTTATAACTACTCAAATGGTACTTTGCTAGCTGATGGTGCTACTCAATCTACTTACAGTTTTGATCCTTCAACGGGCATTATTAGTTGGGAACAAGAGATACCAGAAAATGGTGAAACATTAACGGTTAGTGCAACGCAAGCTGACAAAGCTGGAAATGTTTCTGAGCCTGGATCAGACAGTGCGCAAGTTGATACAGCATCTGTCTCTGCTCCAGGCGTGACTATTGCCGCAGATGTGAACGATGACGGTTTTATCAGTGCTGCAGAGCTTGATAGTCAATTGAATGTGACCATCTCTCTTACTGATACGGGTGCGGTTAAAGGCGATACATTGACGGTTAACGGCATAGATATCGTACTTACAGAGGCTCATATCACAGCAGACGAAGTGTTGACCACGGTAGCAGCGCCTGCAGAAGGTGGGACACTAACCGTTGATGCAACCATCACGGATGTAGCCGGTAACGTGTCAGATACAGGTTCTGACAGTGCGGTACTTGATACAATAGTTAGTCAACCAACGATTGACTTGGCAGTGACCAGCGACAGTGGTGACAGTGACACAGACAACCTAACCAACAACACAAGCGTGACCTTAACATTGGGCAACATCGACAGCGATGCGGCCAGTGTGGAAGTGTTTAACGGTGAAACGTCCTTGGGCACCGCGACGCAAGTGGCGGGCGTTTGGACCTTGATCAC
>NZ_JBITUJ010000017.1:3033-4412 GCF_044542435.1 Marinomonas sp. NPDC078689 | reverse complement strand
AAACCACTTTGGTGTTATATGGTCAAGCCTCACGAGCAATTAGTATTGGTTAGCTCAATGCCTCACAGCACTTACACACCCAACCTATCAACGTCCTAGTCTCGAACGGCTCTTCAGGGGACTTATGTCCCAGTGAGATCTTATCTTGAGGGAGGCTTCCCGCTTAGATGCTTTCAGCGGTTATCCCGTCCGAACATAGCTACCCGGCAATGCCACTGGCGTGACAACCGGAACACCAGAGGTTCGTCCACTCCGGTCCTCTCGTACTAGGAGCAGCTCCTCTCAAATCTCAAACGTCCACGGCAGATAGGGACCGAACTGTCTCACGACGTTCTAAACCCAGCTCGCGTACCACTTTAAATGGCGAACAGCCATACCCTTGGGACCGGCTTCAGCCCCAGGATGTGATGAGCCGACATCGAGGTGCCAAACACCGCCGTCGATGTGAACTCTTGGGCGGTATCAGCCTGTTATCCCCGGAGTACCTTTTATCCGTTGAGCGATGGCCCTTCCATACAGAACCACCGGATCACTAAGACCTACTTTCGTACCTGCTCGACGTGTCTGTCTCGCAGTTAAGCGTGCTTTTGCCTTTACACTCTACGCATGATTTCCGACCATGCTGAGCACACCTTCGTGCTCCTCCGTTACTCTTTGGGAGGAGACCGCCCCAGTCAAACTACCCACCACACAGTGTCCTCGATCCAGATAATGGACCTGAGTTAGAACCTCAAACATACCAGGGTGGTATTTCAAGATTGGCTCCACTTGAACTGGCGTCCAAGTTTCAAAGCCTCCCACCTATCCTACACAAATAGGTTCAAAGTTCACTGTGAAGCTATAGTAAAGGTTCACGGGGTCTTTCCGTCTAGCCGCGGATACACAGCATCTTCACTGCGATTTCAATTTCACTGAGTCTCGGGTGGAGACAGTGTGGCCATCGTTACGCCATTCGTGCAGGTCGGAACTTACCCGACAAGGAATTTCGCTACCTTAGGACCGTTATAGTTACGGCCGCCGTTTACTTGGGCTTCGATCAAGAGCTTCGCTTGCGCTAACCCCATCAATTAACCTTCAAGCACCGGGCAGGCGTCACACCCTATACGTCCACTTTCGTGTTTGCAGAGTGCTGTGTTTTTAATAAACAGTCGCAGCCACCTGGTATCTTCGACCGACTAGTGCTTACGGAGCAAGTCCTTCACACCGGCCGGCGTACCTTCTCCCGAAGTTACGGTACCATTTTGCCTAGTTCCTTCACCCGAGTTCTCTCAAGCGCCTTGGTATTCTCTACCTGACCACCTGTGTCGGTTTGGGGTACGGTTTCTACATATCTGAAGCTTAGAAGTTTTTCCTGGAAGCATGGCATCAACCACTTCACC
>NZ_JBITUJ010000017.1:1708-2938 GCF_044542435.1 Marinomonas sp. NPDC078689 | reverse complement strand
CTTGCATCCGTAGCTTCGGTGTACAGTTTAGCCCCGTTATATCTTCCGCGCAGGCCGACTCGACTAGTGAGCTATTACGCTTTCTTTAAAGGATGGCTGCTTCTAAGCCAACCTCCTAGCTGTCTAAGCCTTCCCACATCGTTTCCCACTTAACTGTAACTTTGGGACCTTAGCTGACGGTCTGGGTTGTTTCCCTTTCCACGACGGACGTTAGCACCCGCCGTGTGTCTCCCGTAATTGCACTCATTGGTATTCGGAGTTTGCATGGGGTTGGTAAGTCGGGATGACCCCCTAGCCCAAACAGTGCTCTACCCCCAATGGTGAGATACGAGGCGCTACCTAAATAGCTTTCGAGGAGAACCAGCTATCTCCGAGCTTGATTAGCCTTTCACTCCTATCCACAAGTCATCTCCAGACTTTTCAACGTATGTGAGTTCGGTCCTCCAGTTAGTGTTACCCAACCTTCAACCTGCTCATGGATAGATCGCCCGGTTTCGGGTCTATTCCCAGCAACTAAACGCCCTATTAAGACTCGGTTTCCCTACGGCTCCGCTATGTGCTTAACCTTGCTACTGAAAATAAGTCGTTGACCCATTATACAAAAGGTACGCAGTCACGGAACTAAGTCCGCTCCCACTGCTTGTACGTACACGGTTTCAGGATCTATTTCACTCCCCTCACAGGGGTTCTTTTCGCCTTTCCCTCACGGTACTGGTTCACTATCGGTCAGTCAGGAGTATTTAGCCTTGGAGGATGGTCCCCCCATATTCAGACAGGATATCACGTGTCCCGTCCTACTCGTTTTCATTGATAAGGTGTTTTCGTATACGGGGCTATCACCCTTTACAGCGGCACTTTCCAGAGCCTTCTACTAACACCAAATCAACTTAAGGGCTAATCCCCTTTCGCTCGCCGCTACTTAGGGAATCTCGGTTGATTTCTTTTCCTCCGGGTACTTAGATGTTTCAGTTCCCCGGGTTCGCCTCGTATGGCTATGTATTCACCATACGATACCCGCAAGCGGGTGGGTTTCCCCATTCGGAAATGTTCGGATCAAAGTCTGTTTATCGACTCCCCGAACCTTATCGCAGATTACCACGTCCTTCATCGCCTCTGACTGCCAAGGCATCCACCGTGCACGCTTGGTCACTTGACCATATAACCCAAAATAGTTTCGGATCACATACCAAAGAAGCTTTTGTGTCTTCTCTGGATTTACGATAATAGAAG
>NZ_JBITUJ010000016.1:0-29640 GCF_044542435.1 Marinomonas sp. NPDC078689 | reverse complement strand
AAGTGTTTAGGATTCAAGCAGCCAGCCGTTATCTTTAAACTGATGTGTTTGGCTGCTTGAAGTGAAAAGTGTCGCACTTCGTACTTGAATTCGGGCTTAATTAATGGCATGCAGCTAGGCTTTTTATTTAGATAATATCAAGGCAGAGTTGTTATATTTAATGCTATGAATACGCACACCCACTTTTAGATTAAAGGAATAACGAGTGAAAACATTTCATACAAGCGACTCATTAGTAACAATAGAGAACTTAATTGAACAATTTCAACCTGAGTTTTCTTCTGTAAGTTCTGAAGAAATAAGAACTTTTCTAGAAAGCCTCCAAAGTGTCGTTGCTAATAATAATACTCTTACGCTTAAAACAATTAATGATCTTTTACCATTACATTTCTTTGTTTCTGATTATCAACGTGGTTATAAATGGCAGACTCAGCAAGTAGAAGAACTCTTAAATGATATCTACGAATTTGAACCTGTAGGCAAAGGATTTTATTGCTTACAGCCAATTGTTGTTAAACATCATTGCGCTAAAAATGTTGGAGATAAAGGCCAATGGGAGCTCATTGATGGCCAGCAACGGATGACAACAATTTTTATGATTTTGTCTTATCTTGAGTGTTCACATTATTCAATTGATTACCAGACAAGAGCTAGTAGTAGCGAGTTTTTGTTAAAGTGCTTGCCCTCTACTTTGATAAGTAATAATTGGGACGATTTTCTAAAGTCGAAAAAATTAAATAACGCCAAATTAGATAATGTAGATAACTATCATTTCTATTCCTCTTATAAAACGATTCACTCTTGGTTTACAGATGAAAAGCGGTTTTCTGATAGTGACGCTCGAAAAAAATGGCTTGAGAAACTGTTATATAATACTAAGGTAATTTGGTATGCCGCACGAGGTAATGAACAGTCAGTAGATAGGCGACAGTCTATCGATATTTTTATGCGCATTAATAGTGGAAAGATCCCATTAACAAATGCTGAATTGATCAAAGCTTTACTATTGAGTGGTATTGCTGATCCACAACAAAAAGAGTTATCAGATTTAAAGCAGTCAGAGATGTCTCAGCAATGGGATGCAATTGAGCAAGGTTTACAGAATAATGAATTTTGGGCTTTTCTAAGTCCTCCAGAGTATGCAAATAACCAAACAACTCGTATAGAACTACTTTTTGATTTAATAAGCGAAAAGCCTACAAAATTAAATGTTCAGAGCGTTGATGAATATTTTGCTTTTAACTATTACTACCAAAAACTCAAACTGTCTGAAAATAAAAAACATCATAAAGTCGAAGCACTCTGGCACGAAGTTAAGCAAAGTTACTATCGCCTAAGGGAGTGGTTTGAGAACGATGAACTTTATCACCTTGTTGGATTTTTGATCAGTCGAAATATATCAAATATTCAAAAATTATGGGTTTTAGCTGAACATAAACAAAAAAGTGAATTCATTATTAGCTTAAAGCAGTTGATTTCAAGCCAACTTAGAAAATATTTCAAATCTGACAATAATGTAGGTTTAGACTTTAACCAAGTTCAGTATGAAACGAAAAACCGTAGAAAAATCATATCGATATTAATTTTGCTAAATATTCATGTGCATCGAGCCAATAAAACACGTCTTTCGTTCAAAACATACCGAGAAATATCATGGGATATTGAACATATTCATGCTCAACAATCTAAAAAGCTAAATGAAAAATTAGAAGCGGATATATGGCATTCTGAGCAGTCAGCTTTACTTAATGGAAATCATATCCCAAAAGTTATCAGCGATACTCTTAAAAAATTGCTTGCACTTTGGTATGAGGCTAACAAAGAAGAGCACCCCAATATCGAAAAATTGCAAAAAGACTATATTGAAGAACTAGTAAAGGTAATTGGCGATATTGAAAATGACGAAATACATGCTTTGGATAACCTATGCTTACTCTCTGGCGCTGTAAACCGTGGAATCGGAAATGAAGTTTTTCCAGCAAAAAGAAAAATGATCATTAGCTATGAGAAAGAGCATCATTTTATTCCAATTGCAACAAAGAATGTTTTCTCGAAAGTATACAGCGACAATGTTTCTCAAATGTATAAATGGTCAAAAGAAGATAGAGAAGGATATAGAAAGGAAATTATTGACTGTTGTAACTTTTACATATCAAAAGGAGAGTTGGTATGAGCATAAAGCAGACGTTTTGGAATCTTTTAGATATATATAATATCGAGATACCTATTATCCAGAGAGATTATGCCCAAGGTCGAAATGACGCCAAATCTACACAAATTAGAAAAAACTTCATTAAAAGTTTACATCAGATGGTCGTGGATCCAAATCGCTCTCAGGATTTAGACTTTATATACGGGTCAGTAAAAGGTGATAAGTTAGTTCTGCTTGATGGCCAACAGCGCCTAACAACACTATTCTTATTACATTGGTACGTGGCTATTGGTAGTGGAACTATCGCCGAATGTTGTGGAAAGTTATCTAAGTTCGATTATCAAACTAGAATTAGTTCACGAGAATTTTTATCTTCGTTACTACACCATAGTAATGATTTAGTACTTCCAAAAAATGGCGATAAGCTTTCAGCCTCACTTATGGATGCTCATTGGTTCTTTTCTGTCTGGCGCTATGATCCAACTGTTCAGTCAATGTTAACAATGCTAGACGAAATACATCAAGTATTTAAAGGTAGTTTAGATGAAAGTGAAAACTTATGGGCTAATCTGGTTAGCCAAGACAAACCTCCAATCACCTTTCATTTCTTAAATATTTTAGATTTCGATCTTACTGATGAACTGTATATTAAAATGAATGCCAGAGGTCGTCCTCTAAGTGAGTTCGAAAACTTTAAGGCTTGGTTGCAACAATACTCAGATAAGCAAGCACTGTCTGATGAAGTGCCAAAAAACTTTTGGTATTTTTTAGATAAAGAATGGACTGATATTTTTTGGAGTTTAAGAGATAAAGGGGTTTATGAAGTCGATGAAATGTTTCTGCGTACCTTCAAGAGTATTGCTCTTTCAAGTGTAATAGATAGTTTTGATGTAAAAGTAAAAAAACTAAGGGAGGATAGTAATTCACTTGTAGATAGTTTACGCAGGAACCTCTATATACCAACTGCTTTTTATGAAAAATACGAATGTTTTACTAATCAAGCACTTTCTGAAGTTAGCAGATTTTTTAGCTTCATTCACGAAATGCAAACTCATAAACTTGAGCAAGTGGACTCTTTTTCAAGCCCTATCATTGAATCTAAATGTGAAGATCTTTTGAAAGGTATCCTTAAGGAAAATGGTTATTTAGAACAAGTTAGATTTTTTGCACTATTCTTCTATATCACTAAAGCAGATCAATCAAAAAAAATAGATCTTGAGGACTTGCAAGACTGGCTTGGTGTAACCTCTCGATTAATAAATAACACCTCTTTTGATTCTTCCATCGATTATGTAAGAGCCATTCGTTCTCTCAAAAGTATGAAGCACCTAATCGGTGACTGTGTAGTGCGTTTGGCTAAATTTGTTAGTACTGACATTAGCTACTTCAATAAAGAGCAAAGCGAAGAGGAAATTCTTAAAGCAAAGTTGGTAGTAAGCAACATTAGTTGGAAATCATTGTTACATGAATATGAAGAGCACGAATATTTTTATGGCCAAATTGGCTTTCTACTTGAAGGGGCTAATAAAGAAGGTAAGTACAGTAGGGAACAGTTTCGCTCTTATGCGAGTAAAGCTTCAGTGCTCTTTTCCAATGATTTAATTGAGACTAATGACTTTATTTTGCAAAGATCCTTGCTCTCAGTAGGCGATTACCTTATTGAAAGTGGTAGTAACTATAGCTTTTGTAAGAAATTACAGTCTAATGCTCGTGATCGAAATGAAAATTGGCGTAAAGTTTTTAATGATAAAGACCGAAGAAGAATACTGTTTGAATTGCTTGATTTACTAGAAGAAGGTAATGAAAAAGAGGGGTTAACAAAATTAGTATCTTTGGCAAATTGTTCGGACTGGCGACAACATTTTATCCGCTACCCTGAGGCGATTAAATATTGTAGAGAACGGCAAGTTAGATTTGACTATTATGATGGGAATGATGAAATCTATCTGCTATACGGTATCCGCATGTCAGGTCGTCATAGAGGCTTGAGAACATTTTCTTTATATCAAGAGCTAGATAAATCTACTGATTCAGTATTAGATAATCTTAAGGTAAAGATGGGCGACTACTACGAAGTAAGTGGTAGTGAAGAGCTGCCAGGTATTGTTTTTGAGTCATGGCAAGGTGGAAATCTTCAAATAGAATACCGTGATGGGAAATTCCAGATAGAACTTTATGTAAATGACGCCGATAAAATTGACCTGCCTGATTGTGAAGAAGTCCGCTCGTTGAATCGAATCATTAATGAATTGAGATCAATGGAGCTTTCAGAATCATAACGTAGTTACTGGACTTCCCAGACTTTACTAGACACCTATTAACGTTAAAATCTAGTTAAATAAGAGGTGTATTATGAAGTCCAAACGTTACCCTGAAGAATTTAAAAGAGAAGCGGTTAAACAAGTGACAGAGCGTGGTTATTCTGTTGCTGAAGTGGCTCAACGGCTCGATACGACCACCCATAGTTTATACGCCTGGATCAAAAAGTATGGAGAGCCACAGCCTAAGCCTTCTGAAGACCTCGACTTAACCTCCGAGAACGCACGACTCAAGTCTGAACTGAGACGAATCACGGAGGAGCGTGACATTCTAAAAAAGGCCGCAAGGTACTTTGCCAACAACCCAGAGTAAAGTACGCCTTTGTTCGAGATCACCAAAAAGAACACTCTGTTCAATTGATGTGTCACGTCTTTAAAATTCATCGAAGCGGTTATTATGCTTGGTTGAAAAAGCCACTGTCTGATCGGTCTATTGAAGATCTGCGACTGTTAGAACGAATACGTGAATGCCACATCGCTAGCGGTGGAACCTATGGAAGCCCATGGATACATCGTGACCTTCGGGATGAGGGAGAATCCTGTAGCGTACATCGTGTTGCCAAGATCATGCGTAATAACAAGATTAAGGCCCAGATTGGCTATAAACGTCGCCATATCCAAGGCGGTAAAGTAGGCAAGATTGCTGACAACATATTGAAGCGTCAGTTTAATCCTGATGCCCCTAATAAAGCGTGGGTAAGTGATATCACCTACGTTAGGACCCATGAAGGTTTTTTGTACGTCGCGACTGTTATCGACTTATTTTCCCGACGTGTTGTTGGATGGTCAATGGATAAAATGATGGATCGTCATCTGGTCATTAATGCTCTACTAATGGCCATCTGGCAGCGTAAACCTAAAGGTGAAGTGCTGGTACACAGCGATCAGGGTAGCCAATATGCGAGCTCTGACTATCTCGCTTTTATGAAGGCTCATAACTTAGCGCCATCAATGAGTCGTCGAGGCAATTGCCATGATAATGCGGTGGCAGAAAGCTTTTTTACGACTTTCAAGAAGAGGGTGACAAAACGAAAGATCTACTCGACACGAGAAGAAGCGAAAGGTGAGATATTTAATTTTATTGAGATGTTCTACAATCCGATAAAACGGCATTCGCATACAGGCGGTGTGTCACCTGCTAAGTTCGAAGAAAAGTATTTTTTAGAAGTTCCTACTGTCTAGCAAACTCTGGGGAGTCCATTACAATCCATAGGAAGTTGCTCGATGGATTGTATTTTTGGATGTATAGTCGGTATATGATAAAAATTATCAAACTTTATTATTCTGAATTTTTCGAATAGAAAAGTAAAAATATCAAACATTAGATAGCTGCAATGACATTAGAGGGCGTTTTTTTATCAAACTTTATTATGGTTATACAATTAATCTCCTACTGGATTTAATTCGGTAGGAGATTTTTTATGCCAGATGAAAAAAGGCGTTAAATAAAAATACATTAGGAGTGAAAGTCGAAATAAGGTTCTTGTCTAATAGA
Source organism: Marinomonas sp. NPDC078689 (assembly GCF_044542435.1). NCBI lineage: Bacteria > Pseudomonadati > Pseudomonadota > Gammaproteobacteria > Oceanospirillales > Oceanospirillaceae > Marinomonas > Marinomonas sp. NPDC078689. The sequence goes on along the minus strand of NZ_JBITUJ010000016.1, from coordinate 23,675 downwards.
GATAGCGATTATATCTGTCAATAAAACAATGTAAGTGTCCTATTGGGTATAAAATATATTAATAGTTGTGCGCTACTTATTTTAATTATGGTTAGCTAAGTCAAAGACAAAGTCTTTTAGCTTAATCGTCTTGATCCTTTTGATTCTAATTAATTGAAAACTGTGTAAAAATATCTGAAGTCTGCCCAAAATAGTGAAGTCAGGTCTTGTATATTACCTGTTTAAGCGTATCGATTGGAAAAGGTAGGCGGTTGCAAAATACAAGTTTTGATTTCATGTGAGCAGAGGATTTATGCCAGCCAAGGAATACTTATCTAACCTTTTTGTCCAAACGTTAGAGCAAGCAATGGATGCGGTGGTTGTTATCAACTCCCAAAATAATATTATTCTTTATAATAAAGCGGCGGAGAAGCTTTGGGGCTTTTCTCATGACGAAGTGATAGGCAAAAACGTCAAAATCCTGGTGCCAGATAATATTAAGCCAAACCATGACAAACTTGTGAATGCCAATAGAGAAACGGGCGTGAATAAAATTGTTGGCATGAGTCGAGATATTGAAATTGTTCGTAAAGATGGCTCAATAAAATGGGGGTCGTTTTCTCTTTCTAAAGTAGAAATGGATGGGAAAATTTTATATACCGCTTTTGTAAAAGACATAACAGACACCATGTTACAGCGCAAGCGGATAGAAATGCTGTCTCTGGTAACAGATAAAACCGATAACGCCATCTTTATTACAGACAACCAATGGCATATTACTTATATCAATAAAGGCTTCATTAATATTTTAGGTTACCAAGAAGAGGATGTTCTTGGTCGCTCTCCCATTTCTGTGATTGCCCCCGTTTCCTATGGCAATAAAGTGGCCGACATCAGAGCAAGTTTACTAAAAGGCGAAGCCGTCAAGCTAGAAGCGCCAGTGCTAGGCAAAGACGGCCGAGAATTATGGTGTTCCATAATGGCCAACCCTGTGTTTAGCGACGCCGGAGAGCTCACAAATATCGTCACCATCATGTCTGAGATTACAGCAACCAAACTTCACGAAGTGTTGCACGCGAACATTTTAGGTGCGATTGCCAAAGATAAGCCGCTTGAAGTGATTATGGAAGTGGCTTGTAAGGAAGTAATAAAAATAGACAAAACCATCATCCCTGCGATTCTAAAAGTAGATGAAGAGAAGCGGCTTCAGCTGTTGGCCGCGCCTACTTTGCCAGCGGATTACCGAAAAGTACTAAACGATATGCAAATTGGAGAAGGGGTCGCGTCCTCTGGAACGGCTGCCTATCGGCAACAGGCCGTATTGGCCTCAGATATTGCCACAGACCCACTCTGGGCAGATTATAAAGAGTACATTCTTCCATTAGGCATAAAAAGCTGCTGGTCTTCGCCAATCAAAAGTAAGGGTGGAGAAGCGACCGGCGTGATCGCGTTTTATCGTAAAGAGCATCAAGAACCGTCTGAAATCGACCACCTTTTAATAAGTGTGTTATCACCTTTATGCGGGCTTGCGATTGAGCGCGAGAAACAACGTCAAGACATACGTCATCTTGCGTATTACGACAGTTTGACCAAGTTGCCAAATCGTAGCCTACTTCATGCAGAAGCAGAACACGCGCTAAGAGCAGTAGAAGCTGCGCAGCAAACATTGGCCGTGTTGTTTTTGGATATGGACAGATTTAAGCAAATCAATGACTCAGTAGGTCACCCTGCTGGCGATTTATTTTTGCAAAAAGTCGCGGCTCGCATCAGCAAAAAATGCGCAGACAGAGACATCGCCGGTAGACTGTCTGGCGATGAGTTTGTGGTGATTACAAAATACAAAACTCAAGCTAAGCTCAATAACTTTATTGAAGAATTAAAGCAATGTATTGCAGAGCCTGTGCAGCTGCCGGGGCTGAAAGTATCGCCTTCCGTGAGCATCGGGGTGAGTACTTACCCAGATGACGGGCACGACATTGGTACCTTAATACATCGCGCGGACATGGCCATGTACCAAGCGAAAACATCAGGGAAAGGGCGCTTTGCCTTTTTTAGTCATGAACTGAATCAGCTTGCTCAAGAGCGCCAAGAACTAGAAATAGAGCTCCAAAAAGCGATAGAAAACGATGAGTTACAGCTGGCGTATCAACCTCAAGTGAATATGAAAGACGGCTCTCTTTATGGTGTGGAAGCGTTAGCAAGATGGCATCACCCCAAGTTTGGGTCCGTGTCTCCAGGGAAATTTATTCCCTTAGCAGAAGAATGTGGCTTGATTGGGGATCTCAGTAATTGGGCGCTACGATCGGCCTGTAAACAAATGGCTATTTGGCGCAACAAGGGCGTTGCGATTCCTTCTATCTCGGTCAATTTATCACCGATCAACTTCCATAATATGGATCTATGCAGTGTCATTATGTCGGAGTTAGATTCACACAATCTTAAGGCATCGGACATCACATTAGAGCTCACTGAAGGTGTCTTTTTAGACACCAATCCTAATACGATGAAGGTCTTGCATGATATCCACGACCAAGGCATAGATTTTTCCATCGATGATTTTGGCACCGGTTACTCAGGGTTAAGTTATTTAAGACGCATTCCAATAAAAGAGCTGAAATTAGACAAAAGCTTTGTCAATGAATTGGAGCAGAGCGAAACCGGCAGAGCCTTGAGTAAGGCGGTATTACAAATAGGCGAGAGTCTTAACCTAGACGTAGTGGCAGAAGGCATAGAGCGTCAAGGGCAATATAAAATCCTGAAAAATCAAGGCTACCATGTGGCGCAGGGATTCTTGTTCTCAAAGCCTTTAAATCCGGTGGAAATAGAAACTTGGATTCGAAACATCCCCATTAACGTGTAGCAAGGCCACCGCTTTGTCCGGCTCCTAATCTTAGCCGGGCGAAGCGTCAGCTGCTTTTGTACAGCACTATTTAAGTACTCAGGGAATTAAGTACTCAGGGAATTAAGTGCTCTGGGAAGTTAACTCACGTTGGACGCGCTTAAAACACCTTTTGTTGACTTATTCGCTTGGTATAATGACCTTCATTTCAGGATACATTTCTTCTAGTAACATCTTCAATCTTGCTTTTGCAGTATCGTCGCCGTGGACTATATGTACCTTCTGAGGCTTAACGCGCATACGTTTAATAAAGTGGATCAAATCCTTTTGCCCAGCGTGGGCAGAATAGCCACTTATCTGTTTAACTTGTGCTTGAATCGGGTATTTAACTCCGTCAAAAATAACGTAGCCACCGGCTTTGTCATGGTAGCGCAATATGTCCCTACCTGGTGTGCCAGCGGCTTGGTAGCCTACAAAGAGAACATCGTTTCGAGCATCGCCCAAGAGGGCTTTTAGGTAATTTACCATGCGCCCGCCAGCGCACATGCCTGAAGCGGCAATGACGATCGCTGGGCGCGTTTGCCGTTTGAGATAGTCGACCGTTTGCAGGTGGTTTTCATGGCTGTCTATGGTGGTGACTTGTTCAAAGCTAAGTGGGTGGCGGCCCGCTTTAACGCGCACTTTTGCCTCTTTATCCCAATAGTCTTTTAAGGATTTATACACCTCGGTAAATTTACTGGCGAGAGGCGAATCGATAATAATGTCGATGTCTTCCCAGCGGATCGATTTGCCAGATCGCGTATGGCTGATGGTCTTGGATGTATTTTGATGAATAATGTGCTCAAGTTCATAGAGCAACTCTTGAGTGCGGCCAATACTAAAAGCAGGAATTAACACAGTGCCAGCGTCGCTTAGGGCGTGTTCGATACTTTGTTGTAAATTACGACGGCGCAGGGAGCGGTTCTCGTGATTGCGATCGCCATAGGTGCTTTCGATGACCACTTGATCGGCACGATAGGGTGACTTGGGCGCATTGAGTAACGGCGAATAGGGCGCGCCCAGATCTCCAGAAAACAACACATCGTGATAGCGTCTTCCGCTGGCTTTAACAGCAGGGCTTTTGACTCTAAAGACCCCATAAGCCGACCCTAAGATATGGCCTGCTTGATAAAGTTTGAGTTGTACTTGGGTGGATTGATCTCTGGTTAGGGGAATCTTAATCCACTCGCCATAGTCCATAGGCACTATCTGCGAAGCCAGCCTTGTTAAACAAGCCCGAATAATACTGGCGTTACGAGTGACACCGACTTTTAGCGCATCTTCAATCACCAAAGGCAGCAGCTCGGCACTCGGCTTGGAGCAGTAAATCGGCCCATGGAATCCAGCCGCCAGCAAATAAGGCAAACGACCCACATGGTCAATATGCACATGCGTCACCAGCAAGGCTTGCACAGCGCTAAGATCAAAATCGATTTCAAGACGATTCGCCCCTGCGCCAGAACCTGATGTCTCTGCTCCTTGAAACAAACCACAATCGATCAAAACAGACTGTTGCTCATCAATAAACAACTCATGACAAGACCCCGTTACCCCTTGAACCGCCCCATGATGTTTAATCGTTAACATACAAAATCCCTCTGTATTGTTAGTAAGGTAGCTAAAGAATAGTCAATACATCAACCAAATGCCCGCCCTTATGGATCGGCATGCCGAAACTTTATCCGATGCACTAGGTCTTGTGGCTGATCATTCCTTTTTAGGTGTCCCAGCCCACAAAAACTAGGCTCAGCCAAACAGTCTTTCTCTTGTGGGTCGTGGCTTTAGCCCGATTGCCACTCAACTTTAAGCCGATGAACTAGGTCTTGCTCTCCCCCTTACTTCAAGGGGGAGTTGGAGGGGGTGTTCTTGTATACATGACACGTGTGATTAACTCGATGCTTTCAACAATCAAACACCACCTGTAGTTTCGGCTTCAACCTACACCTGAGACATCAAATCTCCAGTTACTGGCCGCTCTTTTTTAGGTATCCCAGTCTGTAAAAAAACAGCCCAACACTATACAAAATCTGGACTACTTAACAATAAAGAATGGGTTGAGTAGGTTTTCTTTGTTGTATTGCAGTGGCTGTCCAGTTTCGGCGTGGAGTACTTGACCTCCGGCGGCTTCGACAACGGCGTGTGCGGCGGCGGTGTCCCATTCACAGGTGAGGCCAAGGCGTGGGTAGATGTCGGCTTTGCCTTCGGCGACGAGGCAGAGTTTCAGTGAGCTGCCCATGCTGATAATGTCGGCGCCTGGGTAGTCAGCAATAAAGGCTTTAAATTCGTCGCTCTGGTGGGAGCGGCTGCCGACGATGACGAAGTCGCTTTTTTGTGCTGGCTTGGCTCTTACTGTAATGGGCTCAGCGGCTTTGCCGTTTTCTTGTTTGTAGGCGCCCGTTTGGGCGTCGCCCACGTACAGGGTTTCAAGCGCTGGGGCGTAAACAACGCCAAAAGTCGGTTTGCCCTGTTGGATTAACGCCACGTTAACGGTAAATTCGCCGTTCTTTTTGACAAATTCTTTGGTGCCGTCAAGCGGGTCGATGAGCCAGTATTCGTCCCAATTCAGGCGTTCTTTTTTGACTTCTTCAGACGATTCTTCTGACAGCACTGGGTAGTCTGTAAGGCGCTCTAGGCCTTCTACCAAAAGGTGGTGGGCGGCTAGGTCGGCTTCGGTCAGTGGGCTGGCGTCACTTTTGTCGTATACGGCGAAGTCTTTTTGGTAAATTTCCATAATGGCGTTGCCAGCTTGGATGGCAAGGTCGATGATGGCTTGTTTGTTTGTTGCTTCCATAAGATGTCCTTTTCGTGTGCTCTATCGTGATTGATTGCTTAAATGTGTGTTGTTAGCCGTTAAATGGCCAAATAAAAGGGATGAGTAGAATGGTGGTTACGCCCACCGCAAGACTTATTGGTAAGCCTGCTTTGATAAAATCCCGTGTTTTATACCCCCCAGGACCCATGACCATTAAGTTGGTTTGATAGCCAATTGGGGTGATGAAGCTGGCCGATGCCGCCACCATAATAGTAACCACAAAGGGCAGTGGATCGCTGCCGAGCTGGTTGGCGGTGGCGACAGCAATTGGAAACATTAACACCGCGGCAGCATTGTTGGTGATCATTTCAGTGAAAATAACCGTAATAAGGTACACCAGTGCCAGAGACAGCCAAGGCGAGTGGGGAGCCCAGGCAACCAGGTGTGATGCAATTAGCTCTGCGGCGCCCGTTTTGCTCATGGCGGCGCCGAGTGAGAAGGACGCAGCAATCACGGTAATAACATTGAGGTTGACGTTACGACGGGCTTTGGTGACTGAGATGCAGCGGGTGGCAAGCATGGCCGCGGCACACAGCATGGCCGCTTCTAAAATACTTAGTAAGCCGGTCGCGCTGAGCAATACTAGGCCCAATAGCAAACCCACCGCTAATGGTGCTTTGTCAAAATTAGGGGGGGTTGAATCGTTGATGGCGCTCACCAGTAAAAAATCTCGACGCGAGCGATATTGGCCGACGAAGTCTTGGCTGGTTTCCAGTAGCAGTGTGTCGCCTACTTGTAGACGAATGTTGCCTATTTTACTGTTGATGCGGTATCCCTTACGGGAGACAGACAGCACAGCCGCTTGAAAGCGTGTGCGAAACTTGGCTTCTTTGATGGTTAAGTCCAGACCCACAAATTCAGGGCCGATGACGGCTTCAACTAAGCAGCGTTTGTTGTGTTCTATTTCTAATACGTCGGCGCCGCCGTCGACGGGTTTTAGCCCTTGGATGTTTTGTATCTCGCGGGCGCATTCTGGTGACCCGATAAAGACCAATACATCGTTTTCATACAGTTGGGTTTCAGAACCAACCGCCGATAATAAGGTTCCTTCGCGATGGATCTCAAATAAATAGCCGAATTGTAAGGCTCGCAATCCTGCGTTCTCAATGGATTTCCCGATTAAGGTGCTGCCATGGTGGACACGCATTTCAACACCATATTGGCGGGCGTTATCGGCCTGTTCTAAGGTGCTTTCACGATTGGGTAGTAGCTGCTTAGAGAAGATAAAGAGCAGTAATCCGCCGACCACAGTGATGGGTAAGCCCACCCAGAGTAACGAGAAGATGTTTAGGTGAATGCCTAGTTCTTTTTGCAATAAACCGTCCACCACAAGATTGGTGCTGGTGCCAATGAGCGTGCAGGTACCGCCCAAAATGGCGGCATAGCTTAAGGGTATGAGGAGCTTTGAGGTGGGCAGTTTAATGCGCTTAGACCAGTCCTGCACGGAAGGAATAAACATGGCCACGACGGCGGTGTTGTTCATAAAAGCGCTTAGCAGGGCGCTGGGGATGATGAGCCGAGCAAGAGCGGCTTTTAATCCTTTTGGAGAGCCGAGTAAGTATTTACTCAGCCATTGTACGGCGCCGGTTTCTTGTAGGCCGGCGGCGACTATGTATAAGATGGCGATGGTCATCACGCCTGGGTTGGCAAAGCCTGCTAGCCCTTCTTCTACTGTTAGTACGCCAGAAATAATCAATAACCCCATGGCGGTCATAAGAATGACATCGGCGGCGATGCGCGTTGACACCAGCGTAATAAACACCGCTGTAATAAGAGCCAGTGTGACCATCATTTCCATGTTGTTGCTATTCCTTCTAGCGGCCGATCTAGTGTCGTAGTGATGCTTTATCGTTATGAAATTAATATCGAGACAAAATAACTTTTATAGACGCATTGAGATACTACGCAATTACCTATAAGATCTCAATCTTTAGTGTGAATGTTGAAGAATGCGACCGGTTAATGAACTGACAAATAAAAAGCGTGAAGCGGTGCGATTACGCCTCGGTGGCTTAAGTCTGGCTCAAGTAAAGGCCAAAACTGGGCTGTCTGTGCCGACTATTGTCAGTGCCATGTCGCGCTTTAAAACGCTTGGCTGGCAAGGCTTAGAGCCAGGTGAACGAGGCCGTAAACCCTCGATAAAGAAAAGCGCAAAACATATCAATGACACGCTTTTGCAAGTGATGAAGGTTTGTTTTCAAGAGCAGCATACTTTTTGTTCTGTGGATTCGTTATTGGCGGTTTATCAGCGTCATCATAAGGCAATCAGTAAAAAGACCTTATTACGCCGACTAAATCAGCTGTTGCCAGAACAAGATCACAAAGTGGTGTTTGAGAAAATGGCGCAGTTTATCGCCCTCGCTGCTGATCAGAACAATGCGACATCAATGGCAGAGTCAGAATGTGCGCTCGTCGCAGAATCCGCGCTCACATTAGAGACGCAGGCTTTGTTAGCCAAAAGTAAGCGCTTGGTGTTGGGGTTTTACCCAATGGGTGATACGTGCGTGTTTTACACCCAAGACCGCCGCGGTGAAAGACGCTTTGCTGTTTACATTAGGCCGCCTGCAGAGCCTTCTAGCACGCTGGTTAATGCAACAGAGTCGGCGTTGTCCGAGACCTCTTTGGTGGAACAATTGAACGTACTGGTACAAGAGGCGAGCCCAGAAAAGCCTGTGTTTGTGGTGATTAAAACCGATTCTTTAGCGCGATATCGCAAGTTAGCGACGTGGCAAGTAGCGCATAAAAACAGGTGCTTTTTGTTCGCACAATGGAAATTGCCAGAGAGAGTAGAGTGAGGCTTATTGCTGCTGTTTTTATCTATAGGGCGGTTGAGTTAAGAACTATTTATTTAAGAAGTTGTGGGTTAAGCAAAGATTACGTTAAGAAAAGTGCGCTTTGAGTGTAGAGCGACAATCGTTGAATCTAGACCGACGTTGAATTTAGACCGAAAAGTGAAACATAGAACCAAAAGGAACGGATATGTTGTTAACGCATTTACAACGCCTTGAGGCGGAAAGTATTCAGATTATGCGGGAGGTTGTGGCAGAAGCCGATAACCCAGTCATGCTCTACTCGATAGGCAAAGACAGTGCCGTAATGCTGCACATTGCCATGAAGGCGTTTTACCCTTCATTGCCACCTTTTCCTCTGTTACACGTGGATACTCGCTGGAAATTCCAAGAGATGTATCAGTTCCGCGACAAGATGGTCGAAGACCTTGGTCTGGAGTTGATAACTCATACCAACCCAGATGGCATCGCGAAAAACATCAACCCGTTTGATCATGGCTCAGCAACTCATACTGACATCATGAAAACCGAAGGGTTAAAGCAAGCGTTAAACGAGCATAAGTTCGATGTGGCGTTTGGTGGTGCTCGTCGTGATGAAGAAAAATCCCGTGCTAAAGAACGGGTTTTTTCGTTCCGTACTGCAGACCATCGATGGGACCCGAAAAACCAGCGACCTGAAATCTGGAAGCAATATAACACTCGTAAAAATACGGGTGAATCGATCCGTGTTTTCCCTATTTCTAACTGGACAGAGCTGGATATTTGGCAATACATCCATTTAGAAAACATCCCGATTGTGCCGCTGTATTACTCAAAAGAGCGTCCGGTTGTGGAGCGTGACGGCACCTTGATCATGGTAGACGACGAACGCATGCCGCTTAAAGAAGGCGAAGTGCCGATGATGAAGAGTGTGCGCTTTAGAACATTGGGCTGTTACCCATTGACTGGAGCGGTGGAATCAGAAGCCGACACCTTGCCTGCCATCATTCAAGAAATGTTGTTAACCAAAACATCTGAGCGCCAGGGTCGCATGATTGACCATGATTCTGCCGCTTCCATGGAGAAGAAAAAGCAAGAGGGATATTTCTAATGGCTCATGTATCGGATTTGATTGAAACAGATATTAACCAATATTTGGAAAACCATCAGAACAAAAACCTATTGCGCTTTATTACCTGTGGCAGCGTTGATGATGGTAAAAGTACGCTGATCGGTCGTTTGTTATTTGAATCTAAAATGCTGTTTGAAGACCAGTTAGCGGCGGTAGAGTCGGATTCTCGCAAGTTTGGTACGCAAGGTGAAAACATCGATTTCGCCTTGCTGGTGGATGGCTTGGCTGCAGAGCGTGAACAGGGCATAACCATAGACGTTGCCTATCGCTTTTTCTCTACGGATCGCCGTAAGTTTATCGTTGCGGACACACCTGGGCACGAGCAATACACCCGTAACATGGTAACCGGCGCATCCACTGCGGATGTGGCGATCTTGATGGTCGACGCTCGTAAAGGCATTCTTCCGCAAACCCGTCGTCACAGTTACTTGGTCTCGCTTATTGGTATTCGTCACGTTGTTGTGGCGGTGAATAAGATGGACCTGATGGACTACTCAGAAAAAACCTACAACGCCATTGTCGAAGAGTACTCTGCGTTTGCTAAGCAAGTAGGCATAGAAAACGTAACCTTTATCCCGATGTCGGCGTTTAAAGGCGACAACATTACGTCGCAAAGCAGTGCGATGCCTTGGTATCGTGGCACGACCTTGATGGGCTTTTTGGAATCGGTTGAAATCGATGAACAGCGCCTGCAGAAGCAAGCTTTCCGCATGCCAGTGCAGTGGGTAAATCGTCCTAACCTAGATTTTCGTGGTTTCTCTGGCCAAATCGCCAGCGGTATTATCAAGCCAGGCATGAAACTTCGTGTGCTGCCATCCGGTAAAGAAAGCAGCATCGCGCGTATCGTCACAAAAGACGGCGACTTAGAAGAGGCGGTTGCCAGTCAATCAGTAACCATCACTTTGGCCGACGAAATCGACGTGTCTCGTGGAGACGTGCTGGTGGATGCGGTTGAGCCTGCAGAAGTGGCGAAACAATTTGAAACCACCATGGTGTGGATGCACGAAGAGCCATTAATGCCAGGTCGTACTTACTTGATGAAAGTCGGCACGAAAACCGTATCGGCGACTGTCATGGACATCAAATATCAGGTCAACATCAACACCATGGAGCACCTGGCGGCGAAGCACCTGGATTTAAATGGCATTGGTGTGTGTACCGTTAGCTTGGATCAGCCGATCGCCTTTGATAAATACCTAGACAACGCCGACACCGGTGGCTTCATCTTGATCGACCGTTTAAGCAACAATACCGTGGGCGCGGGTATGATCAACTTCGCCTTGCGTCGTAGTCAAAACATAGTCATGCAGCATGTGGACGTGGCAAAAGAAGCGCGCTCACAACAAAAAGCACAGAAGCCATGTATTATCTGGCTGACTGGCTTGTCGGGTGCGGGTAAATCGACCATTGCCAACTTGGTTGAGAAGAAATTGTTCGCCATGGGTCAGCACACCTATTTGCTTGATGGCGACAACATACGCCACGGTCTAAACAAAGACCTAGGCTTTAAAGACGAAGATCGCGTGGAAAACATCCGCCGCATCTCTGAAGTCGCGAAACTCATGGTCGATGCTGGCTTAATCGTCGTCACTGCATTTATTTCACCGTTCAGAGCAGAACGCGCCATGGCCAGAGAAATGGTCGAAGACGGCGAATTTGTCGAAGTCTTCGTCAACACCTCACTAGAAGTGGCCGAAGAGCGTGACGTAAAAGGCTTATATCGTAAAGCGCGTCGTGGTGAGCTGAAAAACTTCACCGGTATCGACTCGCCTTATGAAGAACCAACGGACGCAGAGTGTGTGCTCAATACCAACGAAACCTCTGCAGAAGACTGCGCAGATAGAGTAGTTGAATACCTAATAGAGCATCATTACGTATAAAACATGGCTTTAACAAGTCATAACAACGAAAACTAAGCAAAACCAAGCCGGAGCGTGAAAACGCCCCGGCTTTTTTATACCCACAACCCAAGCGACAGCGGAGCAGGTCTTGCTCTTAGCTCTCCCCCTTTTCTCCAAGCGGCAGCCGTACAGGTCTTACTCTTAGCTCTCCCCCTTTTCTTCAAGGGGGAGTTGGAGGGGGTTATGCACTGTTACTGTCACTTGAACTTTTTTGTCTTTGGGCCTTCCTGCTTATTTTTCAAAAAAACGCCAAAATGGAAACTCGGGTGGACTGAAGATCTAAGAACCAGAACCAGAACCAGAACCAGAACCAGAACCAGAACCAGAACCAGAACCAGAACCAGAACCAGAACCAGCCCAAGCCCGAAAACCCCCACCAGCTCCCCCTTGAAGTAAGGGGGAGAGCAGAACTAGAACCAGAACCAGCCCAAGCCCGAAAACCCCCACCAGCTCCCCCTTGAAGTAAGGGGGAGAGCCAGTGACAGCCTAAGAGCCAGTTTCAGGTTAGGGTTTTCTTTACCTAATCCATTGCTCCCATTGCGTTAGCTATTTTATCAACCACTGCGTCTAGCTCTTCATTCACTTCGACATTAGTAAAACGTAATACGAGCATGCATTTTGAACTCAAATACCCATCACGTTTCTTATCCAAATTCGGTGCTTTATCTGTGTAATGACTGTCTCCATCTAACTCGATGACCAAACATTTTTCAGGACAATAAAAATCAACGATGTAAGAGCCAATACCATGTTGCCTTCTAAACTTAACCCCTAACTGCTGCCCCCTTAGACGCTGCCACAGTAACAACTCCGGGTGTGGCATAGCACCTCGAAGTCTTTTGCGTAGCGCCTTATGCTGCTTGATATTGAACACCTTATCCTTCATTTCATAGCCTCCTTGCTATTTAACACCTATAACCTTAATCCTAGTCGCCGCTGTGAAGAAAAGAAACAGCGCAAAATCCAGCTTGCTCCAAGCGGCAGCCGTACAGGTCTTGCTCTTAGCTCTCCCCCTTTTCTTCAAGGGGGAGTTGGAGGGGGTTATGCACTGTTACTGTCACTTGAACTTTTTTGTCTTTGGGCCTTCCTGCTTATTTTTCAAAAAAACGCCAAAATGGAAACTCGGGTGGGCTGAAGATCTAAGAACCAGAACCAGAACCAGAACCAGAACCAGAACCAGCCCGAAAACCCCCACCAGCTCCCCCTTGAAGTAAGGGGGAGAGCAGAACCAGAACCAGAACCAGCCCGAAAACCCCCACCAGCTCCCCCTTGAAGTAAGGGGGAGAGCAGAACCAGAACCAGTGCCAGTGCCAGCCCGAAAACCCCCACCAGCTCCCCCTTGAAGTAAGGGGGAGAGCAGAACTAGAACCAGAACCAGCCCAAGCCCAAGCCCGAAAACCCCCACCAGCTCCCCCTTGAAGTAAGGGCGGGCTTTACAGTATTCATACTTTTCAGCGCTATTAGGCACATGTTTGCTTGTTATTGTTCTCTGTTAGTTTTGTGCTTGGGGTTGTGTATTTTATGAAGGATGAGAAGGTGGTTGTGCCTAAGTTTGTGTTGCATGTTGGTCGTCATAAGACAGGGACGACGTCGGTTCAGCATTTTCTGGCCTTGAACGAAGATTTGTTATCAAAGAAATATGGCATTCTTTATCCTCGTATTGGTCGGCACAAACGAAACAATAATCATCATAGCTTCTTTCTTCCTTTCATCACTACAGGCAAGCCGATAGATCCTACAGATGTTTCTTTGATGATGGAGGAGGCGGTTGCGCGTCGTTGTCATACTGTGTTGTTGTCTTCGGAGGTGTTGTCTCGTCCTAATTTATCAGATGATCAATTGCAGGCGATTCGCGCGGTGTTTTCTGGTTATGAGGTGGAGGTTATTATGTCGTTACGTCGACAAGATGATTTTCAAGAGTCGCGTTATGCGGAACGGGTGAAGAAGGGGTTGATTGGCTTTTCTGAAACCATAGAGGATATCGAAGCCGAGAGTCTAGATTATTATGGTTTTGTTGGGCGCTATGCGGCTATTTTTGGTAGAGAGGCGATAACCATTACGAGTTATGACAGGGATAAGCGAGAAGGTTTGTTGGTTCGTTTTTTGTCTATTTTAGGCATTCCTTCCTTTGATGGCTTTCAAACCCGTAAACAATCTCTGAACGCTCGCTATTCGTGGCGTTATATTGAATTTATTAGAAGGGTGAATCGTTATAAGTTAGGGCGGTTCATTGTGACTCAGAAAGCCTTTAGGGTGGTTGGGTCTAGGTTGTCTACTTATTTGTCTAAATGGTTTCCCCGCTTTATGAACCAGCCAAAGCCGATTTCTGCAGAAGAAAAAAAAGCCTTGTTTGCAGAATATAAAGCCAGCAATGAGCGCTTAGAAAATGAATATTTAAATGGCGAGCGTTTGTTCTAACGCCCAACCAAACGTCGGATTACGCCTTGTTCCTCGTTTCATCCGACGTTTGGTTGGGCCGCATATCGTAGGGCATCATCAGCGAAGCGCAATGTGTCGATGGCCGCGAAGCGGGCACATGAATGGCACGGAGGCGATTTTATGTTACTGGCGCTTGTTACTGGTGGGTTGGCCTTTAGGCCAATAGCTGGAGATTGGATAAAACCAATTATCGGTTAAAGTCCAAATGATGAGTGATACTCTTCCCTTAAATCATCAAGTTAATTGCACGTGTCACGTATTTTGGGGGGGTTATAACTCCGCGGTATTTGGCCTAAAGGCCAACCCACAAGACTTAGATCATTGGCTATTTCTAGTTTTGTCAGTGGTTTTTACGGATATTTTTCGCTGTCATTATTTGTCTAGTTCTAGAGGTGTTTTATTATTGTTCATCATGTGAACGCTAACTCTTAGGGAATTTACACTATCCATACCTTTCGATGTGATTAGCCACAAACTTGTTTGCTATTTTTGTGAAAAATCTCATGACAAGGCTGTTTTAGATCGTCGTTAGTAAGAGGCGAATTTGGATGATGTAGCACTTTTGGCCGTTAGTTAATTGAGAAGTGACTTTGACAGCAAAAAAACATTTTATAAGAAATTATCTCGGCTTAGGCACGATTCGAGTATTAAATATTCCGCTTAGTATTGTGATAAGCGTGATTTTAGCGCGTTCATTGGGCCCTGAAGGTTTTGGCCAATATTCGTTTGTGATGGCGTTAATTCCTTTGCTGGCGTTGCCGGTTAATGGTGGTCTTCCTAAGTTGCTGACCCGTGAAATAGCAGGTTTTGTACAACAAGAGAAATGGGGGTTGTACAGGGGGATGATGCGCACGGCGTTTGTTTGGGTCGTGTCGCTTGCTGTTTTGTTGGTTTGTGTCATTTGGGCAATAGCGTATTTCACGGATGCGATGGCTGAGGGCAGTAAGTGGCGTTTGTTGCCTATCGCTATTTTGATGATTCCGGTGATTGGCTTTAACGCAGTGCGCAGTGGCACGGTTAAAGGCTTGGGCTTGCCTTTTTATTCTGAAGTTCCTGTCACCATTGTACAGCCTTGTTTTCTTCTTTTGACCCTAGCCAGTTTGTTGTTCTACCAAGTTCTGGACCCTTTGCATGCGGTGTGGGCGCAAGTCATTTCATACGGTGCGACCTTTGTTGTTTCTAGCTGGTTGTTTTTGAAGGTTCAGCCTTCTATCTCTCGTTTACACCGGCCTATTTATACTAGGGCTAAATGGGCGAGGAGTCTGTTGCCGTTTACTGTTTTGGCGCTTGTGAATACCTTCAACACAAAAATCGGTATCTTTTTGCTGGGGATGTTTAGTGCGGATGAGCAGGTCGCTGCGATGCGAGTGGCGGAAAGAGGTGGGCAGTTTGTTACGCTCTCATTGACCATTGTGAACCTGATCATTGCGCCTCAGATCGTGCGAGCATTTCGCGACAATAATACAAGCTTGCTGCAAAAATTGGCCAAGCAGTCGGCCCGAGGAGGTTTGCTGGTGGCGTTGCCTATTGCGGCGGTACTGGTGTTTTTTGGCGAGTTTATTATCCGCGTGGTGTTCGGTGAAAGTTATTTAGACATCACTTACGGTCCTATGGTGATTTTGATCATTGGGCAATTGGTAAATGTATTTTTTGGCTCCTTGGCCTATCTCTTAACCATGAGTGGCCATGAAAAAGACACCTTGAAAGGCCAGGTCGTGGCGGTTATCTCTAATGTGTTGATGTGTTCTATATTGATCCCGATGTATGGGGCTGTAGGAGCTGCGATCAGTGTGTCTATTAGTCTTGTTATATCGAATTTCTTATTGGCTAGATTGGTTTTCATAAGGCTAAAAGTCGTGCCAGGGGCTATCTAAAGTGAAAGTACTAGGAGAAGTATGAAGTCCATCGCTCACTATTTTGACAAGGCGTTTTTTGGTCGTTACCGGTTCCCTTATAGAAAGTACCAAGATAGAACAAAGTGCATTTTTATACACATACCAAAAGCCGCAGGTACGTCTGTGTTACAAGCGTTGGGCAAAGAAGGGGTTGAGGGCAGAGATCACCTCCCTTGGCTTGTTTATAAAAAAGCCAACGCCAAAAAGTTTGAAACCTATTTTAAATTTGCGTTTGTGAGAGACCCTTTAGACAGAGCCTACTCTGCCTATGAATACCTAGTAAAAGGTGGGAACCAAACACACGATTTGGTGACCGCTGACAAGCTAAAGACATTCTCAGGGTTTGAGGATTTTGTCATTAATGGATTAGGTAAGGGGTTATATAGAAACCATGTGATGTTCTTACCTCAGTCGTTTTTCATTATAAATAATGACAATGAACTGGCGGTGGACTTTGTTGGCAAGTTTGAGTGCATCGAGCAAGACTTTGCTCGGGTTAAGAAGACACTTGGTTTAACGGTTGATCTGACACATGAAAACAAAGGTAAGCAAAGCAAAGACCTAAGCGCCATTCGCAACAATGAACAAGTCATGAGCGTCATGTTTACGCTATATGCCCAAGACTATTTATTACTCGATTACTCTGTTGAATAGTTTCAACACAAGTGCCTGATTTGAATCCTAATCTAAGTGGTTTTATGAAGATTAAATGTATATTAAAAAACGCGTTAAAGAAGGTCAGAAACAAGTATCTCTTTAATAAGAAAGCGAAACAAATTGCCGCTTGGAAAGACCAATCCCCCATTTTTATTTTAGGCACTCAAAAAACTGGCACAACGGCGATTGCGGCGTTATTGGCCAAAAGCTGCAACGAAGAGGTCACGCTTGATTTGCTCAAGTCGATCAAAGACCCAGCTTGGCTGTTGCGAGTTTCCTACGGGTTGCAGCCTTTTTCCGATATTGTGGCCAAGTACGAAAAAGACTTTTCAAAAAAGATGATAAAAGAACCTTGGCTGACGTACTTTTATGAGGATCTGGTTACGCTTTACCCAAAGGCCAAATTTGTCATGGTGGTCAGAGACCCATTCAGCACCATTAGAAGTGTTTTGAATAGGCTGCAGATACCGGGGGATAAAGCCAGGATAGATCAGGATGCCTATACAGATTTAACCAACATAAAAATCTGGAAGCTGGCCCTAGACAGCAGCTGGAGTGGGCGTCCGTCAGAAGATTATATCACCGCTATGGCGCATAGGTGGGACATAGCAAGCAGAGTGTATTTGGACAATCAAGATAGATTCCACCTCATTCGCTATGAAGATTTCAACGCCGATAAACAAGCCGCAATAGCCGCCTTGTCCACCGCACTTGGCTACCACAGCCACGGGGATATAGAGCCATATTTGGATATTCAGTATCAGGTGAAAGGCAAGCGAGATACTGATTTAAAGGCTTTTTTCGGTGACGAAAATTACCAAAAAATCGCCCGTATCTGTGGCGATAGCGCAGCACAACTGGGCTATACAATATGACCGCTATACAACTACATCGCGTTAGCATTAAAGGGTAAAAAATGTCTGTTTATGTTTCATTAACGGCGATCAACCAGCGATTGCCCGTACTTAGATACACCTTGATGAGTCTGTTAGAGCAGAGTTATAAGCCTGATTATATTGTATTGAACCTTTCTAAAGACGCTTATCTGCTTGATGAAGGGGTGCATCAGCTTCCAGACTGGTTAACGGCCATGGAGCGTAACGGTGTGAGCATTAATTGGGTTGAAAACACCGGTTCCTACAGGAAACTATTGCCAGTTTTTCGTTCGATTACGCCTGAAGACATTCTGGTTACCTGCGACGATGATGTCATTTATGGAGAGGATTGGTTAAAGCACCTGTTACAAGCCGCTGAACAGCACCCTGATGATATCGTCTGCGGCCGAGCAAGAAAGCCGGTTAATAGCCCTCTTGGCGGATACCAGAGTTATTTGAATTGGCCATTAGCCGAAGCTGGTACACACAAGTTGCATCTTATTCCGATCGGCATTGCCGGTATCGTCTACAGAAAGAAGCTATTAAAGGATTCCATAATCGCTTCCCAGGCATTTTTGACTGAAGCGCCCAAGCAAGATGACCTTTGGTTCCGCCATGCCAGTTTAGCATTGGGGACTAAAGTGTTTGTTGCTCCTGGGGTAAACGCACAAGTGTACCCGATTAACACACCAGAAGAGCTGTCTCGAACCAACACCGTGACGGCAGTGATACGCACCTGGGACAACTTCATGTTTGCGTTATTTTCCAAGTTTAAGACCCGTTTGAAAGCCTACTTGGGCATTAAGGTTTGTGATAATGATCATGTTATTAAAAGACTCGAGTTGTTTAAAACTCACTAAGTTTTTCTCGCTTTTCATTATAATCATCACTAATTAGAGGTTTCGCTTTGGGTGTTAAGAGAAATAGAGTAACTATTATCTCCCCGTCATTTTTAGGGGGAGGCGCAGAAAAGATAGCGATTAACCTGGCCAATTATTACGCCAGTGTAGGTCAAGAGGTAAGCTTAATCGTGCTGTCATCTAAAGGCCCTTACGCAAGTCAGCTTAGCCCGTCAGTCAAGGTGAATGCGCTCAATACCAGAGGGCGCTATGTTTTCTTTAAACTCTATAAAATACTAAAGAAAGACTCATCAGATGTTATTTTCTCAGTGATACGAGATACCAATGTTATTGTCGGAGCAATAGGGTATTTTCTTAAATTACCCTTGGTATTTCGTGAAGCCAATACCATGGACTCCATCGAAGAAATGCCTTTTTATAAAGGGGTACTTTATAAATCATTGATGAAAAGAAGCTATAAAAAAGCCAATCTTATTATCGCCAATTCTAGCGACACCAAAAAAGATTTAATCGCCCATAAAATCACTGAGAGCAATAAGATAACCGTGATTGGCAATCCAGTATTACCGGCGCAGGAGGATGCCTTAATGGCATCAGAACCTGCCCACCCTTGGTTTGATAAAGAAAAATTTGATTTGGTGTTGAACGTAGGGCGCCTGCATAGACAAAAGAATCAAGAATTTCTTTTATATTCTTTTAGTGAATTGTATAAAGAAAATAATCGTGCTCGGCTGATTGTTTTAGGCGAGGGCGGGTTACAAAGCCATTTGAATCGCTTGGCTAAACTCTTAGGTATTGAGGCGGTTATTGAGATTGTTCCTTTTCAAAATAACCCCTTTGTATTTTATAAAGCGGCATCGGTGTTTGCGCTTACCTCATCTTGGGAAGGCTTTGGTAATGTCCTGGTGGAAGCCATGTGGTGTAAGACGCCGGTCATTGCTCTCGACTGCCCAGGTGGCCCCAAATCCATCCTCAATAACGGGGAGTTTGGGCACTTGTTATCCACCGATGATCCCGCGGTTTTTGCTGCGCAGATAAGTAACATACTGACCTCTGATAACCTTGACGCCATAGAACGGGCCTATCAAAGATCGTTAGAATACAGTGTTCCTGCTATTGCCTCCTTGTATTATGAACAAGCCACGGACCAGCCAATAAAATAATCATTTTTAAACAGCATTTCCGCCAATGTGTTTTCTTTATGAATTTATATTGACGATATATTGGTGAAAATATGTGGCTAATATGGTTTTTTAGCTACTTAATGTAAATCCAACTCTCCTCTATTGAATGATGCTTTGCTTGTTAGTAAATTGCCCCGATTCTATCCGTCTTTTTATAATAAATAGACCGCTGTTTCTCTCTTTCTACGGGGTTATATTGAAGAGGCTTTTCCGTGAAAAAAATATTGTATGTCGTTAGTACACTAGCTAAATGTGGGCCAACGAATCAACTTTTTAATATAATTAAAAATCAAAACACAAACGACGTTGATATCTGTGTATTAACCCTTTCACCGGAAGGGGAAAACAGTGATAAAGCCCGTTTTGATCACCTTGGCGTACAAACACGCAGCTTAGGCTTGAGTCGTTTACAAGGGATGTTTTTAGCCAAAAAAAAGCTAATTGAGTTTGTTGTGGGATATCAGCCTAATCTAATTCATTCCCAAGGCGTAAGGGCCGATTTTTATTTAAGTAAAATAAAGTTGGCATGTCCTTGGGTCATTACCTCTAGAAACTTTCCACCTGAAGATTATCTTTCTAGATTTGGTTTTATTAAAGGTCATTTGACCGTGCGCTCACACTTGTCTGCGTTGAAGAGATGCAAAAACATTGTGTCTTGTTCCCATGCGGTTGCCACTAAATTATCGAATATCGGCATCGCCTCTAGTGTCATTCAAAACGGCGTAGAGGCGAGCGTTTTGGCGACACAAGAAAGCGTGAACCTTGAGCACTTAGAAAAACCAATATTTGTCACCGCAGGCAGCTTTATCCCTCGTAAAAACATGGGCTTTCTTGTAGACGCGATGAAGACATATTTTGACACTCACCCAGGCAGCTTAGTACTGCTCGGTGATGGCCCTTTATTAGACGAATGTAAGACAGGCAGCAACGATCACATCGTGTTTATGGGCAATGTAAATACTGTTTCTGAGTATTTATCTTGTGCGGATTACTTTATTTCTTCCTCTTTATCAGAAGGTTTGCCCAATGCGGTGTTAGAAGCTCTATCGCACGGCGTGCCAGCCATATTATCCGATATAGAGTCACATTCAGAAATGGCAAGGGAATACCCTAAATCGATTAAAACCTTTCCTCTGGCGAGTGATAAGAACGCCTTTGTGAATTGCATAGGGTCTGCGCTTGCATCGTTCGACAAGGCCTCTCGCGATGAGGCTCGACGTATTTCTCAAGAAAAATTCTCGGATCAGGCGATGTCTTTTTCTTATCAGAAATTTTATGAAAATGTATTAACTAGCAATGCAAAAACGACTTATTTCGGTGAACTATAATGAAGTTACACGACTTATTGTATGGCAAGAATGTTGTCATTCTTATAGATGACTTAGAAAGATATGAATTTTTTAAAAAAATCATAACGAGCTCGTCCATTAAGAATATCACCTTTCTGCATGCCGCTTTATACAGTTACCTGTACGCTAAGCAAGATGTGAGCTTGAACTATGAATGTGACAATATTTTGCTTAAAGGTGAGGCGTCTTTAGAAATAAGTCCGCTGTCTATCGATGAAGTGAAGTTAGGCAAACGTATCTGCAATGATTTACAGGCAGACACCAAAAAGGCCCTAGAGACGGTTTTTTCAAACTATGATCATCTGCTTGTTTTTAAGGGTTTTCAGTTTGCTTTCCGTCATGTAGAAGCCTTTATTGAAAAAGACAAATCCTTGTTTTTTGAAATCGGTAACTTCCCGAATAAATTCCAATGGAGTAAAACCGGTGTTAACGCAGACTCAGATCATGCTCTTCGTGTATCTGAAGTCACCGAGGTGATTAAAGAGGAAGACAAGGAAGCACTAAAAACACTCCTGTTTACCTATACACCACCCCACGTAGCGAAGAAGATACGCTCGAAAGCGCTAGAAGCCATAGTGAATAAATTTGGTCATTATGTGTTTAAGACCATTCACCCAGAGCCTTCTATTCTTTCGTCTTTGAAAATAGCCGTATCGGCTTTCATTGCTAAGCGTTTGATTAAAAAAATAGCAAGAGAATCAAGACCTGTCATTACTGAAAAATATTGCTTGTTTATTAGTCAGGTTGAATTTGATTCTCAGACCGTATTCCAGGCCTCAGAAGTCAATCTTTCCGCGTTGAAAAAAGCCCAAAAAATAGCCAATGAGCGCAACATAAAACTGATTGTTCGCTTGCACCCAGCCGAAAAAAATCTACGTCACTTGAAGGACACGATTCGGTACTGTCAGTTGCATGATATTGAAATACACAATGCGGGCAGTTTATTAAATATCGTGAATGACTCTGAATTTGTTATGACGATCAACTCAACCGGTGGCGCACACTCCATATTGTTCAATAAGGAAGTGGTGAATTTTGGACGCGCTTTTTACAGTGGTTGGTCGCCGAGTGATGTGGTGAAGTACTATCGATATGTCTTAGAAGAAGCCTGACTTAGGTTTTTATTCGAATCAAAGAGCGCGCCAAGCTCCCCATGACGCGCTCGTTTAGCCAGCCTTTTGTTTCACTTTATTGATCGTCTTTCTACTTCACCTTGTTTCTACTCACCTGGTAAATAAAAGGCAAATCTGGAAAATTGCAATGCAAATACACGTCACGCTCCCGAGGTTTATATGGTTCTTAGCCGCAATGACCTTTGCGGCCGCCATAGGGATCCCAAAAGGCTTCAATGTCACTACCTTGCTGATTATTCTCTGTTCTTTTGCTATGTCCTGTTTCAAGCCCCTAGCTCAGCCTGTTGATAAAGCGGACAAAGCACTGATCTGGACGTTTTTTGTCTTTGGCTTGAGCTTGATCCTCTTCTCGTTAGCCGATCATTTAGAAATGAGGGGCTTAGATAAACCTTCTCGCTTTCTGTTTGTGATACCAGTTGTGTTCCTTTTATTGCGAACTAAAGGCCACCAAGAATGGCTGTGGTACGGCATTGTGGTGGGAGCCTTGTTGGCGTTTGCTCTTGCCTTGTATGAAAGGCTAGTAGAAGGGGTGTCCAGAGCCAGCGGTGAAGAGCATCCAATTATGTTTGGTGATACTGGCATGATGCTGGGCTTGCTTAGTTTGGTGGCGAGTATCTACTTTTTCTCCCAGAAGCGATTTTATTGGCTAGCCGTTGCGCTTGTTGGCAGCCTTGCTGGTATTGGCACTTCGGTATTGTCCGGCTCGCGAGGGGGGTGGGTTGCGCTGCCTTTAATTACGGCATTTTTGCTTTGGGAATGCCGTGAATTGCTTGGTAAAAAACGCCTTATGAGTGTGTTGTCCGTCGCGCTGGTTATGGTGGTGGCTGCGGTGGCTATCCCGCAGACAGGCATACAAAAGCGAGTAGGGGAAGCAGTCAGCAATATATCTGATTATTCACAAGGCGCAAAGAGCGCGACATCAGTTGGCTTGCGTTTTGATATGTGGAAATCGGCAATATACATGTTTCAACAAGCGCCCATGTTAGGCGTAGGCGAAAGCCAGGTTCAACCCATTAAGCGCGAGTTATCCGCCCTAGGTGAGATCAACCCAAGGGCCGTCCCTTATAATCATGCTCACAATGAATACCTGCAAGCACTGTCTACCCGCGGCGTCGTAGGTTTAATCTTGTTGCTGGCAATGTACCTCATCCCTTTGAAACTATTTTTGCACAAACTGCGTCAATATAAACACAACTGGCGAATACGAGCTTACGCCATTGGTGGCGCACTTATCCCCATGTGCTACATGGATTTTGCCCTCACCCAAACCATGTTTATGCACAACATAGGCGTGATGATGTTTGCCTTCCCCATCGCCTACTTCTGGGCTGCACTGCGTTGGACAGAGAGAGAAGAGCGGCCAGCCGCCGCTTAACGCTCTCCCTGAGCATCACTAGACGGCTAGAAACCACAGGTAGGGTGTAATGCGACGATTGCATGCACCGTATCGACTCTTCATGATCGATAACCAACTTCTTATTACTCTATACAAGCCATCCTAAGACATAGTAATCAAAAACCTTTTTCATAACGCCTTAACCAAAATACAGAATTGACCCGCTAACTTAGATGACTGTGTGCCTTAAACAGTCTTTCTTAAACAACCTGTTTGGGGAGCTTATGTTAGAGGTATTGCATGGGAAAAGAGGAGGCTTTGTGTAGTTATCTTCACATTGTTTGCAACCTGAAAATAGGTATTTTAAAATAACTTCATTACACCCGAATTCAAGTACGAAGTGCGACACTTTTCACTTCAAGCAGCCAAACACATCAGTTTAAAGATAACGGCTGGCTGCTTGAATCCTAAACACTT
>NZ_JBITUJ010000015.1:544-41516 GCF_044542435.1 Marinomonas sp. NPDC078689 | reverse complement strand
CCTCAAACAATGGCGAGAAGGAATTAGGAAATTCGCCGAACATCTGTTCAAAGGAGAAGGTTTTATGGTTTAAATTTGTGGGGATACCTCAGGGTTAGAGCGCTATTTAAAGGCAAGTTATGTTTTAATTCACATCATCATGATATTAAACAGAGTGTTTATCTAAATGTATGCAATAGAAGCAAAAGACGTTTTGAGGTATTTTTTGGGGGACTGGAAAGTACAGCGCACGATTTCGGGATTTGGGGAGATCCCTGGGGAAGCCAGTTTTCATCGCCATGCGGACAATAAACAATGGCTGGACTATCAAGAAGCCATGGTTTTGCCGAATTCAGATCAGCAAAAGCCCAATGCATTTCGCCGCTACAGTTACCGGATGACGGCGTCTGGCTTTGATATATTTTTCTCAGATGGGGCAACAAAAGGGGACTTGTTTTTGAGCTTTGCTTTTACCCAAGCCAGTACATTAACGTCTCATCACTTATGCATTAAAGATCATTACGACGCCACCTTTGAATTTCTCTCAGAGCATGAGTTTGCGCTGAGTTTTAGTGTGGTGGGGCCGAAAAAAGATTACGCCATTCAAACTCGTTTTACCAAGCTGCTGGCTTAATATAGTAGCGAGTGGTGCGCGACTGAATTCAGGTATAAAAAGCCAATCTTGCAGTGCCCCCCCATAGTTTGACTATCCAATGACAGGGGGCTTTTTATGCCTAGTTGGAACAGCGCGCCGTCTTTAGTCAATGATGGTCATTGCGTTTTAAGTGCGTTTCAAAGCCGCGAATAATCAGCGATAAGGTCAGGGTTAGCACCAAATACATAAAGGCCACGACATTATAAGTCTCAAAAAATTGAAACGATGATGCGCTGAATATCTTGCCTAGCTGTGTGATGTCTTGCACACCCAGTACCGATACCAAGGCAGAGTCTTTGATCATGGCCACAAAGTCGTTGCCCAGTGGCGGCAGGATTTTTCGAATGGCTTGTGGAAAGGTAATAAAGCGGAAGCGTTGCCAGTTAGACAACCCAAGCGCCTGTGCCGCTTCGATTTGCCCTTTACCTACTTCTTGGATACCCGCTCGGAACACTTCTGCAATAAACGCACTGTAGCTAATGGATAACGCAAAAATAGCTCGCCACAACATACTGAAATCACGGGTGCGCGCTTTTTCTAATACGCCCGCATCAATGGGTATTTGCAACACCCAGTTATAGAGTTTAACCAGTTCAGGTGCGCCCACAAAAGCGATATAAAACAATAAAACAAGAACCGGAATGCCACGAATGATTTCCACATAAAAACGGCTAAATTCTCGTATGGCTCGCCACCGAGAAAAGCCCGCTAAGGCAATCAGCAAGCCGATAATACTGGCCAGTAAAAAGGCGCTAAGGGTGACGCCCAGTGTGGTTAATAGGCCTTTACTTAATACCCCAGCAATACGCTGATAGCTTTGGTCTGCGACCATGTGCCAAAGTAGCGTTACAGAAATGATAATGGTTGCGACTAGCCACCAAGGCGTGCGTTCTAAGGTCTTTTTAAAGGGCATAATGATCAAAATAGCTAGACCGCCGGATGGCGATCGGATGAATTCAAACAGAGCCATCGCGTTATGAATAACACGATGGCTCAGAAGGCTTAGTGGTGTTGATTGTAATCAAAGAACCATTTTTGATTTAGCGCATCCATTGTGCCATCTTTTTGCATGCTCTTAATCGCGGCGTTAATGGGT
The DNA here is from genome assembly GCF_044542435.1 of Marinomonas sp. NPDC078689. Lineage (NCBI taxonomy): Bacteria > Pseudomonadati > Pseudomonadota > Gammaproteobacteria > Oceanospirillales > Oceanospirillaceae > Marinomonas > Marinomonas sp. NPDC078689. Next base: position 39,786 of record NZ_JBITUJ010000015.1, on the reverse strand, counting down.
TGTCGCAGATCAGATCCCGGCGTCAGAATAAAGCCAAAATCTTCTGAGCCAAGTGGGCCGCCAACGATTTTAAAAGCGCCTGGGTTGGCGCCGATGTAACCACGAGCAGATGTCGCGTCCATTAATACGCAGTCTACATCGCCAGTCTTTAGCGCTTGAACGGACGCGCCAAAGGTTTCGAGCAAGGTGATTCTTGGGTTATTTTCGTTGCCATCCAAAACATCGTACACCGCCACGTAAAAGTTTGTGGTGCCAGGTTGGGCGCCAAATTGAAGGTCTTTATTGGCGGCAAAGGATTTGGCATCATCAAAGCGATTTTCGTCGGCTCTTACCAGCATAAATTGTTGTGAGGTCATATATGGAATCGAAAAGTCGATTTGCTGCGCTCGTTCTGCATTGATCGTGATGCCATCCATACCAATGTCATATTGGCCTTGTTTCACCCCTTGGATCATGGTGTCCCAGCTGCTCAATTGCCAATCGACTTTGGCGTTTAGGCGATGAGCTATTTCGTTCATTGCATCGTATTCCCAACCAATGCCTTTACCTGTTTCTGGGTCTGCAAAGTTTAGTGGCGTGTAAGCATTTTCGGTTACCGCGACAATGGTGCGACCTTTTAAATCTGGTAAATTGTCTGCTTGGCTTAGTCCACTGAACGTAACAGCGACAGTAAGAGCAAGACATGAAATAAGAGATTTCATGAATGGTTGTCCTTCGAAGGCAAATAATTAATGGAATGATCGATCATTTTGGTGAGATTATACACAGGTCAATAATAGTCGACTACGCCATCCTAATGAGAGTTAATCAATGATCGTTATATTGCGAGTTTAAACGAGGATTAAGTAGGGGTGAAGTGGCAACTTTTTGGCTAAAAGCGTATATTCCCTGCTTTATTAAGGTTCGTAACATCGCGACGCTGATTGGTCAGATAGCGGCGTTTTTTTCTGAGAATATAAGGGTGCTATGACGCGCGAATTGGATCAAAAACAAGCTTTTCAGACACATTGCTTGGCGCAGATGGGGGTGACCTCATGGTTGTCCGCTCCGAGCGGTGTGGCGGGGACTGTGTTTTACGCGCCTCAGCCTTGGGCGATGGATCAGGCATTTGAGCCCAGCGCAGTGCCAACCGCGAGTCGGGTTGCGCCGACTCAAGGGTTTGAGTCTGGTTTGCCAGAGCCTATGGCGAAACCTGTCGCGCCAGAAGAAAAAGAGCAGTCGGTGGCGTATTTGCGCGAGCAATTGAATGCTGGCCCTGAAATCATTGTCGAGGACTTACAACCGATCGAAGAGCTGGCCGTCGATATCGATGTCCCCGTCCATGTTGCGCCGCTAACCTCATCGATCACTCACATTGAGTTAAGAGCCTACGCGCTCGCCAATCAGTTACTGATTGTGAGCGAAGTGCCTGTGTCTTTCTCGCAGCAAGAAGACATTGACCGTTTGGCGGTTAAAATGGGGCAGGCACTATTAAAAACACCGATTGAAGAATGGACGAGTCGTGGCTTATCCTGGCCTGGTGCCTTGCGAAATCCTCACTTTTTAACACGACAAGATTGGCTGTTAGGCGCGCTCGAGCGTTTTATTATAGGGCTAACATCGACCTTTACTGGCACGCCAAAAGTGGTGCTGGCAGGCGATAATATCGCCACACTTTTTGACGAACTGCCAGCAGAGTGCGAACTAAAAGCCTTCCCTGTGGCACGCATTGTGAGTCTGCCTGAGCTGTTCCGTATTCCTGAGTTACGCAAAGACGCTTGGCAAATTATGCAGCGTGCCTTGTTTTAATGCTTTTGTATTCGCCCTTCTGTTCGTAGCAGCGGGCGTTACTCGGTGTTGTCTCACCTTTTACTTTATAACGGAAATCATTCAGTCATGGCCTCGTTTCTTATTCGCCACGCCACACTCGACGATCTCAACGCCATTGTGCAGCTTGATCAAGGATCAAATCCTCATCCTTGGAATGCATCGCTGATTGAAGAGGCGCTTATGTCACGCGCTAACTGGGTCATCGAAGCGACGCTAGAAGCAGATGACACCATCGCGCAGAAAGATGAAACCACATTGCTTGGCTGGCTGACCGCGTCTTTATTGTTCGAGCAATCGGAGCTTGAGCTTATCGTGGTGGATCGGGCGCAACGTCGCCAAGGTTTCGCGAAGCAGCTGTTGTCCGCTTGGACGGAAGAAATGGCGAGCAAAGGGGTGGTGGAATACCTATTAGAAGTACGCGAGTCTAATCTGGGCGCCATCCAGCTTTATCGTTCGCTAGGTTTTGAGGAAGTAGGGCGCCGCAAAAATTATTATGTGACAGATCAAGGTAAAGAAGCCGCGTGTTTGTTTACCTTAAGCGTCTAAAAGTAGGCGCACGCCCTGTTAAATCTCATTGAATAGCACAAACAGAAAATAAGGAATCATATTATGAGTCAGGTATTAGTCCCTATTGCCAATGGTAATGAAGACATTGAAGCCATCACTATTATTGATGTGCTGCGCCGTGGCGGCGTTGAAGTGACCGTTGCCAGTGTTCACGAGGTGAAAAACATCACAGGTGCCAATGGCTGTAAAATTGAAGCCGATGTACTACTAACCGACGTGGCTGATGTGCAATACGATGCGATTGTTCTTCCCGGCGGCATGCCAGGGGCTGAGCATTTACGCGATTGCGAGTTGTTAATCGATATGCTGGAAAAACATGATATTCAAGATGCTTTGTTGTGTGCGATATGTGCTTCTCCTGCCGTAGTGTTTGGGACCCATGGTTTTGTCGTAGACAAACAAGCAACCTGTTACCCAGGATTTGAGTCTGGTTTGACGGGCGCGCAATACATGGCGGATCAACCGGTCGTTATGGATGATAATATTATTACTGGGCAAGGACCGGCCGCTGCCATGACGTTTTCGTTGGCGGTATTGGCGAACCTAAATGGATATGAAAGCGCTCAAGAAGTAGCCAATGGTCTTTTGTGTTAATAGATTGTGGTGGAATAGTTATTCTTGACCAAAAAGTCAATTAAAATCAGCCCTAAAGCCATACTTTTTCCGTATTTGGGCGGCTTTGCGGTGGACGCTCACGGCGTATAAGAGTAAAATTGGGCAGATTTTTTGAACGCGAGATCTATTGGCAATTGATCAATAGATGAACGGCAAAAACGCAATTTCTTAAAAGCGAGATGAGCCGATGGTTCTCTCGCTTTTTTGCAACCTGATAGGCTCTAAACGGGAGGTTCCTTTGGCAACATCAGCGATTCTGGCTCTGGAAGACGGCACTGTATTTAAAGGGGTGTCGATCGGAGCGGATGGCTCCTCAACAGCCGAAGTGGTTTTCAACACTTCGATGACTGGTTATCAAGAAATTCTTACAGATCCTTCCTATGCTCGACAAATGGTCACTTTGACCTATCCCCATATTGGGAATACTGGCGTTAACTCTGAAGATGAAGAATCCAACAATGTCTGGTGTGAAGGTTTGATCATTCGTGATCTTCCTTTAGTTGCTAGCAGCTGGCGTTCAGAAGAGTCGTTAGACTCTTATCTAAAACGCAAAGGCGTAGTGGGCATCGCTGACATTGATACGCGTAAATTGACTCGTATTCTACGAGAAAAAGGCGCGCAAGCGGGTTGCATCATGGCAGGTGAGAACCTAGATGAAGCAGCAGCGATTGCCGCAGCGAAAGGTTTTCCTGGCCTAAAAGGCATGGATTTAGCGAAAGAAGTGTCTGCGAAAGAGTCTTACCAGTGGACCGAGTCAACTTGGGATCTGGTAAAAGGTCATACCACGCCTGAATCATTCGACTTCCACGTTGTGGCTTATGACTTTGGTGTGAAGCAAAACATTTTGCGCATGTTGGTTGAGCGCGGCTGCCGTCTAACGGTTGTGCCTGCACAAACACCAGCAAGTGACGTGCTTGCCTTGAATCCAGATGGCGTTTTCCTTTCTAACGGCCCTGGTGACCCAGAGCCATGTGATTACGCGATTCAAGCGATCAAAGAGATCCTAGAAACAGACATCCCTGTTTTTGGTATCTGTCTTGGTCATCAGCTATTGGCCTTGGCCTCTGGCGCGAAAACGAAGAAAATGAAATTTGGTCACCACGGCGCTAACCATCCAGTACAAGCCATTGAAAAAGGCACTGTGATGATTACTAGCCAGAACCACGGTTTCGCGGTAGATGAAGATACTTTGCCTGCCAATCTTAAGATGACGCACAAATCCTTGTTCGATGGTTCTTTGCAGGGGATTTCCCGTACTGATAAGAGCGCGTTCAGCTTCCAAGGTCACCCGGAAGCGAGCCCAGGGCCGCACGACGTTGCGCCACTGTTTGATCAGTTCATCGAAAACATCAAAGCCACCAAAGCCTGAGCAGGAACGAAATACTATGCCAAAGCGTACTGACATAAAAAGCGTCTTAATTTTGGGTGCAGGTCCTATCGTTATCGGTCAGGCCTGTGAATTTGACTATTCTGGTGCTCAAGCGTGTAAAGCGCTGCGCGAAGAAGGTTTCCGCGTCATTCTAGTGAACTCTAACCCAGCCACTATCATGACCGACCCTGTGATGGCGGATTCAACGTACATCGAGCCGATCGAATGGCAAACCGTTGAAAAAATCATCGAGAAAGAGCGTCCAGATGCTGTGCTACCAACCATGGGTGGCCAAACGGCGCTGAACTGTGCGTTGGATCTTGAGCGTCATGGCGTACTAGAAAAATACAATGTTGAAATGATTGGTGCGACGGCGGATGCCATCGACAAAGCGGAAGACCGTAATCGTTTCGACCAAGCAATGAAAGCCATTGGTCTTGAATGTCCGCGTGCCGGCATTGCACACAGCATGGAAGAAGCATTGCAAGTTCAATCAGAGCTTGGCTTCCCTTGTATCATTCGACCTTCTTTCACCATGGGCGGCACCGGTGGCGGTATCGCGTACAACATGGAAGAGTTTGAAGAAATTTGTACTCGTGGTTTGGACTTGTCGCCAACCAACGAATTGCTAATCGATGAATCTTTGATCGGTTGGAAAGAGTACGAGATGGAAGTTGTCCGTGACAAAAAAGACAACTGCATCATTGTTTGTGCGATCGAAAACTTCGACGCAATGGGGGTTCACACTGGTGACTCCATTACGGTTGCGCCAGCACAAACTCTAACAGACAAAGAATACCAAATCATGCGTAACGCTTCTTTAGCGGTATTGCGTGAGATTGGTGTTGAGACTGGTGGTTCAAACGTACAGTTTGGTATGGATCCGAAAACAGGCCGTTTGGTTGTTATCGAGATGAACCCACGTGTGTCTCGTTCTTCTGCCTTGGCATCCAAAGCGACGGGTTTCCCTATCGCGAAAATCGCAGCGAAATTGGCGATTGGTTACACCCTAGACGAATTGCAAAACGACATCACTGGCGGTCAAACACCAGCGAGCTTCGAGCCAGCAATTGACTACGTTGTGACTAAGATCCCACGTTTCACATTCGAAAAATTCCCAACAGCGAACGATCGCCTAACGACGCAAATGAAGTCGGTTGGTGAGGTAATGGCGATTGGCCGTACTTTCCAAGAGTCTTTGCAAAAAGCATTGCGCGGTTTGGAAGTGGGCGCGGATGGCTTTAATCCTCAATTGGATTTCGCAGAAGAAAACAGCAAAGAAAAACTGGCGTATGAGCTTCAAAATCCAGGTGCAGACCGCATTTGGTACATTGGCGATGCGTTCCGTTCTGGCATGACAATCGATGAGATTTACGCGGTGACTGGCGTTGATCATTGGTTCCTAGTTCAGATCGAAGACTTGATCAAAGAAGAAGCGGGTCTGGCTGACAAAGGTCTCGTCGACATGACTTACGACGTGATGCGTCGTTTGAAACGCAAAGGCTTCTCTGACTCACGTCTAGCGAGCTTGTTGCAAGTGACTGAGAAGTCATTGCGTGAGCGTCGTTACTTGGTTGACGTGCATCCTGTCTACAAGCGTGTTGATACTTGTGCGGCTGAATTCGCAACCAACACAGCGTACATGTACTCCACTTATGAAGATGAGTGTGAAGCGGCGCCAACAGACAAAGAAAAAATCATCATTCTAGGTGGTGGTCCAAACCGTATCGGTCAAGGTATCGAGTTTGATTACTGCTGTGTACACGCGGCGCTAGGCTTACGCGAAGCGGGCTACGAAACCATCATGGTGAACTGTAACCCAGAAACCGTTTCTACCGATTACGATACCTCGGATCGTTTGTACTTCGAACCAGTTACTCTGGAAGATGTGCTTGAAATCGTTCGCAAAGAAAAACCAAAAGGTGTCATCGTTCAGTTCGGTGGTCAAACACCACTGAAAATTGCTCGTGCCTTGCAAAATGAAGGCGTGCCTATCATTGGTACGACGCCAGAAGCGATTGACCGTGCAGAAGACCGTGAGCGTTTCCAAAGCATGATTCAGCGCTTGGGTTACAAACAGCCGCATAATGCGACCGTTCGTAGCGTTGACCAAGCCGCAATGAAAGCCGCTGAAATCGGTTACCCTCTAGTGGTTCGCCCATCTTATGTACTGGGTGGACGCGCAATGGAAATCGTGTATAACGAAAAAGAATTGATGCGCTACATGACCACGGCTGTGAAAGTGTCAAACGACAGCCCAGTGTTGTTGGATCACTTCTTGAATGCGGCGATTGAGATCGATATCGACTGTATCAGTGATGGTAATCAAGTGGTTATCGGCGGCATCATGCAGCATATCGAACAAGCGGGTGTTCACTCTGGTGACTCTGCGTGTTCTTTGCCTCCTTACTCATTGCCTGCGAATGTTCAAGATGACATCCGCGAAATGATTAAAAACATGGCGCTTGAGCTTGGTGTTATCGGTTTGATGAACACTCAGCTTGCTGTACAAGATGGCGAAATCTATGTGATCGAGGTAAACCCTCGTGCCTCACGTACTGTACCGTTTGTTTCTAAGTGCATCGGCCGCTCTTTAGCGCAAGTCGCGGCATTGGTTATGTCTGGTAAAACGCTAGCAGAGCTTGGTTTCACAAGTGAAATCATTCCTTCTTACTACAGCGTGAAAGAAGCGGTCTTCCCGTTCAATAAATTCCAAGGTGTTGACCCTATTCTTGGCCCTGAAATGAAATCGACTGGTGAAGTCATGGGTGTTGGCGATACGTTCGCTGAAGCCTTTGGCAAAGCGGTTCTAGGTGGTGGTACTGTGTTGCCAACGTCTGGACGTGCCTTTATCAGTGTTCGTGACATGGACAAAGAAGGGGCGGTTGACGTAGCGCGTCGTCTTTCTGAGCTAGGTTTTGATATCGTTGGTACCGAAGGTACTGCGAAATACTTAGCAGAGCATGGCGTAGCGGTAAATAAAGTCAACAAGGTGAATGAAGGTCGTCCACACATTGTCGATATGCTGAAAAATGGTGAAATTGATTATATTATCAACACTACTTCCGGCACTCAGGCAATTGCTGACTCTTCGGTCATTCGCCGCACAGCATTGCAGCGCAAGGTTTGTTACACTACTACATTGGCCGGCGCTGAAGCGACTAGCATGGCGATCAGCTTGAAGGGTGAAACCAAAGTTAGAAGACTGCAAGATTTGCACTTGGGGAAATAATGAAAAAAGTACCAATGACGGTAGAAGGTGAAGCTAGCTTACGCGAAGAGCTAAATCACCTTAAAACCGTAGTTCGTCCACGAGTGATTGCTGATATTGCAACCGCTCGTGAACACGGCGATTTAAAAGAAAATGCGGAATATCACGCTGCACGTGAAGAACAGGGATTTGCTGAAGGTCGTATTAAAGAGATCGAAGGCAAGCTGTCTGATTCGCAAGTTATCGACGTGAAATCTGTACCTGCTTCTGGCAAAGTGATTTTCGGTACTACCGTGACACTTTTCAATGTGGATACAGAAGCAACGGTAACCTACAAAATCGTAGGGGATGACGAAGCAGACGTGAAGTTGAAGAAGATTTCTTACGCTTCACCAATCGCGAAAGCCATCATTGGGAAAGAAGAGGGTGATGAAGTCCTTGTTAAAATTCCAAGCGGTGAAGCAACGTATGAGATCGAAAAAGTCGAATACATTTAATCTGTATTAGGCTCATAGCTTCTCTTTAAAAAGGCCACGGTGTGAAAACATCGTGGCCTTTTTGTGTATCTAACGAGAACGTAGATTATTAACAAAAAACTTAAAGAGTTTAGTCTTTATGCCTAATTATCAATGTATAGTGATGTATTTATAATGGCTCCAATTCGTTATTACCCTTATGACTCGTTGGAGAAGATGATGGCTCACCAAATTATTCAAGACTTGAACAACCGCTATACGGCTAAAAAATACGATGCGGATAAGCGCATTTCGCCTGAAAACTTGGATGTGATTAAAGAAGCGATCCGCTTGTCAGCTTCTTCGATCAACTCTCAGCCATGGAAATTTGTTTTGGTAGAAAGTGATGAAGGTAAACAGCGTTTACATGATACTTTTGCCAATAAACATCAGTTCAATCAACTGCATGCGAAAGAAGCCTCACATACTTTATTACTGGCATACGATCCTGCGTTTACCAAAGACAAATTTAGAAAACGTGTAGACGCTGAAGTAAGCTCAGGTCACCTGCCTGCTGAAATGTACGATACCTTCATGGGCGCTTATGCATTCGCTGAAATGAACATGGATGAAGCAGGTAATAACGCGAGCTGGACTAAAGCACAGGTCTACTTAGCATTAGGAAACATACTGCACACTCTAGCGCGCCTAGGTATTGCCTCTACGCCAATGGAAGGTGTTGATCCTGACTTGATTGGCGAAAAATTTGCAGCAGAATTAGACGGTCATGTGTGTGAAGTAGCCTTGGCAATGGGTTACCACAAAGACGGCGACGACTGGAACCACGGTCTACCAAAAGCCCGCCTAGCGATGGACGATATTATCGCTACAGCCTAATCGAACCGTTAGACACTTCTCGCGAATATAGAAAGCCATCTTGTGAAAGCAAGGTGGCTTTTTGTTTTACTATGAAATACAGCTGGCAGAACCCTGATTGGCCAAATTTCACCTTTGACGAAACGCAATGCCGAGATGCTTTGTATCAGTACGCGTTAGAGGCTGGTCGCTTGTCTGAATGCAGGGTCCGACTGTTTTGAAGGTGGCGGCAGAAATACGAGGTATGGGGCGGTGTTACCTGATTAAGGGAGTCCGCTGATCATGTCCTGAGTGTGATTTGTTGATTTGCTTTGAGTGTTTACTTTATACTCAGTGGTACAGAATTAAGTACAGGAAATAAGTAATGGATGCTATCAGTTATACCACAGCTCGGGCCAACTTAGCGAAGACGATGGCTAAGGTTTGTGATGATCATTCGCCAGTCATTATTACGCGTAAAAGCGAGAGCCCAGTTGTCATGATGTCGCTAGAAGATTATGAGGCCATGCAAGAGACCACCTACTTACTACGTTCACCAGCAAACGCAAGAGTATTGCTGGAATCCATTGCCGAGCTGGAAGCAGGTAAAGGCATTGAAAGAGAATTGATTGAGTGAAGCTGACGTTTTCAACTGCGGCTTGGGATCAGTATCTTTATTGGCAGAGCACGGATAAAAAAGTACTAAAGCGTATTAACTTACTGATTAAAGATATTCAGCGCGAACCCTATGAAGGGATTGGTAAGCCTGAACCTTTAAAGCATGGTCTTGCGGGCTATTGGTCTCGCCGGATTAATGATGAACACCGAATTGTTTATAAATATCAAGACGATGTCATATTGATAGCGCAGCTAAGATATCACTATTAAGTCTTCTGTTTGAGTCAGGCTTGATGTTATCTGAGTAGAGTAGCGCCAAGTGAGCTGACTAAACAAAAACACCGGCCTCGCCGGTGTTTTTGTTTATAGCGTCTTATTTAAGTAATGGTTAAGACTGTGGGTATTTGAATTTAAAATCGACTTTGAATGGTTTGAACCAAGAGGGTACGCCAGTGGCTTTGTCTACGTGGTGTAAGAAGCCTTTTTCGTCTGGTGCCGTGTATTGAAGGTGGGCAATGTAAGTGCCTTTGCCTTTAAGCTGTACCGAATGCGCATAGTGTGGACCATCGCCAGCGGTCATTGGCAGCATCTGACCGTATTCCATAAAGCTTGGGTCACCAACTTTCGTCACGACATAATCTATGCTCATGTAAGGAATCCAAGCGCCATTAGGAAAGCCCCATTGGTTGTCTTGAGTTGCATGCACATCAGATTCGAGATGCACTACGTCCTTGCCCATTATCATTGATGCTGGAGAAGGATCAGTCTTAATATCAACTAGATAAGACGAGGCGATTTCCATGCCATCTTTATGGATGGGACCACCAACTGGGTATTCTCGGGCGCTTGCGTATTGACTCATGAGGGCGGCGCTGCAAAGTAACGCTGTGAAGGAGAGCGTTTTTTTCACATTATTAGTGAGTTGCATTTAGAGTGTCCTTATTTTGGTTGTGGCTTTGTTTAAGTCGTTGAGTGGTTAGAGAAATAACGCACAAAACGGCACACCAGGTGAGTATTTGCACCCCCATAGGGGTTGCGGTGTAGCCAATAACAGAATGGGCTAATACACCGCCCCAACCGTTACTGGATAAGAGAAAAGAGCTGTCCCAAACTTGCGAGCCTAACTGGGGCAAAAAGCCTATGTTCGCTAGAATACCAACGGCTTGGCTGGATAAACCGGCTGCAATCAAGGATAAAATTATGTTGCTGGACGAAAAAATGTAACGCAGAGGAATCATCACTATGCCGCGGTACAGGGAGTAGGTGACTAAAACGCCCAGAGCGGTGCCAAGTAAGCCACCAAGCAGCATGGAATTTTCGGTTAAACCAGACGATAAAAAGAGGCTGTATAAAAACAGCACCACTTCAGACCCTTCTCGTAATACCGCAATGGCAATCACGATCACAATGGCGAAGCTGCCTTTTCCTTCCAACAGTAGGCCCTTGATGTTCTGACGACTTTTTTCGGCCATTTCGCGGCCTTTTACCGACATCCAGATGTTTTGCCAAGCGAGCATCAAGGTAGCAACGGCTAGAATAGACGCGGTAAAAACTTCTTGTCCGTAGCCTGACAGAGAGTCTTCTATTAAGCTGGTGAATTTTGCTAGCAGCACTGCGCCAAGTAAGCCAAGAACGATGCCAGAGACCACCTGAAGGCGAATGGTTAAGCCTTTACAGGCCGCGGCGACGATGGAAATAATCAATCCAGCTTCGAGTACTTCTCTAAATACGATGAGTAAAACAGCAACCATGCCTGCGGGTGTCCTTATGGGAGTTTAACGTTAACTATGCCGACTACGTTGGAGGCGTAGTCATTAAAAAAGTGGTATTTACCTACTTTTAACGGTCCGGTATACACAGATATTTTTCCCTTAGGTACGATGATTTTTTCAAACTTCATGTCGTAGCTTTCAAGCTCTGCCACCTTGTTTGTGTTGTTGATTAGTTCGATTTTGATGGCTTTATTTGGTGGGGCTGTGAGTGTTTTCGGAGAAAATCCGTCAGCATTGAGTTGCAATTGAAGGGTAAGTCTTTCTGCGTAAGCCGGTAAGCTAAGTGCTGAAAAGATAGAGGCTAAAAGCAAACAACGTAATAGCATGAGGTTTCTCTCTTTGTTTTAGAAAAGCGAAGGCTTTGTCCAAAGTAAATGAGTAGTGATAATTGTTATCAGTACGATTGTTGATTCTCCTGCTTCGCGGTGATCTGCGTCAATTGCATGATGTGTAATTTCTAGCTTTGTCAGTAATGTTTACCTGACGCACAAATAGTGTAATTAATGGGGGAGAAGAGAATTATGTGGCAAAATAGAGGCCTTAGGTCGGTTCCTTTCAAAATGAAAGCTGACGCTATCACCCCGTTATTTAGGAAAGTAGAAACCACAGATTATGTCTTATCCTCCTTGTCCAAAGTGCCAGTCTGAGTATGTTTACCAAGATCAAACGAATTTACTGTGTCCAGAATGTGGTCATGAGTGGAATCCTGAAGAAGTTGCCACAGAGCAAGAAAGCCTGGCGGTCAAAGACGCCAACGGTACCCTGTTAGCAGAAGGCGATAAGGTCACTCTTGCCAAAGACCTCAAAGTGAAAAGCAGTTCTTTGGTGCTGAAAATAGGCACAAAAGCCGTGATCAGGCGCATTTTTGATAAAAAAGATCATCAGCTCGACTGTCGGGTGGATGGTGCTGGCGAAATGATGGTGACCGCTAAGTTCGTGAAAAAAGCCTAGCCATATCTTTAGCAGGGAGCGGTAAGAGGTAAACCCGATAAACAAAAACACCAGCCGAGGCTGGTGTTTTTAGTGGTGCTATCAGAAAACTGAGCGTTTATGGCTTAATGATTAGGCCATTAAGCTTGTGCTTTTTTGAAGGCATTGATCAAGGCTTGGGTAGAGGCATCCAGTGCGCTGTTGTCGCTGTCGCTAACAAGGCGGTTGAAGATGTCGGTTCCCAATACTTTGCCTAGTTCAACACCCCATTGGTCAAATGAGTTGATGCCCCAAATGGTGCCTTGTACAAAAGTACGGTGCTCATAAAGGGCAATCAATGCACCGACGGTTTCTGGTGTCATTTTATCGGTAAGCAGCGTATTACTTGGACGATTGCCTTTGATCACTTTGTGCGGTGCAATGGCTTCGACCTGTTCAGGCGTCGCGCCTGCATCACGCAGTTCTTGTTTTGCTTGTTCAAGCGTTTTGCCGACCATTAAGGCTTGCGACTGACTTAAGCAGTTAGCGAACAATTGTGCGTGATGATCTTTAATTGGGTTATGCGATGCTAATGGTGCAATGAAGTCCACAGGCACAAGGCGCGTGCCTTGATGCAATAACTGGTGGTAAGCGTGTTGACCGTTGGTGCCAGCGCCGCCCCAGATGATTGGCCCTGTGTCTGTCTCAACGCCATCGCCATTCAATAAATTCGCTTTACCGTTACTTTCCATATCAAGCTGCTGAATATGAGCAGGCATTGCACGTAGGTAGTGGTCATAAGGAATCAAAGCGTGAGTTTGTGCGTTGTGGAAATTGATGTACCACACGCCCAAAGCGCCCATGATGACGGGGATGTTTTCTTCAAATGGTGCGGTGCGAAAATGCTCATCCATTTGGTGAGCACCGTCTAGCAGCGCGTAGAAGTTATCCATGCCAACGGCGATCGCAACCGGCAAGCCAATTGCTGACCAAAGGGAGTAACGTCCGCCCACCCAATCCCACATCGGGAAGATGTTTTCTTTGGCCATGCCAAACGCAACGGCTTTTTCGACGTTCGAGCTGACCGCAGCAAAGTGCTTGCTAACGGTCTCTTGGGAGCCGCCATTGGCTAAGAACCAATCGCGTGCTGCATTGGCGTTTGATAAGGTTTCTAGAGTGCCAAACGTCTTAGAAGAGATCACAAAAACGGTGGTTTCTGGATTGAGCTGTTTTAGCTTACCAGTGATATCGGAGCCATCAATGTTGGCGACGAAATGGACCTTGATGTCGTCTTTTTTGTAGGGTGTAAGCGCTTCCGCTACGACTTTTGGTCCTAGGTAAGAGCCACCGATACCGATCGAAACCACATCAGTGATGCGCTGATCAGAGTAGCCGCGCCATTCGCCACTGTGTAGCTGCTGAACAAACTTGCCCATTTGCTCTAGGGTGTCACGAACCTCTGCTAGGACATTAACGCCATCTACCATGAGCGATTCTTGTGCTTGGCTCGCGCGCAAGGCAATGTGCAACACAGAACGGTCTTCTGTGTTGTTAATGTGTTCGCCGCTGAACATGCCTTTAATCGCCGTCTCTAAACCGGCTTCTTTAACCAGTTCAATTAACAGTGCTAAGGTTTTTTCATTAACGCGGTTTTTTGCGTAATCTAATGTCCAGCCAGCGGCTTTGGTAGTGTACTTCTCGGCACGATTTTTATCCTTTTCAAACAAGGATTTCATTTCAACAGAGTCGATTTCTTTTTGGTGCTCTGCCAGTGCTTGCCAAGCACTAAGTTGGGTAGGTGAATGCATTACAATCTCCCTTGGTCTTAAAGTGAGTTAGGCCAGTTCAATGCGTATATTGTCGATTAAACGTGCGTTGCCTAGGTATGCCGCGGCCAAAATGACCAGGCTTTTCTCTTCTTCTGACGGTGTTTGTAAATTATCTTGTGCGCGGATTTCGAAATAATCACGACGGAAACCAGCCGCTTCAAGCTTCTGTTGAGCTTGTTCGCGAATGTCCTCGTGACTCGCACGGTTTTCTAATAGCGCGTCTTTTGCCCACAACAAGGTTTGGTACATGGCAGGGGCGATGCGTCTTTCTTCTTCTGTTAGGTAGCCGTTACGCGAACTCATGGCTAAGCCATCATCGTTACGCGCAATATCGACGCCAATAATGCGAACGTTAGAACTTAGGTCGCGCACCATATCTTCAATGACTTTAAGTTGCTGAAAGTCTTTGTTGCCGAATATGGCACAGTCTGGCTGAACAATGTTAAACAATTTTGTCACAACGGTGGAAACACCAACAAAATGTCCTGGGCGAGAAGCGCCACACAAAATATCAGATAAACCGACAACTTCGATTTGTGTTTGGCTGCGTTTGCCATCTGGGTACATTTCTTTTGCGTCTGGGGCAAATAAGTACTGACAGCCATTGGCCTCAAGCACTTTTTTGTCTTCTTCTAGTGTTTTTGGGTAGCGCTCTAAGTCTTCGTTTGCGGAAAATTGCATAGGGTTAACGAAGATGGAAGAGACCACTACATCGCCTTCTGTCACCGCACGTCGAATAAGGGACATGTGGCCATCGTGCAAATTGCCCATGGTTGGCACGAACGCAATGCTTTTGTCTTGTAGGCGTTCTTTTTTTAGTGCGGCACGAAGTTCAGCAACTGTGTGAAAGGTTTTCATGATTTAAATCCGTGTTCTGCTGCAGGGAATTGTTGGTTTTTTACTTCGTAAACATAGGCTTCAAAAGCGTCTTGGATACTACGGCCGTCGGTTAAAAAGTTCTTCACGAAACGAGGACGTTTGCCTATGTTGGCCCCCAGCATGTCGTGCATAACCAGCACTTGTCCATCTGTGTGTGGGCCTGCACCAATGCCGATAGTCGGCACGGAAACCGCGTCTGTTAGGGTTTTACCAAGCTCAGTTGGAATGCATTCGTAAAGCAATACATCGGCACCGGCTTCGACCAAAGCAAGCGAGTCTGCGAGTAATAAGTCTGCCGCTTGCTGGCCTTTACCTTGTACTTTGTAGCCGCCGAGTTTGTTAACAAACTGAGGCGTTAGACCCAGATGCGCACACACAGGGATGCCACGATTACTGAGCGCTTGAATGATGTCTTTTAGCCAAGCAGCGCCTTCTATTTTTACCATGTTGGCACCGGCTTGCATGAGTTTGCCAGCGTTTTCCAGTGCATGTTCGGTGGAGTTGTACGTCATGAAAGACATGTCTGCCAGAATAAAGGCATTGGTGTTGCCGCGTTTGACTGCCGCCGTGTGGTAACACATGTCTTCAATGGTGACGGGTAACGTGCTGTCGTGCCCCTGAATAACCATGCCAAGAGAGTCGCCAATCAGAATAGTTTCAACACCTGCTTCGTTCATGACGTGAGTAAAGGTGGCATCATAGCTGGTCAAACAGGTGAACTTTTCTTTGTTTTCCTTCATTTTTTGAAGATCAGACAAAGAGATTGGACGGCCGAGCTTTTTTTCAGAGTTGTTTGAATACATAGATCATTCTTCTTCTATAGAAACCAAATCGCTGGTATCAAGTTGGCGTAAATGCTCTGCCACGGTTTTGCCGTTAGCCAGAAGCATTTCTGGTGCCAGATCCATAAGGGGACGGATGACGAACCCTCTTTCTAGCATGTAAGGATGAGGAACAGTGAGGCGAGGTAAATCAATGGTCTCATTGTTATATAGCAATAAATCAAGGTCGAGTGTGCGCGGCCCCCAATGACGTTCTCGGACGCGATGGTGCGCTTGCTCAATACTTTGCAAGACGTCGAGTAGTTCGATCGGGGTTAGCTGGGTTCGCACGGAAGCCACTGCGTTGACATAGTCCGGTTGATCCTGAGGACCAACCGGTTTGCTGGAATAGAGTGTGGAAACGTGAAAATCGGCCAAATCTGGGTGTGCAGACAAGTGCTCAATAGCGCTGTGCATTTGAGCTATTGGCTCTTCTAAATTACTACCAAGTCCAATATAAGCCAGTTTCACTCTGGTCCCTCTTATTCTTCAGGAGTTTCTCTTTGCGGTGCATTGCTCTTTTTACGACGACGAGGGCGACGTTTCTTCGGCCCTTCTTTGTCGTTCGCACGAAGGTCAATGCTCTTAATTAGTTCTCTTTGTTCGTTTTCATTGGCAAATTGGAAAGATTCCCACCATGCGCCAAGGCCACCTAGTTCAGTGCCGCTTAATTCGCGAATCAGCAAGAAATCAAAGGCCGCACGAAAACGAGGGTGATCAAGCAAGACAAAGGCACGTTTACCGTAGCGCTTTGGTAAGCGGAACTGCATATCCCAAATCTCACGCATTGGCGTTGAGAAGCGTCTAGGGATCGCAGTAGAAGCCACTTGATTATCCAGTACCATGCTTGCGGCTTGATGAAGTGCTGGAGTCGCAGGCATGCCTTGTGACTGAAATTCTTCATGACGCAGCACAACGCTTGGCCACAACATCACGGCATACAAGAAGTAGGGCGCTGTTGTTTTGCCTGTTTGAAGTCGCTTGTCGGTATTTTCTAAACCTTGAAGGATAAACGCTTCAGGGTTGAGATCGTCACGTTTCCAGCCGCTAACCAGCAGTGCTTCTGTGTCAGGGAATAAGTACTTGAATAAGCCGTATTGACGTAGCAGATGGAAGGTTTTGATGCCGTTGCCGCTGCCAAGTAATTTGAGGACTTCTTCAAACAAACGGGCAGGCGGAATATGGTCTAGTAAATGCGCCATTTCTTTGATCGGGGCGGCGGTTTCTTCGTCAATATCAAAGCCTAATTTACCCGCGAAGCGAATCGCACGTAACATGCGTACAGGGTCTTCTTGGTAGCGTTGTCTCGCGTCGCCTATGATGCGAATTTTTTTATTCGCAATGTCTTCTAGGCCGCCACAATAATCGTGGATGCTAAAATCTTGGACATTGTAATACAGGGCGTTAAAAGTAAAGTCGCGACGTTCGGCGTCTTCTTCAATGCTGCCGTACACGTTGTCACGTAGCACGATGCCATGGGCAGAGCGGGCTGAGTCTTTCCCTTTCAGGGACTCTTGTGGCTTGCTTGCACTGTCTTCTTGAGCGGAGGGTGCTCGGAAGGTAGAGACTTCGATAATCTCACGGCCAAATGTCACGTGAACAAGGCGAAAGCGTCGGCCAATGAGTCGTGAATTTGAGAAAAGGTCGTGGATTTCTTCTGGGGTCGCGTTCGTCACGACATCGAAATCTTTCGCGTCAACACCAATAAGGTGGTCGCGAATACAGCCACCAACAAGGTAAGCATCGAAGCCAGCTTTGTTTAGGCGATAGAGCACTTTGACTGCGTTCGGGCTTAAATTTTGGCGAGATAAGCTGTGATCGCTGCGCGGAATAATAATGGGGTAAGTCTGAGCCTTTGGGGAGGCAAAGATTGAGGTGGCTTTACGTACCAGAGATTTTAATCCTGTAAGCATTAGACGACAAATTTTAGTTAGCGAAAACTGTATTCTACACGTGTGGCTAAAAAGTTACACGAGTATTAGAGTATTCAAATTGGAAGATTTTAGTGTGACGAGCGTAGGGGGGAAGCGATTATTCAAAAACAAAATAATCGCTTTGGATACATGAAGATACTAGTTCCGAAAACAAAGTGGGTGCTGCTTATGCAGTTCTACTCAGGTTTTATTTTTATTATTGCAATGTTTTCATTGCCCGAAGGCTTCTATATCTAAAAAAATCAATTATCCAAAGCGATTTTCTATCCATAGCCTCAAGTTTTTATTTTTGTTTTAAGAGGCTACGGTGTTCTTATATTTTATTTTTATTGTTAAGAACTTACACACGACGACTAACTTATTCTTATTCTTGGTCAATCTTATTATCGTTGTGATCTATATAAGGCATTTCTTGTGCCAAAAATGATAATTCATTGAATTGTATAGGATTTGCCATTTTGTTGTTCATATTTTTTACAATATCTTGCTTATTTTTTGTGTTATTTGGTAACAAGTGTTACTTATTATTTGTTACTTTTTTGGGTATGCCAAGTTTTTGTCGTCTTTCCCACAAGCTTTTTCTAGAGATGCCCAAAGATTGTGCAAGTTGGGTCTCGGTCATCTTGTGTTGGTGCGTCAGAACAAAATGTTTGAAGTAATCGTCCAGCGTGGTGCCATCTAATGGTGTAGATAGTTCAGCGCTTGTGGTGTTCGCTTTAGGGCTGGCTAAATGGCTTGCTAGCTTTAGGTTGGCCGCCTCTACTCTATGAGTAGGGCTGAGAATAACGGCGCGTTCGATGGCGTTTTCGAGCTCTCGTACATTGCCAGGCCAATTGTGGGCGCGAATCGCTTTATCAAACTCTTTGTTGTAATCCAACGCGGCGCGATTGTGTTTTTTGCAGGCCTTTTCAAGCAGGAATTTGGCGATCATAGAAATGTCGTCGCTGCGCTCACGTAAAGGCGGAATAAGCAGTTCCATGACATAGAGGCGGTAATACAAATCTTCTCGGAAATAGCCCTTGCGGACCATGTCGATTAGATCTCTGTGTGTCGCCGTGACTAAGCGGACATTGACCTTGGTCGATTGAATGGCGCCCACACGGCGTATTTCACCTTCTTGCAGGACGCGCAATAATCTAGCTTGGGCTTCAAGGGGTAGCTCACCTATTTCATCGAGGAAGAGTGTGCCATTGTCCGCTGCGAAAATAAGCCCGTCGCGGGCAGAAACCGCACCGGTAAAGGCGCCTTTCTCATGACCAAATAACTCTGATTCTATTAGGTTTTCTGGGATGGCGGCGCAGTTTACGCTGATCAAAGGGTTGTCATGTCTGGTGCTTAAATTATGCAGGGCTTTCGCCACCAACTCCTTACCGGTTCCTGATTCGCCGCGGATCAGTACGGTCACATCTGTACCAGCGACTTTTCTGATGTCGCTGAAGAGTTCTTGCATGGGAGGGCAGTTGCCTATAATGCCGCTGTCTAAGGCGCCTAAGTTTTCCGCTTCCTCTTCTTTTTCGGAGCGCGCAAACAAGAGTGGCGCCGCGAGCTCAGGTTCTGATTCGGCGTTTTGTTTGTGTTGTGGCGTGGTGTTTTCTAAGGCATCAATAACGTGTTTTAAAAGCTGTTCTGAGTCAGTCGGCAAGGGGAGATAATATTTTGCACCCATTGCCATCGCGTCTATACCGTTATTGAGGCTAGGGCGAGCGTCTAAGACTAGGCGCGGCGGTGTGCCTGCTAGTGCCGATTGGGTGTTTTCTAATGCGGCTAGAATGACTTGATCAATCAGCAAAAGGTCAAAGTCTGCCAGCTCGTAATACTTGTTCGCTTGCTCAAGGGAGTAGCTTAAGTTGACTTGAAATCCGTAGCGAGAAAGCCAGCGGTCTGCGTCTTTGAGTGGTGAGTCTTCAGGACAGATTATCATTATATGATGCATTTCAGGTGTCACCTCTTGTAACCAATGTAACGATTATACACATCGGCCGGTTAACAGCTAGAGCAGAGTAGGTGTGTCTGTGCTGGAAGCCTTATAAGAAGTGAAGATCTTCTGGTGCAATGACGGTGGTGGTTTTTTGAGCGAGTCGCTGAGGTTGCCATTGTTGAACCGCGAGGTTCAGCGCTTCTTCTATATTGCTTGCTTTGTCTGCGTTGATGTCTAGGTAGCTTAGCGCGCGTTTTAAGGTGGTTAAATCGCCGTTTAAAATGGCTTTGGCATGATTTTGCTTGCTGATTTTCTCGGCCGCTTGATTGACGACAAGAGGTATGTGGCCAATGGCCGGAGCTTGCCAGCCGAATAAACGGTAGAGGTGCAGTTGTTGTGCGGTGGTTTCAATGAGGTCAGCGCCACGCACTAGGTGGGTAATGCCTTGCAAATGATCGTCGACCACAACCGCGAGCTGGTAAGAGAAATAACCGTCTTTACGTTTGAGTACGGGGTGGTTGCCATCCAGATCGTCGGGAAAAAACATGTCGCCTTGAATAAGATCTTGGTACTGGTACTGTTCGCGATTAATTTTGAGTCGCCAAGAGTGAGGGTGCTCGACATCGCTTTGACAGATTTGCGGGTGTAAACCGGAGAAGGCTTGTAATGATTGTCTCGTGCAATTACAGGGAAAAGCATGAGCGGTCTGCTTAAGCTTGGTTAAATACGTTTCATAGGTGGCGGAATGCTCACTTTGTAAACGTACCGGCTCATCGCTGATTAATTGATAACTGGTTAGCGTGGCGAGAATCTGTTGTGTGAATTCAGGGCGACAGCGAATCGCATCGACGTCTTCTATGCGGACTATCCAGGTGCCGTGATGGCTCCTTGCATCCACATAGCTCGCGAGTGCAGTGACAAGCGAGCCTAAGTGGAGTGGGCCGGTTGGCGAGGGAGCAAAACGGCCACGGTAACTTGATGAAATCAAATTAACCGCCGATTTGTTTCTCTTTGATTTCGGCCAATGTTTTGCAATCGATGCACATGGTCGCCGTTGGGCGAGCTTCTAATCGACGGATGCCGATTTCAATGCCACATTCGTCGCAAAAGCCGTAGTCATCTTCATTGATTCGCTCAATGGTTTGAGAAATCTTCTTAACCAATTTGCGTTCACGATCGCGCGCGCGCAGTTCTAGGCTGAATTCTTCTTCTTGGCTGGCACGGTCATTAGGATCTGCGTAGTTTACTGCTTCTTCCTTAAGGTGGTTAACGGTGCGGTCAACCTCTTCCATTAGCCCCTGCTTCCAGTTAAGCAAAATGCTTTTGAAATGCGCCAACTGGTTCTCGTTCATGTATTCTTCACCGTCCTTAGCAACGTAAGGTGTGAAGTCCTTCATTAATGATTCCGGGTTCGTACTTGGCATACGCATTGCCTCATTTCGCAGGTTGCCCTTTATGGTAACCTGTAAACTATAAAGATTAAGTGGTTTATTTTTCGGCCGGAAACTTACCAGATAATTTGGCGTTAAACCACATTTTTTGCGCAAATATTCATGAAAATGTTGAATTAGGTTGAGAAACAGATATGTCTAAGCAAAAGTTAGCCTCGCGAGTTGAGAAAATTTCACCATTCCAAGTCATGGCTGTGATGGAGAGAGCAAAGCAGTTACAGGCGGATGGCAACGATGTAATACATCTTGAAGTAGGCGAGCCTGATTTTGTCGCGCCACAAGCGATCAATGACGCGGGTATTCAGTCTATTGAAGACGCTAAAACAGGTTATACCTCAGCGACTGGGCTACCGGAATTAAAGCGCAAAATTAGTCAGCATTACCAAACGCGTTATCAAGTCGAGGTGGCGCCTGAGCGGATTATCGTGACACCGGGAGCGTCTGGTGCCTTGTTGTTGATGGCGTCCTTGATGGTAAACGAAGGGGATGAGGTGTTGATGCCTGATCCTTGTTATCCATGTAACCGCCATTTTTTAATACAGGCTGGCGCTCAAGCGAAGATGATTGAGACCTTACCTGAGCAGGCGTTTGAAGTGGATCTTGAAGCTCTGCCGTCTTACTGGAGTGAAAAGACATCAGGGCTTTGGTTGGCTTCTCCGTCAAACCCTACTGGCGCTGTGTTGAGCAAGGAATATCTCGCTCAGGCTTGGCAGCAGACGCAAGCACTAGGTGGTCATCTGTTGGTGGATGAAATATACCAAGGGCTGGTGTTTGAAGGGGACGATTTTACGGCCTTGTCGATTGATGACGATATTTTTGTGATCAATAGTTTTTCTAAGTATTTTGCCATGACTGGCTGGCGACTAGGTTGGATCGTGGTGCCCGAATGGGCGATTGAAGGGGCGACTAAACTGGCGCAAAACTTGTTTATTTCGGCCTCTAGTGTGGCGCAACACGCGGCTATTTCGGCTTTTGAGCCTGCGGTTCTTGAAGAGTGTGAAACTCGACGCCAAATATTAAATCGCCGTCGTTTAACATTATTAGAAGGGCTGGAGCGCATTGGTTTGCCTGTTGTGGCGCCAGCACAAGGGGCATTTTATGCCTATGTGGATGTCTCAGGCATTACGGATGACGCCATGTCATGGTGTTTGCAATTGCTGGAAGAAGAGAAGGTGGCATTAACACCAGGAGCGGATTTCGGGCTTAAAAACGCCCATAAATATGTGCGCTTTGCTTATACCTGTGATGAATCGCGATTGAATGAGGCACTGGCTAGAATTGAACGTTTTATCCAATCCTAGCAAGCGCTTAGACGCGGCTAATAAGTGTTAGCCGCGTCTTCTCATTAAGAGAATGCCGGACAGCAAGCAAATAACAATAGGAATACTGACACCGACGGCAGGTGGAAAGCCTGTTGCGACGCTCATGCGGCCAAATAGGTTGAGGCCGTTTTGAAACGCCAAACCAATCATAACGCCAGAAAAGATCCGCCCACCCATGGTGGATGATCGTAAAGGGCCGAAAACGCTAGAAAGCGCGACCAGTACTAAAGCAATGCAGGCGATAGGGCGCAGGGCTTTGCTCCAGAATTCAAGGGCATATTGCGCGCCATCTTGCTTTTGTGTTTCCAAATACAGCTGGTAAGTACGCAGCTGGCTTAGTGACAAAAAGTCAGGCTCTTGCGATGCTAGGTACAGATGCTCAGGTTTGATGCTAACCGACCACTTCTCAGAGGGAAGTGTTTGTACTTTAATGTGGTCTGGGTAGAACACGGTCTTTTTCACGTCCGCTAATAGCCACTGTGTGTCATTGATGTGAATGGCGGATTTTGCATCGGTAATGCTTTTTAAGTGCTGCCCGTCGGGTGAAAAGATTTTAATGCCGTACAGCTTGCCAGAACGATCTGCTGCGTTAATGTAGACAAAGTTATTGTCTGCTTTGAGCCAGACACCACCGGTTAAGGCAAAATTCCCTTCTTTTTGATCTTGTAGTTTCTCCACTAGGTTGGCTTTTTGTTCCGCGACAGGGGCCACAAATTCGGACAGTCCCATGCCAAATAAGGCAACAAAGATAATCGGTTGGCAGGCGGACAGACCAATGCGCCAAATCGGCATGCCGGCAGCGCGCATGACCGTTAATTCAGACGTTGAGGCCAATGTCCCTAGGCCCATTAGAGTGCCAATAAGCGATGAGATTGGAACGTACTCTGCAAACTTACCTGGCAGGCGGTATAAGAGCACCTGAAGAATAGACTGCACAGTATAGTCATCGCTTACTTTCTTGATTTGATCGATAAACGCGATGGCGGTATCCAGTCCAAGAAGTACAAACATAACGACTAAGAAGGACCAGAGAACACTGGTGGCGACGTATCTGTCTATTTTATTCATTACTTAGACTCGTATCTTGAGGGTCCGGCGATTGCGCGTTTGGTAATCGCGCATTTTTTCGACTAAACATCTGATTGTATTGGACAAACAGTCCTATTGCGATGCAGAGGAATATGCCATGAATCCACCAAAGTCCCAAATAATCAGGGATTTTGCCTTTTCCTATGGCCGTTTTTCCCCAAATTAACAGGGCCATATAGAGAATCATGAGTAAGATGGCGGGCAGCATTTTGAAGAAACGTCCTTGCCTTGGGTTAACCTGACTCAAGGATAAACCAATGATCGAAAGGATGGGGATCATCACAACCAAGGCGATTCGCCATTGCAGTTCTTCTTGGTCTTCTGGGTCAGCGCTGCCTAATAAAGACAAGGTGCTGCGTGTTTCTGGATCGGTTATCGACGCTTGCGGGGCGCTTTCCATACGCATCGCATACGTATCAAATTCTGTTACCCGATAAGTGGCCGTTCCGGGCACGCCTTCGTATCGTACGCCGTTTTTAAAGACCAGATAATTTTGGCCGTTTTTGGAGTCCATTTTGATTTCTTCGGCGTAGGATGCGAGCATCTGAACAGGAATGGATTTGCCATTTTCTCGCACAAAGTCGGACAAGAAAACATCGTTCATCCAACCTTCGTCAGGGGTAAAGCTGTCAATATAAGTGGTGCGTTGCCCATCGCCTTGGAAGCGTCGCGGCAATAAGAAAGAGAAGGTAGAGAGTTGTCCCTGTTCATCGGCGGCTTTGACGGCGTGATATTCGCTGGTTGGCGTGAGCCAAAAGTTTAATCCCGCGCTAAGGGCCAGAACGATGCCTGCAATTCCTAACGTATAACCGGCTAATTTTAACTTGCTGATGCCGCTTGAAAACAACACAGACATTTCATTTTCAATATAAAGGCGGCCAAAGGTCAGTAGCAGCGATAGGAAAAACGCAATCGGCAAAATGATTTGAACAAACGATGGGATATGAAAGCCGAGAATCGTAAAAAGGAACTCGAAGGTCATTTTTCCTTCGGTCGCTCGCCCTAAATAGGATACAAAACGGCTGCTTAAAATAACGAGAAGTAAAATTAGCGTCACTCCGGCAGTTGACACTAACACTTCTTTCGCCAAGTATCTGAATAGTCTCAAAGTCACCTCAATTGGATGCCGCAACGTGCGGAGAGTTGATTACAAATCTAAAGCCCCCATTATCTCGTGGTAAGAAGGACATTATCCAGTTTTTTTTAAAAAGTTATTATTTTGAGGAATCTCTCATGAATACGACATTATTTGATCGCGCCTCTGCGGTTCAAGCAGACCTACTTGTCACCTTTGTGCCAAGTGAAGGTGCGTTCCCTGAGTCTACTGCTTGGGTTGATGGCAATGCAGATGGCCAGTTGTCACAATTGCGAGAAAGCGGCGTTTTCAAAGGCGGTTTAGCGCAAACATTATTGTTACCAAGCGTCACCCAAGATTTTGCTCAGCCAGTGTTATTAGTGGGTATTGGTAAAGAGGCTGAGTTGAGTGATATGCAAGCGCGCAAAGTCATTGCAGCGGTAGCGGCTCAAATCAAATCCCTGCCATACGCTACGGTAGCGCTTGCTAGCCGTGCTCTAGTATTGAAGCAGCGTTCACAAAGTGAAGTAACGGCATTGATCGCGCAGTGGCTGAATGAAGGTTTCTACAACTTCCTAGGCTTTAAGCAAGACGACGCAGAGAAAAGCACGAAAGTCACCAATCTATTGATCGAAGGCGATGACGAAGCGGCGCTAGCGATTGGTACGGCAACGGCAAACGGTTCCGCGTTTGCTCGCCAGCTAGGCAATCTGCCAGGTAACGTATGTACACCGAATTACCTTGCGTCGAAAGCACAACACTTTGGCGAAGAATATGGCATTGATGTTGAATTGCTAGATGAAACCAAAATGGATGAGTTAGGCATGCATTGTCTACTGTCTGTGGGTCGTGGTAGTGATCAGCCAAGTTATTTGATCGTGATGCATTACCGTGGTGGCGAAGCAGATGAAGCGCCTCACGTCTTGCTGGGCAAAGGGATTACCTTCGATACGGGCGGTATTTCGTTGAAACCAGGTCCAAAAATGGACGAAATGAAATACGACATGTGCGGTGCAGCGAGCGTATTCGGCACCATGAAAGCCATTTGTGAATTGAAGCCTAAGCTTAACTTCACGGCGGTTGTTGCTGCGGCTGAGAATATGCCAAGTGCGCGCGCGACCAAGCCTGGCGACATTGTGAAAACCATGTCTGGTAAAACGGTTGAAGTGCTTAATACCGATGCCGAAGGCCGTCTTGTCTTGTGTGATGCACTGACTTACATCGAACGCTTTAAGCCTAAGTCTGTGGTGGATATCGCGACTCTGACAGGCGCTTGCGTTGTAGCACTAGGCAGTGTGAACTCTGGTATGTACGCAAACGATGATGCGGTTGCAGCGTCATTGAAAGAAGCCAGCCAGATTTCTGCCGATAAAATTTGGCAAATGCCTCTTAACGAAGAATACCAGCAACAGCTTGATAGTAACTTTGCTGATATTGGCAACATTGGTGGCCCAGAAGCGGGTTCTGTGACCGCGGCTTGTTTCTTGTCGCGCTTTACCGGTTCTTACCCTTGGGCGCACTTGGACATCGCGGGTGTGGCGTGGAGCGGCGGCGCGGCTAAAGGCGCGACGGGTCGTCCTGTTGCTCTCTTGACTCGCTACTTGTTGGATAAAGCCAACTAAGCACAGCGTTGTTACTACGATAATCTTTTCTGAAAAGCAGCAATGGTGTCCATTGTTGCTTTTTTTATGCGTCAAAACAGTAAGGTAAAGCGTTCGAGTGGGTTTTTCGAGACAGGTTAAAAGGCGTCCTTTGCGGCTTGTTAAGCGTGAGAGGGTAGACATTTTAAGCCTTGAGTGCGAAAGTTGATGGAATAAATTCCGATCAATTAAGCCTTGTTGTTTATTTGTTATCGCTTCTGTTTCTTTATTTACTATTTTATTGGTTAGTGTCTTATGCCTGATTTAGCCTCACAAATTGAAGAGAGTGTTCTGGACGACCTTGCAATAGATGGCTCTGTTTTAGAGGGCAGTGCTTTTCAGGACGCTGAATTCACAGACAATGAGTTTGAGCCTGATGAAGACACCTTGATTACGGCGCTGCGAAACCAAGACGATATTCCAATTCTTATGGACATAGTCGCTGAGAAATTGGCGGCATCAGCCAGTCAGGAAGGTCAGCTTTCTGAGGCAATGGAAGGTTTTAGTAGCGCTCAAAATGACGCTATTCCAGTATTATTGAAGGAAGAGCAAGCGACACCATTGATTGAGCCTGAAACAAGGCTTGAAAGCATGGTTGAAACAACACAACAAGACAGTGAAGCAGACGACAGGCAGGCGCTCATTGCACAGGCAGTGACGGCCGTGCTTGAGAAACGCTTGCCGGATCTCGTGCAAGAAGTGCTTCAGGCGATGGACGAATTATCGACGCAAGAGAAATGAATGACGCGATTGGCAGATTCGAGACCATCGACCAGCCTCAGGTTATTCTTTATCTCGCGATGACGCGCTATAATTCACCAAATTCAATTTACCTCTCTACAAGAGCTTTAAGACACCATAATGGAAAAGACCTACCAACCACAGAGTATTGAACAACCTATTTACAAACGTTGGGAAGAGGGCGGCTATTTTGCTCCTCAAGGCAACGGCACCCCTTTCTCCATCATGATTCCGCCACCAAACGTCACTGGCAGTCTGCACATGGGGCATGCGTTTCAGCATACCTTAATGGACGCTATGATTCGTCGTGAGCGAATGAAGGGCAAACGCACTTTGTGGCAGCCAGGCTGTGACCACGCTGGTATCGCAACGCAAATGGTTGTAGAGCGCCAACTGGCGGCTCAAAACACCACACGTCATGACCTTGGTCGTAAAAATTTCCTAGAAAAAGTATGGGAATGGAAAGACCAGTCAGGCGGCACGATTTCTGATCAAATGCGTGTCTTGGGTGATTCTGTTGATTGGCAGAAAGAGCGCTTCACAATGGACCCAGGTATGTCTGCGGCGGTACAAGAAGTGTTTGTACGCTTGTACGACGAAGGCATCATTTACCGTGGTCAGCGTCTTGTTAACTGGGACCCAGTTTTGCACACGGCCATTTCTGATTTGGAAGTTATCTCAGAAGAAGAAAATGGCTTCATGTGGTATTTCCGTTATCCATTAGCAGATGGCGCGACAACCACCGATGGTAAAGACTACATAGTGGTGGCAACGACTCGCCCAGAAACCATGTTTGGTGATGCGGCGGTGGCGGTTGCACCGGATGATGAGCGTTTTACAGACCTTGTTGGTAAGTTCGTTGAATTGCCGCTTGTTGATCGTCGTATTCCTATTGTCGCCGATGAGTATGTCGATAAAGAATTTGGTACTGGTTGCGTGAAAATCACCCCAGCCCATGACTTTAATGACTACGAAGTTGGTAAGCGTCACGACATGCCGTTAATCAACATCTTAACGGACGATGCGACCATCAATGACACGGCGCCAGAAAAATACCGTGGTATGGATCGTTTTGTAGCGCGTAAAGCCGTTGTTGCAGACTTTGATGCGTTAGGTTTGTTGGAAAAAGTAGCCGACCATAAGTTAAAAGTGCCTCGCGGTGAGCGTGGCAATACCGTAATCGAACCGTACCTGACTCAGCAATGGTATGTGGCCGTTGAAACCTTGGCCAAACCAGCTATTGAAGCGGTTGAAAACGGCGATATCCAATTTGTGCCTAAGCAGTGGGAAAATACCTACTTTGCTTGGATGCGTGATCTGAACGACTGGTGTATCTCTCGTCAGTTATGGTGGGGACATCAAATTCCAGCTTGGTACGATGCAGACGGTAAGTTCTACGTCGGTAAAGACGAAGCGGAAGTCCGTACTAAGTACAGCCTAGCCGATGATGTGACACTGACCCAAGACGAAGACGTATTAGACACCTGGTTCTCTTCGGCATTGTGGACCTTTGCGACTCAAGGTTGGCCTGAAGAAACCCAAGACTTTAAAGAGTTTAGTGAGTCGGATGTGTTGGTCACCGGCTTCGATATTATTTTCTTCTGGGTGGCCAGAATGATCATGATGACTCTGAAGTTCACGAAGAAAGTACCTTTTAAAACGGTGTACATTACCGGTCTAATCCGTGATGAACGCGGTGATAAAATGTCGAAGTCGAAAGGCAACGTAATCGATCCATTGGATTTGATTGGCGGTATCGATATTGAATCCCTTGTTAAGAAACGCACTTACGGCATGATGCAGCCGCGTCTTGCTGAAAAAGTAGAGAAGAATACGCGCGACACCTACCCAGAAGGCATTCAAGCTTATGGTACCGATGCGCTTCGCTTTACGCTTTGTTCTCTTGCTTCTGGCGGTCGTGATATCAAGTTCGATTTGAATCGACTTGAAGGCTACCGTAATTTCTGTAACAAAATTTGGAACGCTACCCGTTACGTTCTGATGAACACAGAAGATCAAGATTGTGGTCAAAATGGTGCGGATGTTGAGTTGTCATTGGCGGATAAGTGGATCATTTCTCGCTTACAACATACGGAAGATGCGGTAAATCGCGCGTTTGAAACTCATCGTTATGACCTTGCTTCACAAGCCCTGTATGAGTTTATGTGGCACGAGTACTGTGATTGGTACTTAGAGTTATCTAAACCGGTACTTTGGGATGAAAATGCCACGGCCGCTCAGTTAACAGGAACACGCCGTACCTTGGTTCGTGTGTTGGAAACCTTCTTGCGTTTGGCGCATCCAATGATGCCGTTCTTAACAGAAGAAATTTGGCAACGTGTGGCACCATTGGCCGGTGTTGCAGGTGACACTGTGATGGTGATGGAATACCCAGAAGCCAACGAAGCGAAAAAAGACGCGCAAGCTGAAGCCGATATTGAATGGCTGAAAGGGGTGATTGAAGGGGTTCGTAATATTCGTGGAGAAATGAATATCGCGCCATCAAAACCTCTGGATGTATTATTCCGCAATGGCACTGAACAAGACAAAGCTCGCTTAGACGCCAACCTGGCTTTCTTGCAAAAATTGGCCAAGCTAGAAACCATAACCTGGTTGAACGTAGGCGATGACGCACCTATGTCGGCGACGGCGTTGGTCGGCGATATGGAAGTCTTGGTGCCTATGGCAGGTCTGATTGATAAAAATGCAGAATTGGCCCGTTTGCAAAAAGAAATAGATAAGGCGACGAAAGATTTAGAACGCATTGAAGGCAAATTATCAAACGAAAGCTTTGTGGCGAAAGCCCCAGCGGCTGTGGTCGATAAAGAGCGTGCGAAGTGCGACGATCTTCGTCTGACAGTAAGCAAACTGGAAGAACAAAAAGCGAGCATTGAATCGCTATAAGTAAGTAGTAATGCCAGACATGTTTTGTGTCTGGCATTCGTTGCATTCTATAAAAATAAAAAAAGAGGCAATACGTAATGGAAAGAATTTCTGGAAAAGTAAAATGGTTTAATGACTCTAAAGGCATTGGCTTCATCAAAAGAGAAGCGGACAGTGATGTCTTTGTGCATTACAAATCCATTTTATTGGACGGCCATAAAACGCTAAAGAAAGGTCAATCTGTGACCTTTGAATTGGCTACGACTGAGTTTGGTCATCAGGCGATAGAAGTCCGTTTAGAAGAAGAGTCGTCTTCTGCTGTGCAAGAAGACGAGTATCGGACTGCGAACGCGTAACGGCTTACTGGTTTTTTTCGAGTAGCATTTTGTGCGCAAGCTTAACAAAGTCTACCGGCGTTAAAATGCCCAGTAGCTTGTTGTTTTCGACAACCGGTAAGCAGCCATATTTATTTTCGATAAAAAATTCGGCTGCCGTATCCAAACTGACACCTGGTTCAATAGTAAGAATGTCTTTATTCATTACTTTGGAAACAGGTGTTTGCTCTTCTTTTTTCGCCAGTTGCTGAGTGCCAAATTGACTGACTAAGTAGAAGGCATAACGAAGGTATTCTCGTTGCGTTAGCATGCCAATGCATTCACCGCTTTGATTAACAATTGGCAAGTTACGAATGTTTTTGTCGTGCATGAGTTCTTTTGCTGCGGCTAACGAGCTGTCTGCTTCGAGTGTGGCTAAATTTGTCACCATCAAATCTGCAACGGTTATCATAGTTTGAGCTTCCTTTTTTCCCAATTTTTATTCCAGCAAGTGTGGTGCAAGCTGTCTTCAAAAGCAATTATATTGCCATGAGTCAAATCAACAATAGGGCGAGTAAATGATCAGCGATGAAGAGTGGATGGCGAAAGCGCTATTATTAGCAGAGCAGGCGGCGGCCGACAGTGAAATTCCGGTGGGGGCGATCGTTGTTTTGGACGGTGAGGTGATTGGCGCGGGTTATAATTCGCCTATCTCACAATGCGACCCAACGGCTCACGCTGAGATCCAAGCGCTTCGCGATGCCTGTCAAAAGGTGAATAACTATCGCTTAACTGGAGCAACGCTGTACGTCACATTAGAGCCTTGTTCTATGTGTGCAGGTGCCATTGTTCATTCTCGTGTGGCGCGCGTCGTGTTCGCGGCCACCGAACCCAAAAGTGGTGTTGTAGAAAGCCAAGGTGCTTTTTTTGAGGCGCCATTTTTGAATCATAAAGTCGAAGTGAGTGGTGGTGTATTGGCGGAAAAAGCCTCGCTGCAACTAACACAGTTCTTTCAATATCGCCGTGAGCAAAAAAAGAAGCTCAAACAATTGGCGAAAAAGGCCATATAGTCGTTTTTTTTCTGCATTTAGTGCAGAAAATTCAGACACTGCTGGCCTCTATTTGGGTCATTGATTTAAAATACCCGCACCATTTCCCCCAAAACTACCAAGTGAGGCAATACTCGACATGCTAACCCTGCATGGTTCCGCAGCGCTATCAGCGTTTCGCAAGGCAAAGTTGTTGGCCAACATGAAAGCATCTGTACCATCCGTAACGGACGTAGATGCGCAATTTCTTCATTTTGTTGAATTGCATGACGGCCAAGCGCTTTCTACAGAACAAGAAACCGTTCTTCAGCGCGCTTTAGCCTACGGTCCTAAATCCTCCCAAGTCAGTTCATCTGAGCAAAGTGTATTAGTCGTTCCTCGTTTAGGCACGATTTCACCTTGGTCTTCAAAAGCAACCGATATTCTTCACAACTGTGGTCTAGCGACCGTGTCTCGTGTTGAACGTGGTGTGGAGTATTTCATCCACAGTGCGTCACCATTGACACTGAATGAGCTGGATCTGTTGTCAGAAATGTTGCATGACCGTATGACAGAAAGCGTGCTTCCGGCATTGAGCGACGCGTCTGACATGTTCTCTCATGCAGAGCCTGCACCAATGACTGCGGTCGATGTGTTAGCGGGCGGACGAGCGGCGTTGGTTGAGGCAAACCAAACGCTAGGCTTGGCCTTGGCAGACGATGAAATCGATTACCTTGTGGCATCTTTTATTGAGTTGGGCCGTAACCCAATCGACATCGAGTTGATGATGTTTGCGCAAGCAAACTCTGAGCATTGTCGTCACAAAATCTTTAATGCGTCTTGGACCATTGACGGCGAAGAGCAAGAACGCTCTTTGTTCAAAATGATCAAGAACACTCACGAACATAATCCAGATGGCACCTTGTCGGCTTACAAAGACAATGCGGCTGTGATGGAAGGTAGCTTTGCAGGACGTTTCTTCCCTGCACCGGGTACGCGTGAATACGACTTTAGCCAAGAAAACATCGATATCTTGATGAAAGTTGAAACCCATAACCACCCAACGGCAATTTCACCATTTTCTGGCGCTGCAACCGGCTCTGGCGGTGAAATTCGTGATGAGGGCGCGACTGGTATTGGTTCAAAACCAAAAGCGGGCTTGAGCGGCTATACCGTATCCGATCTTAAAATCCCAGGCTTTGAACAGCCATGGGAGAGCGACTATGGCAAACCTTCTCGTATCGTCACGCCTTTGGATATTATGATCGAAGGTCCTATCGGTGGTGCTGCCTTTAATAATGAGTTTGGTCGTCCAAACTTGTTGGGTTACTTCCGTAGCTACGAGCAAAAAATCCAAGGTGCAACACAAGAAGAAGTCCGTGGTTACCATAAGCCAATCATGTTGGCGGGTGGTCTGGGCAATATTCGTCGTGAGCACGTAGAGAAAAAAGAAATCAAAGTAGGCGCTAAGCTGATTGTGCTTGGCGGTCCTGCGATGTTGATTGGTCTTGGTGGCGGTGCGGCTTCTTCTATGGCTTCTGCGGATGGCAACGAAGACTTAGATTTCGCATCTGTTCAGCGTGGCAACCCAGAAATGGAGCGTCGCTGTCAGGAAGTGATCGATCGCTGCTGGCAGTTGGGCGACAACAACCCAATCAGCTTTATCCACGATGTGGGTGCTGGTGGTTTGTCGAACGCTTTACCGGAATTGGTGAAAGACGGTGATCGTGGCGGCAACTTCGATTTGCGCAAGGTTCTAAATGATGAGCCTGGTATGTCGCCGTTAGAAATCTGGTGTAACGAATCTCAAGAACGTTATGTTATGGCGGTATCGCCAGAGCGTATTGAAGAGTTTACTGCGATTTGTGAGCGTGAGCGCTGCCCATTTGCGATTGTCGGTGATGCAAAAGAAGAGCTTCATTTAGAAGTAGCGGATGAGCATTTCGGTAATAAGCCTGTTGATTTGCCAATGTCTGTGTTGTTTGGCAAGCCACCTAAAATGCATCGTGAAGCGACCAAAGCGGTTATTGAAGGCGATGATTTCACGGCAGTAGACGTGGATCTTGTTGAGGCGGCGAAACGTGTTTTAAGTTTGCCAACGGTAGCCAGCAAAAACTTCTTGATCACCATTGGTGACCGTTCGATCACTGGCATGGTGGCGCGCGATCAAATGGTTGGTCCTTGGCAAGTGCCTGTGGCAGATGTGGCGGTAACAACGTCTTCATTAGACAGCACCACTGGTGAAGCCATGACCATGGGTGAGCGTACGCCAATTGCATTGTTAAACGCGCCTGCTTCAGGTCGTATGGCGGTCGGTGAAGCCTTGACGAACTTAGCGGCAGCGCAAATCACTAAGCGTAACCACATTAAGTTGTCTGCTAACTGGATGGCTGCGGCCGGCCATGAAGGCGAAGACGAAAAACTTTACCAAACCGTAAAAGCGGTTGGTATGGAATTGTGTCCTGCGTTGGATATTGCGATTCCTGTCGGTAAAGATTCCATGTCGATGAAGACAGTTTGGAAAGAAGACGGCGAAGAAAAAGCGGTAACCTCTCCATTGTCTTTGGTTATTACCGCGTTTGCTCCAGTAGCAGATGTACGTAAAACCTTAACACCAGAATTGCAAAATAACGCTGATACACGTTTGTTATTGATCGATTTAGGCGCGGGTCAAAACCGTCTTGGTGGTTCTGTTATTGCGCAGGTTTACAACAAATTGGGGCAGCAAGCACCAGATGTTGATAATGCAGCGGCATTGGCTGGTTTCTTTGATACGACTCAAGCATTGAACGCCGCAGGCAAATTGTTGGCTTACCATGACCGTTCCGACGGTGGTGTGTTTGCGACCTTGACAGAAATGTCATTCGCCAGCCATTTGGGTCTGAACATCGATCTTGATGAGACTGTCAGCCAGCGTGCTCAAGTGGCGCCCGCTTTATTCAGCGAAGAGTTGGGTGCTGTGGTTCAGGTCAAGGAAGCGGATGTCGCGGATATTATTGCGGCTTACGCGAAAGTGGGCGTTACTGCCACTTCTATTGCGACCTTGTCTGGCGATGACAGCATTCGTGTTCGTTTTGCTGGTGACACTGTTTTGGAAGAAACACGTATCAACTGGCAGCGTGTTTGGTCTGAAACCAGCTACCGCATTCAAGCGTTGCGTGACAATCCAGAATCCGCTCAACAAGAATTTGATAACTTGTTGGATGCCAAGGATCCAGGTTTGTCTGCTAAGGTAAGCTTCGATCAGAATGAAGACATTGTTGCAGCCTTTGTTGCATCGGGTGTGAAACCTAAGATTGCCGTATTGCGTGAGCAAGGTGTGAACGGTCAGGTCGAAATGGCGGCAGCGTTCCATAAAGCAGGCTTTACTCCGATCGACGTTCATATGAGCGACATCTTGTCTGGTCGTACTACGCTTGATGAGTTCAGTGGTTTAGTGGCGTGTGGCGGTTTCTCTTACGGAGACGTTTTGGGTGCAGGTGAAGGTTGGGCGAAGTCTATTCTTTTCAACCCAGTTGCACGCGAGCAGTTTGAAGCCTTCTTTAATCGTCCAGATACCTTCTCTCTAGGTGTGTGTAACGGTTGTCAGATGTTGTCTAATCTTCATGAGCTTATTCCAGGTGCTGCTCATTGGCCGAAATTTGTTCGTAACCAATCGGCTCAATTTGAGGCGCGTCTTGTGCAAGTAGAAGTTCAGAAATCGAACTCTATTTTGTTGGCAGGTATGGAAGGTTCGCGTATGCCAATCGCTGTGGCTCACGGTGAAGGTCAAACTGAATACCGTGATGATCAAGATATGGCGGCACTGGCGTCTTCATCGCAGATCGCATTGCGTTATGTGGATAACTACGGTCAAGCAACGGAACGTTACCCGTTCAACCCGAATGGTTCAGCAGAGGGTGTGACAGGCTTAACATCAGAAGATGGTCGTGTGACTATCATGATGCCTCACCCTGAGCGTGTTTATCGTACCGTTCAACATAGCTGGCACCCAAGTGAGTGGCAAGAACAAGCACCATGGTTGCGTTTGTTCCAAAACGCAAGAAAGTGGTTAGGCTAAGTTCTTAACGTTAACGTGATCTTGAAAGGCCTCTATTCGAAAGAATAGAGGCCTTTTTTTTGCGGAATATTGTTGGCTTGTTTTCTCTACTGAGTCATTTTTGGATCGGTTTAGCGATCTGGGGTAAAAATAAGTGGCTTGTGGATTGAAGGTGTTAAGAGAAAAGCATAAAAAACCCAGTGTGAAAACACACTGGGTTAAGGGAAATACGGGGGTTACGTATTTCTGAACGCGGGCTGATTAAAGCGCTGGGCCTGCTTTCACAATAGTCTCAGACACTGTTTCAAACTTCTTGAAGTTTTCCACGAACTGAGCAATCAATTTCTGTGCTTGATCTGCGTATGCGCCTTGGTCTGACCAGGTGTTACGAGGGTTCAACAGAACGCTGTCTACACCAGGAACCTGAGTTGGAACATCTAGGTTTACGTCGTCTAGGTGTTCTGTTTCAGCGTCAATAAGAGCGCCAGATTGAATCGCAGCAATCACCGCGCGAGTCGTAGGAATACTGAAACGCTTGCCGCCTTGACCATGCGCACCGCCAGTCCAGCCTGTGTTCACTAGGTAAACTTTGCTACCGAACTCTTCGATGCGCTTGATCAATAGATCCGCGTAAACATCGGCAGAGCGAGGGAAGAAAGGAGCACCAAAACAAGTAGAGAAGGTAGATTTGATACCGCTGCCTGCGCCCACTTCAGTGGAGCCAACTAGCGCAGTGTAACCACTTAAGAAATGATAAGCCGCTGCTTCTTTAGACAAGATAGAAACAGGAGGTAAAACACCGGTTAAGTCACATGTTAGGAAGATGATCGCGTTTGGCTCACCAGCACGGTTTCCAGCTGCACGTTTTTCAATGTGCTCGCGTGGGTAACCAGCACGACCGTTTTGCGATAGTGATGTATCCGCGTAATCGGCAATGCGAGTTTCCGGATCTAGTACAACGTTTTCTACAATCGTGCCGAATTTAATGGCATCCCAAATGATAGGTTCATTTTTCTGGGATAGATCGATGGTTTTCGCGTAACAGCCGCCTTCGATATTGAACACAGTGTCTTTGCCCCAACCGTGCTCGTCGTCACCGATCAAGAAGCGTTCTGGGTCTGCAGACAATGTTGTTTTACCTGTTCCAGATAGACCAAAGAACAAAGTAACGTCTTCGTCTTGACCAACGTTTGCCGCACAGTGCATTGGCAATACGTCGTGAGCAGGCAGTAAGTAGTTTTGTACTGAGAACATGGCTTTTTTCATTTCACCGGCATAACGCATACCAGCGATAAGCACTTTGCGCTCAGCAAAGTTTAGAATAACGCAGCCTTCAGAGTTGGTGCCATCACGCTCTGGTTCACAAACGAACTCAGGGGCGTTGATAATTTGCCACTCACCTTTTGAGGCTGGGTTGTATGTTTCAGGACGGATAAATAGGTTGCGACCAAACAAGTGGTGCCATGCTGTTTCAGTGCGCATGATGACAGGTAGGTAATACGTGTCACCAGCACCAACATGAATGTTTGATACAAAGGATTCTTTTTCATTCAAATAGGCTTCAACGCGATCCCACAAAGGTGCGAATTTTTCTTCTGGGAAAGGGCGGTTAACAGGCCCCCAGTGGATGCTGTCTTTGCTGGATGCTTCTTCTACGATGAAGCGATCCATCGGAGAGCGACCAGTGCGGGCGCCGGTTTCAACAACCAATGCGCCATTGTCGGCGAGAACGCCTTCGCCATTTTGTAGCGCTTTTTCAACAAGTTGTGGGGTTGTCAAATTTGAATGAATTGCTGTTACTTTAGATGCAGAACGCATGTCGTAAAATCCTCAGATCTATAAAATATGGTCTAATTATTATTGTTGTTTTTTATGGGGGAATTAG
Source organism: Marinomonas sp. NPDC078689 (assembly GCF_044542435.1). Lineage (NCBI taxonomy): Bacteria > Pseudomonadati > Pseudomonadota > Gammaproteobacteria > Oceanospirillales > Oceanospirillaceae > Marinomonas > Marinomonas sp. NPDC078689. Next base: position 2,758 of record NZ_JBITUJ010000015.1, on the reverse strand, counting down.
GTTGAAATCGATAGTAACAAAACAATCTAAAAAAAAATATTGTTATAGCGATATGTTATTTTATTACTTTTTAGTAAAAAACTAATATCTATTAACCTATTGATTTTAAAGTGAAAAGTGCAATTCGTGCTATTTTCGGCCTTCTTTTTTACGCGCTCCTATAATTAGGTTGCTACATTTCTGTTATTTTCTTTCTATTTTGTTGGTATTTTTCTAAAGCGAAATATAATTACTTGGAATATCGAAATACCCTGATTATATGGATAGGGGGATGTTTATGGTAAAACCCTCATTAAAGTGAGGATATCTTCTACAAAACCCCCAAAAAATTCATAATTATTTGCATTTTTCTTGTTTTAGTTGCCCCTGAATCCCCGTGCTTCATGGTAAGATTATTTCTCGAATTCCCCCTCTTTTTAAAGGTTGATCGAACTTATGTTAAAAACGAATCAGAACTGCAATATTGGATTTGTCGGTCTCGGCGTAATGGGTAAAAACCTAGCTTTAAATGTCGCAGACCATGGCTATCGAGTTGCAGGTTTTGATCTTGACGCAGGTAAAATTAAAGACGTTCTTGATACTGAGGAGCGTGAGCGTCCAGACTCACAGAATGAAGCCCGTATCATTGGTTGTTCTAATTTAACAGAACTGCTTGATAACTTAGTGAAACCTAGAGTGATTGTTGTGCTAGTGCCTGCCGGAAAACCAGTAGACGCAGTATGCGACAGTTTAATTGAAGCTGGCCTAGAACCTGATGACATTGTTGTTGATTGTGGTAACAGTCAATGGACGGACACTATCCGTCGTGAATCAGAATATAAAGATCGCCTTAAGTTCTTTGGTACGGCGGTTTCTGGTGGTGAAGTTGGTGCGCGATTCGGACCTTCTCTCATGCCAGGTGGTGATGCGGACTCTTGGAAATATCTACAGCCAATGTGGGAAGCGGTTGCGGCGAAAGTTGACGCAGATGGCAAGCCTATTGTTAGCAATATCCCTGGTAAACCTGTGACTGAAGGTGAGCCTTGTACTGCTTATCTTGGGCCAAATGGCGCTGGGCATTATGTTAAAATGGTGCACAACGGCATCGAATACGCAGACATGCAGCTTATTTGCGAAGCCTACCATTTGTTGCGTTCGCTATTGGGTTACGAGCCTGCTGAAATTGGTAAGTTGTTTGAAAAGTGGAATCAGGGTGTTCTTAATAGTTATTTGGTTGAGATTACCGCAGATATCCTTCAACAATATGACCATAAAACCGGTGCGCCATTGGTGGATATGATTCTCGACAGTGCTGGACAAAAAGGCACAGGTCGTTGGACTTCTATCAGCGCTACGCAAATGGGTGTTCCTGCTGGCATTATCAGCGAATCTGTTTATGCTCGTGCACTTAGTACGTTAACGGCTGAGCGTGAACATGCTGCTGGTATTTTAACGGCGGATGTTGAAAGTGGTGATATTGAAGCGGCAGACGTAGAGAAGGCCATTGAAGAAGCGCTTTATTGCGCTAAGATTTGTGCTTATGCGCAGGGCTTCCAATTGCTTCGAGCGGCAGAAAAAGAATACGACTGGACGCTAAACTTTACGGACATTGCCAAAATTTGGCGTGGTGGTTGTATTATTCGCGCATCTTTCTTACAAAAGATCGCCGATGCCTTTATTGAGAACCCAGCGTTAGACAATCTGTTGGTGAGCGATTATTTCGCGAATGCCATGGCTGAGAAACAAGTCGGCTTGCGTAAAGCAGTAGTATTGGCGGCTCAATCAGGTATTCCAACACCTTCATTCTTTTCTGCACTAGCGTACTTCGATGGCTATCGTTCAGAAGTGTTGCCTGCGAATTTATTGCAAGCGCAACGAGATTACTTCGGTGCTCATACTTATGCTCGAGTAGACGATGATCCGAGTCAGAAATACCATACTTTCTGGCAAGAAGAAGGTCGTCCTGAGCGTAAAGCGTAAAACGCTTCGTTTATAGGGTGAATAGATAAGGCCAAAAGAGACTCCATTGTATTATTCGGTTTTTCTTTGGCCTCATCTAATGATTAGGTTGGTTGAATGTTTTTCTTAGGTAGCTGCTTGAGAAAGGGGTTCAGCTAACTTATTCTGATGTCCTACTGTTCCTACTGTTCCTACTGTTCCTACTGTTCCTACTGTTCCTACTGTTCCTACTGTTCCTACTGTTCCTACTGTTCCTACTGTTCCTACTGTTCCTAC
>NZ_JBITUJ010000015.1:0-446 GCF_044542435.1 Marinomonas sp. NPDC078689 | reverse complement strand
ACGTGTTTTTGCTGCCTCTTATATAGTGCCCTTTGAATGTCCGCTTAGGTGTTGTTATCTGCTCTGTCGTGTCTTATTTGTTCGGCGAAGCAATATCGCCTGTGATGAATGAGTATCTATAGTAGGAAGATGGCGCTTATTGCTCTGATTTAAATGGCTGTTCATTCCTGGTTACTAATAAAGAGTCGGGAGGTTGTGTTGTCGGGCTTTTTTACTTGCATAAAGTGAGCTAGATAGAGGGCTTTTGTTGTTGGGGGTGAGTGTTTTTAGGTTGTTTTATAAACAAAAAACGACTTTTCTGTTGGTTAATTGATCGCTTTTAAGATTCTTTTAAATTTTTTGCGATAAATAGCACTTTTTCTCAGAAAAGGGTTGCACTAAATCTGTAGATCCTTAATATACGCCCTCGCTGACACGGACAACGCTTCACAACAACGAAGACGATG
>NZ_JBITUJ010000014.1:0-46310 GCF_044542435.1 Marinomonas sp. NPDC078689 | reverse complement strand
AAATTATTGATCACCAAGGGCCATGAACGTTCCCTTCTTGCGTTAACTAATTGTTATTTATATCAAATTCGTGGGGATACCTCAGGCTCTGACCCTAGTCGTAACCGTTGGACTCTCTGCTTCAGTAAAACGGCCGATTCTTGTTCTTCCATTTGCTTGCGCCTGTCTCGCAAGCTCGACGCGTCAGCGCAGATGAAAAACAAGAACCTCTCACACTGATTGCGCATACCGTCCGCAGGGTCAGACCCCTTAAAAAGTCGCACAGCCTCCAACCAACCACATCTCTTGATGTTTAAGGGCTCTGACCCTAGTCGTAACCGGCAAATTAGCTGACGCCAAATTGTTTAAAGGGACCTGACCCCTTTTAGCGAAGCGTTAAGGTGTGGTGGAAAGTAAGAAAGGTGTGCTAACCAGTATCGCGGTGTTTGAATCGATGAGGAACTTTTATAACGTCAGAGGTGGCTCAATATTTTTACCTGTTAATAACTCAGGTAGTTATCCACTTTGTAAATTAGAGGCTGCTTTAAAATGGTAGGGAGGTTGGGTTAAATCTGGTGTGCTTAGGATGGAAAAAATGGCCTTCTGCGTGAAGTGCCTCCATAAAGTTGGTTAGTCCAACTCTTGGAGGTCACTTCAATGAGGCCATTTTTATTTTTGACTAGGGTTGTGTTGGCTCTTCACTTTTCGGAACCACATTATAGTCGTCGTCTTTTGCATAGATGCGTTGCATGTAGATACCGGCAATAGCAAGGAAGACACCCGTTACTGCACTGATAAAGGCAAGAGAAGCGAACCAAATTAATGCGACTAAGCCAACCATGGATTTTGGTACTTCAATGGCTTGCTCTTTGTCGCTGATATAAGCGGCTAGACGATATATTTGATTGGAATTTACCAAACGGTTGATGTCATGTTTGATCAGACTCTGCTGTTGTTGAATATCATAGATATCGTTATCAATGGCTTTGACTTCTACTTGAATTTCATCGTATTGGGCCAGTTGTTTATCTTTTTCCTGTGCGGCTCTTGCTGTGGTCGAGTTACGATTTTGACCAGCCAGCTGTAAGACTCTTGCGTAGTTATTTTGATAGGCTGAGCGTTTCTGTTCTATGTCCTGTGTTTGACTTAGAATTTGCTCTTCAAGATAGGCCATACGCTCTCGACCAAGGTCGATGCGTTTCTGGTAATCTCGACCTAACACTTGCAGCTGATCTTGCAGTTGTTGCTCACTCTGAGTTTGCTTAGCGAGTGCATCATCACCAATGGTGCGGTCTGACACGGTATAGAGTCGATCCTCTTTTTCCGCAATTAATCTACGATATTTGCTTTCTACTTGTGAACGAGTGAAGAAGTTGGCGTCGTCCATTTTTTGCTTCATTTCCGCTTTTAGCTGGTCTAGTTCTTTTTGCAGCTTGGCTTTGTCTTCTTCTGATCCACTTACATAGCTATTTAGAAGGCCTCTTAAGCGTTGCTGTAGGACTTCACGCTCTTTGTCCCAGGTGTTGTATATCTCTCTTTCTTTTTGGTTCAAGGCGGTTATTTCTGCTTGGTACTGTTGGGTTACTGAATCCTCTGAGCCCAACTTTGCGATCTGGCTATTAACGTGCTCTCGTTCTCGACCTAGAGTGCTGTAGTAAGCGTCATTCGCTTTGCGAATACTCGTTTGGTAATTCTCATCCACCTGTTGAGGGTGGATAATATTAATTTCTTCTTTGCGGCGATTTAACACATCGATTTTGTCTTGCAGTAATAGCGCTTCATTTTTTCTGTCGTCAATAATGATGTTGAGTCCAGAGAAGTTACGCTCAAAACCATTTAACATGGTTTCAAATGTTATGGTGGCCAGCATAATAAGGCCGACAAAAAATAGCAGGCGCCAAGAGCGATGTTTGGCATACATCATGGCTGTTGCTACTGGAATTTTAGCCGCTTCAACCACAGCAACCAGTACAAAGGGCAGCGCGGCGACTAAAATACTACTATAGTCCCCAAAATTGAGTGTGCGGTCTGTTTTATCGAGTTGGGTATAAACCGAAAAAGAGACGATGATAGAAATCAGGAAACCGATACTAACCGCTAAGATTTCGACAACCCAAGCAAATTTGACCAGCCTTACACCGATATTAAAAAGTTCTCTATTAGAAAGCTTGTTATGGGGTTCCATGTAAAATTATCCAGACAGACTAGGTTAAATGAAGATCACTAACTTCATTGTTTGAAAGTAATTCACCGCGTATTTTCGTACACTTTAATGACAGTTTTTCAATAATCTGTCAGCAACTTGCATATTATTAGCACAGAGCATACCAATGATCCCAGACATTTTCATCAAGAGACAGTTGAATGCGAGCCAAGTTAACTATTTAGGAAAGGTTCAGTCTTTGTGGAGCGGCTATGGAGAGATAGCAAAATACCAGGTTAAGGCTGCGGAAATGTCTAAAACAGTCATACTGAAACAAATCCGTCTTCCTGAAAAAGTAACCCATTTGCGAGGCTGGCACTCTGATTTTGCGCATCAAAGGAAGGTTCAGTCTTATCATGTGGAAGCGGCGTGGTATCAACACTGGGCGGCTCGTTGTTCTGACAAATGCCGTGTTGCTGACTGCTATGGTGTGTATTTTAATGAAGACACGGGCGACCAATACTTATTATTGGAAGATCTAGACAGCTTAGGTTTGGCGAAACGACACACGCGCTTATCGGTAGAGGACTGCTTGGTTTGTCTCAATTGGCTCGCGCATTTTCATGGAGAATTCTTGCATCCTAGGGAGCAGATAAACGCTGAGCGATCCGTTTGGCCACAGAGGTTATGGCCGACCGGAACCTATTGGCATCTAGCTACACGGCAAGATGAGTGGCAAGCGATGGAAGAAGGTCCATTGAAAGAAAAGGCTTACCAAGTAAGTGAATCTTTACTACAAGCTCATTACCAAACCTTGGTTCATGGCGATGCTAAGGTGGCGAACTTTTGTTTCTCTGAGGATGGGCTGCAGGTTGCCGCCGTGGACTTTCAATATGTCGGTGCTGGTATTGGTGTGCAGGACGTCGCTTACTTTCTCGGCAGTGTGTTATCTGAAGAAGACTTAACCGCCTCGTTAACGTATTTATTAGAACATTACTTTGCCGAGTTAGGTCAGGCCATCGTAGCCAGAGGCGAATCGCAAGATTTGGCAACGGCGGTGATTGATGAGTGGCAGTCATTATTCCCCATAGCCTGGGCGGACTTCCATCGCTTTATTGTAGGATGGAGCCCCGATCATGTTAAAAACACAGCTTTTAGCCGACGTCTTACGGCGCAAGCGTTAGCGCAATTGGACTAAATGAAGTTTGCTTACTGACCCAGTGCTCGTTTGGTTTTTGCGGTAGCTTGCGCACTTATAGGGTCATCAGGCCAAGGGTGTTTTGGGTATCTCCCGCGCATTTCTTTTTTCACTTCTGGGTAGGCTTCACGCCAAAAGAAAGGCAAATCTAGGGTAACAGCCAGGGGCCGTTGCGCCGGCGATAACAGTTCCAGCTTTAGACTTTGGCCCAATACTTTTGGTGAGTTTGTCATGCCAAACACTTCTTGTAGCTTCACACTTAAGGTGGGAGTTTGGTTGGTATAATCAATCAAATGCTGATGACCAGAAGCAACCGATAGTCTCTCGGGGACAGCATCGGCTAGGCGTTTTTGTAATGCCCAGGGTAAGCTATCGAGCATTATTTGTTTGAGATTAAGTTTGTTCAGCGCCGATTGCATCGTGATATTGGCCAGATAGGGACCGAGCCACTCATTAAGGTTGGCGAGTAGTCCTTCGTGACTAACATCAGGCCAATCATGCTGGCTATCATGCTGAGCGGCAAATTGTATTCGAGCCTTAAGCTGTAGACTGTCTTTATCCCAGGGCAATGCTTCCAGGCCGACTTTGCGTATCTGTATGAGCATAGCATTTCGAATTTGTTCAGGGTCGAGCTGCTTGTTCTTTTTACGCTGTATGCACAGCTTGCCGATCCAAGTTTGCTGCTCACTGATCAAGCGGCCTTCTTGTTTTGACCATTCTAAATGATCTCGGGTGATAAAAAGGTGCGTTAATATGTTTTTAGCAAGGCTAATGTCGAGTGGCTGAGAAAGGAAAATACGGTCCGCATCTTGTCCTTGATGCCCCCCTATATCCAATGCCACAAGCCAGTCCGACTGCGCGTTGGTATCGTGTTTTTCTAAGGTTGCTATACGCCCATTTGCTAATTTAAAACGTACCTTGTCTGCCTGTTGGTCGAGGCGTTTCCCGATGCGGTCCGTAAATGCGCCCGCCAGCAAGAGCCCCAATACAGAGGCATCTTCCGCGCGGATGGATGAAGTCTCAAGGGGTAATTTTTGACTGCGTGTTAGCCATTGTTTCACTGAGTGCTGGTAAACCGCTCTAGGGCGACGACTCGACATGGCTAGGTGCTGATTAAGCCAATCAATACGGCTCTCGAAATCGCTGGATTGCTGAGCAAAAGGGTCCCCTTCGGATAACAGAGCGCAAGCTTGGCAAGCCAATTCACTGTGTTGCCAACGTTTTCCTAAAATAAGTAACTGAGCCAACCGTGGATCTAAACCGAGTTGTGCCATGTTTTGACCATGATCGGTCAACTCAAAGGCGTGAGCGTCTAGGGCATCTAAGGAGCGCAGTAAGTCCACCGATTGCTGCCAATGACTTTCTGGCGGCGGTGTCACCCAGTCCAATTCTAAACGATCTTGAGCCCCCCATTTTGCCACTTCTAACATCAGAGTACTCAGGTCGACACACTCTATTTGTGGCTGAGCTTGTGGTGCCAAACGAGATTGCTGTTCTTCACTCCACCAACGTAAACAGACGCCGGCTTCTGTTCGTCCTGCCCGCCCCATTCTTTGTGTGGTTTCGGCTTGTGTTGCACGACGTGTATGCAAGCGAGTGGTGGCGGTGTTGGCGTCAAACTGAGCTTCTCGGCTCAAACCGCTGTCGATCACAATTCGAATACCATCTATGGTTAAGCTCGTTTGGGCGATGGCGGTGGCTAAGACGATTTTACGTTCTGGGGCGATGGCTGGCTGGATGACGGCTTCCTGTTCTTTTAGGCTCAATTCGCCGTAGAGGGGACGAATCTTAGCCTCGGGGTCATTGCCTAAACGTTGTTGTAATTGTGTCGCAGCTTGGCGGATTTCTTTCTGGCCTGGCAGAAAGACCAACAAACTGCCGGGGTATTCTCGATACGCTTGGTAGGTAAGGCGAACGACTTCGTCCACTACCTCGGCGGTTTTTAAGGATTTATTCGCATAGTGTGTCTCGATTGGAAAACCACGACCGTGGCTGGTCAGAGTCGGGCAGCCTAAGCGCGACTCTAATAATGCGGTGTCTAGCGTGGCGGACATGACGAGCAGTTTTAGAGGGTCCTCGTCACGGTAGAGTTCACGGGCTTGCAGACACAGTGCAAAAGCCAAATCAGAGTGTAGGTTTCGCTCATGAAATTCATCAAAAATAACCAGAGCGATATTGTCTAAGCTAGGGTCGTCTTGCAGCATGCGCGTCAGTACGCCTTCGGTGACGACCAACACTTGTGTCTCGTTGCTTTCTTTTCCTTCGTGCCGAATACGATAGCCGATGCGTTTGCCTAAGGGTTCTTGTAACGAATCCGCGAGTCGTTTCGCCGCGGTTTTAGCGGCCAAACGTCGTGGCTCTAGCATCAGGATCTTTCGTCCTTGACGCCATGCTTCGTTCATTAATTCCAGTGGCACCACAGTGGTTTTACCCGCGCCGGGTGCGGCTTCAAGAATGGCCTCGTGAGCGTCATTCAGCTGGGCTTTTAAGGCAGGAATTAAATCGTAAATCGGCAGTGAAGGGGACATAACATGGCTCGTAAAATGACTCTTCACATAATACTTGTTTTTGGCTTGTTATCGAACCTTCACTTTGGGCTCCGCGATTGTAATGTCGGACTGGCAGCGTGCAATACAGGGTAAAAAGTACCCTTGAGCTAATTCTTTTTGGTTTAAGCCTCTTGGCTGCTGTTGCCCGTAATCAATCTCGCCAGCCAGTAACGGCGTCAAGCAAACGCCACACACACCATTAAGGCAGGCGTGTTTAATGGGGATTTCATGCTTGATGAGCACCTGTAGAACCGTTTCATCTTGGGAGATTGATAGGCTCCGCTCTGCGGCGGCAAAGGCTAAGTCTATGTGTCTACTTTTCATCTTGGAATCATTGTGCTGTTAATACGTGATTAACTTTAGCATGATATAAAGCAAACAGCGGATACTCTAATTTGACTAACCCTTAGAGTAAAAATGGGAAGTAAGCGGTGTTATGAACGAAAAAAATAAAAAAACATTACTCGTTGTAGATGATGATCAAGACATTAGGTTGTTGCTTTGTGATGCGCTTTCACAAAAAGGCTATTGTGTTTTGGAAGCAGAAACAGGGGAGCAAATGTGGTCCCATTTGCAGCAAACCCAGGTTGATTTACTGTTAATGGATTTGTACTTACGCGAAGAGGATGGTTTGCATCTTGCTAGAGAAGTGAGGGAACATTTTTCTTTTCCAATCATGATGTTAACAGGAAAAGGAGATGAAACAGATCGTATTTTGGGCTTAGAGCTGGCGGCCGATGATTATATGATGAAGCCGTTTAATTTACGTGAATTAGCGGCACGTATTTATGCCCTGTTACGCCGTTCTGCTCAGCAAGTGCCCAGTGTTGAAAACATAGCTGAAGCACATGAATGCTTGTATTTTGGTCATTGGACTTTGGACCTTGTCGCCCGCCAATTGATTCACCAAAAAGGAGAGCAAGTCGTGCTAACGCTGGGAGAGTTTTCTTTGCTAGAAGCCTTGATTCATCATCCTGATCGAGTATTTACGCGTGAGCAGCTTATTGATCAAAGTCGCGGCATTGAGTCTGATGTCTTTGATCGCACCGTTGATGTATTAATTTTACGCCTGCGCAGGAAGATTGAGAGTAACCCTAAAACGCCTGAATTTATTAAAACCCAACGAGGCCTTGGATACTTCTTCCAAGGGCCTGTTAGGAAACGTTAAATGCGCTTTATTAGCATTCGACAAAAAGCCTCCATCATTATTTTAGTGATCAGTGTGGTTGCGTTTTTTATGGTCGCCATTGGTTGGCAATCGATGCGAGTCAGTGAAGCGACTCTGTCGGATTTTGAAGCAAAAACATTGCCTGAAATTAGCACGTCATTAACGCTTGCCGAAGGCGTTGCACAGCTTGCTGCAACGGCACCTTATACCGCCGGCTCAGGTCGCCCCTTTCAATTGCAAACAGAATCTAAGCGTATTCATCTGCGTATTTTAGCGTTACGTGGTGTGGCGAATAGTTTACTGGACAGCAGTTTCAGACAAAGCATAGATATACGGCTTGATGACTTACAAAAGACGCTAGAAGAATTAGTCTCTTTGGTACGAGAAGAGCTTTATATTCGCGAGGACAGTTACGCCCAGCAGTTTCGTATCCGGCATATCGCACCGCAAGAAGGGAAAAGTTACTCTGTTTATCCTCGGCAAGGACTGGATTGGCTCTTGCAGCTTTTGGAGTCGCCAGACAATGTGCCCGATAGTATTTTTAATAAATTGGCGTTGCAAAGTCATCATGGAGAAGCGGCCGATATTGCGCAATATCTTCTGGCTGCTCACCATCGTTTGGCGCAGATCCAAGAGAGAAAGAGATATTTACTGATTTCCATTCGAGCCAAATCTGAAGCGCTGAGTGCGCAAGTAAGTCAGTTTGTTGGCCGTTTGCAGAAAAAGGTAACCCGGCAAAGAGAATCCGTGTCGGCGTTCGTATCTAATGGTCAGCATTGGATTATTGGCATCTCTGTTTTCCTGTTACTTGGTCTTACTCGACTGTATTGGCAAAGCCAGAAAATGACGCGGGATTTGCAAGCCGTAACACGAGATATGGAGCAGCTTTCGTTAGGTCGTACAGACGCACATCGTTTGCCGATTAAGCGTAATGACGAGATTGGTACGTTAGCTGAGGCGTTTGAAGTGTTTCGGTGTGATGCTATTCGGAGGCTGGAAGTCACCGCAGAGTTGTCCGAGCAGAAACATTTATTGGAAACTATTTTTGACAACATGAACGATGGATTGAGCGTGTTTTCTGCGGACGGAACCTTGTTAGCATGGAACCCAGGTTACGAGCAGCTTTTCTCGCTTGAGCCTAATGAGCTGAGTAGAGGGATGCCAATTAATGAAGTTCAGCGGCGGATTAATAAGGGAGAGCATACGACGCTCAATATAGAAAGTAAGCAGATTCAAATGGATGAGGTGAACGTCGCACGTCATGTCCGCAGTCAGAGTTTTGAGCGGCATTTTGAATCTGGAAAGATAATAGAGTTCCGTTCTAAACCTATGCCAGAAGGCGGTTTTGTCACCTTGTATACAGACTTAACAGAGCGGAAAAGTGTGGAAAGTCAGCTAAGGCAAGCGCAGAAAATGGAGATGCTAGGGCAGCTTACCGGCGGTGTGGCCCATGACTTTAACAACCTATTGGCGGCAATCATGGGGAATTTGCAAATGTTAGCAGATTCCCAGCCGCAAACGGCGGACCAAACACGCTACATTGAGAGAGCATTAGCCGTTTCTGAAAAAAGCAGTAATCTAGTGCAACGCTTGCTGGCTTTCAGCCGCCGACAACAATTATTCCCTGTTTCTACGCACATTGATGACCTAATCGAAGGCATGCTGGACTTAGTTGAATACAGCGTGGGCGCTCATATAAATGTGAGTTGCGATTTACAGTGCGCCGATGAGGTGAGCTTAATTGACCCGTCACAATTAGAAAATGCACTGCTTAATTTGGCGCTAAACAGTGCCGCAGCCATGCCAGATGGTGGGCAACTCTCTTTTTCAACAAAGCGCTGCACTCTACCGGACAGCGAGGTTGCCGCTGTACGAATTAAAATAGAAGACTCAGGGGAAGGGATTTCTGACGCCGTGTTAAGTCGTATCTTTGAACCATTTTTCACCACCAAACCCGTGGGCAAAGGCAGTGGTTTAGGGTTAAGTATGATTTATGGTTTTGTGAAGCAAAGCGGCGGTGAAATAAAGGTGACGTCTGAATACGGGAAGTGGACTCGCGTGTGCCTCTTTTTGCCTGCTCAACGACAAGAAACACAGACTGTCGCCGCCACAAAAAAAGTGCCAATCGCCAAGATTAGTTTACCAAAAGAGAGCTTACTTTGGTTGTTAGAAGATGACCTAGCAGTACAAGACACTTTGCGCGAGCAGTGCCAGAAAATGGGTTTATTAGTGCAGTGTTTTGAGCGGGCAGAAGACGTTCTAGCGGCTTTGGAAATGTCGTTTACTCCTGATGTTATCTTGTCAGATGTGAACCTTGCAGGGCAAATGAACGGGGTTGAATTAGCGCATCATATTAAACACGAGAGAAAGGGGGAGCAGGTAGGAAGTGTACCTGTGGTCCTGATGTCTGGTTTGCCTTATGAAGAAGTAATGCAAAAATACAGTCTCGATGAGACGGATATATTTCTTTCAAAACCCTTTACCATCAACGATTTAGGAGGAGTGTTAAAAGTAGAAAGTTGAATTGTTACAAATATTACAAATAAAGTTCGGTGTATGAAATTTTCCATTAGTTTTTATTTTGCATAGTAAGCAACGAAGCAGAGATCTGGCAGTCCTGGTTCACTGGCTTTTGCAGCCAATAATAAAAACAATATTGGAGTTTAACATGACATTCATGCCTCGCTTTTCTTATAAGAAATTAGCGTGCCTTGTGGCCGCTGGTACTCTTTCCTCTGTCGTTATGGCAGACACGCCTATTATAGGTCTCATCACTAAAACCAATACCAACCCATTTTTCGTCAAAATGAAAGAAGGTGCTCAAGAGAAAGCAACGGAACTGGGTGTGGATCTTAGAACATTTGCTGGCCGCTATGATGGCGACAATGAGAGCCAAGTAAAAGCGGTAGAAAACCTGATCGCATCTGGCGCAAAAGGCATTTTAATCACGCCAAGCGACCCTGCTGCGATCGTTCCTACTATTGAAAAAGCGCGACAAGCAGGCCTCTTGGTGATCGCTTTAGATACTCAGCTTGATCCTGTTAATGCCGCAGACATGACGTTTGCAACCGACAATTTTAAAGCGGGCGAAATGATTGGTGCTTGGGCGAAAGCCAAATTGGGTGATAAAGCCAAAGAAGCGAAGATTGGCTTGTTAGACCTCAGTACCAGCCAGGTGACGGTTGATGTTGCTCGCGACCAGGGGTTTTTAAAAGGTTTTGGTATCGATATCAAAGACCCTACACGCATTGGTGATGAAACAGATCCGCGTATTGTTGGTCATGATGTAACACAAGGCTCGGATGAAGGTGGCCGCAGAGCCATGGAAAACCTACTGCAAAAAGACCCAGAGATTAATCTGGTATACACCATCAATGAACCTGCCGCCGCAGGGGCGTATGAAGCACTGAAATCCTTCGGGTTAGAGAAACAAGTGATGATTGTTTCAGTCGACGGCGGCTGCCCCGGTGTCAAGAACATCAAAGCGGGTGCGCTAGATGCAACCTCCATGCAATTCCCTCTTAAAATGGCGTCTGAAGGTATAGAAGCGATCGTACAGTTCGCGAAAACAGGCACTCGCCCTGTCGCGACCGATGGTTTGGATTTCTTCGATACAGGTGTCCAACTCATTACCGATGAGCCAGTCAGCGGGATCAAATCTGTTACCTCCAAAACAGGCCTAGCGATGTGCTGGGGTTAAGCATTGTCTGATAGATAGGCGCGAAACCCGCCTAGTTTTACCGTTAGCCATTATGGCTAGCGGTGCTTTTTTCTGATTGGAGTAATGTATGAGCACGACTGATCCTAAAGTATCTACTGCGGTACTTGACCATGATAAGGTGGCCGATCAAGCACAAACCTACGTGGCTAAGTTTGAGCGTAATGAAACCTTCGCCCACCGCTTCCAACGTTTTTTACATAAATACCCCGTAGCCGCCCCGAGCATTGTTCTGGTGCTGGCAATCATTGCGTTTAGCTTGATTGTAGGAAACCGCTTTTTACACCCCTTTAATTTGTCTTTAGTGTTGCAGCAAGTGACCATTATTGGGGTGATTGGTATTGCTCAAACCTTGATTATTTTAACCGCAGGCATTGATTTGTCTGTGGGGGCCATAATGGTGCTCTCTTCTGTGGTGATGGGGCGTATGGCGGTTGATTATGGGTTGGACCCTTGGTTGGCGCTGTTGGCGGGTATCGCTGTTGGTGCGTTAACTGGGTTGATCAATGGGCTGCTGATTGCGCGCATGAAATTACCCCCTTTTATTGCTACCTTGGGCTCGTGGAATGTCTTTTTTGCCTTGAATTTGTGGTATTCAAAAAGCGAAACCATTCGCTCACAAGACATTAATGCCACCGCGCCTTTGTTACAGTGGTTGGGTGAAACTATTAATGTTTTCGGCGCACGTTTAACGTACGGCTCCTTACTAATGCTGCTGCTATTTTGCGTCATTTGGTATGCCTTAAATTGGACCGCTTGGGGACGTCATGTTTATGCAACGGGCGATGATCCGGCCGCGGCAAAGCTCGCGGGGATTCGAACGGATAGAGTGTTACTTTCTGTGTATGTATTGGCTGGTGTGGTGTGTGCTATAGGGGCTTGGGTCTTGATTGGGCGCATTGGCTCAGTCAGTCCGCAAGCGGGTTATACCGCCAACTTAGACAGTATTACCGCGGTGGTGATTGGAGGCTGTAGCTTATTTGGTGGTCGGGGCTCTATTTTTGGAACCTTGGTTGGCGCCTTAGTGGTCGGTGTATTCAGGAATGGTTTGGCGCTGGCTGGTGTGGATGTACTTTGGCAAGAATTCACCGTTGGTATTCTTATTATCGTCGCGGTAGGCGTTGATCAGTGGATCAGAAAGGGGACAGCATAATGACAATCACTAAACAGATGCCGGTTCTTCAAACCAAAGGTCTGGTAAAGCGCTACGGTAGTGTTACGGCGATTGACCATACGGATTTTGAGCTCTATCCGGGTGAAATTTTGGCAATTATTGGCGATAACGGTGCCGGAAAATCTTCCTTGATTAAAGCCTTATCCGGTGCGTTATCGCCTGATGAAGGCGAGATATTTCTAGATGGTAACCCTGTGCATTTTTCGTCACCGATGGAAGCTCGTTCGTTAGGCATAGAAACGGTTTATCAGAATCTTGCCGTCTCTCCAGCATTGAACATTGCCGATAATTTATTCTTGGGGCGTGAGATTCGTAAACCGGGTATTTTAGGGTCTGTTTTTCGGATGCTAGATAAAAAAACCATGGAAGAGCGTGCTCAAGCCAAAATGGAAGAGTTAGGGCTGATGACGATTCAAAATATTAGCCAAGCCGTGGAATCCCTATCTGGCGGTCAACGCCAGGGCGTCGCGGTGGCTCGCTCTGCTTTATTTGGCAGTAAAGTGGTGATTATGGATGAACCGACAGCGGCACTGGGAGTAAAAGAGTCGCGCCGAGTGCTGAACTTGATCAAAGAGGTGCGGTCTCGTGGTTTACCGATTATCCTAATCAGTCATAACATGCCGCACGTATTTGAGGTGGCTGACCGCATTCATATACACAGGCTTGGTAAACGAGCGGCAGTGATTACACCTCTTTCCCATTCGATGTCAGATGCAGTGGCTATTATGACAGGGGCAATGGAAGTAGAGAGTGACACTCAAGCGGTGTCATGAAGAACAACCTTAAGCGCGTCCAACAATGGGGGCGCTTAACGACAATAGAAAAGGTGATACATGCAAAAGCCAGTGGTAAACATGTGCTCTGTATCGATGCGAAAAATGATGACGACCCTATGTTTGCCTATTGTTTTTGCAAGTATTCTCCTCCTTAGTCTGCTGGCGCATGCTACGCCGTCGATTGCTCCTGCTACGACACAATTAAGGTCGATTGGCATTAGCGTTTCAGATCTTGGTAATCCGTATTTTGTTAAATTGATTGATGCGACTACGGCCGCCGCAGAGCGACTGACCCATCACTCTGTCAAAATGTATATACATTCCGATGCTTATGACATAAACCGTCAAATTCAACAGGTTAATAGCTTCATCGACAAAGGGGTTGATCTGATTATTTTGACGGCAGCAGATGAGCATAAAATAGCACCGGTGGTCGCTAAAGCACAAAGAGCGGGTATAAAAGTGGTGGCTGTCGACATGAACGCCCAAGGGGCGGATGCGACCATCACCACAGACAATGTTCAGGCTGGCATGTTGGCTTGTGAGCGACTTGCGAAGAAAATTCATTATCGCGGTAATTTTGCCATTATAAATGGCGTGTCTGTGTCTTCTGTTTTAGAACGTGTGGCTGGGTGTAAGTCTGTGTTGAAAAAATACCCTAAGATTACGCTATTAAGTGATCGTTTAAATGGCACAGGGAGTGCAGAAGGGGGAATGGAAGCAATGACGTACTTAATGGAAAAATACCCACACCTCGATGCCGTCTTCTCAATTAATGATCCAACGGCTCTTGGGGCGTTGCAGGCTTCTAAACAAGCAAACCGGACTGAGTTTTTCTTAGCCTCAGTGGATGGCGCCCAATTTGCGATTGATGCTATCCAGCAGGATAATATTTGGATTGCAACGGCGATTCAGCGTCCTATTATTATGGCCAACAAAGCCGTAGAAATTGGTATTAAACTGCTGCAAGGGCAGCCTATTCTCCAGCGCTTTATTCTCATTCCATCGATGTTAGTAGAAAAACCTTAATCTCATTTTGTCTTTTGATTCTTACTCCGTACGCTGGTGTTTTTTGATAACAAAGGTAAGCTAGAAGCCTCCTACATTTTGAGTTGGCATATGGACACGTCAGAAGTATTTCTCCAAATCCTGAATACTGTTTTTCCACTGGTAAGTATTGTGCTTGTCGGTTTTGTATACGCTCGTGTTCGTCCAACTGATATGACAGTAGCGAATCGATTAAATATGAGCGTTTTTATTCCGGCTTTGATTTTCTCGGTAATGGCGGCAAAAGAGTTTCATATTGCTCAATATCAAGGGCTTATTATTGCGGCTGCATGCGTGGTGTTAGGTTCTGGACTATTAGTATGGCCGTTATGCCGATGGTTAGGGGTGTCGGCTAAAACATTAGTACCGCCTATGATGTTTAATAACAGCGGTAATCTTGGCATTCCACTTTTGGTGTTGGCGTTTGGTGAAAAAGCCTTGCCCATTGCCGTGGTCTTGTTTCTCACTGAGAACTTACTGCATTTTACCGTTGGCATGTATTTATTAGACCCAAAAACTAAGATTATGAATATCTTAAAAATGCCGATGATCATCGCGACAATTTTGGGACTAATATGGAGCTTGCAAGGCTGGACATTGGCCCCCGCCGTTGGCGTCTCTGTTGATATGTTGGGTCAAATCTCCATTCCTTTGATGTTATTTGCGCTAGGGGTGCGGATGACGGAGGTGGATCTAAGTCATTGGAAATTAGGTGTTATTAGTGGCTTTTTATGTCCTTTGAGTGGGGTTATTATGGCCTTTATCTGGCAGCTAACAGTAGGGCTCTCGGCTGAGGATTTTGCTTACTTACTGGTCTTCGCTTGTTTGCCGCCAGCGGTATTGAACTACATGGTGGCAGAAATCTACCAGCAGGAACCTCATAAAGTGGCTTCGATGGTGTTGATTGGTAATTTAATGAGTTTAGCGATTGTGCCCTGTGTTTTATTTTACGCCTTATAAAAAACAAGGTGCTGTTGAAATGATAAGAGATATTAAGAGAAGACAATGATTTTACAAATTGGGTTAGTCATATTACTGGTCATCGGCTTTATCATTATTAGCCGCATTATAAGCAATAGCATTGTGTTATTTGGCAGAAAGAAAGCCGTTGCAGATGTGCGAGTGAGCTATGTGATTAAAATGCTTCAGCTAGGCTTGATTGCCATTGGTGTACTGCTGACGTGTTTGATTATGGGCGTAGGTTACGGGCAGCTGGAAGTGTTCTTTTCTTCTGTGTTTGCGGTTGTGGGCATCGCTTTATTTGCCCAATGGTCGATCCTAAGTAACATCACTGCGAGTTTGATTATCTTCTTTGGTTTTCCCTATCACGTTGGCGATTGGGTGAAGGTTGTGGATAAAGACGACGAAATTTTAGGTCAAATAATCGATATATCTAGCTTCCATGTGATTATTAAAAGGTTGTCAGGAGATGTCGTTACTTACCCAAATAGTTTGATTTTGCAAAAGCCGGTAATTCGCTTTATTGATGAAAAAGCCGCTCGTGGCATGAGTAAGTTAATGGACAAACTAGAAGAGAAACAAGACGTCTAAAATCGAACAAAAAACAATCAATATTTTCAGCTGCATAGGATTTTGTGTCATAATCAATCTCTCTCATCCTTCAGAATAGAGAGCGAGCTATGCAGTCTGACCCAAAAGCGTTACTAAAGAAAAACGATGAGCTTATTCAATCGGATGTGCTCAAAGTCAAATCTCATGTTCAGCGTGCACAGGACGACTGGATTCAGCACACCTTAATGATTGAAGGCTACGATGTCCCTTTTCGTTTCAAACGCCAAGGCAAATACCGAA
Organism: Marinomonas sp. NPDC078689; assembly: GCF_044542435.1. Taxonomy (NCBI): domain Bacteria; kingdom Pseudomonadati; phylum Pseudomonadota; class Gammaproteobacteria; order Oceanospirillales; family Oceanospirillaceae; genus Marinomonas; species Marinomonas sp. NPDC078689. The sequence continues at coordinate 30,746 of NZ_JBITUJ010000014.1, read as the reverse complement.
CATTACGTGGTGCACGCGTTAATCTAACCTATTACCCCACTCAAGAAATGGTCGCCGGAATTCCTGTGGAAATCATGAAAGTGGTCCGCGTTAAACGGACTTAATCCTTTTTCTGATGCGATGCCATAAAAACGATTATTTTCTTCTGGTATGCTGAACTTAGCAACGACTTGAAGGTCTTTCATGTCGGGTTCTTGTGAGTTTATTTAGGTAGAGAAATTAATGGAAATGAGTCGTTCAGGCAATGCCTTCGCGCTGGTAAAGCGAGTTGAAAGAAGCGTTTGGTTCCAGGGTTTTATTATCAGCATCATTATTATTGCGGCGCTGACGGTAGGGGCTAAAACCTACTCGTTACCCTCTGGTGTCGAACTGGCGATTAATTATCTAGATACCTTCATTACCGTCTTCTTTTTGGTTGAAGTGAGCTTACGTTTTTTAGCGTGCGATGACAGGTGGCGCTTCTTTAAAGACCCTTGGAATGTGTTTGATACGATCATTGTGATTGGCAGCTTAGTACCCATGTCAGATACGGACATGGTGCTGGTGGCGCGATTGTTGAGAGTATTCCGCGTCTTACGTCTTGTTTCTATTATTCCTGATTTGCGCTTTTTGATTAATGCGCTGATCAAAGCCATCCCTAAAATGGGCTACATTGCCCTGCTGATGTTTATTATCTTCTATATCTTTGCAGCGGTAGGTTCGATCTTTTTCGAGCATATTAACGACAAGTTATGGGGAGATATCGCCATTTCTATGTTGACCTTGTTTCGTGTCGCTACCTTTGAAGATTGGACCGACGTCATGTACGAAACAATGGAAGTGTACCCATTAAGCTGGATTTTTTATGTGGTCTTTATCTTCCTAACCGCGTTTGTCTTCTTGAATATGATGGTGGGTGTGGTGCTTGATGTGATGACGCGAGAAACCGCTGAAAAAGAACACGACGCACAAGAAAACAACCACCAAGCCTTGGTGACTCAAATCAGTGAGCTGCAAAAGCAAGTCGCGCGCCTAGCGGATACACTAGACGCCCAGCAGCAAGAAAAAGACGGATCTAAAAAAGAGCGTTAAACCAGCGTTTGCTTACTGGTTCTACGAGCCAGTAAGCGCCCACCTAGCGTGTTGAGTATTAGCCCTAACAGAACGAACAAGATGCCAATCCATTGCAGTGGACTGATGTATTCGGACAGTAAAATAGCCGACGTGGTGAGGCCAACGACAGGGACGCCAAGTGTGAGAGGAGCAATGGTCGCGGCTGGATAGAGAGACATCAAGTAGCTCCATAATCCATAACCGGCCACGGTTGCAAAAATGGATAAATAGGCCAAAGTTGCCATGGTGCCCCAATTGATGTTTTGTAGGCTTTGTACCATGACATCGGAGCCATCAATAAACCACGAGCAAACGAAGAAAGGCAGCGGTGGAATCCAGCAGCTCCAAATGACCAAGTTGACGTTAGCGTGATAGCCTTTTTTACTAATCACCTTGGTGCTGATATTGCCTAATGCCCAACAGGTGGCAGCCACTAAGGTTAAGCCAAAACCAATCAAGGTCATGCTGGTGTTGTCATTTTCAAGGGCGATGGTAGCCAGGCCGCCGGCGGCAATGGCAATAGCAATGACCTGATAAGGGCGAACGCTTTCTTTTAAGAAAACAACCGCAAAGAGCAGTGTGAAAATCGCCTGAGACTGCAAAACAAGAGACGCTAACCCTGCTGGCATTCCGAATTTCATCGCGCTAAACAAAAAGGCAAACTGGCCAAAGCTGAGAGGAAGGGCGTATAAAAACCACCATTTAAGTGGCGTTTTTGGACGCTTGAAAAAGAGCGAGCCAATCACTGCCACCATTAAGAACCGTAAACCACCCAACATCATCGGGGGAAGGTCGTCTAACCCCCAAGCAATGACAACGAAGTTAAGGCCCCATGCAATAATAATAGCGAGTGCGATCAACATATCCCTACGGGTCATTTCAAATTCCTTGAAGCAAAGGTGGTTGGGTTTGTTAGCTTACGTTGTTTACTAACAAGCGCCAATGTACAGATGTACAAAGAATGAAAGATACAGCGAAGGTCGCCAAAATAGAAAGGGTTACTCTTCAATAACCCTTTGTTTTGTTTATCTATATTTTTCCACTATAACGGAAATAAATTAACCATTTACCGCGTCTAACGCTTGGCTAATATCGGCAATAATGTCTTCAATGTTCTCAATGCCGACAGAAATACGGATTAAGTCGGTGCTGACTCCCGCTTTGGTGAGCTCTTCTTCATTCAATTGACGGTGCGTCGTGGTCGCTGGGTGGCAAGCAAGGGATTTCGCATCGCCAATGTTTACCAGTCGTAATACCATTTTTAACGCATCGATAAATTGCGTGCCAGCAACCAAGCCACCTTTCACGCCAAAACTCAACACGCCAGAGGCTTTACCACTGGTGATACGCTGACTGAGGGCATGGTATGGGCTGTCTGGAAGCGCCGCGTAATTGACCCAGTTTACTTTCTCGTGACTCTGTAGGTAGGCGGCTAATTTTTCCGCATTAGAACAATGACGCTCCATGCGTAAGCCCAATGTTTCAAGCCCTTGCATGATTAAGAATGCACTGTGTGGCGACAACGCCGCGCCAGTGTTGCGCAGTGGCACTACGCGACAACGACCTATGTACGCCGCCGCGCCTAATGCTTCGGTGTACACCACGTTATGGTAGGAAGGGTCTGGCTCGTTCATCATTGGGAAGCGTTCTTTGTTGGCGACCCAGTCAAATTTACCAGAATCGACAATCATGCCGCCGACGGTGGTGCCGTGACCCGCAATGTATTTTGTTAAGGAATGCACCACAATGTGCGCGCCTAGCTCGAATGGACGGCACAAAAATGGGGTTGCCACTGTGTTATCCACAATCAGAGGAATACCGTGTTTGTTGGCAATGGCCGCCAGTGCTTCGATATCGACAATATTGCCCGCTGGGTTGCCAATGGACTCACAAAAGATCGCTTTGGTGTTGTCATCGATGGCGGCTTCAAAACCGGCAAAGTCATCGGCAGACACCATACGCGCTTCGATTCCGCGGCGCGGAAAACTGTGGGCAAATAGATTGTAAGTACCGCCATACAGTTGGCTGGTGCTAATAATGTTAGAGCCAACATCACAAATACACTCAATCGCGTAGGTAATCGCCGACATTCCAGACGCCACCGCTAGACCTGCAATGCCACCTTCCATCGCAGCGACGCGTTGCTCTAGCACGTCGGTGGTTGGGTTCATGATGCGGGTGTAAATATTGCCAGGTACTTTTAAGTCAAATAGGTCCGCGCCATGCTGTGTGTCGTCAAAGGTATAGGACGTGGTTTGATAAATGGGAACCGCAGCGGCTTTGGTGGTTTCTTCAGAGGTGTAACCATGATGAAGAGCAAGTGATTCTAATTTCATTGTAAGCAATCCTAGTCTTATTATTGGGGGGATCTAACAGCACCATATTAACGCGACATGGCGTGTTAGAAAAACGCGAGCAATGGCTATGACGCGTATGATCAAGGTGCCTTCACGCGACTAGATAGCCTTGCTCACAAACAGGCGATTAACTTTGTGGTGTGAGTATTGCGTCAAATGAGTCGTAATTTTCCAAAACACCAAACCAAAAAGAAGAGCTGATCATCTTAAATTTACGCTCATGCTTCTCGCTAGCAAGTGTTTCGATTTGCCACAAAATCCCAGAGGCTTGCGGGAAGTCATCGCCATTGAGTTGTTCTTCATAGAGGCGGTGCATTAAGCCGTTATCGCCTAGGCCACAGGACAACAAACGAACTAAATTAGCGGATAAGTCGGTATCAAGGAGCTCAAGATCAGAGGCATTTTTAGCATGAAGGGTGATGCTAAAGTCGACGCCAGTCGGTTGCGCAAAGATGCCGTTAAAGGCTTCGCGTAATAAGCCATAGGCATTAAAAAAGCGTTCATGAAATTGGCAATCTGAGTATTCTTCCCACAACCTGTCATCGGCCATTTCATGGCTCAATTGATCGATTTTACCTGGGGTCACATCGTCAGAGAAAAGCGACGTTAACACGACATTGGCGGCGTCAGCTGGGGCTAAATCATTTAAAGACATGAGACACATGTCTTTCAGCTCGGCATCGGTTAACTCTTCTAGGCCATCCTCTAACTCCATTAATGTCATGAGAGCGAGGAATTGTGGACGAGTCCATGCGTTGGGTATGGCGGAGATTTTGTGAAATGACTCTAGTTCAATAGAAAATTTTGCAGACATGAGTGCCTCCAATAAAAAAGCCGCAGAAAAAAGGGCTTTGTAGTAAGAAAGCTAAACCGTATTGACTATTTATACAAGAAAGCAGCCCCTATGTGGTGAAAAATAGGCGTTAAAAAAGCGGCTCGAAAGCCGCTTTATAGTTATGTTTTTGACGGCTTTAAATAAACAATAACACCGCCAAGTTCATAACTTGTGAGATCAGTAAAACACCAACAAATCCCCCTAAGTAGAGCAAGCAGAACCATTGCCATGGTTTGAGGTTATCGGCTTTTGCTTTGAGTGTTTTCCACATCTTAGTAACCCTCCTGATAGTCTTCGACTTTCCCCGAAAAGACACGGTATCCCCATAAGGTGTAGATGCATATCACAGGGATAAAAATACACACGCCAGGCAATAAGAACTCAAGGCTGGTGGTAGGCGATGCGGCTTGCCATAAGGTTAATTGATGTGGAATCAAGTAAGGGAATACGCTGACTACCAAGCCTGCTAGTCCTAATAAGAAAAGCAGAATGCCACACCAAAATGGGCGCGCTTCATGGCGATGGCTGTGCAAATCTTTCCAAGACACAACGGCGGCGATCAAACACAAGATAGGCAGTGGCGCTAGGTATAAGAAGTGACTACCTGAGAACCAACGCTCCTTGATGTCTGGTTGAGTGAATACCGTCCAAATGCTGACTACGGCCATGGCAATCATCACCATGACCAACAAGACTTTAGCCAATTTGGCGGCGTGAGCTTGGATCACGCCACGTGATTTCATATAGAGGTAACACGCCGCTAACATGGCATACCCAGCCATCACAGCAAAGCCTGTAAAAATGGTGAAAGGCGTGATCCAGTGCAGACTAGACATAGCTTCACTGCCTTCTGGAATCCCTTGAACTATGGTTCCCAACACCAAGCCTTGGCAGAACGCCGCCACCGCGGAACCTGCGCTGAACGCAAAATCCCAATACGGACGCGAGCGATCAGATTTAAAGCGATATTCAAAGGCCACACCGCGGAATATCAAAGAAAACAGCATCAGCATTAAGGGAATGTACAAAATAGACAATAAGCCCGCATACGCCGCAGGGAAAATGCCATAGAGCAGGGCGCCACCCATGACGAGCCAAGTTTCATTGCCATCCCAAACGTGTGAAATAGACAGCATTAAGTGATCGCGCTCCCCTGGTTTATCAAACCAGGGGTATAAGATGCCGATGCCCAGATCAAAGCCATCAAGACAGACGTACATGAAAATGCAGAATCCCAGTACTAAGAAATAAAATAAAGGTAAATCCATTACTTCTCTCCTTCGTGATCTTCATGTTTCAAGTTTTTCACCCATGCCAGAGCATAGCCGGGAGCGTTCATGCCAATAAGGTGTTTTTCTAGGGTCGCCATTTTAGGCGGTCCTTTACGAATCAATTTGCGCATAAAGTAGAGATAGACAAGAGACAGTAGAAAGTAGATCACCACAAACATAGTCAACGAAAACAGCACGCGCTCAGCAGGCAGTGGTGAGACCACATCTGAGGTTCGTATCAGGTTATAAATAACCCAAGGTTGACGGCCTGTTTCTGCGACATACCAACCGGCAATGGTTGCGACCACACCCATAGGTGTAAAGAAAGTCACTGCACGTAAGAACCATTTATTCTCATACAATCTGCCTTTGCGGCGTAAGACCAAGGCGGCCAGAGCGATGGCGACCATCCCCATACCAAGACCAACCATCACGCGGAACGACCAAAATACCAAGGGCACATAAGGACGGTCTTCTTTTGGAAAGGCTTTTAAACCGGTAACCGAGCCGTCCAGTGTGTGAGTCAGTATTAGGCTGCCAAGATTCGGAATACCCAGTTGGTAATCGTTTTCTTCGGTTTGCATGTTTGGCATTGCGAATAGCAGTAGTGGCACTTCGCTTTCTTGCGCTTCCCAGATACCTTCCATCGCCGCTAATTTCGCTGGTTGATGCTCTTTTACTTCTAGGCCAGATTCATCGCCGACTTTGACTTGTAAAATAGTCAGCACCAACAACAGCCACATGGTCATGGAAAGCCCTTTTTTAGAGAAGTTCACATGACGTTTTTTTAATAAGTAGAACGCGCTAACACCAGCGACCAATAACGACGCCGAGATCAGCGAAGCCAGTAACATGTGTGTCAATCGAATAGGGAAAGAGGGGTTAAAGATCACCTGCATCCAACTTTCTACATGGAAAACGCCATCGATAATTTTATAGCCCTGCGGCGTTTGCATCCATGAGTTAGCCGCCATGATCCAAGTCGATGAAATCCAAGTGCCAATCGCCACAACCAGTGTTGAAATAAAATGGACTTTTCGACCGACTCGTTGCCAACCAAACAACATGACACCCAAGAAGCCAGCTTCAAGAAAGAAGGCTGTCAGTACTTCGTATGCCAGTAATGGCCCAAGTACGGGGCCCGCGATTTCAGAGAATTTGGAAAAGTTAGTACCAAACTCGTAAGACATGACGATGCCACCGACCACACCCATACCAAAGGTAATAGCAAAGGGTTTGATCCAAAATTTAGCCAGCTGCAAATAACGTGGGTCATCTGTTTTCAGCCAGAGCGCTTCCCAAAGGGCAATCAAGGTTGCTAAACCAATCGTGATGGTTGGGAAAATAATATGAAAGCTGACGGTAAAAGCGAATTGAATACGCGATAGCATCGCTGAGTCAAAATGTTCCATAGTGATACCTAAGTAAAACAAAAGACGAGATGGAGTAGGGCAACACACGCCGCTCTACTCCTAGCCTAAGAGCGCTCTAAATCAAGACTTCTTTAGAAACAGCTGTTTAACGGCAAGAGGAGAAATGGCTAGGCAAAAAATGCTCGCCAGCGTGATGATTTCAGTCATAAAAGAGGCAGTATTCATGGTAAGTACCTTGTTAATTGCAGTGATATTGATGTGGATCAATTTATCTATTGCTAAGCAAGACAGAGGCCAGCTTTCCATATTTCGTATCTTATTGATTTATAAGTAATAAAAATTTCATTTTGAATTGCCTGTAAACAAGGTTTACGATTACACCATTCTTTTAGTGTCAACGAGGTTTACAGTTTGACGATTTCTCTGATGTTCGAAGTGTCTATGCTGATTTCCAGCGTATGTGGCTTACTGGTGGCGGCATGGTTGCTTTGGCGTGCGCAAAATCAAGGCGAGCTACAGGCATTGGCTGGTTTTGCCATCATGATGGCGATCTGGTGTTTTGGTCATGTGGCGCTTTTTCAGGGGTATGAGCAAGTGGGTGTCCACATCATTTTGGCGAACCCTTTAATGCCGACTTTTTTCCTCCATTTTGCAATCCGGTTTGTCTACTCTGGCTCGGCAAAAGACGTCTGGCTGAGGCGCTTGGCTAAAAACCTGCCTTGGTTCTATTTAACCAGTATCGCGGTGGTACTCCAGAGCTGGTGGGTGGATGCTGGTGCGGCGAGCCAAACATTCGATACGCGTTCTTTCTTTGTGTTTACCAATGCGGGTGCGTTTAATCTGGTGTACACCATCTTGATCGGCATGCTCGCCCATGGGGTATTGTTGTTTGGTTGGTATCGTCATACGGGCAACAAAAAACGCTCTATTTTGGCCATGTTTGGCGTCGGTGCATGGGGGTTATTACTGGCCACCAGTTTTGTATTTCCTTCCTTTGGTATCAGCTGGTTTCCTTATCCGATGCTGTTATTGCCCACTTATCTTCTGTTGTTGGTGTACGCCGTCGTGCGCTATCAGATTTTGTCGGTGAATGCGTTCGCCAATCGCGCTCTGCTTTGGTTGGCGATGATGCTGGTGATCTTGTGTTTGATTTCTGTGATCAGTGTGGTTTCAGGGCGGGTGGGGTTGCAGGCATTGGCGAACGTGCCCAGTTGGCAGTTATGGCTCTATTCGCTGCTTACCTTGGTGGTGTCAGCGTTAATCTACCAACCGCTTAATCGGCTTATTTCGCGCCTTATTTACCCCGGAGCAGTATTAAACGAACAGGTATTAGATACTTGGTCGACACAGTTAAAAGAAGCCCATGACTGGGCCAGTTTGATTTCTGTTGGTGAACACCTACTCTCTTCACAGATACGACAAAACATACGCATAGATGTGCAAAATCATCATAAAGACAACTTGAAAGAAGAGCGTGCCTTGGCACTTATTGTGAACCGTACTGATCAAGGTTGGCATTCTGTTTTGGTTGGCTGGAACGATGCCAGCCCGGGAATGCGCCTAACCGCTGAAGTATTCGGCTCCTTGTTTTCCACCAGTTGTGGTTTGTTAGAACGTTCATTGGCGCTTGCCGTCGCTGAGCGCAAACGCTTAGACGAACAGCACCTGGTTGAATTGGGCAGTTTGTCGGCGGCAGTCGCTCATGAGTTACGTAACCCATTGAATATCATTTCGATGGCGGCTTACGATGCTCCTGTTGAAACACGTCAGCACATTCAAACCCAGCTCAAGCGAGCGGATCGCTTGGTGAGCGATATGTTGGTGTATTCAGGCGGATTGGCTCTGCACAAAACCAAGGTGCCTTTGCATGCGCTGGTGGCGAGTATTGTGGCGCAATCACACCTTGGCGAGATCGAGTGCCAGTTGGACATAGACGACGCCATTGAGCTGCCAGCAGATTATCAAAGAGTGCAGCAGGTGTTTATTAACCTGATTGATAATGCGGTGGCATTTTTACGTAATCAAGCGGATGGAAAATTGGCTATTCAGGCGCGAGTCAGTACCGATGCAGTGGTGATTCAGGTGCATAATAATGGCCCTAAAATAGACGAAGCATTAACCGGTGAGGTTTTGTTTCAGCCTTTTGTGACGAAACGAGCGGGTGGTAGCGGCCTTGGTCTTGCTATTGTTCGACGTATATTAGATGCCCATCAAGGGCGGATTTTTCACCGCAGTGACGCCGGTTGGCCAGTGACCTTTGAGCTCTCTTTCCCTTTACCTCAGTCGACTTCTGACGACGCAACAGTATCTGGCACCGCGCCAGTGATAGGCCATTAAATGACGCAAAATAAAATTCTATTAGTCGACGACGAACCCGCCTTTCGTGAGTTAGCGAGCCGCTGGCTAGCGGGCCAAGATTATCAAGTAAGAACCGCAGGTAGCCTAGAAGAAGCGCGTCAGGCGATGGTGGGGTTTGATGCGGATTTGGTGTTGCTTGATTTGTCGATGCCACCACACTTTGACCCGCTGATTACCCTGGAATCCATGGCGGAATTTGATGGGCGTCCAGTGATTATCATTACCGGTCATGCGGATCGGGATTTGGCCTTAAAAGCCGTATCCTTAGGCGCATGGGACTTTATTGCCAAACCCATTGATCCAGAAATGCTCGCGGTGGTGGTGCGTCGCGCCATTACCAAAACCACCTTAGAGCGGGAGCTCAATCAGTTAAAGCAAGCGGGTCAATCGGCCCAAGGGGCTGCTGCCTATATTGGCCACTCATCGAGTGCGCAAAAAATCCGTGCCTTGATAGAGCGCATCGCCCCAACGGACGTTCGAGTGTTAGTCACTGGGCCGTCGGGAACAGGGAAAGAAGTGATTTCTCGAACTCTGCATGATTTGAGTCATCGTGCTCGACAACCGTTTATTTCTGTTCATTGTGGCGCGATTCCCGACGAACTGCTTGAAAGTGAGTTGTTTGGTTATGTGAAAGGCGCGTTTACGGGAGCCGAAAAAGACAAAGAAGGGTTATTAAGCCTCGCCGATGGCGGCACGCTTTTTCTGGATGAAATCGGAGAAATGCCACTTACCATGCAAGTCAAAATGCTGCGAGTCTTGCAAGAAGGCACCTTCTTCCCCGTTGGCGGCCGTGAACAAAAGCACATCGATGTGCGCGTCATCTCGGCAACCAATGCCGATCTGGTAGAGAAAGTGCGAGAAGGGCGCTTCCGTGAAGACTTGTACTACCGAATTAAAGGCGTCAACATCGAAACCCAATCGCTAGCTGAGCGTTTAGAAGATGTGCCTGTCTTGTTGCAAGCTTTCCTAACGAACCTAAGAGCCAAACAAGAAAAGACTTTGCTATTAAGCAATGAGGCCGTGCAATGGTTTCGAGAGCAAGCATGGCCTGGCAATGTGAGAGAATTGAAAAACGCCCTAGAAAGCGTTGCCTCGATCTGTCCTGCAGGCCACATCACCATGGAAGACATTCATTTGCTGTATCCATCGACTGGCGCATATGCTGCCCCAGCTATAGGGACAACGCCGGACAGTGACGCCACCTTAGATGAACAAGTCCGAGCGCTGGAAATACGATTGATTCAAAAAGCCCTCGCCACAACCCAAGAAAACCGCACCCAAGCCGCAAAACAACTCGGCCTATCGCGGCAAGGCTTGATCAAGAAAATAGAACGGTATGGGCTGTGAGGGCTTCTGGCTCATAATTTAAAGAAACCAACAGGTAAAGCGACTATTCGCGCCTGCGCGTGGAGCGTATCTGTTGGTTCTTTTAAGACGCCTAAATAAGTGCCTAGATCAGCGCCTAAACAGAGAAGCCACACTAGCCGATGGCTTTCGTCGCCGCCACGGTACAGTTGATTTCGCCGTCTTGCACTCGAACCTTAATAGAGTCGCCTTTTTCTATCTCGTTGACCGAACGAATTACTTGTTTGTCTTTAGAGGCAATAGCGTAGCCACGCGACAAGGTATTCAAAGGACTGACGAGGTTAAGCTTGTCGATGAGGCGAGCAAAGCTGGTTTGTTTGCTGGTTAGCGTGTTGTTTAATGCCAATGCTAATCGAGCGTCGATATCACGCAGTTTCTCTTGGTTTTGCTCTATGCGTCGCGCGGGTGTGTTTTTTTGCAGCCTGTGTTCCAGGTTTTGTGTTTTGACTTTGTGTTCTTGGATTGTGCGTTCAAGGCTCTGTTGCAAGCGGCGCTTGAGTTGATCTAGCTGGTTTTGTTGTTGATCAATGCGCTCCTTTGGATGGCGAATGCGTTTGATCATGAAGTCTAATTGCTGCTGGCTTTGCTCTAAAATGCGCGACATGCGTCGGGTCAGTTGGCTTTCTTGCTGGGCAATTTGACGAATCAGTTGTGCTTTATCGGGACTTAACAACTCCGCCGCAGCGGTTGGTGTGGCCGCACGAACATCGGCGACAAAGTCGGAGATAGTGAAGTCGGTTTCATGGCCCACCGCCGAGACAATCGGCGTACTGGCGTGAAAAATGGCGCGGGCTAGGGTTTCGTCGTTAAAACTCCACAAGTCTTCTAACGAGCCGCCACCACGGCCAATAACGATGGCATCGAAGTAACCGCTTTCATCGGCACGGGTTAATTGTTTGAGAATGTTTTTCGCCGCATCCTTGCCTTGAACTAATGACGGTAGAATGGTTAATTCTGTCAGCGGGAAGCGACGACGAAAGGCGATGATCATGTCGCGCACCGCCGCGCCAACCGATGAGGTAATGATCGCCACGCGTTCTGGTTGTGTTGGCAGTGGCTTTTTGTGTTCTGTTGCAAACAGGCCTTCAGCTTGCAGTGAGTTCTTTAATCGTTCAAACGCTTGTTGCAGTGCGCCTTCTCCGGCGGATTCCATGCCTTCTACGCTGAGTTGGCAATCGCCGCGTGGGCCATAAAAGGTGACGCGGGCGCGTAAGCGCACTTTATCGCCATCTTTGGGCTGAAAGCGTACCGCGCTGTTTTTGCCTTTGAACATGGCGCAACGAATTTGTGCGCGGTCGTCTTTGAGCGAAAAGTACCAATGACCAGAGCCAGGTTTGGCTAAATTGGAGATTTCACCTTCGACTAATATCCAAGGTAAGCTGGCTTCGAGAAGTTGTTGAATTTGTCGGTTTAGTTGCGAGACGGTAAATGCGGTTTCTGATGCTGGGCTTGTTGTAAATTTTTTCATCAATCTCTCGTGGTTTTGATTTACCGAATGCGACTATTGGAGTAGAATTACTTGCCATCTTAACTCCCCTTGTTGGCATTGGAAACTCCCCATTATGTTACGAATCGTGCAAGAAGCTTTAACGTTTGATGACGTATTGCTCATCCCCGGCTATTCCGAAGTTCTTCCTAAGGATGTTAGCCTCAAAACGAAAATCACAAAAGACATCGAGCTAAACATTCCGCTGACGTCTTCTGCGATGGATACCGTTACCGAACACCGCATGGCGATTGCTTTGGCTCAAGAAGGGGGCATAGGCATTGTCCACAAAAACTTGACCATCGAAGAGCAAGCTCAAGAAGTGCGTCGTGTTAAGAAATTCGAAAGCGGCATCGTTCGAGACCTTGTTACGATCAATCCTGAAGCCAGCGTTCATGAGCTGATGGCATTGACAGCAGCAAACAACATCTCAAGTGTTCCTGTTGTTCAAGGTACTGACCTAGTTGGTATCGTAACCAGCCGTGATGTTCGTTTCGTTAAAGATTTTGATAAAAGTGTCGCAGACATTATGACGCCGAAAGAGCGTCTAGTAACAGCTCTTGAAGGTGCTTCTGCTGGCTCTATCCGTAAATTACTTCATGAGAACCGCATCGAGAAAGTATTGATCGTTAACGATCAGTTCGAATTGCGCGGCATGGTAACCGTTACTGACTTCAACAAAGCCACTACTTACCCGAATGCATGTAAAGATGCAGAAGGTCGTCTACGCGTAGGCGCAGCGGTTGGTACGGGCGCAGACACAGGCGATCGCGTTAAAGCATTGTCTGACGCTGGCGTCGATGTCATCGTTGTTGATACTGCCCATGGTCACTCGAAAGGCGTTATTGATCGCGTTCGTTGGGTAAAAGAAAACTTCCCGCACATTCAAGTTATCGGCGGTAACATTGCCACTGCTGAAGCAGCCATTGCGCTAGCGGATGCCGGTGCTGATGGTGTTAAAGTAGGTATCGGCCCAGGTTCTATCTGTACCACTCGTATCGTTGCTGGTGTGGGTGTTCCACAAATCAGCGCGGTTGCTAATGTAGCAGAAGCAATGGAGCCTCGCGGCATTCCAGTCATTGCCGACGGTGGTGTTCGTTTCTCTGGTGATATCGCTAAAGCGATTGCCGCAGGCGCGAGCGTAATCATGGTTGGTGGCTTGTTGGCTGGTACGGATGAAGCACCAGGCGAAGTTGTCTTGTTCCAAGGTCGTTCTTATAAAGCGTACCGTGGTATGGGCTCGCTAGGCGCGATGTCTCAAACTCAAGGTTCGAGCGACCGTTACTTCCAAGACTCAAGCAGTGTTGAGAAGTTGGTTCCAGAAGGCATTGAAGGCCGTGTGGCTTCCAAAGGACCAATGGCGTCAGTGATTCATCAGTTGATGGGCGGCGTACGTTCTTCTATGGGTTACACAGGTTCTGCCGATATTGAGACTATGCGTACGAAAACGCAATTCTCAAAAATTACCGGTGCCGGCATGCGTGAAAGCCACGTCCACGACGTGACCATCACCAAAGAAGCGCCAAATTATCACGCGGGTTAATCGCGGATAAATTGTAAGCGAGATGGGGCGTATTACACGCCCCATCTTTATTTGATTGCTCTTACTATTATTCATTACTCTAGTGTCAAAAGAGAAAGTCTTATTGAATTAGAGTGAAAGGACAGGCTAACAATGTCGCAAGATATCCACGCTCATAAAATACTTATTCTTGATTTTGGTTCACAGTACACGCAATTGATTGCGCGCCGCGTGCGTGAAATCGGTGTTTTCTGTGAAGTCCGTGCTTTTGATATGGACAATCAAGACGTTATCGATTTCGATCCTAAAGGTATCATCCTAGCGGGTGGCCCTGAGTCCGTGCCTGAGCCTGGTTCGCCACGCGCTCCTGAAGCGGTATTCACATTGGGTGTGCCGGTTTTTGGTATTTGTTACGGCATGCAAACCATGGCCGAGCAATTGGGCGGTAAAGTTCAAGGTTCTGAAATCCGCGAATTCGGTTACGCTCAAATCCGCAAACACGACGGCCCAGCATTGTTCGAAGGCATTCAAGACCACGAAGCAAACAATGGCGTTGCTATGTTGGACGTTTGGATGAGCCACGGCGACAAAGTGGTAGAAATGCCACAAGATTTCGTTTTGATGGCATCAACGGACAGCTGCCCAATCGCAGCCATGGCCAACGAAGCGAAAAAATTCTACGGTGTGCAATTCCACCCAGAAGTCACTCACACCCTACAGGGTGGCAAAATCCTTTCTCGTTTCATCGTTGATATTTGTGGCTGTGACACCTTGTGGACACCTGCCAACATTGCGACAGACGCGATCGAAAGAATGCGCGAGCAAGTGGGCGACAAACAAGTTCTACTAGCACTATCTGGCGGTGTGGACTCTTCTGTTGTGGCGGCGCTATTGCATAAAGCGATCGGCGATCAATTGACGTGTGTATTCGTAGATAACGGCTTGCTTCGTTTGAACGAAGGCGATCAAGTAATGAAGATGTTCGCTGACAACATGGGCGTAAAAGTCATCCGTGTTGATGCTGAAGATTTGTTCCTTGGTAAGCTTGCTGGTGAAAATGATCCAGAGAAAAAACGCAAAATCATTGGTAACACCTTTATTGAAATTTTCGATGAAGAGTCGTCAAAACTGAATGACATTGAGTTTCTTGCGCAAGGCACAATCTACCCAGACGTCATCGAATCAGCAGCGTCTAAAACCGGTAAAGCACATGTTATCAAGTCTCACCACAACGTGGGCGGCTTGCCAGAAGACATGAAGATGCAACTGGTTGAACCGCTACGTGAATTGTTTAAAGACGAAGTACGTAAGCTAGGTGTTGCACTTGGTTTGCCACACGACATGGTTTACCGTCATCCTTTCCCAGGACCAGGTCTAGGTGTTCGTATCTTAGGTGAAGTGAAAAAAGACTACGCAGACATCTTACGTCGTGCGGACGCTATCTTCATTGAAGAACTTCGTCGTTCTGGTTGGTACGATAAAACAAGCCAAGCGTTTGCCGTCTTCTTGCCAGTGAAATCGGTTGGTGTAGTGGGCGACGGTCGTCGTTATGAATACGTGGTTGCGCTTCGTGCGGTTGAAACCATCGACTTTATGACAGCGCGTTGGGCTCACCTTCCATACGAATTGTTGGAAACGGTATCTGGTCGTATCATCAACGAGATCGAACACATCTCACGCGTGACGTACGATGTATCGTCTAAGCCACCGGCTACCATCGAGTGGGAGTAGGGCGGGCTATCAATAGCTAATAAAGCCTTTGGAAGATAATTGAAATGCCAGTCAGCTCAAACTGACTGGCATTTTTATTGTGAGAATGATGGTTGATTTTCAGAAATTAGCGTATCTAGAAAATCGACAATGGTTCTCGCTCTAGGTGGGTGTGTAAAACTTGAGTGAATGACGAGCTAAATTGTTTGAGCGCAATTGCTATTATGTCGGTGTAACTTAACCGCCGATACGTAAGAGGAGATTCAGTAAATGTTAGCTTAGGCTTCACTGTTAATTTTAGGTTGGAGTTTGAGTCGCTTAATATTTGGCAGTAGTAATCCTATAATGACTACTGTAATGCCAATAAGTTGAATCTTTGTAACTTCTTGGCCAAGTATGAATGAAGTGAGTACAGAGAAAATGGGAACAAGATTGAAGAATAATGCAGCGTTCGCAGAGCCAAGCTGACGCACACCATTTAGCCATAATAAATAACCGGCAACTGTGCCAAACATACCTATGTACACGACTTCGGCTATACCTAAGGTGGTTGTGCTCCACAGCTCTGTGAATGGATGTATCTCAGGCGACATTAAACACATAACACCAATGACAGTGGCTCCGCTTAACATGCCAATAAAAGTATAAGGGAGTACTGGCATCCAGTTGCTGATCCCTTGGCTACAGTAGGTGTAGATACTCCAAGCTAGCATACCGCAGAAAATGAGCTGATCTCCGTAGTTAATTCTAATTGAAAGTAACGACTCTAAATGACCATTTGTAATCACTATAAGGACACCGGTTAAACTTACTAACAGGCTAAAACACTGAGAAGACGAAGGCGGTATACGAAGTGCAATACATGCAATCAGTGACGTTATTAGTGGGCTAAGCGCCATGATCAAGGAGCCATTAGTCGCATTTGTGTAAGTTAAGCCGGTAAATAGACAAAGGTTTAGACCACCAACACCTATGACACTGACAAAAATAACCCAAATCCATTGCTGAAATTCTAAGTGTGGCTTAGGTGTACGTATGACTTTGAGGTATACCGCTAAGCATATGGCTGCAATCATAAAGCGCCAAAATACTAAAGTAAGCGCATTAACCTCATCTAAAACATGTTTACCAATAGGGAAGCAACTACCCCAAAAAAAGGTACAAATAATCAAAAGTACAATGGCTTTTAGTGTGGAATCAAGCTTCATGGTCGCTCCAAGTGATTTGTCTAAATGAGTCACTTAGTGTATAGATTTCAATAATTGGATAAATAGCTAAAAATGGGAGCATAGATACCGATAATGAAACCTAGATATTCTTTAGACGACCTGCGTTGCTTTTGTTCTATAGCGCATTTAGGTAGTTTCAAAAATGCTGCCCAATCTCTTGGAATGCCGCTGTCTACTTTGAGTCGTCGTATTCGTCAGCTAGAATTAGATTTGCAGCTTCGTTTATTAAACCGAGATGCCCACAAGGTTGTTCTAACAAGTACGGGAAAGCATTACTTTCAGCGTTTTGCTTCGTTGTTTGATGAAATCGATGAGATTGATATAGGATTGCATCAAGATAAGTATCGGCCGCAAGGGAAAATTCGTATTTCATCCCCTATAAATCTGGGCTCACAGTTATTGCGCACTATTTTCTATGATTTCCTGATTAAGTATCCAGATATTCAATTGGACCTTAGTTCTTCTAACTCTCTAATAGATATTGAAGAAGAAGCGATAGATGTAGTGTTTCGAGTTGGTGATCCTGTAGTTGAAAATTGGGTGGCGAGACCGTTAAAAGATATTCACTTCATTTTATGTGCGCATCCCAATTTCGATATAGCGGACATAGCTAAGCCGGAAAATTTGAGTGGACATGCCTCTATCATTTGCCGGCCAATGACACCTTGGTATTTAGTGCAAAAGGAAACTGGTGAGTCGTTTGACTACTATCCTCATAAGAATGTTAGGTTAGAAGTTGATGAAATTCTCATGCTAACTCATGCTGTTAAGGCAGGGCTTGGTATTGGATATGTACCAGATTATTTTGCACAGCCGATGATTGAGCAAGGTGAAATCAAACATGTGCTGCCAGATTGGCACAGTAAAGCTCGCACACTATTTATGTTGTATCGCGACCGTGACCATATGCCAATGCGAGTGCGCTTATTTATCGACTTTGCTATGGCGTACTTTGAGTAGTGCTAATATAGTTTTGATAAACCCCTCTCAAGGGGAAAATCATTAAGTGCCTTAGACTCTAACCAGCCAAACCATTAAAAAGCCCGCTATCTAGCGGGCTTTTTTGTGTCTGTTGGTTTCGTTATTGGGCTGTGACTGGGCGTTTGTGTTTCGGTAAGCCGATCGATATCAGCGTGGTGGCAATGAGAAAGGCAAATGACACCCAGAGGCAGGCGGAGAACCCCAGACTTGGAAGACCCAGCCAGACAGCATTGTGCCGATCAAGCGTCCCATGGCGTTGGCCATGTAATAGAAGCCCACATCAAGGGACACGCCATCGTCTTTGGCGTAGCTTACGATTAAGTAAGAGTGCAGCGAGGAGTTAACCGCAAACACAGCGCCAAATACCATTAAGCCGACAATAATCACCACTTCTGGATGCCATGCATTCTGAATGGCGTACGCAATTAAGCCAGTGACCAGCCCACGATCTACGCCGTACAGCAAGTACCTTGCTCCATGAAGCGGGCTATAATAGTGACTGGGTCGAAAAATGCCTAGCCCATGAACAGAAAGGCGTCAGAGCCATTTACAACAAAGCCGAGTACCGAGAACAGCGCGCGGCCATGTTGCAGGATTGGGCGGATATGATTGATGAGAGGGTTAATGAAAACCATGCTCGTCAGAAGAAAGATCAATCTAGTTTGTCGAAGGATTAGGGGTTATTTGCAGGGGATTAAGATGTCAGTCTATAACCAGAGAATGATTTTTATTCTCTGGTTATTCGATTGCTGTTAAATATAATTATTTATAGTTTCAATATGATGCATCATACTTAACTTCTTAGGTACGGCTAGTCCTGGGTAGCTCCCATTTTGATGTATATTTATGTACTGTTGAAAACCTAAAGTGTTTTGATCAATACTTGGCGTTGCATTTGCGAAGTGAATCATTTCCTGAAGTGCTTCTTTAAATTTACCTGCAGGGTCACTCTGATCATTAGGGTTTTTAATTGACAAGCTATGTTTTACATACATGTTTTTATTTGAGCTATCTATGAATGTGATATGGATAGCAATAACAAAAGCAGGCCCACCAGATGTTGACCAAACATCATCAATTGTTAAGAAGTCTCCAAAGCCAATTTGGTGATGAATCAAAGGCTGCTTAAAAGTCAAATGAGCATCTGAGAAGAATTGCGGTGTTCTACTATAGTCTGCGTTACGCTTTTTTGATGGAAATGAACTTTCAATAATGACGCTATTTGGAAGGGAATTACTGAAAGAATGAGAGTAGCTAGTAATACCCCGAATTATATTTGCTACTGATCTTGATGTGTAACTATTTATGTTTGATGGTATGTCTTCTTCTATTAGTAACGAAAAAGATATTTCATCTGATGCCAGCTGCTGCAGAAGTTGTTGGGTGTACGCTAGGTTCTGGTTGCTTATCCTAATACACGGGATGAAGGATACAGAGTAATTATTTGAAATTTCAGTATACAACGAATCAGGAGAATCGCTTGCAAGATCCCCTACTTGAGGGTTGACTATGATGTGGGGGGTTACTGAATGGTTATTTAATACCTCAACAGCAGAGCATAGTCTCTTAATATCATCGGTTACAGGTTCAATGATCGGACTAACTTTTTTAGGGTTAAGTCTAAGAGCGACTTCTTTTAGGGCCAGAAGCTCATACTGCTTGCCCCTCATGTATGGGAAGTACATTACACATCTCCTTGTTCAAATTATTTAAACGCGATAAATAAGATAAGATAGAGTCCTTTTCTTTTGTGTGAATATTATAACTAATTCCAAGGTTTTTCATTGATCTTGGTAGCCGACTCACGAAGTTATGATCATTTTTCCTATAACGCTTAAGAACCTTTTTAAAATACTCGTTTGCATCCGCATTATTGGCGTTGCAGAATATTTCCTTACACTGGCTGAATAGGTCTGTTGGAGAGCATGATGGTATAGAGCCAGTAATAAGTTTTGCAATCTCAGTATATTCATCTTTTCGCAGTGTGTGGAACATTAAATCGGCATCAAAATTTGTGTTTAAAGGGGCTTCAATTTTTCGGCTTAGCTGCTTTCTTTCGTTCAAAATTAATATCCCAAACTTAGGCATAGACTCATGTATTTCGAGTAACTCGGCAAGGTGTGTCTCGTGAGTCACTACGTATGTTTTATCAAATGATGAGGTATAAGAGAGAAGCTGCTCTGGAAGCCGTTTTAAAGAATCAAATTTTGTTTTTATTTCATAACAGGTTGAATGGCCATTGATGATTACACAATCAGCTTTGTTTGAGCCGATTCGTAACTCACTTAACATGCTCGCAGTGTTAAGTGAGTGAGTCCCCAACAATATATTGTTAGCAATTATATTCTTTACCACATATTCATTCGGATAATGCTTACATAGCAATTTATAGGACTCTTCGAATATATCATGAAGAGTCTGTGCAGCTTTCAACGAAGGGAACTCACTGGTGATCCTTTGCACTAGCTCAAGGTCACCTGCAGCGACCTTTGAGATATTTGAGCTGGTAAAAATTTTTGCGAGCTGCCTGTAATTCATTGCTTCATACCATAGTGAGCTCCTAGAAATGCTCGTTACTAAATATACATTTCAGTCTAGGACACCAAATTCTAAATTACGACCCATAAAGGCTCAACCCCATCAAACATCATATCAAGATGAATTCTTTTCTGATACCGTTTGACGCTTTCGATACTGCCTGAGATGAGATTGTTCTACCTTCAGTTTCAGCTAATTTTGCTGAAATCTGTTTATGGTTGAGATCCTGCTTTTTTAGGGCAAGCATTCTCTTCTTTCTATCGTTGAGCCTTAAATCAACCATACGGCGGGCCATATGGCGTAATTGGCGTATATCCATACGCTCTAGGGCATTAGACGTACCGTATATCTCAGAGATTCTCTCATTTATCAATTCGCATGTAGCGCTATCAAGCCTATCTTGCTCAGCAAAGATATCCTGAACACTATTCCAGCAATCGTCTATTTGTTCAGGGGTAGGCATTTTGTCTTGTAGGTAATAGAAAAAATACTTATCGATCAGTTCATCACCAGACATAGCATTGGGCTTATGTGGCTGGCTGACTAGGCATAGCAGTCTCTTAAATTCAATATCGAACTGCTCTTTAGACTGGATCGCCTGCTTGTATAGAGGGTTCCATGTCCCATCGGAATTTCGAGGCCTATGACTCGAGCAGTACTAGCTAAGCAGAAGATCATCTTCTTTACCCTTACTCATGTTTGGATTTGAGATAAAGGCTTGGTACTCGGATATTTCGCCAGATAGTGGGCAGAACTCCGGCCAGAAGTTAGAGACTGAGCGTTTATAAACGCCACGAGGCTTTTGTTGCTCATCTTTAATAGGAATTCGGACAGGTCTCTTTGCGCGCAACTGATCAGCTAAGAACATAAGAGTCGATGCTGTTGCTATGAACTCATCGCCCTGTTCAGAAGAGAAATAATCCGATTTTTCAAAACGCCTAATGCTTTCACGGAGACAGCGATAAGTTGTTTCAAAACCTATTTGATCAAGTAGGCCGCCGAAGCTGTGTTTAATGCCGATGCCACATAGGTTGTGTGGAGGACTGCTCGGTAGAGAGCGAACGTAATCGTCAATTGCAGGATCAAGTAACCGGTTAATGAGGCCCATCAACGGATAGCACTTAGACTCTAATGAGTAGGGCTTCCATTCATCTTCAAAAGCTTTAATCGCTTCGGCAATCTGCCTGTTACAGCCATCATCCATCTACGCCGATAGATATTGCCTTCGATATTCTGGCAAAGGCGGTGGATAGCTACAGTGTCACCAGTCCGATTGACAACTTATCTATCTTTCTCACCTCGTTAGCTATCTTAGCTTGTATGGCCATCGTGGCTGCAAACGTCTTACTAGCATTGATCACTGCTTGGATCATTGCTTACGCCGGTATCTTTGTCTTGGGTTTTGGTGGCTCTCGTTGGACCTCTGATATTGCGGTGAATTACTTTCGCAGTGTGGCCGGTATCGCCTTAAAACTGATGACTATGACGTTGTTAGTCGGTATTGCCGTTTCCATCATTGATGGCTACCACACCGATTTATCGGAAGGCGCGCCCCTTGATGAATTGCTAGTGATCTTCGTGGTGTCGCTGGTTATGGTGATATTGATAAACTCTGTGCCGAATGTGATTGCGGGTTTAATCCCTGGTGGTGGAGCTGCGGCCAGCTCAGGTAGTTCATTTAGTGTGGGTGCATTGATCGGTGGAGCAGTGGGAGCCAGTGCAGCCGTTATGTCCGGCGGCGCAGCACTTGGCGGAGCGGCTATGTCTGGAGCGACCAATATGGCCGGTGGAGCCAGTGCCGTGAAGGCGGCTTTTGAGAAAGCTCAAATGAGCATGTCAGAAGGCCCGATGCCTGAGTTTGGAGGCTCTAGTTCTAGCGCTTCAAATAGCGATACCGGCAGCAGTGAGGGTGAAACGCCTTTTGCTCAAGCCGCTGGCTTCTCTGGCGGTGAGTCTCACGCACCTGGTGAAGAATCTGTATCTGAAAGTGCTGGCGATACCCATTCCAGCGAGCAGGCCCAAACATCAAGTGGCTTTATGACTGGTGCGGCCAACGCTGGCCGAGTGGCTGCCGGTACCGCATCGGCCCTTGCCAAAGGTATGGGCTCTAAAGCAATGGGTGGCTTCCAGAATAAAGTCAGCCAAACTGCGGGTGGCCGTTTGGCTTCATCTATCCGCGAAAGCATGGACACAGGCAATGATTCGATGGGACACCAAGAAGGGGAAGGCTCCAGCGACGAACAATCGCCATCTTTCGGCAGTGACTCACTTGGCGGCCAAGAAGGCTGGATAAACCAAAGCGGTGGTTTTAATGAGTTATCTGAGTCAGACCAGGAAGAAGCCCACCAGGCCCACGCCGACTGGCAAGAACGCGACCCTGAGAAACACACGTTTGATGTAGAGGATTACGTCGACTACGCCCAGGAGAAGCAAAGAGAGCGGAACGAAGAGATAGCGAGTTTTGTTGGAAAGGGCTCTATGGCCTAACTTAAAGTGAATACAAAATTCAGGCCTTATCTCAAAACTATTTGAATTTGTGGGATAACTTTCTGTAATTCTTTTTTGGGGTGTGCCTTAAAAAATAAGGCAATGGTGAGTCTAGAGCGGTGGAATCAAGTACTCGATTACCTATAAGTTCTAATTAGCCCAGAGTTGGTTGTTCTCTTGATAGGAATCAGCTTATTTCTGTCATGTCTTTTATCGTGTGTGCTTTGGGTCTATCCTCTTAAAAATCCTTCAATGATGAGTATATGTAACATGGCAGTTAAGCTGGAAAAATTTGTGGTGAAAAATTTCAAATCAATTGGCCATCAGCCTGTTGAAATTGAGCTAGATGAAATCGTAATTCTAGTAGGTGGAAATAACTATGGTAAGAGCACAATTCTGAAGGCTTACCATGCTGCTGTAAATAGTGAGAAGTTGACTAAAGACGATTTTCATAATTGTATTATTAGTGATCCAGAGTCTTATCCTACAGTTGAACTACATATTCTTTGTTCAGGCGATGATACTCCAGGTGAGAAGTTTCAAGAGCCGATTGAAGATAGTGAGTATGTTAGAGTTAAAGAACAATTTGTATGGGAAAGACCTAATGTAGCACCTGTTAGGAAAGGCTATCGAGTTGATTTGGGAAGGTTCGCTGTCGATACTGATGCACCACCTAAATGCCCTTGGGCCTCTGATAATGCATCTCGAAAAAAGAGACCGAAAGCACACTTAATTGATACATTCGATGATCCTAACGCTCAAAACAATGTGATTAAATCCTTAGTAGTTGAAGTATTACTGGAAGACCAGATAAAAAGCTTTAAGTCAGAAAAGCATGACTTTGATTTCTCGTCTATATATGAGAATTTAAATAGTTTGAAGTCTGAATTTATTGATAATGCAAGAGAAGGGTTGGAGTCTATAGCTGGTGATATATCTAGATACGTAAAGAAAATAGTTCCTAATCATAATTTACACATAAATGTTGTTAGCGATGAGGTAGTTTCAAGTAATATAAAAATATTTGATTCTAATGACGTTGAAATATCATTTGGTAAAAATGATTCACTATTTCCCATCGAGTCGCATGGCAGTGGAGCTCGACGAACCTTACTATGGTCTCTCTTAAAGGCAATTGCTGATCTTGGGTATGAGTCGAAAGGTAAAAAAATAGCTGAACTTGGCTCTATAAAGTCCCATTTACTTTTGTTAGACGAGCCAGAGCTTAGCTTACACCCCTCAGCGTGTAGGCAGACTAGAGATATGCTTTATGATCTTGCTGAAATGCATGATAATTGGCAGGTCATGGTGACAACACATTCTCCTAGTTTTATTGACTTAACAAGAGATCATACAAAGATTATACGAGTTGAAATTGAGAACGATAATGTTCAGGCTACAACTATATTTCGACCAGAAGATGTTGCTTTCAATGAAGATGAAAGTGAAGATTTGAAACTTCTAAACTTGATGAGACCTGATGCATTAGAGTTCTTCTTTGGGGGTAAAGTGTTACTGGTAGAGGGCGACACTGAATTTAGTGCCTTTAGTAAAATTATCTATGATGATAAAAATGAACATCATGAAAATTCTATATTCAATGAGCTTCTTGTACTTAGGTGTAATGGTAAGGTACAAGTGAGCATGTTCATGAAAATACTAAATCATTTCAAGAAAGATTATTTTGTTCTTCATGATATAGATACTAAGCAGATTATAAAAAACAGAAAGTTTAAAGATGAAAATAGAAGGAATATTGAAACTAATCCAGCATGGACTAATAATGCTAAAATAGCAGATCAAATGAGTGTTTATAGCAGTGTTTATGCATCTATAATTAACTTTGAAGCAGCATATTTTGATGAATGTATACATGCTGGTAAGCCTCAAAATGCTATTGATAAATTACGTGACGAAGATATATATAGAACAGTAAAAGAGTTACTTACAGCTATTGTTGAAGACGGTCAGCTCCCCGTTGGTGCTATTAAATGGGAATCTTTGGATCAGATTTCAGAAGCTTTCGATAGTTATTCTGAGGAGCACCCCGAGGTCATCCCTGTATTGTAACTACTTTTCCTGAACTAATGTGCTCTAATTAGATGGAAGTCCGTATGTGTCGAGTTAAAGTGACTCCTTGTTTCCTTTCAGTCAAAGAGAAAGATGCACTTCGTCGCGACATGGCCAAGTCTTCTGCTTGGGCGCGTGCCGAGCTCAAGCGTCGCCGGGAAGAAAAGGCGAAACAAAGCGCTGAACATGGTACTAATAATGGTACTACGACAGAGCCAAGCCCCAAATAGCCGTAGTTAAAGGGCTTACGGCCCTCATTAACGATAGAGTGGGAATAACTTAGCGCTAGGTAACCCCTTGCACTGAACAGCAATAAACACTCTAAAGCCCGCTTTCTAGCGGGCTTTTTTTGTTGCTATTGCCAAGAGGCCTAAAGAAAGACGAGAGGATTTCTCAGGTTGTGATGTCTATTGTATTTTTGGTGTTCAAAAAATGAGCTATTTCTTTGCATAAGAGAGTTATTGAAGTTATTATTTATTGATAACTTCAATAACTCTCTTATGTTGGTGTGAAAATGAACCCAATCGATAACCCTTACACTCCGGGCGCGGGCACTCAGCCTCATGAATTAGCAGGCAGGGATGAGCTTAGAAACAACTTGAAGATTACCGTTGCCAGAATTATGCGAGCTAAGCCTGTGAAAAGCATGCTTATGGTTGGTTTGAGGGGCGTTGGAAAAACTGTTTTGCTTGAACAGATGCGCCAGGATGTTGAGGCAATGGGCGTTCATACTATTTATATTGAGGCGCCAGAAAATCGCTCTCTTCCCTCTCTTCTTAGTCCTCAATTACGGCTAGGGCTACTCAAGCTTAGTCGCCTTGATCAATCAAAAGAAGCGGCAACTCGCGCCTTGAAGGCGCTTGCGGGGTTTGCCAAGTCGCTTAAAGTTACTTTTGGCGATATCGAAGTTGGGTTTGACCAAGAACCTGAGGCTGGGCTTGCCGATAATGGTGATTTAGAAGCCGATCTGACGGCATTAATGGTAGAAGTTGGTCATGCTGCTAAAGCAGGTGAAACGGCTATCGTAATGTTCATTGACGAGCTTCAATATGTTCGCTCAGAACAGTTTGCTGCTTTGATTACCGCGCTTCATCGATGTGCTCAATTAAAGCTGCCCGTTGCCTTGGTTGGCGCAGGCTTGCCGCAGTTAAGGGGCTTAGCTGGTAACTCAAAATCCTACGCAGAGCGACTGTTTAACTACCCTGAGGTGGGGGCGCTCGGTGAGGATGCGGCTAAAGAGGCGATTGTTAACCCTGCTAAGGATGAGGGTGTTGAGTTTGACAGCGAAGCGGTCGATGAAATCATCAGTAAAACGCAAGGGTACCCTTATTTTATTCAGGAGTGGGGAAGCCATACCTGGGACTTAGCAGAAGAGAGTCCAATTACTAAAGACGATGTGGTTAATTCTACGGACCTTACAATTGCTAAACTTGATGAGAGTTTTTTTAGAGTACGATTTGATAGGTTAACGCCCAAAGAAAAGACATATCTTAATGAAATGGCCAAACTTGGGGCTGGACCGCATCGCTCAGGCGATATTGCGGATTCGATGAAGAAAAAAGTCTCTGATGTGGCACCGGTTCGAAATAGCTTAATTAAGAAAGGTATGATCTGGGCGCCTAATCATGGTGACACCGCTTTCACTGTGCCGTTATTTGATGAGTTTATGCTGCGAATTATGGAGGAGTAGGGAAGACGCAAAAGTACGTCTTGCACTGAACAGCAATAGACACTCTAAAGCCCGCTAGATAGCGGGCTTTTTTGTTTCTGATGGTTTCGTTATTGGTCTGTGACGTGTTTTTTGTGTTTTGGTAACCACAAAGACACTAGGGTGGTGGTGATGAGAAAAGCAAATGACACCCAGAGGCAAGCGGAGAATCCCCAGACTTGGAAGACCCAGCCAGACAGCATTGTGCCGATCAAGCGTCCCATGGCGTTGGCCATGTAATAGAAGCCTACATCAAGGGACACGCCATCGTCTTTGGCGTAGCTTACGATTAAGTAAGAGTGCAGCGAGGAGTTAACCGCAAACACAGCGCCAAACACCATTAAGCCGACAATAATCACCACTTCTAGATGCCATGCATTTTGAATGGCGTATGCAATTAAGCCAGTGACCATCGCAAGGACTAAAGCCCAGAGCAAAGCGGCGCTGCCATCCGGTGATTCACCTGATGTTAGCTTGGTGATTTTAGGTGCAATGATTTGCACCAAGCCATAAGCAATCACCCATAGGGCAAGAAAACCACCCACCGCGCTATGGTCCCAATCAAACACCGAGCCTAGGTAAATCGGTAAGGCGACGACAAACCAAACATCCCGAGCGCCGAACAAAAACATACGCGCTGCGGACAGAATATTAACGCTGCCTGACTTGGAAAATATTTCCGAGAACTTAGGTTTGGTTTTGGCTTTGCCTAAATCCGCTTTTAAACCAATTAAGCTGCCGATAAAGACAAACATCAGCACGATTGCCATGGCTGCTACAGAATACTGGAAGCCTATTAAAGAGAGCAGAGCGCCACCCAAGAAAAAACCTGCACCTTTTAGTGTGTTCTTGGAGCCAGTAAGGATCGCAATCCATTTGTACAAAGTGCCTTGGGCATCGGCGGGCACTAGGGTTTTGATGGCGCTTTTGGCGCTCATTTTATTCAAGTCTTTGGCGATGCCCGATAAGGCTTGCGCCGCCATGACCCAAGGAATGGTAAGCCAGGGTGCTGGTAGTGCGAGCATCAGTAAGGCCACAATCTGCATGGCCAAGCCCACGTTCATGGTACGGTTTAAACCGAGTCGAGCGCCTATCCAGCCGCCGACTAAGTTAGTGACCACACCAAAGAATTCGTAGAATAAAAATAGTAATGCTATTTCTAGCGTGGAATAACCTAAATCATAAAAGTACAAAATAACCAGCATACGCAAGGCGCCGTCGGTTACCGTGAAGTTCCAATAATTAAACGTGACCAGCATATACTGACGAACGTTCTGGTTAAGCTGAGAAAACATAGCCGCTCTCTTTAAGAGAAGAGCTACCTAGGCAGCTCTTTTATGTTGGTTACTGATTCGCGAATTGCTGTATGTATTGCACTTGCACTTGTTTGGTAAACGCCGACGGCCTTAACGATTGCACCTGGCTAATTATTTGCGCTAAGGGCCATTCTCTTTCTAATAGGAGGTGAGCGGCTAATAGGCCTGTTCGACCGGACCCGCCCATGCAATGCAGGGCGATCTTTTGCCCTTTCTCAATCGCTTGATGCAGTTGCGGTGAGGCTTGCTGCCATTGCGCAATAAAATCGTTGCCAGGCGCGCAGTCATCTTCGATTGGAAGATGGAACCATGAGAGCCCAGCGGCTTTTATTATTGCCGGGAGCGCCTCAACACCGTGTGCTTGCATCTCATCTGCATTCAACGCTGTGACAATGGTCGTCACACCTTGTTCTTTGAGTTGAGCAATGCTGTCGCTTAGCGATGTACTTTTAGTGCCAGGACAAGGAGTCAGTACTAGACTGGCTTGTGATCCTGTTACTGGCAGCTCCCATGTCGGGTGGGTCATCTTGTTTGCTCCTTAAGCCATGCCTACTTTTTTAACTAACTCTGCTGTACGCGTTGCATAGCCCATTTCGTTATCGTACCAAGCGTATATTTTCACCATACGAGAGCCAACGAGCATGGTCGATTGTGCGTCTACAATAGTGGAGCGTTGGTCGCCTTTGTAATCGATGGAAACCAGCGGGCGGTCTTCGAAACCAAGAATGCCTTTTAATTCACCTTCAGAAGCTTCATTTAATAGCGCGTTTACTTCCTCCACCGTGGTGTCGCGTTTCACATCAAAGACGATGTCTGTCAGTGAGGCATTCGCCAGAGGCACTCGCACCGCATGGCCATTTATCTTGCCTGCTAGATCCGGGAAAATTTCGATGATGGCGGTGGCTGACCCTGTGGTGGTCGGGATCAAGCTCATGCCACAAGCGCGAGCACGACGTAGGTCTTTATGAGGTGCATCGAGAATGGTTTGTGTGTTGGTTAGATCGTGAATTGTCGTGAAGGAGGATTGCTCAATGCCAAGTTTCTCATGAATCACTTTAACAACAGGCGCGATGCAGTTTGTTGTGCAAGACGCCGCCGTCACAATGCGATGTTGCTCAGGGTCGAAGGTGTGATCGTTCACTCCCATGACGATGTTCGCCACACCGGCTTCTTTAACCGGCGCAGAAACCACAACGCGTTTAACGCCTTGTTCGAGATACTTATTTAATATCTCAGTTTTCTTGTGTTTGCCAGTTGCTTCAATGACCACATCACAAACGGACCAATCCACCGCATCGATGTCTTTTTCCTGTGAAGTAGGAATGCTTTTCCCATCAATGATGATGTGGTTACCATTGCTGCTGACTTCGTGCGCCCAACGACCTTGTACCGAGTCGAATTCCAGTAGGTGAGCTAGAGTAGGGGCGTCACCTGCGACATCGTTAATGTGGACGAACTCAATATCAGGCCAATCGAATGACGCTCTCAGTGCCAAACGGCCAATACGACCAAAACCATTGATTCCTACTTTTATAGACATTGTCATTCTCCTTTAAAGGCAACATTCTGGACGGGTGCTCATCTCTGATAAGCGTTTAATGTCCTGTTGGTATTCTTCTTTCAGGCAGTTAGATTCCACTAACCCACGAATTTGTTTTCTCATCCACCCAGGTAACGTATCCGATAAGCGGTAAAACACCCATTGGCCTTGTCGGGTGTCGACAATGACTCCGCTTGAGCGCAGTAGAGCCAAATGGCGTGAGACTTTAGGTTGCCCTTCATTAAGAGCATGTGTGAGTTCGGCTACACAAACCTTTTCTTCGCGGGCGATGGTTAACAAACAACGCACTCGGGTTTCGTCCGCAAGTAATTTAAAAAACTGGTGAGGCAGCATATTAAGCTCCAATCATGATATACGTATATCCATATATGTTAATCGTGACTCTCGTAATGTCAACACTCGATGTGGGTGAGGGTGGCGGACTAATGATGAAAGTAAAGCCATAAGGCGGATGCCGTATAGTGTCGCGCTGTTTTGTTATATTTTTATGACAGCTTCTTTGTTTCAGTGCATGGTGTTCGGATTGGCTGCAAAGGAAAGCGCTTATCCTTGAGGCCGCTGAGCGTGTAAACTTTGGCGCAAGCGTGTATTACATTAGATATCGTATTGATGGGTAAGGGGTTAATCAGTGAAGTTTCCGACAGCATTATTGGAAGGGCGTTTGATTAAACGCTATAAGCGTTTTTTATCAGACATTGAGCTATCAACGGGTGAGGTCATTGTCGCCCACTGCCCCAACACAGGGTCAATGAAACGCTGTCAGCAAGATAATGCAAGAGTATGGGTCTCTGAAAGCAATAATCCGAAACGAAAACTGGCTTATACCTGGGAGTTGGTCGAAGTAGACGAACAGCACCTTGCCTGTATAAATACCGGATACCCTAATAAGTTAGTAGGGGAAGCCATTGCCAATGGTGTTGTGTCTGAACTGGTCGGTTACAGCGAGCAAAAAGCCGAAGTGAAATACGGCGAGAAGAGTCGAATCGATTGGCTGCTAACAGGAGCGGATGGACGTAAATGCTATGTGGAAGTGAAAAACGTCACTTTATTAGAAGAAGACGGGTTAGGCTATTTCCCCGATGCGGTGACAGAGCGTGGCAGAAAGCATCTTTATGAGTTGGCAAACATGGTAGAAGAAGGCCATAGAGCCGTGATGTTCTTTTGTGTGAGCCACACCGGCATTGATTCAGTTACCCCAGCAACACATATTGACCCCAAATACGCACAAGCTTTTGTCGAAGTCATAGAAAGAGGGGTAGAAGTGCTCGCCTATCAAGTCTCGATCGACCCTCAAGGCATGTTGGTGACGCATTCTGTTCCCGTAAAGATGCCAGAATTGCCTTAGCGGTTAAGGGGATAGTGCAGAAGCCTGGTTGTTTTATAAACAAAAACACCCTTTTCTGTTGGTTAATTGATCGCTTTTGCGATTCTTTTAAATTAATTGGATTAAATGGCACTTTTTCTCAGAAAAGGGTTGCACTAAATCT
>NZ_JBITUJ010000013.1:0-65727 GCF_044542435.1 Marinomonas sp. NPDC078689 | reverse complement strand
TAAACAGCGTTTCTTGTTCTTCCATTTGCTTGCGCCATCACTTTCTAAAGAGCCGTTCCTCGACGCGTCAGCGCAGATGAAAAACAAGAACCTCTCATACTGATTGCGCATACCGTCCGCAGGGTCAGACCCCTTAAAAAGTCGCACAGCGTTCAACCCACCACATCTCTTGATGTTTAAGGGCTCTGACCAGTTGCAACCGTGTCGCTCATCAACACTAAGGCAGTGCAGTAGGGGGTAGGTGATTGAGATAGCAGCACGTAGCTCTATTTTATATTAGCAGCCAATTTCTTCTGTATTTAGCAAGGCGAGTCTTGCGTTATACGCTAAGCTTTAGGTTCATTGAAGGCTAATTCATTCGCTCGAAAGCGTTGCTATAGGCACTGAAAGAGGTGCTGGGTTTGTGTTGTGAATATTTGTATCTTTCGAAAAATATTGCTTCCCTAGCATCAGCTTATTAACTATTCTCGCGCACGTGTTATAAGCCTATTTTTATAAGAAGACTTTCGTTCAAAGCTTCTTTTTTTGTTCAAGGAACACCCATGAAAATTGCTATTCTATCTCGTAATCCCAACCTTTATTCTACTCGACGTCTTGTTGAGGCGGGTGAAAAACTCGGTCACGAGGTGGATGTGATCGATACCATGCACTGTTATATGGATATCTCCAGTAACAATCCATCGGTTCGCTATGACGGTAAGCCTTTGCCTAAGTACGATGCCGTTATTCCTCGTATCGGCGCGTCGGTTACATTTTACGGTACCGCGGTCGTGCGCCAATTTGAGATGATGGGGACTTATAGTATCAATGAGTCTGTTGCCATTAGCCGTTCCCGCGACAAACTGCGCTCTTTGCAGCTAATGTCTCGTAAGGGCTTGGGTTTGCCGAAGACAGGCTTTGCTCATCACCCAGATAAAATTGGTGACTTGCTTAAGAACGTTGGGGGCGCGCCAGTTGTGATTAAGCTTCTAGAAGGGACGCAGGGTATTGGTGTGGTATTGGCAGAGTCGAATAAAACTGCGGAGTCGATTATTGAAGCTTTCATGGGGCTAAAGGCTAATATTTTGGTGCAAGAATACATCAAGGAAGCCGGTGGTGCCGATATTCGCTGTTTGGTTGTTGGTGGTAAGGTTATTGCCGCTATGAAGCGTCAGGGCGCTGAAGGCGAATTTCGATCAAACCTTCATCGTGGTGGCACTGCGTCTTTGGTAAAACTTTCCCCAGAAGAGCGTAGGACCGCTGTTGAGGCCGCTAAAGTGATGGGGTTGAATATGTGTGGCGTTGATATTCTTCGCTCTAATGACGGCCCATTGATTATGGAGGTGAACTCATCTCCAGGCCTTGAGGGCATAGAGTCAGCGACCAACAAAGATGTGGCGGCTATGATCATCAATCACATTGAGAAGTCTGCAATTAGCGGCAATACTAAAACCAAAGGTAGAGGTTAATGAACGACGCTATTTTAACCATCGACGGCATTTCTATTGCACCGGGTGAAACCGCTAAAATTAAATTGCCGATCGTTAAACTATATACTGATACGAACATGTCGATGCCAGTGTTTGTAAAAAGAGGAAAGCGTTCTGGTCCAACGATCTTTATTAGTGCTGCGATTCATGGTGATGAATTAAATGGAATTGAAATCATTAGCCGATTAATTCAAAGTAAATATATGGATCGGATTAGAGGGACTTTTATTGCTGTTCCTGTGGTAAATGGTTATGGCGTATTAAATCAAAGTCGTTATTTGCCGGATAGACGAGATTTAAATCGCTCTTTTCCAGGATCAAAGCGAGGTTCTTTAGCCGGTAGAGTAGCCGATCGCTTTTTGAGTGAAATAGTATCAAAGGCGGATTACGGAATAGATTTACACACTGGAAGTTTACATCGTAGTAATCTACCTCAAATACGCGCGAATTTAGATGACCAAGAGACGTTGGATATCGCTACTGCGTTTGGTGTTCCTGTGATTTTAAACTCAAACCTTAGGGATGGCTCATTAAGAGAATGCGCTAATGACGTTGGTGCTAAAGTCATTTTATATGAGGCAGGTGAAGCACTTAGGTTTGATGAGCTGTCGATACGTGCTGGCGTTAAAGGCATAGTTGGGGTCATGCGCCACCTGGGTATGTTACCTAAAGCTCGTAGTAAAAAATCTCTTTCTGAACCCAGAATTGCTCGTAGTAGCAGCTGGGTTAGAGCCACCGACAGTGGTTTTACGACTCATATCAAAGAGCTTGGTGATTTGGTTGAAAGCGGGGATCTTTTGGCTCAAATTAAAGACCCTTATGGGGAAGTATTGGATGATGTTGTTTGCAAAAATGGCGGTATTATTATTGGTAAGCAAAACATCCCATTAGTACAGGAAGGCGATGCCATGTACCACATCGCACACTTTTCTTCACCGGATGAGGTCGCAGAGCATGTGGAAACAATGCAAGATGAGCTAATGGAAAATTATCGAGATCCGAATTGAAATAATTCTTTTTATTATCTCAATTCAAGGGGTAGTGTTATTAAACTCTAATGAATAAGGGAATATTTTAGTAATTCATCTGGATGCATCGTCTTTATCGTTGTTTTTGGTTATTATCCTGCGAAATTAATGCAGCAGGCTTTTTTATGTTTTTAGTGCGCGCTTTTATATATCTAATTTCCTTGGCTGGAGTGGGTTACCTCATTGGTCTAGAGGGATATAAGTTTAAAACATTGGCCGCTTATAGCGAGCATACCTTGACTGAGCATATGCAAGATGTGATGACGTTTTTAAGCTGTATGCTCTTTCTATACGCATCTCGTATTGATCCTAAGCTAAAAATAGCAGGGACTTTATTGGCGGCCTTATTGGCGATGATGTTTGTTCGAGAGTCAGATGCTCTGTTAGATCGATATGTCTATGACGGTGCTTGGCAAACGATTGTTTGTTTTATTTTA
Organism: Marinomonas sp. NPDC078689; assembly: GCF_044542435.1. NCBI lineage: Bacteria > Pseudomonadati > Pseudomonadota > Gammaproteobacteria > Oceanospirillales > Oceanospirillaceae > Marinomonas > Marinomonas sp. NPDC078689. Next base: position 62,793 of record NZ_JBITUJ010000013.1, on the reverse strand, counting down.
GTGTCCGTGTTCATCTTTCTGTGGGGCAAATTCTCTACAATTTACGCTTCTTTAAAGGCCTACTCGGAGACGGCGTGTTACGGAACTTGCTTGTCCGGTGTTGTTATTGTATTGGCTTTTTCGAGAATGATGGGGCGCAATTCATTCTGGACATCCGTAATGGGTGATCACTACATGCGGGTCGTGAAAGACATCGTTGAAGAAGGCACAGAAACGCTTGGTTATACTTTGATTCTGATTTCTGCGATTGAACTTGTTTTAATTTGTAGAAGAAATCGAGCACGAGCCCTTGCTGCTAAATAAATGTCTGTGGGCTTGTGTTATAGACTGACAATTTAAACGTTATTAATAACGCCTGATGATATTCATCAGGCGTTTTTTTGTTTCAGCGACAGCGACTGCCGTTAAAGCGACGGCTAATATACGATTCTGCATCCGAACTTCTTTTTGTGGGAGTGTCTCACACGGATTAATATGAGTAGTGCTTGGTTAGAGTATATAAAGAGGGGCAGTGTTGTCGTCTTATTAGGCAACGAAGGTTCTGTTATTTTATATAGGCAACAAAGTAACGGTCTAAGGTTCGCTTTTAGGTTAAAAAAAAGCCCTGCAAAGCAGGGCTATAAAACTAGAGAGTGACGTTACAATAACGTTACTTGCCGTGACTAAACGGCATTCTGACTCAATGCAGTATTCTCTAATACTTCATTAAGATGCAGCCAGGTTTCAATGACGGTATCAGGATTAAGGGAAACGCTCTCAATCCCTTGCTCAACAAGCCAGTCAGCAAAATCCGCATGGTCTGATGGGCCTTGGCCACAAATCCCTACGTATTTGCCTTTTTCTCGACAAGCGGATATCGCCATTTTTAGCAGTTTTTTCACTGCTGGATTTCGTTCATCAAATTTATCCGCGATGAGACCAGAATCTCGGTCTAGACCCAATGTCAGCTGGGTTAAATCGTTGGAGCCAATTGAGAAACCATCGAAGAATTCCAAGAACTCATCGGCCAATAAGGCATTAGAAGGTAGTTCACACATCATAATGACTTTAAGGCCATTCTTGCCGCGCTCTAGGCCTTGTTCTGCGAGTAACTCTGTTACCTGCTGAGCTTCTTCTAGGGTACGAACAAAAGGAATCATAATTTGTACGTTGGTTAATCCCATATCGTTACGTACTCGACGGATTGCTTCACATTCCAAAGCAAAACAGTCGCGGAATGAGTCGTCAATGTAGCGCGCTGCGCCACGGAACCCAAGCATTGGATTTTCTTCATCTGGTTCGAATAAAGGGCCACCAACTAAATTGTGGTATTCGTTAGATTTAAAGTCCGACAGACGAACAATGACTGGTTTTTGAGAGAAAGAGCAGGCAAGAGTCGCCACCCCTTCAACCAGTTTATCAACGTAAAATTCAACTGGACCTTGGTAGCCTGCAATGCGGTGATCAATCTCTTCTTTTATCGATGCCGTCATGTCTGCGTAATTCAACAAGGCTTTCGGGTGAATACCAATCATGCGGTTAATGATGAACTCTAAGCGAGCTAAGCCAATGCCTGCATTAGGCAGCATCGCGAAGTCGAAGGCGCGGTTAGGGTTACCAACATTCATCATTACTTTTACAGGAAGGTCTGGCATGTTGCCGACTTCAGATGTGATAACTTCAAAGTTCAGTTCGTCTTGGTAGACAAATCCCATGTCACCTTGTGCACACGATACGGTGACTTTCTGGCCATCTTTAAGTACGTCTGTCGCATCACCACAGCCAACCACAGCAGGAATGCCTAATTCACGCGCAATGATAGCGGCGTGGCAAGTACGACCACCACGATTGGTGACAATCGCAGAGGCTCGTTTCATGATAGGCTCCCAATCTGGGTCAGTAATGTCCGTGACTAATATATCGCCAGGTTGGATACGATCCATTTCAGTAATAGAAGAGAGTACTTTGACTTCGCCACTGCCAATTTTATGGCCGATAGCACGTCCAGTGATCAGCACAGGAGAGGTTTCTTTCAGTGAGAAACGTTCCATACTTTGAGCATTTGCTTGACTGCGTACGGTTTCTGGTCGTGCTTGTACAATGTAGATTTTTCCATCAATGCCGTCTTTTGCCCACTCGATGTCCATTGGGCGCTCGTAATGTTGCTCAATGATGCATGCTTGACGAGCCAGGTCTTCGATTTCTTCGTTGCTTAATGCGAAGCGGTTTTGATCGTCTAGGGCAACAGGCACGATATTGACGAATTCATCACTGCCGGCTTCGGCGTATTCCATTTTTTGGGCTTTAGAGCCTAATGACTTACGTACCACGGCTGGTCGCTTAGCCGCCAGTGTGGATTTGTGAACATAGTATTCATCAGGGTTTACTGTGCCTTGGACCACCATTTCGCCCAGACCGTATGCCGCGGTAATAAAGACAACTTCATCGAAGCCAGATTCTGTGTCTAACGTGAATAACACCCCGGACGCGCCTATATCACTGCGTACCATTTTTTGAATGCCGGCAGACAAGGCCACGCCTTTATGTTCAAACCCTTGGTGTACACGGTAGGAGATGGCTCGGTCGTTATATAAAGAAGCAAACACGCGTTTAATAGAGGCTTTAATATCTGCTAAGCCTTTCACGTTCAGGTAAGTTTCTTGTTGTCCTGCAAAAGAGGCGTCAGGTAGGTCTTCAGCCGTTGCAGAAGAGCGCACTGCGAAAGAGGTATCGTCAGCATTGTCGTCACACAATACTTTAAATGCCTGTTCGATTTCAGCGTCAAACTCTGCTGAGAAAGGTGTTTCCTCTACCCATTGGCGGATTTTCACACCCGCTTCTGCTAGAGCATGAACGTCATCAATGTCTAGGCTATCTAGTATTTGGTGAATCTTAGCGTCTAATCCACTTTCTTCTAGAAAGCTTTGGTAAGCATAAGATGTGGTGGCAAAGCCGTTTGGCACTTGAATGCCAAGGTCTGTCAAATTAGAGATCATTTCTCCTAATGAGGCGTTTTTACCGCCGACATCAGCGACGTCTTCCAAGCGAAGATCTTTGAACCACTTAATAAAATTGCTCACACGGGACTCCCAAATAGTTACCTGATGTTCTTCTTTGTTATAACGACTTCTGGACTTAAGTTAAGTCTGCGAAGACTTGTCAAAGCAGTGTGTCTGGGGTCATTGTATGTAGCGCAGGGACATGGAATAAAATCGATTATTCGATGTAGTTTTATTTCAATTGAAAAATTAAATGTTGTTACATAACAACAAAATGAGAAAAAAATGATGAAAGTGTATTTTGTTTCAGATGGTACAGCGATCACGGCTGAGGTATTTGGTTCCGCTATGTTGTCATTTTTTGATGTGGCGGTTGAAACCCAAAGCGTGCCGTTTTTAACGACAATGGATCAGGCAAATGGGTTAAAACAACAGATTAATTTAGATGTGAAATCAGGTGAGCCTCCGTTGGTTTTCTACACCATCTCGGACATTGCGATTCGCGATGTGATTCAGTCATGCGATTGCCATTGCTATAACCTATTTGGAGACCTCTTGTTGCCCATTGAAAAGGCTTTAGGTGTGCCAGCGCAACCAACGGCTCAAAAGGCACATGGTATGAAAGAGGGGGTCTATGATGGACGAATAGACGCCATTAACTATGCATTGGCGAATGATGATGGCGTATCTATCAAAAATTTCGATCAGGCAGATATCATTCTATTGGGGGTTTCACGGTCCGGTAAAACGCCGACCAGTTTGTATTTAGCCATGCAATACGGCATTAAGGCAGCAAATTACCCGATTACAGAAGATGACTTTGCTTCCCCAGGCTTACCTAAAGCGCTAAAAGCACATAAGAAAAAACTCTTCGGTTTGACCATTGATCCTGATAGGTTACACGAGATTCGCACGGGGAGAATGGCGGCTAGCAAGTACGCCTCGCCTCGACAATGCCGCTACGAGTTAGAGGAAGTGGAGTCATTATATCGCCAAGAGCGGATTCCTTTTTTGAATTCCACAAAACTCTCTGTGGAAGAAATTTCCACCAAAGTGATGGCAGAGATGCATTTGGTTCGTCATAGACAGTAGATTTTCAAAGAAAACCTATCGAATTATTTGATGTGTTTGCTGTTTCTGCTCGAAATATGATCAAAAAGTTATAAAAAAAACGAAAATCAGTCAAAAAAGTTTCATGTTCATTTGCTATAAGCGGTCTGTGGGAGCTTCTATCCTCTGTTTTGTTGTGGAATTACAAAAGACAGCAGCGTGGTGAAGGCTTGTTTGTATGACGGGTCGCTTTCAGCTAAAGAGTATTGAGTGATAATGCTCTATAATGACAACAAATTAGACCCGTCAGCGTTTTGCTTCATACAAATAGGGCGAGACGTCGAAAATGTTCTGAACAATAAGCTGTTAAAGCTCGACCATTTCTACAGAGTGCAGCTTATTGCATCATCCAAGGATAAATATACATTGAGTAATAAAAATATAAACGATCCCCATAAACAACGAGAAGCTTCTAAGTACGATAATCCCGTACCAAGCCGTGAATTCATATTGGAGTTCCTTGCGTCTAAGAATGTTAGCTTAGGCCATTTAGCGCTATGCAAAGAGTTCGCTTTGACTGGCGAAGATGAAATAGAAGCGTTACGACGCCGTTTGATCGCCATGTGCCGTGATCATCAACTAACGAGCAACCAAGAAGAACAATACACCCCTATTTTAGAAAGTGACCTGATTGAAGGTTTTGTCCAAGGCAATAAAGAAGGCCATGGCTTTTTGTTGCGCCAAAGTGACGACGATATCTTCCTCTCTGCGCGTCAAATGCAAAATGTTATGGATGGCGATAAAGTGAAAGCTCGCCTATCTGGACGCAGTGTGAAAGGCCGTTTAGACGGAGTAGTGGTAGAGGTTATTGAGCGTAAGCACAGCCAGTTAGTTGGTCGTTATTACGAAGAAAGCCGCACTTCTTTTGTGACACCTGAAAATCCACGTATTTCTCAAGACATCTTGATTAGCAAAGATTCCGCATTAACACCGACTCATGGTCAATACGTATTAACAGAAATTGTTTCGTATGCCGAGCGCGGCAAGCCAGCAAGAGGGGTTATTAAGAAAATTCTTGGTGACTTCATGGCGCCAGGTCTTGAGATTGATGTGGCTATTCATCGCTATGAAATCCCCAACGAATGGCCGCAAGCGGTTGAAAAACAAGTTCAAAACTTCACCTCCGAAGTCGCTGAAGAAGACAAGCAATATCGTGTGGATTTACGTGATACGCCGTTTGTAACTATTGATGGTGAAGACGCGCGCGACTTTGACGACGCTGTCTATTGTGAAAAAACCGCGGGCGGCTGGAAGTTATTTGTCGCCATTGCAGATGTGTCCCATTATGTGAAAAAAGACACGGCGCTTGATGAAGAAGCCATTGTTCGTGGTAACTCAGTGTATTTCCCAGGGCGCGTTGTGCCTATGCTGCCAGAAGTATTATCGAACGGATTGTGTTCATTAAACCCAGACGTTGACCGTTTGGCGATGGTGGCAGAAGTGTCTCTTACCAGTAAAGGTAAAATGAGAGGCTTTAAGTTTTATGAAGGCTTGATTCGATCTCATGCTCGCCTTACTTATACCAAGGTCGCGAAGATGATTGCGCCAGAGCCGGAAGAAGATGGCTTGGCATTACGTGACCGTTATGCGCCGATCGTGTCACATATTGATGCGCTAAATGGTCTTTACCATGTATTAAAAGGCGCTCGTGATGAACGTGGTGCGATGGAATTTGATACCGTCGAAACGCGTATGGTGTTTGATCAACATTCTAAGATCGATCAAATTGTTCCTGTAGAGCGCAACGATGCGCACAAATTGATTGAAGAATGCATGTTGTGCGCCAACGTGGCGGCAGCAGAATTATTGATTAAGGCGGATTTACCTGCCTTATTCCGTGTCCACGAAGGGCCAAAAGAAGATCGCTTATTAACGCTGCGTTCTTACCTTGGTTTGCTAGGTCTTGAACTGACCGGCGGATTGAAACCAACACCAAGTGATTACGCGGTGTTAGCAGAACAGATTAAAGACCGTGCCGACGCGCGTAGCATACAAGTGATGTTGTTGCGTTCTATGTCTCAAGCCGTGTACCAAGCGGATAATCTTGGTCACTTTGGCTTGAACTACGAAGCTTATACACACTTTACTTCGCCGATTCGTCGTTACCCAGATTTGTTAGTGCATCGTGCGATTCGTTATTTGATTCGAGGTGAAGGTCGTCCCGTGGTGCGTCAGGCGCACCGAGTGACCGGTAGCCCAACCTTGAAAGAGCGTAAAATTTACGGCTACGATCAAGCCGACATGGATGCTTTAGGGGATTCTTGTTCGATTACAGAACGTCGAGCAGATGAAGCGACTCGCGACGTAGAAGCTTGGTTGAAATGTCAGTACGTAGAGCAACATTTAGGCGAACCGTTCGATGGTGTTGTGACCGCAGTAACCTCGTTCGGCTTGTTTGTTGAGCTACAAGGGTTGTTCGTGGATGGTTTGATCCATATTTCTGGATTGGGACAAGATTATTTTGTTCATGATCTAGAGCATCAAGCGATTATTGGTGAAAGAAGTGGTCGAGTCTTCCGCTTGGGCGATCGCCTAAAAGTGAAAGTGGCCAATGTGAACTTGGAACAGCGCAAAATTGACTTGAGCTTGGATGAGACACAATCGCGTCCGCGTAAAAAAGTAGTGCGTAGTGAAACCAGTGAGCTTGAAATGCAATTGGCGCAACTGCCTCCTATTGAGTTGGGCGGCCGTGTGAAACCTAAAAAAGCAGCACCAAGTGCCACTCAAGGTGACAAAGTAGAAAAAGCCGGTAAAGACGCGAAAGAGGGAGAAAAACCTAAGGCAAAAAAACGCCGTGGGCCTTCTAAAGGCAAGATCATTCGTCAAAAGAAAAGCGCTCAAAGTGCGGCGAAAGCCAAACCGGCTTCTGCAGCTAAAAAAGCGAAGAAGCCCAAAAAAGCGAAAAAAAATAACGCTAAGCCTCGCGCTCGCGATTAATTGATTTATCCGATTAGAGTAAAAACGTCATAATGTCAGATTTAGAATGGATTTACGGTATTCACGCCGTAGAAAATGCCTTATCACAGCAACCTGAACGCGTTAAAGAAGTGCGCTTTCAGGAAGGTCGTGATGACAAAAAAACACAGCGTCTAGTGCAGCTTTGCAAAACGAATAAAGTGCGTTATAGCCTAGTCGCGCGTCGTGAATTGGACCAGCTCTTTACTAAGAATAAAGAGCGCGCTGTTCACCAAGGTGTGGTGGCTTATACCACCATGACCAAAGCCGGTAACGAAGGTGATTTACATACCTTAGTGGAAGGGTTGGATGAAACACCGCTGATTATTATTTTGGATGGGGTGACTGACCCACATAATTTAGGTGCGTGTTTGCGCAGCGCAGACGCCGCTGGTGCCCATGCGGTCGTGATGCCAAAAGATAACTCAGCGCCATTGAATGCGACAGTGAGTAAAGTGGCGTGTGGTGCGGCTGAAAGCATCCCTGTTTACGCGGTAACGAACTTAGCGCGTACTATGAAGAAGCTACAAGACCAAGGCGTTTGGATATTTGGTACGGCTGGTGAAGCGACGCAAACGGTTTATGAGCAAGATTTTACCATTCCGACGGCCATTGTAATGGGCGCTGAAGGTGAAGGTATGCGCCGTTTAACTCGTGAACAGTGCGACTATTTAGTGAAACTACCCATGTCAGGTGTGGTTTCAAGCTTAAATGTCTCGGTTGCGACCGGTGTTTGTTTGTATGAAGTAGTGCGTCAGCGCGCTCAAAAAGCACAGGGTTAAGGAGTATCGTGGTGTTTGAATGCTTTTCAATTCAAGCCCCGTCGGCGGCATTAGACGACGCACTGCAGCATAAAATTGATAATAAAACCAAACCGTTAGGTGCTTTAGGTACGCTAGAAACATTGGCGTACCAGCTTGGTCGTATTCAGGGAACACTTCATATAGATGTTTCTAAACCCAAGATGATTGTGTTTGCTGCAGACCATGGTGTTGTGGCTCAGGGTGTCAGTTTGTTTCCTCAGGAAGTTACACCACAAATGGTGATGAACTTTTTGCATGGAGGGGCTGCTGTGAGCGTCTTTTGCGCACAGCACAATGTGCCGCTGCAAGTGGTGGATGTGGGTGTTAATGCGCCATTAGAAGATCATCCGCTATTGAGCAAACGCAAAGTAGCCTTGGGTTCAAATGACTTTAGCCAAGAACCCGCGATGACAACACAAGCCCTGTCACAAGCGATTCAAGCCGGTGTTAGTGAAGTAGATACGGCGATTAATGACGGCGTTAATCTACTGATGTTCGGCGAAATGGGTATTGGGAACACTTGTGTTTCCTCTTGCATGATGAGTGCGCTAATGGGCATTGACCCGCTAGAGAGTGCAGGTCGTGGTACAGGACTGGACGCCTCTGGAGTGTCCAGAAAAGCACAGGTGATCGCTGCCTCATTACAACGTGCAGAGGCGCACACGGGACAACCTGTGGCACAGTGGAATGCGCAGACATTGGCAGAGCAGGTCGGTGGTTTTGAAATCCTTGCTTTGGCTGGCGCTATGTTGCAATCAGCACAGCGTAAAACGGCGTTTGTGGTCGATGGCTTTATTTGCTCGGTCGCCTTGTTGTTTGCCCAAAAAGTGGCTCCTAATGTGAGTGAATACGCGATTTTTGCTCATCAATCGAATGAAAAAGCGCACAAACTTTTATTAGCACACTTAAACGCGGACCCTATCTTGTCGTTGGATTTACGTTTAGGGGAAGGCTCAGGTGCGATTCTGTCTTATCCTTTAATTCAAAGCGCGGCGGTATTTTTAAATACTATGGCGAGTTTTGAAAGCGCAGGTGTGAGTGACGGTGACAATATTTAACCCTCATTGGCAGGGCTTCAAACGCAGCCTTGTTACTTATACTCGGATTCCGCTAACGGTGGATTGGGGCGACACGATAAAGCACACCCCAGCGGTGTGCTTTTTACCTTGGGTCGGCATTGTTGTTGCGCTATTGAGTGCTTGGCCATTATGGTTTGAAGGCTTGCCTGCGACTATTCAAGCTATTTTTATGTTGCTAACCGCGGTATTGCTGACTGGCGGCTTCCATGAAGATGGTCTGATGGACGCTTGTGATGGTCTGGTCGGCGGTTGGGATAAAGAACAACGCTTGAAGATCATGAAAGACTCTAGGATTGGCAGTTATGCCGCCTTGTCGATTTGGTTTGCTCTGATGCTGAAATGGTTGTTGCTGACTCAGATACTACTAAGCTTTACCTCTAATAGCGCTCATTATGGTTCTGCATTGATCGCGTGGATTGCGGTGCATAGCGTATCTCGTATTACGCCTTTGGTGGTTATGAATACGATGGAGTATGTGTCCGCTGGTGGCAGTAAAGCCTCTAGCATGATCGCAAGGTTAGACGCGCCACAATGGGGCGTGGCCTTACTGCCTTGTGTATTGCTCCTGTTATTAGACTTTTCCTACCTCATTAAAGCAGTGCTTGTATTGGCGTTGTTTACGTTTGGCGCACGACGCTACCTAAGAAAACGCATCGATGGCTATAATGGTGACGCATTGGGGGCGGTAGAGCAGATAAGCGAAGTGTTATTGCTGTTGTGCTTTATGGATGCCTTAGCATGAAGCTGTATTTGGTTCGACATCCTCAGCCGGATGTCGAAAAAGGGCTTTGTTATGGGCAAACGGATGTACCGCTTTGTAAAGGCTGGCCGGTTCATGCCGAAAAGCTAAAACAACACCTTGATCAGCGCATACAGCAAGATGACGCGACTTTTTTTCATAGCCCATTAGAGCGAGCTGCCAAACTTGGTGTGTTTATCAGTCAGGGTCAATCTCAAGCCAAAGACGCTCTTAAAGAGTTGGATTTTGGTTGTTGGGAAAATACCTTATGGCAAAGTATCCCCAGAGAGTCGATAGAATCGTGGTTTGAGGACATCCTTCATGCTACGCCTTATCAAGGAGAGTCACTTCAAGCATTAGCGGATCGAGTGTGGACGTGGTGGTTGTCGGTGAGAGAAGGCGCTGCCGAACACTTAATCCTTGTTACGCATGCCGGGGTGATTAAAGTGCTGGTTAGTTTGCTGTGTCAGTGGCCATTAGCGCAAGCGCATCGCATTGATGTGGGCTTTATGAGTGTGACAGAACTGTATATTCAAGATGATTATATTTCCTTGAAGCGTCTCGGCGCTGGTGATTGGGTCGTCTAATTCCATCCAATAGAACGTGATTTGAACAGAGAAAAATTACACTATGCTGTTATATATTTTAGGCATGATAGGCATTGCTGCGTTTGCGATTACTGGCGTGATCTCGTCTGGAAAGCGAGACATGGATCTTTTTAGCATTGTCCTTTTAGGCATGGTTACCTCATTGGGAGGAGGCACGATTCGAGACACCATATTAGGGGTAGAAAGCGTGTATTGGGTGAAAGACACCTCTTATCTTTGGGTGGCATTTTTATCTTCTTTGTTTGCTTTTTTTGCGGTGCGCATTATCGATGACAGACAAAGGGTGTTTCATTACGCTGATGCGTTTGGCTTAGCCTTGTTTACTGTTGTTGCCACAGAGCGAGTGCTGACATTAGGGTTTTCACCAACCATAGCGATTACCATGGGGGTCACTACTGGTGTGGCTGGCGGTATTATTCGTGATGTGCTGAGCAATCGACCGCCAATGGTATTGGGGCGTGAGTTTTATGCGACTCCAGCCTTTATCGGAGCCGTGCTGTTAGTGCTTCTTCAAAAAAACATACCTTCTCATGAATATAACTCGATTTACGCCGTCGCTCTGATCTTTATACTCAGGTTGTTTGCTATTCATAAAGGCCTGTATTACCCCAGTTGGCTACTATATAAGAAGAGATAATTCATGACAGAACTTGATGCAAAACAAGAAGCGCGCTTATTAAAGAAAAAGGCTGTGGTTGATCAGCGCATCGCCGCCGCGACAGAAGAGCGTGGCGTCACCATTTTGTTAACCGGTACAGGCAAAGGCAAAAGTTCTAGTGCCTTTGGCACCATGGCAAGAGCGTTAGGACATGGCCATAAATGTGCTGTCATCCAGTTTATAAAAGGCCGTAAGGCGACCGGGGAGCAACTTTTCTTTGGCGAGCATCCTGGTGTGGATTTTCACGTTATGGGGCATGGCTTTAGCTGGGAAACCCGTAACCCAGAATTAGAAAAGCACGCGGCTGAGCAAGCTTGGGAATTGGCAAAACAAGTATTGTCTAATCCAGATATTCATTTTGTACTGCTGGATGAAATTACCTATATGTATAAATACGGCCATCTCGATGAAGCAGACTTGCTGGCAGCATTGGCGGCGCGTCCAGCTCACCAAAATGTCATGATGACAGGTAGAACGGCCCCTAGAGCATTATTGGACAGTGTGGATACCCACAGCAAGGTGGCGAATGAGCGCCATGCGTTTGCGAATGGTGTAAAAGCACAAGCAGGCATTGAGTGGTAGTTCGCATTGCGAGCTACAATACCGCATTAAGTCGACCTAATAGAGGCGATTTATTGGCTGCTCTAGAGTCTGGTCGTGATAAACAAGTGTTAGCCACGGTGGCGCTGTTGCAGCATATCCGAGCAGATATCATTTTACTGAACGAGGTAGACTTTGACCCAAGTGGTCGAGTCGTTGCCTTATTACAGCAAGCTCTTCGTCAACCAGCAAATAATGCGGCTTTGGATTACCCTTACGCATATTGCCAACCTGTTAATAGCGGGGAGCCTTCAGGACGTGATTTTGACAAAGACGGAATGGCCTCTGATCAGGGGAGTGACGCCTTAGGTTTTGGCCTGTTTCCAGGCCAGTATGGCATGGTGTTATTGTCGCGTTTCCCGATTGATAGCGCTTCGTCACGGACCTTTCAATCCTTCCTTTGGAAGGACATGCCTAATCCTTGTTTGCCCAAAAATGCTCAAGGTGATGCTTGGTTTGATTCAGCGGACCTTGCGGTATTGCCTTTGTCTTCAAAGTCTCATTGGGATGTGGCCATTAATATTGGGGGCAGGCGTCTTAGATGCTTGTGTTCACATCCAACGCCACCAGTGTTTGACGGTCCAGAAAGGCGCAATGCCTGCCGTAATCACGATGAAATTCGTTTTTGGAGCGATTATTTATCCGCTGAGCCTTACTTTTACGATGATCAAGGAAGGCGAGGAGGGTTAGACCAAGAGGACTTTGTTTTGCTGGGGGATTTGAACGCTTCACCAGTGGAAGGGGACGCTTACCAACAAGCGATCAAGCGCTTATTACAACACCCCAGAATGGCACAATGTGCTTTTCCTGACAGCATCGGAGCCATTACTCATAGTGCTAAGCTCGATAAAAACATCGCTAAACACCATACCGCTGTTTGGCGAATGCAAGCGGATTACGTACGAGTCAGCCACACACTCTCTCCCTCCTACCAGGCTGTATTTTGGCCTGCAAAAAAGCATAAAGCAGCGTCCTTGCTCACGGATACTTCAGATCATCGTCTTGTGTTTATTGACCTTCCTTTTGTAAAAAACTAAATCAAATGAGATTTATTCTCAATATCGCTGGATTTCTTATAGCTTTTTAATGATAATGATTCTCGTTACTTTGTTTTTCGACATTCATTACTATGAAAATCAACCGAAGTGGAGATGACTATGCAGTACTGGGAAAAGTTAACAAGAGAAGCCAATCAAGCCTATTTCAAACATGCTTTTTCTGATGCGGTAGATCTGAACCGAGAGGCGCTGACACAAGTTGAAAGTGACTTCGATCGTGGTTTTTATCAGGACCCAGAATCGTATGTATCCGCTGCTGTGGTTAGCCATTTAAATATCGCCGAAGCATTTGTTGCGTTGGGAGATTTTATTTCGGCTAATTTACAGTATGAAAACGCCGCTAATTTCTTACAAGCTATTTTGATTCGCCCTGATTTAGAGTGTGAACAGCGTGATTTGATTATGCGTACCGCGACTCATATACGTTTCGAATGGGATCTTTTTAGTCAAAGCCATAGTGCGAACTTGAAGGAACAAAGCAAGGTATTGATGCAGGCTATTACGCATGCGGTATCGTATTCAACAGCGGTTGTACATCACTAGGGTTGATAGAGGATGAAAAAAAAGACAGTCATAGCATGCAGGGTTCTGTTCGCAAGTGTTGTCAGTGGACGTTCTTTTGCTCAGGCAAACGAATGCGCTTCTTGGTTTACTGTTCATAATCTAGCGTTTGTCTTTGTGGGTCTTTTGCTCTTTGCCGGTGTGTATTACAAGCAATTTTTTATGCGACGAAAAAACAGACAGAAAGGACGTGTTCACCATGATGCATCAGATGATTAACCTGTTAGATAAAATGGTTCATTTTAAACAAGCTCAGGCGCATTGCGATATTCCTTGTAAAATTTACGACCCATCTGGTGCTTTGTTGGCGGCATTGAGTTGTGTTCGTATGATTGACCTGATTCATGAAGTCGGTGATGGCACCAGTTTGTCCGTCTCTGATGTGGCGAAAATTTCACGCTTAGTGCAGGAAAAAGAAAAAACCTGTAGCGATGTAAAAGAAGAAATTCGAACCATTTGGGGAGATTATTTTAAGGCAGCGCAGTTTGAACAAGTACCGGATGTGCACACCATGGTTCACGATATCATGATGCAAGCCTCTAAGTGCAAGCAAGGAATCGACCGCTCTGACAGTGAAGCCTTGGTAGAAAAAATAAATCGATTTGCTGAAGCTTTCTGGCTAACAAAAGGAGTGAGTACTTACCGAGCGCCTTGCCCTTATCCGCCAGCATTAGAAACGGTTTACCCTAATTTAAAACCTTAAATAGCTCGCAGGTACATGCCTTTGATAGTGATTGCGCAGGCCTGCGTTTATTTGATCAATGTTTACACGGGGACGCTTTATGTTTCGTTTAATTAAAGTGCTGGGCAACAGCATGGTGCCACGGCTTTATGATGGCGACTTTGTTTTTACAAGCCGCTTTTACACGACGTTAAAAGTAGGGCATCTTGTTGTTGTGGATCATGCCTTATACGGACTTATTCTTAAAAAAGTACTCCACATAGCCCCAGATGGACAACTTTGGCTAGGCGGAGAAAACAACCAAAGTATGCAGTCTGAACGCATTGGTTGGGTGTCATCAAGGCGAGTGGTCGGTAAAGTAGTCGCGTCTATTTGTGCTCATCGTCCTTCGGCTGCGGTTATTGAAGGGCAGAGTAGCGTCAAATAAGTGTACAGAAAAAAAGACACTTTTTAGAAAAGAGTAAAAACAAAGTATGGCTCAACAGTTGGTCTTCGGGCTGTGTTTCTCTAAAATTTGCTTATCCGTTATGCGAATTTTAATGTCTAATTTGAAGAGAAACTTATGTCTACTAGTGCAACAATACCTAAACGCCATACTCGAATAGAAGATATTCAGGCGCTTGTTATTGGTACCCTTATTATTGCCTTAGGGGTGAATTTTTTCACTCAAGCGGGGTTGTTGACCGGTGGTACCGCTGGCATGGCATTTCTACTGCAATACACAACCTCACTGACTTTTGGTGAAGCCTTCTTTTTAGTCAATATACCGTTTTATCTATTAGCGATGAAATACATGGGGTGGGAATTTACGCTTAAAACGTTTTCCGCTGTGTTTTGTGTTTCGCTTTTTTCCGATCTGACTCCCAGGTTTATTTCGTTAAACAGCATTGAGCCCATTTATGCGGCATTGGCTGGTGGTTTTCTGATGGGCGTGGGCTTTTTGATGTTATTCAGACACAACGCCAGTTTAGGTGGTATCAATATTTTGGCACGCTACATCGCGGAAAAGTATGGTATCTCGTTTGGTAAATTTCAGATGGCCGTGGATTGCACCATAGTGACCTTGTCTATTTTTGTGGTGGACATCTACTTGATTGCGATCTCAATTATCGGCGCCATTGCATTGAATATCATTCTGGCAGTCAACCATAAGCCTGGACGTTACATGGGCAATATCTAATCAAATTACAGTGTTAAAAAATACGGCGGCCTATGGTCGCCGTATTTTTTGGGAAGCAGTGCATTCGCTTGATGTAACGCCATTTCTAATGCCGACAGGCTCAGGTATCATAGCGACTTATAGATTAAAGAAGGATACACGGTTTGGAGCTACTCAAAGTAGATGACCTCAACCCTTACCTGAATGACCTAGTTGAATTGCTTTGTGATGCGGTTGACTCAGGTGCTCCTATTGGCTTCTTACCACCACTGAGTGAGCCGGAAGCGAAAGCCTATTGGCTGTCAATCAATGAAGAATTACAGGTCAATTCTCGGCAGGTGTTATTGGTTCGAGAAGAAGACAAAATTGTTGGCAGTGTACAGATAGCCATGTCTCCGAAAGCCAATGCATTGCACCGCTGTGATGTGGAAAAATTAATGGTACACACAGAGGCCCGAGAAAATGGCCTTGGTAGCATTTTAATGCAGGGCGTTGAGCGTGTTGCTGCCTCGATGCAAAGACAGCTGTTAATATTAGAAGTAAGAAGCGATGATATCGCCCATGACATGTATGTTAAATTAGGTTTTACACCGTTTGGTGAAGTGCCAAATTACACACGAAGTGCCAATGGTGCGTTACACAATTCCACTTTTTTCTTTAAAGAAATAGAGTTAACTCACGAAGTTTTCTCTTAAATTGATCGATTAGGCACAGGCGAATCCCCCTTTGAGACTAGATTTTTATTTATCCCATGTGACAGACCTTGCTCGCAAGGCATCAAAAATAGCGGCATCAAAAGGCCGTGTCACAGTGAATGGCGAGATCATTAAGAAAGCAAATTATACGGTACAAGAAACAGACGTTATCTGTTTAGATGATGAACGCCTAGCATGGCCATCTGAAGGCTACTATTTGCTTCATAAACCTGCAGGTTATGTTTGTGCAACCGAAGATGCCGAGCACCCAATCGTGGTGGACTTATTGCCTTCTCACCTTGGCCAAAGCTTAAAAGTGGTTGGACGCTTGGATAAAGACACCACAGGATTATTGCTATTAACCACCGATGGACAATGGCTACACCGAATTACTTCTCCTAAAAAAGCGTGCAGTAAACGTTATCAAATGACGCTAGTCGATAGCATTGATGATGCCGCTCTGGAGCAGCTTGAAAAAGGGGTATTGCTCAATGGCGAGTCCCAACTTACTTTGCCTGCGGTGGCGGAGCGTATTTCGGATAAAGAAATATACTTAACCATTCAAGAAGGTAAATATCATCAAGTGAAGCGCATGCTGGCGGCGGTTGGCAATAAAGTAGTCACGCTGCATCGAGACCAAATTGGTGATCTAGTATTAGATAGCGCGCTGGCTCCAGGTGAGTTTAGAGCGTTAACCGAAGACGAAGTTGGCTATTTCTAGATAACATGATCGTACTTTAGCGACGACAAACGAGAGAACATATATGACTACTGAATTGTCTATGGATGAGCGCGTCCAATTATTGATTGCACCAGATAGTGAGCGTTTAGCCTACTTTGTTGAAAAAGTAAAAGAAACTCAAACCGTATGGAGTTTGAGCAACGAAGAAGGCTTTGTGATGGTTGAAACCGACGAAGGCGATTGTGTCATGGTTTGGCCTGATGCAGAGTTTGCAAGCCAGTGGGCGGTTGATGACTGGGATGATTGCGAGCCTGTTGCGGTTGAAATGGCTTCTTTTATGACGGAATGGTTGCCAAGTTTAGCCATGGATAAAATTACTATTGCTGTCTTTCCAAATATTGAAGACGAAGGGAAATTGTCTTCAGCAGATGACTTGAAAGCGCTTTTGTCTGAAGCTTAAGTGTCTTTTTTCTAGGGATGGTATCGCTGAGCAACAAACCCAAATAGGGTTTGTGGCTTGTTATATCAGAGTTGGACGCGAGCAAGCTTTTTGGTGTCGTATTTTTTTATGCCGCTGAAAGACAAAACGCTTGTTCGGGCTCCCTAATAATCCGGCATAGATCTGGCTTGTTCAGGGGGGTTATTAAACAACTTAGCCTTGTTGTATTACTAAGCTGTATTACTGGATTTCTTTGATATAACCTCAGTGAATTTATTGCTTGAATATAAATTCGCTTCTCGCCTCAGCGTCTCCCATTGTGCATAATATTCGTTTCCCCTTTTAAGTAAGCGATAGTTTACAGATATTGATTGTATGATAAGGATGTAATCAAATAATGAGCAAGCGCCAAAGTAATCGAGAAGAAATCTTTACTCGGATTTTAGAGGCTGCCGAGGTTGAGTTTGGCCTTAAAGGATACAGTGGCGCCAGTTTGCAGCACATCGCCGACCGTGCAAATCTCCCAAAACCTAATATTGTTTACTATTTTCAATCGAAAGCGAATCTATACAAACAAGTGCTGAATCAAATCCTAATGGATTGGAATGATTTGTTTGATCAGGCAACCATTGATGATGATCCTGCCGTTGTATTAGATGCTTTCATTCGAGAAAAATTAGCATTGAGTTTCACCAATCCTCGCTCTTCGCGTATTTTTGCGATGGAAGTAATTGGTGGCGCCTTGCACATTGGCGACTATTTGAAAGAAGATTTGGTGCCCTGGCTGGCGTCTCGTGTTGAGGTGATTCAAGGCTGGATTGATGCCGGCAAAATGCGCTCTATAGACCCAACCAGCCTCATTTTTATGATTTGGGCGACAACACAGCATTATGCCGATTTTGAGGCGCAAATATTGGCTTTGACCAACAAAGAAGCGTTAGTCGAAGAGGATTTAAAGCGCATAGGAGACACTGTCAGTAGTATTGTGTTGACTGGCGTTGGCTTAACCTTACCTAATTAACTACCTTATCTAATTAGAAACGGTGCACGAAGACAAACTGCTGAGGAATAACACGGCGCCTTTGTTTCCTGATGCATTATGTTAAAGGGATGCTAAGGCGTAGATTTTAAGAGAGGGAGCATAATTTATTATGCTCCCTCTCTTTGTTTATGGATGTGTTGAATAAGGGCTCTTAATTTAGCGGGCTTGGCAGGTTTTGCCATATAAAGCACATTACTTTGTTTGCAGCGTTCGATAAGGTCTGCTTCTTGCAATGCTGTGATTAAAACTGCTGGAATGTCTTTGTTGGCTTTTTGGCGCAAGGCTGCGATCAGTGAAAGGCCGTCTTGGTCTTGATTTAATTGATAATCGACAAGCAATAACTCTGCTTCGCCTTCCGCTTGTTTTGCATCTTCGATACTTTCAAACGTACGGCATTCACATTGCCAATGGGTTAATAAGGTTCGCATGGCAGCGAGGTTATTTTTATCGTCATCAATACACCAGACAGAACAGGTGGCGGTATGGCTCTGTACTTTGGGAGCGCCTAATGGTTTTTTATTTTCATTGTCTTGCTGCTGTTTTGCCAATGGAATAAGAATGCCAAAGCAACTTCCTTTGCCTGGTACTGAGCGTGTCTGTGTTTCCAGCCCCAGCTGGTTTTGCAATCGTCTTACCAGGCCTAATCCAAGTCCCATACCTTGCTCTGCGGTGTTTTCCCAGCGATAAAAATCATCGAATATTTTTTGTTGTTCGGATTCTGGAATGCCGATTCCCGTGTCCCAAACTTGCAACAGCGCGTGGTCTTTTCGTCGACGAGTACTCAGTAATATATGTCCTTTTGTCGTATATTTAACGGCATTTGAGACAAAGTTTTGAATAATGCGGCGCAGATAAATGGGGTCGCTGTGTACTTGAAACGGTAAAATATGGGTGGAAAGGGTGAGTGATTTGTCTTCTGCTATAACCCCAAACTCTGCCACAATCGGGGCGAGCAGGTCCGCTAAATGACAGTCGGATAATCTGGGTTTAATCGCCCCTTGGTCAAGACGGGCAATTTCGAGCAGAGTTGAAATCAGTGATTCAGTGGATTCTAACGCGTCTGATAATTTTCCCACGATTTCACCTGACTCAGGCGCTAAATGGCTCGACTGAAGCACGCCCATATAGAGTTTTGCTGCATTTAATGGTTGCAGTATGTCGTGGCTGGCGAGAGCGAGAAACTCTGTTTTTGAGGCGTTTGCATGCTCTGCTTCCGCTTTCGCTTTAATAAGCGCTTGCTCTGCGATATTACGCCGAGAAATTTCAGCCATCAGCTCTTGGTTAATACCTTGTACTTCCACCGTACGAGCTTCGACACGTTTTTCCAAATCGATGTTGGCTTCTTTAAGGGCTTGCTGGCTTTCGATGTGTTCTGTGACATCCGTGAAACTGGTGACAAAGCCGCCATCAGGTAGGGGATTCCCAACCATCTCAATCACGCGGCCACTGGCTCTGCGGCGTAAAAAACGATGGCCGGAGCCTTTGCGAAGGTAATCTAAACGACGATTCACTAACTCTTCAATATCGCCGACACCACATTCACCGCGTTCCGCGTTGTAACGAATTAAAGCTTCAACCGGAAGGCCAATTTTCAACATGCCTTCGGGGTAGGGGTAAAGAGATAGATAGGTTTTATTCCAAGCCACCATGTGTAGATCTTTGTCTACTACGCTGATGCCTTGGTCTAAATTGTCCATGGAAACGAACAATAAATTTTGGCTGAATTGAATGGCTTGGGTGGTTTCATCGAGATAAGTCACCATCTCTTCGACCTTGATCTGCTTATCGACCAAGATAGAGTTGATGATGGTACGTGCGGATGAGCCGCCTAGTACGCCACCAAGAATACGTTCGCAATAGTCGATAAACAATCGATTCGGCGCCGCATTAGGAGACAGGTTTTGGGTATAATCGTGCTCGAATGTCTGTAAAACGCGCTGACTTTTTTGGGCTCCTAAAAAGGTTTCTAATAAAACAAATAAGTCGCTGTTTAAAGCTTTGCTTTTGGGTTTAAAAAAGCGCTTTTCCAATTCGGCTGTAGGGCTGACGAAAGCGGTTGCTTGTATGCGGTCTATGAGGCGTTCAGAGGACAAAACAGAACCTCCAATATAGCCTATGATATTGGCAATTAAACTGATAAAGGCGCCATAGCTCAGTAAATTAGAGCGTGACTCAGGATTGTCTAATGCCCAGTTCATATTGCCGGTAAGCGGCAGCATGAGTAATAAAATCCAGCATAAAAAGCCTAACGTTAAGCCGGTATAAACGCCATAGGCGTGGCCTCGCTTCCAATAGAGTCCGCCAAGTACCGCTGGCAACAGCTGGAGAACCAAAGAGAAGGCGACTAATCCGGTTCCGGCCAGTGATTCGCTGTTCGCCATTTTCTGATAATAAAGGAACGACAGCATCAAAATTCCGGCCATCGCAAAACGGCGAATAATCAAAATACGGCGGCGATAAATCGGCAGACCTTGCTGCTGTGCGTTAGCTCGTGCCAACATCAAAGGTAGGATGACATCGTTGCTAATCATGATGCTTAATGCAAACGTAGAAATGATAATCATGGCTGTAGTAGCGGACATGCCACCCAGAAAAATCAGCATTTGCAGTGCTAAGTTATCCGACGCGAGTGCGAACTGAATGACGTAGGTGTCGGCGTTGATATCACTGGAAAATAAACTTTGTCCAGCAATGGCCAAAGGCGGAATGATAAGGGCAAATATCAATAAATAGAGAGGAAACAGCAATCGTGCCATGCTTGATTGGCGGTTGTCTTGATGGTCCACCACAGTGACGTGAAATTGCCGTGGCAGGCAGATAACCGCGGCGGCCGACATAAGCGTTTGCATGATAAAAGAAAAAGACAGTAATTGGTCTGTATGCCAAGCGCTAAAGTCGATAGAAAGCGCTCTCCAGCTGGGTGCAGAATGCTTCATCATGATGATGGCAACAATGCCCACCGCGACAATAGCGATCAACTTAAACAGTGACTCAGCGCCAATGGCGAGCATCATTCCTGAACGGTACTCTGTTACTTCGACTTTGCGCGTGCCAAACAACATGGCAAAAACGCCAATAAGAATGGTGGCAATAAAAACCACCAAGTTGGCCGAGGACTCTTCTTGATTAACAAACAAAGCAAAGTTGGAACCAATGGCCTTTAGTTGCAGAGCGATATACGGAATAATGGCCAGCATGGCAATTAAAATGACCAAGGGGGCAGTCATTGGGCGCTTGCCATAACGAGATGAAATAAAGTCTGCGATGGAGGTGATGTTTTGCTTTCGACTGACCAAGATCATCTTACGAATAAAGGGAAAGGCGAACAGATACAGTAAGATAGGGCCTAATAAAACCGGTAAGTAGTTCCAGCCAGAGCGAGAGGCTTCGCCGATTGCGCCATAAAACGTCCAAGCGGTACAATAGATCGCCAATGAAAGGCTGTAGACGACAGGATGGCGAGTCAGTTTCTTAGCAATAGGGCTTTCTTTATCGCCCCATATCGCGATCCAAAACAAGCCTAAAATATAAAGAATGGCCAATAAAACCCAAAAAACCGTCATCGATTGAATTACCTTTCCTTCGACTTATCATTATTGTTAATAGCAAACCAATGTATCATAGCTAACCTAACAATCCTCTACGACTTAGGTCGCTATCCTGATGAAATTAGGGCGGCTACTGTGTTATATGAATCATTAGGAATGTAATTATGCCTACTCATTTGTCAGAAAAAAGTATTAAGGCGTTTCATGCACATCTTTATTTCAAAGATGAAGTTGGTACAGAAATCGCTAAGAAAGTTGCACAACAAGCGGCAGAATTGTTTGATATTAAAGTTGGCCGCTTCCATCAAAAGCCAGTTGGCCCTCATCCATTGTGGAGTTGTCAATTGTCCTTTGCCGTGGAAACCTTTTCAAAAATAGTCCCCTGGTTGATGTTTCATCGTCAGTCTTTGGATGTCTTTTTGCACCCACTAACGGGAGATGACTATGTGGACCACACACAAGGTATTAGTTGGTTAGGACATTCTCATCCCCTTAACCTTGCTCAATTTACCCCTAAATAAGGGACTTTCTAGAAAAGGTATTTTATGGAAGATTGGTTCAAACAGTTTATTATTTTATGGTCGGTTATCGATCCAATTGGTACCGTGCCAGTATTTTTAGCGGTAACCGCAGGACTCGCTAGTCCTTCTTTAGCTCGTAAGCTCGCGCTAAAAGCCGTGCTTATTTCGGCGCTCGTATTGCTCTTTTTTGTGATTGCTGGTGAGTATCTTCTAAACGAAATGGGCATACCGCTTGAAGCCTTTCAAATCGCGGGTGGCTTGGTTCTCTTCCTGTTCGCCTTGACGATGATCTTTGGTGAAAGTAAGCCGGATGAAGAGATGGGCATAGTGGAAAAAGGAATGCACAGTGCGGTATTTCCGTTGGCCATACCTTCTATTGCTTCACCAGGGGCGATGATGGCTGCTGTGCTATTAACAGATAACAATCGTTTTTCTGTGATGCATCAGTTTGTCACCACCATGGTGATGTTAAGTGTCTTGTTTGTGACCTTTATTTTAATGTTGCTGGCTACTCGTATTCAAAAAATTATCGGTGTGGCTGGTGCCAGTGTGATTAGTCGAGTCATGGGCTTGATTCTAGCGGCGGTAGCGGTGAACTCTGTATTAACAGGGATTCAGCAGTATTTTGATTTGCATACGGCAATCAGTACTAAGGATTCGTTGGGGCTGTAAACGCCCATTGTGGACGCTGTATTTTATGATATTTTGCCTACGGGTAAAAAAAATGAAAGCGGGCCCTAGAAAAATCGTCGATCGTCCCAAACTTTATGGCTAACGGTAGTTATTAGCACTATGGAAGGTTATCATAGTGCGACAAACTACAGTTTGGGTTCGTGTTGTGGCGGTGTATCGCAAAGTCTGTTTGCTTCTATCAAGCACTCGTTCCCCTATTCATATTTAAGCAGGAGAAGACAATGCAAATCGCAGAAAACGCCGTTGTAAGCATGCACTACACATTGACAGATGAACAAGGTCAAGAATTGGACTCTTCCATTGGCCAAGAGCCACTTGTATTTTTGAGTGGCGCACAAAATATCATTGATGGGCTAGACAAAGCGCTTCAAGGTAAAACGGCGGGTGAGAAACTAACGGTTTCTGTTGCACCTGAAGAAGGTTACGGTGACGTTCATCAAGAATTGATTCAAAAAGTACCACACGATAACTTCCAAGGTGTTGATGATATCCAAGTGGGTATGCAATTCATGGCGCAAACGCCAGGTGGTCAACAGCCAGTAACCGTTATTGGTGTTGAAGAAGATGGCGTTATGCTAGACGGCAATCACCCATTAGCGGGTAAAACATTGAATTTTGATGTTGAGATTGTTGACGTTCGTGAAGCTGTTGCTGAAGAACTAGAACACGGTCATGTGCATGGCGAAGGCGGTCACCAGCACTAGGCTATTGAATAGCGATATTGATTCGCTATCATAGGGTTAATGAGAAACGGTATCCTTAATGGGTACCGTTTTTTTATGTCTGCTATTTATCGCTGGGCAGAGTGGATGAAAAAACGGATTGATAACGAGAGGATTAGGTCGTGGAAGAATGTACGTTTGCTGAGCTAGAGTCAAAAATATTGGCCTGTACTGCTTGTGCGCGTTTGCTACCTCATAAGCCTAAACCTATTTTACAAATTCACCCACAAGCGAAAATACTCATCGCCGGACAAGCGCCAGGGCAACGAGCGCATGATGCGAATTTACCGTTTGATGATCCCAGTGGCGACAGGCTAAGGGGTTGGCTTGGGGTCTCAAAAGACACCTTTTATAACCCTACAAAAATTGCTTTGGTGCCAATGGGGTTTTGTTTTCCAGGGGCGGGCAAGTCAGGGGATTTAGCCCCTAGAAAAGAATGTGCTGAGAAATGGCGTGACCCACTTCTTCGCCAGTTAACACACGTAAAACTGACGGTTATTCTGGGGACTTATGCGCAAGCTTACCATCTGGAAACGAATCGAAAAACGACACTGACAGAACAAGTTAAAGCCTCAAAAGCTTGGCTTGAGCAGGGCAAGATAGTCTTGCCCCACCCAAGCCCAAGAAACAATCGTTGGCTGGCTCAGAATCGCTGGTTTGAGGAGGAAATATTGCCTCTGTTAAAAGCGCGCATAGAGCAGATATTGTCTACTCACGAAGCATAGAAATATGCTCAATACCGTCTTCTAAATAGGGCTTAGACACAGTGACAAAACCATGGGAAGCGTAGAAGTTTTCAAGATGTGATTGCGCCCCGATTTTGATGCCAATGTTAGGCCAGAGCGTGAGTGTTTGGTTAATGGCTTGCTCAATCAGGGCATGACCCAGTTTGTCTTTTCGATTGTTTGGCGCCACCACGACACGTCCTATACTCGAATATAGCGGATAGCTTGCCTCAACAGGCAAGAGTCTTGCGTAGGCGATGAGATGGCCTTCTTGAACCGCATAGAGGTGCTGTGTATCTGGCAAACGATCTAGGTCATCGAGGTCAGGGTAGGGACAGTTTTGCTCAACGACAAAGACGTTGCTGCGCAGTTTGAGTAAGTCATAAAGCGTGTCTACAGAGAGCTCATGGAATTTTCTGCAATACCAATTCATTCTTTCCCTTATTCTTAAATAGTCTTGCTTGATTAGCACGATGTGATCAATTGATTATCGGCCAAAAAGAAACTGGCATAAAGTCGTTTGATAAGATCACAATGAGAGTTAAGTATGCCAGAGTACATAGTATATGGTCAGGACGCCTGCTTATTTTGTCGGCATGCACGGAAAGTATTAGAAGAGCATGGTATCGCTTTTCAATTTATTGATGTGCTCAAAGAGTCAATATCACGGTCAGCGCTCACAAAGGTGATAGGGCACGATGTGTATACTTTGCCACAAATTTTTAAAGGGTCCCATTATTTGGGCGGATTTCATGAACTGCAAAAATATTTTGGCATCATCTAATAGAAAATTAGGTAAACAGAGAGAGAAAAAAGAGAACTGAACAGAAGAGGGCGCTTTATTGCTTGAAGAAGAGAGCTGTGATGCAGAGAAGTGAGCAAGTGCATGTATTGTTATTTTTCATGCTACTCATATATCACTAGGATTGCTTAAGCGAGAGTGACTTACTTACTTTATTGTAAGCCAGTATTACGCTTGGTGTTTACGTGGCTGAATGCTTGGTACTAGAGCATTTTTAACTTTTACTAAGCCTTTTTTAACGCTCTTGTAGGCGTAAAATGCAACTTCAATCATAGTTTCACTTCTTTCAGCGCTAACGATAGCGTTGTTTTTTTCTGCTTCAGTTAAGTAGCTACCGTCAATTCCTTTGATCAGTTCAGCAAGACGTTGTGAGTTATTCATGGTGGTCTCCTATCAGGTTTTATTTCGATAATGAGATGATAGGAAGTTGCGTCATATAAGACAAACGATAAAAAATATCCTCAAAGGTGAGAAAAACTCATCAATAGGAAAAACGTTATTTTATCATGGGCTTATAGCGGATTATCGTCAGGCCAGGTCTCAAAGTGAATGGCATTTTTAGTGTCTCGTCTTGGCAACCAGCCAAGGCGTTCTAAGTCCGGTGTCGTTTGAAATTGCTCTACGTAACCAACGCATAAATAGGCGATGATATCTATGTTGTCAGGGATGTTTAACGTGTCTCTAACGACATTATCATGAACAATGCTGACCCAACCGACACCGACATTTTCAGCTCTTGCTGCGAGCCATAAATTTTGTACGGCGCACACAGCACTAAAAAGGTCCATTTCAGGTTTTACTGTTCGTCCTAACACCACAGACCCTGTTCGGCTGCGGTCACAAGTAACGCAAATACCAAGAGGTGCTTCTTCGATGCCTTCTAGCTTTAAAGCTTGGTATTGGGCTTTACGTTCGCCTTCAAAAAGTTCGGATGATTGGGCATGGGCGTCTAGAAACCCCTGCTTTATTTTCTTCTTGGAGGTCGCGTTCTTTACCACAATAAAGTCCCAAGGCTGCATAAAACCAACACTTGGAGCATGGTGTGCTGCGAGTAAGATACGCTCTAATACGTCATCAGGTATGGCGGTGTCGGTGAATTCACGGCGTACGTCTCGGCGCGAGAAAATGGTTTTGTATACCGCGTCACGTTCTTCTGGAGAAATGGTCATAACAGCCTAAGGTTCAATCTTAAAAGACAGGCATTATGACGCCGAATGAATAGGGATGCCAACGAAGGGATAGCACTAAGAGATGAATAGACTTCATCTCTTAGTTATAAATTGGGTACTAGCCTGCTTTTTCACATACGGCGTTGATTAAGGGGTCGTTGGCCTTTAGAGCATGCCAGTGGCTATCCTCAAGATGAGAAGGGCTAAATGCAGTGGTGAAATCCGTGCGCGCCGCTTTTACGCAATCAACAATTTGTGGCACTCGTTTCGCTAAGTGACGGCGCTCGAAGAAATAGAGGTCGACGAGCACAAGATCAGAGTCGACTTTATTTTTAGCTGAGTTACTTACATCTGCGGCAATGAAACGCATGGTTTGAGGGTAAACATAACTCCAAGGACGCCATGGTGCTTCTTCTTGAACGGCCTTAATAACGACGAGGCCATTAGGCAATAAACTTTTCTGGTGATCGTACCAATTGTATTCACCGTGTACTTGGAAACCTAACATCGCAAGGCCTGCAAATGTTGGGACTAACCACTTAGGGGCTTTTTTCTTAGACAATGTTCGAATAAAAAGGGCAATACCAGCGCCTCCTATTCCTGCAAATACCGTTGCTATTAATTCCCAAAACATAGTCTTCTCTCTGTGTGTGCGATCTTTGTTTAAACAAACATAAATGAAATAAAAAGATCGAGCACCATCATGGATGCTCGATCTTTCTCATTGATCCATATTAGTGATCAACCGCCTTACCCGCACCTTGTGGGTAACGCACGCTTTCGACTAGATCTTGGATTTCTTTTGGTGGCTCTTCGGTCATAGAAGACACCAAGAAAGCGACCGAGAAGTTAATCACAGCGCCGATTGCACCGAAGGACAATGGTGATATACCGAACAACCAGTTATCTGGTGTGTTGGCATAAGACGCTGTACCTGGGATAAAGAACCAACCTAGGAATAAGAAGATATAAACCAAGGTAGAAATTAACCCAGCTAGCATACCCGCGACGGCGCCTTTGCTGTTCACACGTTTCGAGAAGATCCCCATCATAAGAGCAGGGAAGATCGAAGCGGCGGCAATACCAAATGCGAGAGCCACTACCTGCGCGGCGAACCCTGGAGGGTTCATACCCAAGTAGGTGGCAACAACAATGGCGACAAACATCGACACCCTAGCGGCAAATAACTCACCTTTATCGGTTATGTCGGGATTGATCGTGCCTTTGATTAAGTCATGACTGATTGCCGACGAAATGGCGAGCAATAAGCCTGCCGCAGTAGATAAGGCTGCAGCAAGACCACCGGCCGCAATCAAACCAATTACCCAGCTAGGAAGGTTCGCGATTTCAGGGTTAGCCAAGACAAGAATGTCTCGGTTAACCACCAACTCATTACCGTTCCAGCCACGGGCTGTGGCTTCGGCTTCAAATGCTGGTGTGTCGTTATACAGTTCAATACGACCATCGCCGTTTTTGTCTTCGAATTTGATTAAGCCTGTTGTTTCCCAGTTTTTAATCCAATCAGGACGTTCGGCATATTCAATAGATTGTGCCGTAGGGCCGTCTGGGTAAATGGTACTTAATAGGTTTAAACGAGCCATAGACGCAACGGCTGGCGCGGTTAAGTAAAGCAGAGCGATAAACACCAATGCCCAGCCAGCAGACCAGCGAGCATCCGCTACTTTAGGAACGGTGAAGAAGCGAATAATAACGTGTGGTAAGCCTGCAGTACCTATCATCAATGATAGGGTAAACAGCACCATGTTTAACTTATTATCCACATCCGCGGTGTAGTCTCTAAAGCCTAGTTCACGAACTACTTCGTCTAGTTTTTGCAATAATGGCATACCAGATTCAGTGTGATTAGAGAACAGACCAATAGCAGGGATGAAGGTGTCAGTCAGTTGTAAAGAGATAAATACCGCAGGAATGGTATACGCAATGATTAACACCACATATTGAGCAACCTGAGTATAGGTAATCCCTTTCATACCACCAAGTACGGCATAAAAGAATACGACAATAGCCGCAATAATTAAGCCGGTATCGTTGTCGACTTCTAAGAAGCGAGAGAAGGCGACGCCAGCCCCCGTCATTTGACCGATTACATAAGTGACCGAGGCAATAATCAAACAAGCCACCGCCACGAGTCGAGCGGTACGACTGTAGAAACGGTCGCCAATGAAGTCCGGCACGGTGAACTTACCAAATTTGCGTAAGTAAGGTGCGAGCAACATAGCCAGTAGTACGTAACCGCCAGTCCAACCCATAAGGAAGGTTGAGTTAGCGTAACCACCGGCGGCAATAAGACCCGCCATTGAAATGAACGACGCCGCTGACATCCAGTCAGCCGCTGTGGCCATACCGTTTAGAACGGGGTGAACACCACCGCCGGCCACGTAAAACTCTTTTGTAGAGCCTGCACGTGCCCAGAAAGCAATCCCAAAGTAGAGTGCGAAAGAGGCACCAACGAAAATCAGGTTGATGGTAAATTGACTCATACTGACTTACTCCTCTAGGCCAAATTTTTCATCAAGCTTGTTCATTCTCCATGCATAGAAGAAGGTCAAGATGATAAAGACAAGAATGGAGCCTTGTTGAGCGAACCAAAATCCTAGGTCGGTTCCGCCAATATGAATTCCGCTGAGTAAAGGTCGAAAGAGAATGGCACACCCATAGGACGCCAATGCCCATACGACCAAACAACCTAGGATAAGCCTTAGGTTGGCCTGCCAGTATTGTTGCGCATTAAGATTGTGATCTGACACGGTAGATCTCCTTATTTATAATTATTTTTTCTACACCTGATCAATTTAGCAGCACTTTACAAATTAATAAGTCCGACTTTAGTCGAATAAGGACATATTGGGCAAAAATAGCGCAAGCTCTGTTGATTAATTAGCGGCTGAAAGAGGCGCTTAAAGGAATATAGGATCGATGTAAAAATAACGGGAGGCCGTTAAATAATGGAAGCATTACGCCAGAATAAGGCTTTTAGTGACAATGACGGCAAAAGGGGAGATATAAACGGCGAAGAGTCTTTATACTTTATTTATCCAAACGGACAAATTTTGATTGAGTCGTTTGCAGTAGCATTATGTTGCTGTTTTCTCATTTTGGACGTGAGTTTACCCGCATCACGACTGTGGTGATGTTTGGTTGTGCTCGAGATGATAACCATAAGGAGGTTGTTCATGAAAGGAAGTAGATTTAAATGGCAGCTCGCTCGATTTCACGAAGCCGCTGAGATTAGTGATTTGTTGAACTTAGCTTACCGAGGTGTTGATAACTGGACAGAAGAAACACAGTTATTAAGTGGTAAAAGGTCGACGCAATCTTTAGTTGAACGCAGTATGAATGAGACTGGGACGTATTTTTTTGTTTGTCGAAATGACGCCGCATTACTGGCTTGTGCTCGATTAACGCTGGTGGGAAATGAGGCTTACATTGGTTCGTTTGCGGTATTGCCTAGGTATCAAAGAAACGGTATTGGCAGCTACCTTTTGAGCGAAATCGAGCAGATTGTCATGAAAGAATATGGTGTGACTTTTTTTTCTGTGCCTGTTTTGTCCGAGCAACACACCTTGAAAGCATTTTATGAAAAGTGTGGTTACCAAAAAAATGGGCAGGCCGAACCTTATCCAGCTCACTTAAATATAGGTACGCCTAAACGCAGTGATATTATGATTGAGTTTTATTTGAAAAAAGCGAGCTTACATTAATACCCGAGTTTATAAGCTAAGCGATACCAAGGTTAAATGCTTGTGTGTAGGCTGATAACGGCTTAGTCCAAAATAGGATTGAACTCAGACACTTGATCTCGACCATTGTGTTTTGCTTCATAAAGCGTTTGGTCCGCTAGGTGAATTAATTTATCTAAATCATCACCAGGCTTAGGTTGATGAGTTGCCACACCAATGCTTAATGTGACCTTGCCCTTGTCGGACCCTTGATGAAGAATGTTCGCTTCTTTGACTTTCGTTGTGAGATGTTTTGCGAAAACCATTGCGCTCATTTTATCGGTATTTGGTAATAAAATAATGAATTCTTCACCGCCATAACGAGCGACCAAACCGCCCACACTTTCCGCTTCCGTTTTGAACATTTGCGCGAGTTGGAAAAGACACTGATCTCCTGCTTGATGGCCATAATGATCGTTAAATTGTTTAAACCAATCTAAGTCAATCATAATGACACTAACGTCATGCTTTTCTGTGCTGGCTTTGTCCCAGTATGCGATGAAATGCTGGAAGAAGTAGCGGCGGTTCGCTATTTGCGTTAAATCGTCTGTGTGGCTGAGCTGCTGCAATGATTGATTTAATTCGATCAATTTCAGATTGGCGTCTTCCACTTCTTTCCTGGCGTCCATGGAGTCTTTTTGAGCTTGTTCTGTGGCTGCTACGAAAACAGAAAAAACTTTTCCCATTAGCGCTATTTCATCTTCTCCTTCTTGTGGTATCGGGGTTTTTAAGCCTTTTGCGTGTTGTAGCATGACTTGATTCAAGCGGTTAAGTCGGAAGATGAGGTAGTGACGAATGAACCAATAAGCGAATGCCGTTAAGACTAAAAAAACGCAACTGAATAGAATGATATTTGTGATGACATTACGAATTAATACATCGTGTTTTTGTGTCGAATCTAATGTGGCTTTTTTTAGTAATAGATAGAAATCAAAGGAAGCTGCGCTTAACTGTTGTGCTTTTTGTCGAGTTTGTCTGATTGCCGACAGGGTTGCTAAGTGTTGGTTTTGAAATTTTAATCTGGTAGAAAATGCGTGTTGCGAGGTGTGATAAAGCTGATCCAATAATGCCAACTGAGCGTCAGAAAGGGTATCCGTATAATACATTTTGGCCAATAACGCGCTGATGGCATTTTTTTGAGCTTGCAGTTCACCTCGGCTAACGGCGTTTTGGCTTAGCATTGTGATATTAATGGCGTTTAGAAAGAGGTTTGTAAAATGCTGCTGGTGGGGGGTTAGGTCCACGTTGGAGGAAATGGCTTTTTGCAGGTGACGCAATGAATTAGAAATACTGCTGTGCTGCTTAGCAAGCTCTTTTTCTGTTAATAAGTAATTATCCAAGATTTTTAAGGTGTTGAAGTAAGGCTTCGTTATGCTGTCTATTTCATCAAGGATGGCTTGTTCTTTGGGGGTGTTAGCGTAAAGCTTTTCTCGGATTGAATAGAATACTTTCTTGGGAGAGTTGCTCAGTGATTGATAGTAGGAGCTGCTGTAACCTTGAACAATCATCTTCTCTAAGGCTTGTGAGGTGATTTGCTCTGCGTCTCTTGATAATTCCGCGGCATGAATAGCGCGTTCGAACTGGGTATTGGTAAGGTGCTTAAACTCTTCGGATTGCTGCCATAAGATGAAAATACTGTAAGCTGTGATAATAAGGTAAAAACACAGAACGCTAAGAAGAACTAAATTCAAACGAAAGCCAATCTTCTTCCTTGATTTGAGCTTTACCGTGGCAAAATCTGCCATGTAACCTCTCCTTACACACTGTGTACTACAACAACTTTCATCTTACTGAATTTTTTTATTTAAAGGGAGGAGCGAATAAGGTTCCACCGTGTTTCCATAATGCGCTCAATCCTCGCTCTGCCTGAACAGGAGAGTGCTTTCCTAAGTGTCGGTCAAAAATCTGTGCGTAATTCCCCACAGACTTAATAATACGGTACGCCCAATCTTTGTCTAATCCCAACATGTCGCCAATTTCACCTGTTGTTCCAAGCAAGTTCGTGACTTCAATGTCATCACTATGAGCTCGGAGTGCATCAACATTGTCTGCAGTAATGCCTTTGTCCTCTGCAAGAATGACGGCATGGATGACGGAGCGAATAATACGCTGCCATTGAGCGTCATCGTTGCGAACCGTTGGGCCAATGGGCTCTCTGGACAAGGTAACGGGTAGGATGACGTATTCTTGTTTGCGCGCGGTATTGTTGGCTAAAGAGATGCGTAAATTCATTTTGTCGCCAGTATAAGCGTCACAAGCACTGCCGCGGAAAAACTGGCTGCCCTTTGAGTAGATAACCTTGGTTTTGAGTTTTTTAATGGTAACTATGTTTTCAATATTGCGCTGTGATGTCGTGTTGTTGGTAACACAAATAGACTTGTTATCTAAGTCTTCAAGGGTACCAATACCGGAGCTTTTACGAACCAAAATACCTTGGCCATCAAAAAGATATATCGCTGGGAAGCTAATAGCGTAGGCGTCTTCTCGGCCCAATGTCCAGGTAGAGCTGTACATAACCACATCGGTCGTTTTATCGACAAGGCTGGTAAAGCGTGTTTTGGCTCGCACCTCAACATAGTTAACATACTCTGGGTTTTTAAGCACAGCAGCGGCAACGGCTCGACAAAAATCCACGTAGAAACCTTCCCAATGGCCATTTATCGAAATGGCGCTTCTGCTTGGATCATCCGGGTAAACGCCACAATTTAAATCCCCACGGTCGATAACATTCTGCAATGTTGATGCATGGGCATTTGTCTCAAAAACGAATACGAAAAAACTAAAAAGACAAAAACCTAGGCGTTGCGGTAACGACATAAAAACTTCCACATTATAAAGTCGCCATCTATTTTCATTACTCTTGATGGGCAACTGGCTGCTATCAGTGCTAAAAGAAAAACGATTAGTTTATGTTTTGATAGTACGTTTTTATCACGGATAAACAGTTTTTAGTAATAAAATATTAAAATGACGAGGAAGTGAATAGCTTATTCCTTTGAGTTTATTACGTCATTGCCATGCAGAAAAACACATGGCAATGACTGTTTTCTAAAACAAAGGGGGTTCTATTAGTGGATATCTTGGACTAATACAAAATCTCTAATGTCGTTGTATGCTGGGTTAAAGGTGTGTTTTTGAATGTCGTACACAAGGTTTTGGCAATCTTGGATGACCTTTTTCGCCTCATCAAAATACCTCGTTTTATTCATCTCTTTGGCTGCCTTTGGCGTGTTTGTATTATGGGGGAGATCGAAGAGGCTATTTAAAGACAGACAGTCTGCCATTTTTCCTTGAAAGCGCCATAAATCACCGTCTTGGTCATAAGCGTAATAAGGCAGAATCGCAAGACCATAAGAGGCAATGAAATCAATGGCATCAAGAATAAAGTCGACATCAGACTGAGTTAAAAAATAGTTGAGGTTAAAGCGCACCCAGCCTGGTTTAACCAGCTTCTCTCCATGAGACAGGGCCTCTTGAATACGTGCCGAGCGTTGATTATCTATGCCTAATAGCTGGTGGCCATAAGGCCCTGCGCAGGAGCAACCTCCGCGCACTTGAATACCAAACAGATCATTTAACAGCGCTGTGACCAGTCCATGATGTAGGTAGCCATGTTCTGTACGAATACGAAACGCCGTAATAGAAAGCCTTGCCGCGGTGGGGTGGCCTAATCTTTCAATCGCTGGATTGTTAGCCCAGCGCTGATGGGTTTGCTCAACCCAAGCGTGTTCGCGCTCCTCGATGGTTTTGATCCCAACGGCTTGTTTAAGCTGAAACACCAAACCTGCTCGAATAGATTCGGTAATGGCCGGTGTGCCACCTTCTTCACGGCGCTCTCCTAGTGGCAAGAATGTATGATCATCAGGGGTAACAAATGACACAGTTCCACCACCAATTGAACTGGGTTTTTGATTTTTAATAATGGATTTTTTAACAATCAATACGCCAGGCGTACCAGGCCCGCCCACTAGTTTATGGGTTGAAAAAAAGAGCGCATCTTTGTTTGCCGCTTTATTATTAGCCGGGTTCATGTCTATGTTTACATAGGGTGCGGCCGCGGCAAAATCCCAAAAAGAGAGGGCATTATATTGATGTAATAGCGACGTGATAGCATCTTGATCACAAAGAATACCCGTCACGTTAGAAGCGGCACTAAAGCTACCGATTAGACATTTATGTTGATTTTGTTGAAGCGCTTTTTCTAAGTCTTCTAAACAGACGCCACCTTCTTGCGCTTCTTTTATCCGGATAACGTTAATGCCCAGTTCTCGCCATGGTAATTCATTCGAGTGATGTTCATATGGGCCGATCAAAATACAATGTTTGTCTTTTTCGGCCTCTGTTAACGTACGCAATTCCAACTGTGTAATTAACGTATTGATTGCGCTTGTAGCGCCACTTCCACAAAATAGAACAAGATCGTCATCATTCGCATTGGTTGCGCGACGAATCTGTTGCCTTGCTTGCTCGCGGAATGCGGTGGTTTGTTGACCTGTCGCATTTGCTTCCGTATGAGTATTTGCATATAAAGGCAAGACATAATGCATCATGGCATCTTCGATAAACTGAAGGCTACGCCCAGAAGCGGTATAATCGGCGTAAGTTAAATATCGTAAACCAAATGGCGTTTTTATTTCAGTGTCTTTGCCAATAATGTTTTCACGAATCGTATGAATCAGAGCATCATCTTTATCTGCCATTTTATCTCTCTCTATCATTGTTAGCGTTGGTTTTTCTGCTTTTAGATAATTAATAGAGAAAGGCTTTTTATTATTGAGCCATTACTTATTTTTACTTAAAGGCAGAGGCAATTCTGTGGTGTATTTAATTTGTTCCATAGCAAAGTTTGATGTGACATCTGTTAATGCGGTGGCACTGATTAGTTTTTTATAAAAACGGTCATAAGCTGGAATATCCTTGACGAGTACTCGCATTAAATAATCGTAATCTCCTGCCATTCGGTAAAACTCAACAATTTCTGGAAACTCAGTCACGGCTTCAGCAAACTTCATTGCCCAATTGGCATCGTGTTGATTGGTTTTTACCTGCACAAAAACCGAGACCCCTAACGCCAGTTTGTCTGCGTCTAATAAAGCCACATGACGCTTCACATAACCTGCTTTTTCAAGCTTCTGGATGCGTCGCCAGCAAGGGGTTTTGGAGAGGCCAACTTGCTGTGCCATCAGGTCTAAAGAGATACTATCATCATGTTGCATTAAGGCAAGCAGTTGCATGTCTGTGTTATCTAGGTTCATTTTGTTCTCTTTTTTGATGATTTGTTGGAATTTAATTTTTAATAATGAAGTTTTCTTTTGCCTCGTGCAACCTGGTTTTATATTTGCTCTATTTTTAGCAATGAAAGCTCTCAAAAGTAGGTGAAAAAGATCACAAAAAGTCGAAAATTACCTTAAAAGTAGGCTTTTTACCGTAGTGGGATAGGATGAAAAAGAGATTGAAACTAAGGAGGGAGCCTCTCTGGTAGGGGCAAAACGTTCATAGGAGGGGTTAAACGTTGTGTGCAAGGGGAAAGGTTAGGTGATTATAGAAGTGAGAGAGGCATTAGAGTCAATTAGGAAATTGACGAAGCATCAAGGCGATAGCGATAATCCTAATAAGAATAATGTCGCCTATATGGATGGCTTTACTCTTTAAAGATAAAAGTATTGTTTCTGCAAGATGACACTTATATGAATCTTTAATGACATCGATGAAAGTGGGTACCATGAATCGGAGAAAAGACTTACAGTAGTGGCTCATTCAAACATACTTATCGATGGTGGAGACACTTATGTCTAATAAAGAAATCAAATCTATTAAAAAAGAAATAAAAGCTAGAAAAGAGAAAGTAGCGAAACAAAAAAGTAAAATTGATAAACTAAAAAAATCTCTAAAGAAAAAAGCTTAATATAGCGTTATTATTCATTGTTAACAATGCGATGAACAAGTGGAACGACAGCTTCCTCTTGTTCGCACGCATTATATTAATCCCTAGAGAGTTATGATAAATAACCTTGTCTAACTCGCTTTTACTTATTCTGATTATTAACCATTAAGGCCTAAATCTTAGGTTTTCTCTAGAAAGTTGCTTTATTGACGTTTTCCCCATTAATTTCATGTCCCGTTCTAGCTCTGCTTTCATCAGCCCTAACGCTCTCTCGACACCGGGTTGTCCTGCCGCAGCGAGAGGATAAAGGTACATTCTGCCAATACCAACGGCTTTGGCGCCCAATGATAATGCTTTTAAAACATGAGTACCGCGCTGTACGCCACTGTCAAAAATGACGTCTATTTCATCGCCTACTTCATCGACTATCTCGGCGAGCTGATCGAAAGAACTTCGTGAGCCATCAAGCTGGCGACCACCATGATTAGAAATAATAATCCCAGTACAGCCTATATCTACCGCCTTACGGGCATCCTCTCGACTCATAATGCCTTTTAAGCAAAACTCCCCATCCCAAAATTTCACCATTTCGGCCACGTCATCCCAATTCATTGAAGGGTCGAGCATGTTGGTAAAATAGTCACCTATTGAAGTGGCACCAGAACCCATGTCTATGTGCTCATCCAACTGAGGTAAGCGAAATTTTTCATGGGTGACGTAATTGATCCCCCACATGGGTTTGAGTGCAAATTGCAACATTCCCGCGAGCGTCAAACGGAAGGGGATGGAAAAGCCGGTGCGCAAGTCGCGTTCGCGATTACCGCCGGTGATCGAATCAACGGTCAACATCATAACTTGTACGCCAGCCGCTTTTGCTCGCTCCATCATGGCGCGGTTTAAGCCGCGATCCTTATGGAAGTAAAACTGATAAACCTGAGGCGTGTTCACTTGTTTCGCGATCTCTTCCATGCTGACGGTACCAAGGGAGGACACGCCAAACATGGTGCCATATTTCTCAGCGGCACCTGCAACTGCGCGCTCTCCTTGATGATGAAATAAACGTTGCAGTGCGGTAGGGGAGCAATAAACAGGCATGTCGAGCTTTTGTCCCATGACGGTGACAGACAGGTCAATGTCTTTTACGCCTGTTAGGACACTAGGGACGAGGTCACAGGTTTCAAAGGCTGCGGTGTTACGTCGATAAGTCGACTCATCATCAGAGCCGCCATCTATATAATTGAAAATTGGACTCGGCAGGCGTTTTTTAGCCAGAGTACGAAAATCCTGAAAGTTATGGCAGTCATTGAGTCGCATTAAGTTGCTCCTAAAAATGGATTAATGAAGACATTGGTGCGTAGAGGCAAAGTATAGTGGTAGTTTTATTTGTGATAAATACGACATAAACTAATTAACTATTTCCTAAAACGGTGTAATGACAGTGAATGCTGCAGATTTGACGCTATTTGTAAGTGTTGCCGATCAAGGGTCGTTTCATAAAGCGGCTGAGCAAGTGGGCTTATCCACGCCTGCTTTGAGTAAAAGAGTCAGTAAATTGGAGGCCTCTCTGGGGGTTCAATTAATTCACCGAACCACACGACGACTCAGCTTAACGGAAGCAGGAGAGAGCTTGTATGTCCATGCTAAAAACATAGAGGGACAAGTGAGTGATGCGATCGCATCCGTATCGACGTTTAGCCAAGGCTTGACTGGAACAATAAAAATGTCGGTGCCAACGATTTCTGGTGAACTGCTACTGGCCGAGGCGGTGGCGGATTTTTGCCAACAATACCCGAATATCACCGTGGATATTCGCCTCGAAAACGACTTCGTGAATTTGGTTGAAGAAGGTCTAGATCTTGCGATACGTACGGGGAAATTGGAAGATTCAAGCCTGATCGCCAAACCATTAATTCAATCAAATTGGGTTGTTTGTTGTTCGCCTACGTATTTGGAAAAGCACGGTGAAGCCAAGACACTAGACGCTTTAAAAGAACACAATTGCCTTGCTTATACTTACCAGACTCATGGCTCATTTGATTGGCGATTCTTTCAAGCAGGGGAAGAAAAAAGTGTTCGAATCAGCGGCAGTTTTGCGACAAATAATGCTCAAGCACTGCGTAAAGCGGCATTGGCAGGCTTTGGTATAGTGTATGTTCCTCGCTGCAGTGTTTATGAAGATTTGCAGCAAGGGAAGCTGGTTGCGATTTTGACGCAATTTCAACCTAGGCGCTTGGGGGTCTATGCTATTTACCCTTTTACGAAATATTTGCCAGAAAAGCTTAGGTTACTCATTGAACACATTAAGCAGGCTTATCAGGATAAAAAAGAGTACTTTTGAGCCTCCCACAGAACGAGTCTTATGAGTTTTCATATAAGGCAAATCCTATGGTGAATCTTCTGCGCTTTTCTGTGGCGATTTAGAGTAAAGATCTTCGCGCTAGATTGGCATATTCATGGCTAGCGCTTTGATATTCCGTTATCATGCGCATCATTAGCAGGCGGCATTTTATCGCAGCCTCACTCTTAACCTGTAGGATTCTAATGAAAAAGACATTTCAGCTAACTCACCCAAAAATTGCTTACCCTCGTTTAATTGAAGCAGCAAAAGCAGACGTTAAAAAATATCTAAAGCGAGAGCGTAATAAGACGTTACCTGACTATGCTGATTTTTGGGGTTTTGACTGCAAATTCGGTAACACAGCCGAGCAAGCTGATGTGATTCATGTTGCTGAAATTAATGACAAAATCAGCTTTGCAGAAAGCCAAGCTTGGGAAACATTTTACCTAGAAATCTTGGCGACACCTGCTAATCGCATGAAACGCCCAGAAGGTGAAGTAGACGGCGAATAAGTCGTTCTGTTGATTTTAAAAAGCCAGACTCGTGTCCATGAGTCTGGCTTTTGTGTTTCTAACGCCTCTTATTCTCACTAGTGAGCTTGCTAAAGTCATCTCATCATTGCGTCATAATGATCGATACGTTTTTCCTTTTTCCTGACTCTCTACCTGCTTGTTCGTTTCTCTGTCGCCCTTATTCTAATAAAGAGTGAGGATGCAACGATTCCCCGCGATTGAATGACCGTTTATTGTTTCAGGAGTATGGCTATGAGTGATGATGCAAGTCGATTGATTGATCAATTGTTTGAACGCGTAAAAGAGGCTGAAAAGCAAACCGGGGAACGTGATTCTCATGCGGAGTCGCAAATTAATAAGCGCTTAGTCGAGCAGCCGTCAGCACCTTATTATATGGCGCAAACGATTATTATGCAGGAAGCGGCTCT
The DNA here is from genome assembly GCF_044542435.1 of Marinomonas sp. NPDC078689. Taxonomy (NCBI): domain Bacteria; kingdom Pseudomonadati; phylum Pseudomonadota; class Gammaproteobacteria; order Oceanospirillales; family Oceanospirillaceae; genus Marinomonas; species Marinomonas sp. NPDC078689. The sequence continues at coordinate 23,863 of NZ_JBITUJ010000013.1, read as the reverse complement.
AAAGCGATTAAACGCAAGAGTAGAGCAGTTGGAGCGTAAGTTAACAGAAAAGCCAAGCTCTGGTGGCTTTCTCTCAGGGTTATTTGGCGGCGATTCGTCACAAGGGACACAATCGAGAAACGCGCAGAATAAAGCGCAAGCCGGTTGGGGTGATGGTCGTGCCCAATACAAAGGGCAAGGCGCCTCTCAACAACAAGCGTCTGGACCTAGGGCGGCGAATCAAACTCAGCCGAATCAAAATTATGGCACTGGTGGCAATCGCAGCTTTTTAGGTGGGGCTCTGCAAACGGCCGCAGGTGTAGCTGGCGGTGTGGTGGTTGGTAGTATGTTGATGAACATGTTTGGTCACCATACTCCAACCGAAATGGTCGACGTTATTCAAGAAGAACCTACGGGGCAAGATTTTAGTTCAGATAACATGGGAGACAGCGGCGCAGGGGCAGATGACTTTGCCAGCAATGGATTTGATACAAGTGGCGCGGATCAAGGCGGTTTTGGTCAGGCAGGCTTTGATCAAAGTAATGGTTTTGACCAATCCAACTTTGAGCAATCCAACTTTGACCAAGGTGGCTTCGCCGATACAGGTTCAGATTCAGGTGGTTTTGGGCAAGGCGGTTTTGATGATTTCGGTGGTGGTTTTGATGATTTTGGCGATGACTTTGATATCTAAATTGCCGCTTTAGCTTGAAGACATATGGCGATGCTTAATGCTTTAGTAAATGGCCATTTGCGGAATTTTTAGAGACATCGCCTGCTAAGGCTTGAATTAAATTATCGACGGCACAAGACACCATTTTTAAGCGGGTTTCTGTGGTGGCTGAGCCGATATGAGGGAATAACACCGCATTATCGAGAGTGCACAAAGGGGAGTTTGCAGGTAGGGGTTCTACTTCGTATACATCTAATCCGGCCGCTCGAATCACGCGCTTAGAAAGCGCGCTAATGAGCGCTTTTTCATTGATAACCTTGCCCCGTGATCCATTGATAAAAATAGCGCTTTTTTTCATCATCGAAAATTCTTTTTCACCAATTAAATGCTCGGTTTGCGGGGTTAATGGTGTCATTACACAGATAAAATCTGAGCTCTCAAGCAGGGCTTCCATGCTTAGGTAGGTGGCGTTGAGGTCTCGCTCTGCGTTTATATTTCGGCTGCGATTAGTGTATTGAATGGGCATGTTAAAACCAAAGTGTCCTCGTTTTGCAAGCGCATAACCGATGCGCCCCATACCAATAATACCTAACGTTTTACCATGAACATCTGTGCCGTATTCTGCTGCTCCAATGCTCTTAGTCCAGCGTCCTTCACGGACCATATTAGACAGTTCTACCGCACGCCGAGCGGTGCACATAAGCAGGGTAAAGAGGGTGTCTGCAGTGGTTTCATTGAGTACATCGGGAGTGTGCATCAGAGGAATACGACGTTCGGCAAGATAGGCTAGATCAAACTGATCCGTTCCAACGGAAATGGTCGATGCCGCTTTGAGTTTAAGGGCTTTATCCAGCACATTTGGGCCCATAGGGAGGCTACTGCCAATAAGGCCTTCAGCCTCCTTCAACGCGGCAAAAAAGTCGCTCCGATTCGAATCATTGACTGTGTCAAAAAAAGAGATGTCGAACCGAGCTTTGAGTCTCTCATACTCTTGTTCAGGGATGGCTTTGTATAAGAGAACTTTTTTTTTCATCGTTAACGCCTACGCAAGTTCGTTGAGTTGAGCGCGAGTTGGTAAGCCTTCACTGTCGCCGCGAACCTGTACTGCAAGAGAGCCAAATAAATTACCTCTGCGAGTCGCTTGCTCTGTCGATTCTCCATCCAGTAAGGCTGAGATAACACCAACAGCAAAGCTGTCGCCTGCTCCAACAGTATCAATAACCTCTTTGACTGGATAGCCAGCAACCGTAGCAGATTCGCCTGTTGCGGTTTTGTAATACGCTCCTTGGCCACCCAGTTTTACAATCACGGTGTTAACGCCTTGGCTTAGATAAAAATCAGCAATGGTTTCTGGGTCTTCACTGCCAACCAAAATTTTCCCTTCTTCAACTCCTGGTAAGACAATGTCACTGGCAAAGGCAAGCTGGTTGATTGTGTTAACCATGGTGTCAGTATCAGGCCAAAGAGAAGGGCGTAAGTTAGTGTCAAAACTAATACTGCTGCCTTGTTCTTTTGCGAAAGTCAGTGCTTGCTGAACGGCTTCTCTCATGGAGCTTGAAACCGCGGCGGCTACACCAGTCAAATGTAGGTGGCTGCTAGAATGGAATAGACTGCGATCAATGTCTGTTGCATTTAATGTGGAGGCGGCTGAGTTACGACGAAAATACTCAACAGCAGGATCGCTGCCATCAGTTTGTTTTGTTTTCATCATGAAGCCGGTGGCGTGTTCCGCGCTTTCCGCGATAGCATCGGTTCCAATGCGCTCTTTTGCTATGGCTTTTTTAATGAATTGTCCTAAGCAATCTTGGCCAATTTTGCTGATGTAAGTGGTGGGGAAATCTAGGCGAGCCATACCGATCGCCACATTGACTTCTGCCCCAGCAAGAGAGCGGCTAAATTCTTCGACTTCTGCAAGTGGTTCAGGTGTTTTAGCAATAAATAGGGCCATAGCTTCGCCCAGCGTAACAAAAGATGGTGCCGCATTTGTTTGCATTGTGGTCTCTCTTCTAACATTCATGGTGACTATATAGAGTAATTTTTATTGTATTTTGATACTAAATAAGTTGCCTTAGAAAAATGCATCGTAGCAAAATAATAAGAATTCATACGAGAATGATGACCTAAATAACAGACTACTGTGAGTACTTTATTGTATTTATATTGATCACATCAAGCGCCATGACAATATCATGGGATCGGTTCCATGAACAGAGTCTGTCTTTTCTTAGAGGCGTTTTTTCTAGGTAGATTGACGAATAATAAGCTCTGCTGGCAACTGAATGTGTTGTGCTGGCTCTGTATTTCCTTGGATGCGAGTAAGTAATCTACTGCAAGCTTGCTGCCCTATTTCACGGGTGGGTTGTCGCATGACGGTAATCCCCCCTTCAAAAAGTTGCACCCATTCTGGGTCATCGATGCTGATCATGCCGATCTGATGCCCAAGCTTAAGCTGTCGGCTTTTTATGGCTTTGGCTGCCAATAAAGTGGCCACGCCATTTGTGGTGAAAATGGCTTGTTTACAGCCTTTGTGTCGATTCATGAAATCACCGATGGCGGCATTTAGGTGGGCGTCGTTGCTTTTGCTGACTTCAACGAGCTCGTAGGCGATGTCGGAATGCTGCTGACAAAAGGTTTCAATGGCATTGATCCGAGCTTTACGAGGGGCGACGTCTAAAGATTCGGTTACCACCAGAATGGATTGATAGTGCCGAGCTTTTAAATGCTGGCATGCATCCTCGATGGCGGCCTCATTGTCCAGCCCAACAGAATCGAACCCCAAAGACGTGTCAATTCTGTCCACAAGGACCAGCGGGCAATTTATTTGCTTAAGATGGTTAAGTTGAGTTTGTGCCATGTCTGCGGTGTTCACAATAAGGCCATCGACCCGATGGGCTTCAAGTAAGGCCAAATAGCCTTCCTGTAAAGCCGTTTCATTGTCTGTATTGCAAACCATCAACATATAGCCTTGTTGACGACAGATATGTTCTACCCCTTGGAGAATATCAATGGAATAGGGGTTGGTGACGTCGGCGAGTAATAGTCCAATCAGCTTAGAATGCCCCGCTTTTAGCATTCGAGCAGAATGGTTGGGGCGAAAATCGAGATACTCTATTGCGTCTGCAATTTTATCTCGTAACGCATCAGAGAGCTTATCTTGCTCACCATTTAGGTATCGGGAGACACTGGTTTTTCCGACTTTTGCGTAGTTAGCAACATCTGAAATAGTGGCGAAACTTTTGTGGTTCTTCAATGTGTTATCTCACAGTAGAGTCCTGAGTGGGCGATTTCATATTTCAGCCTTCGCCGCTGGGATGACTGTAAACGATCTATTTACTCAGGCGCAATGGTCTTATTGCGCCAAAATGCGAATGAAAATCGCTTAGTATGTTGTTATATAGGGTACTTTTTTGTTGAGTATATGCTGACGTTATTTCTTGGCGTCAGCGGATGGACGGTGTTTTTTCCATTTTCATGCCTTATTCACAGAGTCTCCATTATCTTGTTAGAAAACCTGCAGAAGGCTTGGTTTCCTTGTGATTTGACAGGGCGACGACAGTGACGAGCGACATGATTTATCGTGTTGTTGTTTTCTTTATGAGATGGAAAGCAATTATTTACTGAGCTGAAATTCAGTTTTATGACAGAGTTATTTTCATAACTCTATGTTTCATATCTATTTTTTAATTTTCTATCTGGTCATTCTTATTAAATATGTAACGACTTTGTATGCGTTGATGCAAATAACGACGTCCTGCGCAGTGAATAGGGTGTTCTCAAAGATCAATGGTGAGGATTTTGTCAGGATTTAGGATTATGTAATGACGCTATGTCAGCAACGGTGAGCGGCTTGCTTGAGGTGTCATAAATATTGCTGTAATTATTCGTCGCGATATTGTTACGACTAAGCAGATCTGTCTCGCAACATGGTCAGCAAGACCTTTACCTTGTTCGCTTTTATATCTTTTGTATCAACGACATAGAAAGTGCAATGTTACTAATGTGAGACACCGTCGTATCAATAAGTTCACCTTTTTATAAAAAAAATGAGTTCGAGTAATGGGGAAGTTGACCATGGGTAGTAACACGACAAGTGAACAGTTAGGGGCAGGCCTAACGAATCGACAGGTTTCGATGATCTCAATCGCAGGAATAATTGGTGCTGGGCTGTTTGTCGGCTCTGCTAATGCCATTGCGACAACCGGTCCTGCTATTATTATTTCTTATGCATTAACCGGCTTGTTGGTGCTACTGGTAATGCGAATGCTCGGCGAGATGGCGGTTTCTAATCCTGACTCTGGCTCTTTTTCTACTTATGCGGCTCGTGCTATCGGACCATGGGCTGGTTTTACTATTGGTTGGCTTTATTGGTGGTTTTGGGTGCTCGTGATTCCAGTTGAAGCCATTGCCGGGGCGAATATTCTTCACGCTTGGTTTCAAGGTATTGCCTCATGGGAATTTGCCATTGGCATTATGGTGGTGTTGACGTTATCTAATTTGTGGGACGTGAAAAGCTTTGGTGAATTCGAATTCTGGTTTGCACTGATTAAAGTGGTGGCCATTATTGCGTTTATTATTGCTGGCGGATTGGCCATCTTTGGCTTTTGGCCTTTGGCGAATGTGAGCGGCGTCGCCAGCTTGTATTCCCATGGCGGTTTCATGCCAAATGGTTTTGGCGCCGTATTAGCTGGTGTGTTGGTGACTATCTTTTCTTTCTTTGGGGCTGAAATTGTTACGATCGCCGCCGCCGAATCAGAAAACCCACAAGCTAAAATTCGTCAGGCAACAAAACTTGTTATTTACCGTATAGCTTTGTTTTATCTGCTGTCTATTTTTATCGTAGTGTCTTTGGTCGCATGGAATGACCCGGCTCTTAAGCAAGGCTCTTTTCAGTTTGTATTAACCGCACTAAATGTCCCTCACGCAAAATTACTGGTAGACATTGTTGTCTTGACCGCCGTATGCAGTTGCATGAACTCCGGTTTATACACGGCTTCTCGTATGTTTTATTCACTGGCGCGTCGTGGCGATGCGCCGGCTATCGCTAAAAAACTGTCACCTAGAGGTGTGCCGCGTTTGGCGGTTATTGCTTCGACCATCGCGGGTTTCGTTGGGTGTTTTGCAAGCTATGTGTTTCCGGGGGAAGTGTTTGGTTTCTTATTGTCGACAACCGGCGCGATTGCGCTTGTGGTGTATCTCGTTATTGCTGTCTCACAATTAAGAATGCGCACGGCAATGGAAAAGCAAGGAGACTCTCCAGACTTCAAAATGTGGCTGTTTCCAGGCTTAACATGGGCAACAATTGCGGTGATTTTGGTGGTTCTAGGTTACATGTGCTTCTCACCAGAGTATCGACCTGAAACCTTTGCCACCATTGGGGTTACAGGCATTATGTTGATCTGCAGTTTTATTGTTATTAAGAAACGCTCGACCACACTCGACGGTTTAGTAACAAACTAGCTTGTGACTTTAGGCCAGAAACCTTTTCTAGGGGGCTGGCCTACTTTGAAGTCTGATACACTTTGTCAATCTAACGGCAAATGAATCTCAACCAGTAACCCGCCAAGAGGGCTGCGAGACGCTTGGATACTGCCATTATGTTGTCGGATAGCGCTTTCTGTAATGGAAAGTCCTAATCCTGTGCCACCAGAATGGCGGTCTCTGGCTGTCGATACTCGATAAAAAGGCCTAAAAATAGCGCTCAGTTCTTCTTCTGGAACGCCTTCTCCATTGTCTTCTACTCGAATAATCAATTGATCTGATTTCGCTTCCATGGATACCTGGATGGTATCTTTTCCATAGTAGATGGCATTTCGAATAATGTTTTCCAAAGCACTCACAATAAGTTGTGGGTGGGCGTGAATATTTCGTTGAGGGATATCATTGAACGTCAGGCGTTTCCCCATCTGTTCGGCTTCAAATTGGGTGTCTTCTAGTAACCCTTCCCAAAGAAGTGGTAGCGCTAAGCTCTCTCGATTTATATGGCTGTCTACTTGCATGTGAGACAGTTCCAGCAGTTTACCAATCATCTGTTCAAGCCGCTGTGCTTCGGTATCAATGCGAGTCAATTCTTGGCTTTCTCCCTGCTTTCTAACCGCTAGAGCTTGAGCCATTCTGAGGCGAGTTAGGGGTGACCTTAACTCATGAGAAATGTCAGATAAGAGACGCTGTTGTCGTGAAATCATTTGGTTTATGGCTTCAACCATTTGATTAAAGCTGGCCCCAGCCTGACGAAATTCAGACGTGCCTTTTTCCAGAGTCGGGTCTGTTTTAAATTCCCCTCTGGCAACAGATTGAGCGGCTTTTTCCAATCGACGAGCCGGTTGACTTAGGGCCCAAGAAAGCCAAAGTAATAAAGGGGTGCTCACCAGCATTACCGCAAGCAACAGCTGAAATGGATGGTCAAACAATTGAAATAAGAAGCTAGGAGGGCGGTTCCATCTTTCGCCTACGTACAACTGATACTGAGAACCTGCAAGTGTGATTGGAAGAGGCCCGGACACCATAAAACGGCCATATAATCGTTGTTTTGGTGTGTCTGGCGTATCCACTGAGGTGATAAAGTTACGAATCGCTCGATAAGTAAAATGCGGGGCTCGATATCGAGTCAGAATATCCCCTTTGTCATTGACGATGAAAAACATCGGTGGGGACGATTCTTTGTAATCCCATGCTCCTTTTTTCTTAGGGCGATCGTCGAACTCTGCTTTTACGTCTTCGTCAGGTTGACGCGGTGCGAAGTCATCTTTTTGAAAGGTGTTGTATCTGCTGACTAAATCCTTGGTAATCACTGATATTTTTGTATCGAGCGAAAATTGTTGCTCTATTCGGGTGCTTGTATCGAGCAATTCTTTGTATTTGTCTCTAGGAATGTCTTTTGCTTTACGAGGATCCAAGTGTTGCAGAGCGAGTACTGCCACTAAGACTAGAAACATAGTGAACCAAAAAATCGCGAAGATTCTACCGTATAAGCTGGTTATATTTGGCAGGCGCATCATTCTTCTTCCACTAGTAAATAACCCCGGCCGCGCAGCGTTTTGATGCGTGGTTTTTTGTTCGAGCTATCAGGAAGCTTTTTACGTAGATTAGAAACATGCATGTCTATGGCTCGATCGAAAGCGGCTAAGCGTTTACCTAGAACATCTAAGCTAAGTACTTCTTTGGTGATGATTTTGCCTGGGTGAAGTAAAAAGTGGTGAAGAAGTGCAAATTCTGTACTGGTTAAATCCAGTAGTTGCTGATTGCAATAAGCCTCAAGCTTCCCTGGGTAGAGTTGAATATCTTGGTAGGAGATATGTTCTTGGCGTTTGTCCACTTTACTGTCTTTTTTCTCTTTGATGTGTTGAGCGCGTCGGAGGATGGCGCGAATTCTAGCCAAGAGTTCACGTTCGCTAAATGGTTTAGGAAGATAATCATCCGCGCCCAGTTCAAGGCCAATTACTCGATCGATCTCATCCCCTTTGGCGGTAAGCATCAGTACTGGAACTTCCCACGTTTCGCGTAGCTGTTTTAGCGTTTCAATACCGTTTAGTTTTGGCATCATAACGTCTAATAAAATTAAGTCGACACTGTCATTCATTGCTTCAAGTCCCGCTTCACCATTTTGAGCCGTGGATACGGTGAAGTTTTCGAGTATTAATACTTCTTTCAGCAAGTCGGTTAGTTCAGTATCGTCATCGATTAAGAGAATATGTGCCATTCAATGTCCTTAACAAAAAAGTACTTAGTAAAGCGCGTCCTAACAATCCGCAAGAACAGAACGTTATTTTACTGTGAAATCACAATAGGCGCTGTGCCTTTACGATAATTTACCTTCGATAGACGTCAGTTTACCTAGCAGGTTTTATTCTATACCTCATCGCCACTTCGTTATGAATAGTCATGGTGACCCTATATTTTGAGAGAGGAATAGAATGATGAAAATGATTAAAAAATTAATGCTTGCTACTGTCGTGTTACCGATTGCTTTAGGTTCTGCTGGCGCCTTCGCTGGTGGTGGGAAAGACAATCAGCGTCCATCTATGGAACGTTGCCAAGCTGGGCCAATATTAAACCCTAAAGTGATAAAACGTTTGGATTTAACCGATGCTCAGAAACAGCAAATGAAAGCACTTCGACAAGCGGATCGTGCCGATAGAAAAGCGAAAAGGGATGAGCACGAAAAACGCATTAATGGGCTATTAATGGCCGATAAATTTGATCAGTCTAAAGCTGAAGCCATGGTCAAAGAAGGTCAAAATAACCGTGTTGAGCGTCAAGTACACATGTTAGAGCAGCAGTTCAAGATGCTGAGCATTTTAACCCCAGCACAAAAAGAAAAACTGATGACTCTTAATGAAAAGCATCAGCAAAAATGCGATGAGAAAATGCACCACGGTAAAGGCGACAGAGAACAAGGTGAATAAGCATTTCTTATATTAAAAAAGGTGGCCTCAGGGCCACTTTTTTTATGTCTGATTTTTATGTTTTTATCCGCGCTACCGTCCGTCGGATAGCTTTTTTGTAGCTAAGAGTCATCGATTTAAGAAGGTTCCCAAGAGGGGAGATCTAGTGCACAAAGCGATGCGGTTGAGTGGCGTTTATGCAGATTGTTGAGCAAGTCGATGCCAGTAAAGTCGAGCGATTTTGTTATTTTTTTCTTACCTTTGCCCCAGTAGGATTTTGAGCATGGATGATCAACAGGAAGACAATCATGATAAATAAGGTTCAGATAAAAGTAAGAGGCTACCACCTAGATATTTTTCAACATGTGAATAATGCGCGTTACCTTGAATTCCTTGAAGAAGGGCGTTGGGCATTTTTTGAGGACTTTGGTGTCGGCACAGACATGATGGCGCAAGGCATTGCTTGGGTCGTGGTGAATATCAATATTAACTTTAAAAAAGAAGCGAGTTTTGGGGATGTGTTAGAAGTTCAAACGGCCTTTTCAAAGTTGGGCAATCGAAGCATTAGCATGCAGCAAAATATTGTGAACAGTAAGACCCAGGCGCTTGTCGCCGAAGCCCAAGTTACCTATGTTTGCTTTTCTCAGGCGCGAAAAGAAGCCGTAGCACTGCCAGAAGAATATCGTCTTAAAATTGAAGAAGCGATCATCGGGCTAAATGAGCCCGCATAAGAGCGGTTAAAAAAGGTGCCCTTTGCTATAAAGTAAAGCGCACCCTTATGTGTTGTTGAACGCTTACTCGCTTAAGCTTAGTAGGCGCCAGCGCCGTAAGTTAGCTCGTAACTGTGGCTGTAGATTTCAAGAATGTTTCCGAAAGGGTCTTCCATATAGATCATGCGGTATGGCTTTTCCCCTGGGTAGTAATAGCGCGGCTCTTTCATGCGTTTTTTCCCACCTGCGGCAACAATTTTCTCTGCTAGCTCTTCAAGGTTTGGATCTTGTACACAAAAATGGAAAATACCAGTCTTCCAGTATTCGAAATTATTTTCAGGGTTTTCCTGATGTTTGAATTGGAATAACTCGACACCAATACGATCGCCAGTGGAAAGGTGAGCGATGCGGAAACTTCCCCACTTAGCCCCAAAGACATCTGTACACATTTCACCAATAGGGCTGTCGTCTTCGACGATTTCTGTTGGTTTCATGATTTCATACCAGCCTAATACGTCTGTATAAAATGCGACGGCTTTCTCTAAATCTGGGACCGAGATACCAATATGTGAAAAGCTTCTAGGGTACGCATTCGCCATTCTTTTTCTCCTGTTAGTGAATTTAATAGCAGGTTACAGGCTTCTTTAAATCATATAAAATTATTAAAAATTATAAATATGAGAAAATTTTGTAATGATCAATCCCACTTGGTTAAGAACCTTCTGCACTCTCGTGGAACGAGGGCATTTCACTCGCACTGCAGAGAAGCTGCATATGACTCAATCTGGGGTGAGTCAACATATACGAAAATTAGAAGAGCACTTCGACACGCTTTTGCTAATGCGAGAAGGAAAGCAGTTTTCTTTGACCGATGCTGGAGAAAGGCTTTATGACGAAGCGCACCAGATCATTGCAAACCTGTCTGATCTTGATTCTAAAATCAGAGAAGACGCAACATTTGCAGGCGTCGTTCGGATCATGTCGCCAGGCAGCATTGGTCTTAAGCTGTACCCTCATTTATTGATGCTGCAACAGGCGTTTCCTCGTTTGATAATAGATTATCGGTTTGCTCCTAATTCTGATGTTGAGCAAGCGTTGGCCGAGCGAAAAATTGACTTTGGGATAATGTCTCGTCGCTCGACGTTGAAAGAGGTGGACTGTCAATTGATATCCAGTGAAGCCTTGCTATTAGTGACTCCCGCCTCTTTGCCTGATCCACATTGGCAGGGGTTACTTGAGCTTGGCTTTATTGATCATCCAGATGGCACACATCATGCTAGCTTACTTTTAAGTCAGAACTTTACTGAATTTCAAAACATGAATATGTTCGAGAAAAAAGGCTTCTCTAATCAAATTGGCTTAATTCTTGAACCCGTTAGTCGAGGGCTGGGGTTTACTGTATTGCCTTCCCATGCGGTGAGTGCGTTTGCTAAACAATCGTTGATTTGTACAAGTGAGCTTGAAAAGCCGGTGAAAGAATCTCTTTATTTGAGTTTGAATCACAAAAAGTACGTGCGAAATCGAACTCAAACTGTCATCAATGAGGTGAATAATTGGCTAGAAAACGAGAATAAATAGTTGTGCGATTCGTTGTGATTGTGGGAAATTAAGTGACTTAGTATATTGGCAGTTTATTGAGTTATAACAATAACTAATGGAGATGGCTTAAAAAGCACCCGTATGAGCTGCGCATTTGGTGTTATCTTTTTGTGAATTAAATTGTAAGTTTATAGCAGTGGTTTTATATAGACTATTTCGAAGTAGGTTAGCGGCTAAAGGACAGGGATGATGTTTGGACGGAAGAAGGCTCAACGAGAGAACGACCTTTTACAACAAGAAGTGTTATCACTTCGCCAAGTGCGAGACCGCTTGGATCGAGAAATGCTAAGCCTGACGTTATCCGCCTCAGGTGAAGTGATCAAGGTTAATTCGCTGTTTTTGGATGAACTTGGTTTGAAAGAAGAGACTGTTTTGGGAAAGAAAATGGTCGACCTTGTCCCAGAAGATTTAAGAGATACGACTCACTTTGCATTAATGAAAGACTCGATAGCGGCGGGAAAGCATTGGTCTGGGGCGCTTCAAGTCGCTAGAGAAAATAGTAGCAATGCGTGGCTTAGAGCCATCATACAGCCTGTCAAAATGCTGGATGGGAGTATCGATTACATTTCCGTTCACGCCAACAACCTGACGCGTACAATAGAATCATCGATTGAGCATGAGAACCTGATTAAAGCATTGCAACGCTCTACCGCCGTGGTTGAATTTGATTTAGAGGGGCTCTTTATTACCGCTAATGATAAATTTCTTAAATCGATGGGGTATACGAAAGAGCAGCTTAAGGGGAAACATCACCGTATGTTCTGCTTACAAGAGGATGCGGACTCAGAAGACTATCAAGCCTTTTGGGAAAAACTGAAGCGTGGCGAGTTTGTTGCAGGGCGTTTTCAGCGTCTTGATAGTCGCGGTGAAACTGTGTGGTTAGAAGCGTCCTATAATCCGATTTCAAATGCACATGGTCAGTTTTATAAAGTGGTAAAATTTGCCTCAGTTGTAACCGATCAAGTCAATCAAGAGTTGTCGATTGGTCATGCCGCCAAATTGGCTTATGAAACCTCAAAAGTGACGGATGAAACAGCCATTAACGGTAGTCGTATTATCAAAGAGACGGTTTCTGTTATGCAGGAGTTAGCTGATCAAATGACCTCGGTCTCACAAGGCATTTCAGATCTTGATGAGCAGTCTGAAAAAGTAGGTAATATTATTAAAAGTATCGGTGATATTGCTGATCAAACAAACCTGCTGGCACTCAATGCCGCTATTGAAGCCGCGAGGGCCGGTGAATACGGGCGAGGTTTTGCCGTCGTTGCAGATGAAGTTAGGTTGCTTGCATCAAGAACAACAAAAGCAACGGAAGAAATTGTAGACGTTGTGCTGCGCAACCAAGAATTAGCAAAAAATGCCGTGGGCATGGTGGAAAGCGGCCGTCAGCAAGCTGAGCGAGGGTTGGCGTTAGCAGGCGAGGCGGGCGAGGTTATTATAGACATTCAAAAAGGGGCTAAAGAAGTGGTTGGTGCCGTGAGTAAATTTGCCAACTACATAAAACCTTAATAAAACGACGGGGGAATTGTGGACAAGACAAATTGGAAGTTGCTCAAAGCGTTAGAAAGCAATGCCCGTCTCACCTACGCCGAGTTGGGGAAGCTGGTTCATCTTTCTGCCCCTGCTGTTGCCGAACGGGTTCGTAAGCTTGAAGAGTCTGGGGTGATCACCGGCTATGGTGCCAAAATCAATTTAGAAAAAGTGGGTATTCCGATCACGGCGCTGGTGGCTTGTCATGTTTATCGAACCAAAGAGCGTGAGTTTAAAGCGCTAATACTCAATCTTGATGAAGTGATCTCTTGCCATAATGTCACAGGGCCTTACGCTTTTGTACTAAGAGTCGCTGTACGCTCCATGTCCTTATTGGATGAATTGCTGGAGCGTCTCATTGAGTTTAGTGATACCAACACCATGATGATTTTAGCGTCGCCTGTGGTGCGAGAAATGCCTGTTAATATTGAGAAAATGGTTATTTCAGAAGAATATTAAGGTACGACGACAACCGTTTCTTTGGGGCTTCTTGGCCACTGGCTAACTATGATACCGATTAGAATGAAGCCACACCCAATGAGCGCGCGAGTCGACAGTGTTTCTCCCATCAGCATCCATCCACCTATCACAGAAAAAACACCTTCCGTGGACAGAATCAATGCACTTACGCTTGGTGAGACATTCTTTTGCCCTAACGTTTGCAGTGTGAAGGCAATGCCTGATGATGCCACGCCAGTATAAATTAATGGCCACCAAGCAAGTTCAAACCCTTTTAATGTAGGGCTTTCTAGTGTTAATGCTGTGAGGCAGGCCAAGAGAGTCGCGACCATAAACTGCACTATTGATAAAGGCAGTGCGGATACATAACGGGATAAATAGGCGATAATCAGCACGTGAGCGGTCCAGAAAAAGGTGCCAACCAATTCGATAGCATCGCCTTTGTTGATACTGAAGTTAGGCCCAACCGTTAGGCAATAGAGACCAATAATCGCCAACACAACCCCTACCCAAAGATTAGATTCGGTTTTATGACCGAGTAGAATGCCAGCAATAGGCACCAGTACAATGTACATGCTGGTAATAAAGCCTGCATTTCCTGCCGTTGTATATTGTAAGCCTACTTGTTGGAACGTTGAGCCGAGGAAAAGACAACACCCCCCAGCGATTCCCCCTAACCATAATTGCTTAGCGTGTTGGCTTTTTTTGGGCTTGAAGATGAGCAGTAAAGGCAACAGTGACAGCGTCGCTAAGAGAAATCGTGCCGCATTAAAACTGTGTGGGCCGATAGAATCCATCGCCACACTTTGGGCTACAAAGGCAAAGCCCCAAATGGCGGCCGTGGACCATAAAAAAAGATGGGCAATAGACATAATAATCCTCTGATGGTTTTGTGTAATAACGTACTTGTCAAAGCTGCGCAGTTAAGTCAGGCAATAGTACGGGGCGGACTCATTTGCCAACAGTGGAAAAAAAGGGTTCTTTTGCGCTTTCGCTTTGGATTCCAAAGCAAAAGATAAGGTTGGCTTTGTTTTGCTAACCGGTAGCGTTTTGGGGTGTTTTTTTTGCGTTCCCTTCATCAAATAACGTCTTTTCGCAGGACATGAGAAAGAACCTTGCTCTGTGCACTTTTTTCCGTTGAAAACGCCTTTTTCGCAGCTGACAGCCAACCATTTACAGAGTACAGTCGAGCGCCTTTTTTCTTATTATTAAATCGTCACTGACGATTTTTTTGCTGACTTGTGTAGGTTCGATTGTTATGACATTTAGTGTGTGGTTGACCATGGCGCCTTTGTTGATGTTGCTGTCTTTAGGGCCAGGTCCCAATAACTTTACAGCGATGCATAATGGTATTCAGGTGGGAGCCAGAAAAGCGGTGATTGCCGTGGTGGGGCGAAACCTAGCGTTCAGTATTTTGATGCTGGTGTCCGCACTAGGGTTGGGCGCCGTTATAGTGTCCTCTGCTTTTTGGTTTAGCGTGGTGAAATGGGTTGGTGTCGCGTATTTGTTTTATGTTGGTATCAAAACATGGCGTAGCGCCGCGGTTGTTTTAGAAGAACACGAGACTGAAAATGGCACCAAGGCAAAGCGAGGTCACCAAGCGAGAATGCGTCAAGAATTCTTAGTGGCGATTAGCAATCCTAAAGCGATTTTGCTGTTTACCGCGATTTTCCCACAGCTGCTAGATTTGAGTAAATCCGTGCCTGAGCAGTTTTTTTGGATGGGAGTGACCTTTTGTTGTACCGAATTTATCGCGGCGTATGTTTATGCGATGAGTGGCAAGCAGATTCGTCGTTTGATTCGGAGTCCAAAAGGCTTGCGAAATATGAATCGAGGCATGGGTAGTGTGTTTGTTTTAGCGAGTGCTTTTTTGGCAACAGCGTCTCGAATCTAATCAAAGATAAAAAAAACGGAGCATGATGCTCCGTTTTTTAGACTAATAATCCGCTCGCTTAAGATTAGCTGTGTTCTTTTAAGAACTCTTCGCTAAGGTAAAGCTCTTCGTTAGAGTTTACTTTCACGTCACGGTCTAGAATCATTTTGGCAATCTCTTGAGCTTCTTCTAAAGAGTGCATTTCGTAGGTACCGCACTGGTATTCGTTTAGCTCAGGGATGTCGGCTTTTGCTTTTACGGTTAGCACATCTTCCATCGCCGCTTTCCAAGACGCCGCAACCACTTCTTCAGAAGGTTGGCCCACTAGGCTCATGTAAAAACCAGTACGACAGCCCATTGGAGAAATATCAATGACTTCTACGTTGTCGCTGTTCAAATGGTTGCGCATAAAGCCCGCGAACAAATGCTCTAAAGTATGAATGCCCTTTTCAGATAAAATCTCTTCGTTAGGAACACAGAAACGAAGGTCAAATACGGTAATTGTATCGCCTTTAGGGGTAGCCATGGATTTCGCAACACGAACGGCTGGTGCGTCCATGCGGGTATGGTCAACTCGAAAACTGTCTAATAGTGGCATCTCTTGTCTCCTTTACAGATAAAAGCCGTTAGCGCCTTTTATGCATGAATTTAATGGCGTCATTGTACATGAATTTCATGGTCTAGCATGAGGTTTTTCCTGCCTTTGTAATATTCAAAATACATTGCAATAGCAAAAATAGACAAGGCAAAGAGCATACTGACGCCAACAAAATACGTCATCAGTAAACAGGTTGTAGACGCCATAAAGCCTAACCATTTCTGATGGCTAGGTAGAAGTTTTAATGAGGTGATGCAAGTGAGTGTGTAGATAAGCAAAAAGGCCCCGTTGGTCATCTCTATAAACCAATGCAGAGACCATTCAGAGAAATAGCTCAAAAGAATGGACGCGAGCGTTAACCCCGTCACCAAATAGACAGCGTAAATCGGCGTACCTTGTTTTGACAAATACGAAAAAGCGCGCGGCAGTGCTCCTTGAGATGACATGGATTGCACCATGCGAGCGAAACCTAATAAATACATGCCAGTGTTGGCGAAAGCGATGATGAAAGCGCCAATGGCAAACAGCTTTTTAGAAGGCTCTCCAAAAATTTGTCCGACCAATAAAGCCAGTGATTGGCTATTCGTAATTTCATCGCCATAGGTGTGGTGCTGAGTAATTAATAGAACCAAGGCGAGATACAGGGCAATAACAATGAGCATGCCGCCAAGCAAGGCAATGGGGAAATCTCGTGCTGGATTTTTGAATTCAGCCCCCATATGAGCCATGACTTCAATACCGATAAAACACCAAAAAATAGTACCAATCGCCAAGGATGCCGTTTGCCATTGTGACCACGATAGTGGTGTCTCTATGGTGTGAGTTGCGCCGAGTAAATCGCCTTTCCAGGATAGAAGCACCACCACAGTAATTAAAGCAACGACGACCATGGCTTGAAATCGTGAGGAGTTTTTTATTCCGGCCAAAGCATACAGGGCAGTGGTAAAGACAGTTATGATGCTTAGTATGAAAACGCTGTCTTGTTGAAGGTTAAGCGCCACGGCTAGATAAGCCGCGGCAATGTTGATTGCCACCGCAGGGCCTACAAACAAAATGCTTAAGAAAAGCCAGCCGACGGCTTTCTCTGCTTTCTTTCCGAACGCACGACCAATGTAATGAGACGCTCCGCCGGCAGAAGGGAAACGACTGCCTAACAGAGCGAAAACAAACGCCACAGGCAACACAATGGCGGTGGTAATTAGCCAGGCATAAAGCGCGAAACCGTTAGCCTGACTGACGGATAAAGCGGGCAGCAGCATTAAGCCAGTACCAACAAAAGTGGTGACTGTCATTGCTATGCCTTGCAAAGGCCCCAAAGTGCGCTGATATTGCATTGAGTTAATCCTGACAATGTAAATGAATGTGGCATAGAATACGCCATATAGCTGGGATATAGACCTAGCATAATGAGGTTTAAGACCGTCAATTTGCAGCTTTTAAGTGACAGCTTGTAGGGTTGCGGTGCCATTGAGAAGACAAAATGCAGTTAGATAAATACGATAAAAGAATAATAGCCTTGCTGGTGGAAGATGCTCGACAGTCAGTGTCAGACATTGGCAGACAGATTAATCTGTCTCGCTCTGCCGTGACCGATCGCATCAAACGTATGGAAGAAAAAGGCTATATTACGGGATATCATGCGCACATTAATTACGGTTCTGCGTTAGCCGTCAGCGCGTATTTCTCGATCACTTTTCGGCCGTTGTCGTGTGAGCTTATCCAGCCTTATATCGATGCATTAGCGGAGGTTAAACTGGCACACTCTATTAGCGGCGATGTGGATTTAATGTTATTGGTAGAAGCGCCGAGTATGACTCGGTTAAATGAAATCCGTAGTGAAATGGATCAATGGCCAAATGTGGCTAAAGTGGTCACACACATGTGCTTGTCGTCTCGCCTTGAGCGTGTTTGAGTTATGAGTCACACGTTCTTCTAAACGCATTTAAGTTTTACTCTGTCGATAGGGAGGTCTGCTCTGAGTGAATTCAATTTAAAAGAAAAATGGCGACAGCAACGGCGCTCAAATGATGACTTATTGGTGCTGTCTTTATTGGGCGCGGTGTGCGGCTTGCTCAGTGCGTTAGTCATGGCACTGCTGTATTGGCTTATCATGTCGCTCAGTCATTTGTTTATGGCTGGCGGTAGCGAGGCGTTCGAGAGTCTGCCGATTGAATTGCGCGCGGTCATTCCTATTGTTGCCTGCTTTATATTAGCGGTTATTTTTACCTTGCTTCCCTCTAAACTTCGCAGTGTAGGGGTTCCCTATGTTGTAGAGCGGTTGAATTATCATCAAGGCATTCTTCCTGTGTTAAATGCCGTCGTGCAATTTTTTACCGTGGCAATTAGCTTGATCGGGGGCTTGTCTGTTGGTAAAGAGGGGCCAGCGGTTCATTTGGGGGCGACCTTTGGCAGTTATCTTGCGCAAAAAGGCCGTTTGCCTCAATACGGCGTTGAGACGTTAGTCGCTTGCGGTGTTGCAGGCGCCATTGCTGCCGCGTTTCAAACCCCTGTAGCAGGCGTTTTGTTTGCTTTTGAAGTGATTTTTATTGAATACCGTATGGGCATGGCGTTGCCGGTTTTGTTGTCTTCGGTTGTTGGTATGCTGGTGAGTGAATATTTACTTGGCAGCATTGAAATCTTTGATATTGATCATTTGTCTACGGCGCAGTTCACTCCTGACTTTTTTCTTGCTTGTCTTGCTCTGGTTGGCTTTATAGTGATATTGGCCTTTCTTTTTTTGAAAGTGCAAAAAATCTTGTGGCGAATCGGAAAGGTGTCTGTTTGGTGGCGTTTTTCTTTGGTTGCATTGGTCACTTCCATTGTGGCTATTTATTTACCAGAGGCGTTAGGCGGAGGCTACGACTCACTGCTTTCTTTACTGTCTGGTCAGGTCCTTGTTAGCTCTTTGTTGGTTATCATAGTCGTGAAAACGCTGCTTACTTCTGTGTCAATTGGATTGGGGATTCCCGGCGGCATGATTGGCCCTACTTTTGTGATTGGTGGGCTAGCTGGTGCGCAGGTGGCTTTTTTGTTTGATAGTGTGCTGTCCCATAATCATGAAATGGCCTTGTTCATTTTATTAGGCATGGCCGCTATGATGGCGGCTTGTTTTCAAGCGCCTCTCACGGCATTGATTGCCATGATTGAAATGACTCATACATCAGAAGTCATTGTTCCTGCGATGCTGGTTATTGTCTTATCGTGTTTGATCATGCGGCTCTTGTTTCGGCAGGACTCTGCGTTTGTGCAGCGCTTAGAATACGTCGGCTTATCTTCATCTGTGAGTCCTTTTCGCCGTTATTTACGACACCATACGGTCACCTCGGTTGCCGAGCCTGTGGTGGTGCTGCCGGCTCATGAGTCCATAGAGCGACTAAAAGATCTTGGCTCAAGTGTGGTAGACTACGTGGCTTTTGAGTCGGACGGTAAGTGGATGTTGGCGCGTCGAGAAGCCGTGTTGAGTGCGTTGCAATCGATTCATTTTGGGCCTCCTCCATTTTTGGTTGTTGATGATGATCGTATTTTAATGGATTTAACAAAAGCGTTAGACTACACCCCATCAATGGTCATTCCTGAGCCCACTTCTTTAGAGAAAATGCTCTCTTGGTTTCAGACTTCGGGTCGAGCGGATGTATTGGTAGAAATTAAGCAAGGAGATAAAATGTGTTTAGTATCTCGTCGGCAGTTAGATCAATTTTTATTGAAGGATAATTAACTATGTTGTGGATAAAGGCGTTCCACGTGATTTCTTTGGTGTGTTGGTTTGCCGCACTTTTTTATCTTCCTAGGTTGTTTGTTTATCATGCAAGCAGCACGGATCAGGCGAGCATTGATCGTTTTAAAATTATGGAAAGAAAGCTTTATCGGGGCATTATGACGCCAGCCGCGATAGCTACCGTAGTTTTTGGTATTTGGTTAGTCTCATACAGTCCGTCTTATTATCTAAGCGCGGCTTGGTTTCATGCCAAAATCACCTTGGTTATTATTTTATTAGGTTATCATCATGCCTGTGGACGTTTGTTGAAAAAGTTCGCAGCAGACCAAAATACCCGAGGGCATGTTTTTTATCGTTGGTTTAACGAATTCCCAGTCATCATACTCATCGCTATTGTTATTTTAGTGATTGTTAAGCCTTTTTAACTTTGATTTGTAGAGTCGAGATATATTATGAGTCGTTCAGAAGATTTGTACGCAAGAGCACAACACCGTATTCCTGGTGGCGTAAACTCCCCAGTAAGAGCATTTAATGGTGTCGGCGGGACTCCGGTATTTTTCCATCAAGGAAAGGGCGCTTACCTTTTTGATGAAGATAAAAAACGCTATATCGACTATGTTGGGTCTTGGGGGCCGATGATTCTTGGTCATTCTCATCCTGATGTATTAGACGCCGTACGTGAGCAATTGGATTTAGGCTTAAGCTTTGGTGCACCAACAGAAGTCGAAATCACCATGGCAGAAAAAGTCTGTGAGTTGGTTCCTTCGATGGACATGGTTCGCATGGTGAACTCTGGTACTGAAGCCACTATGAGTGCGATTCGACTGGCTCGCGGTTACACGGGACGTGATAAAATTGTCAAGTTTGAAGGTTGCTATCATGGCCATTCAGACTCCCTGTTAGTAAAAGCAGGCTCAGGTGCATTGACGTTGGGCGTGCCTAATTCTCCAGGTGTTCCTGCTGATCTGGCACAACATACTTTAACTTTGCAATACAATGATATTGAAGAAGTGAAGCAGTGTTTTGCCGAGTTGGGGGATCAAATTGCTTGTATTATTGTTGAGCCGATTGCTGGCAATATGAACTGTGTTCCACCGGTTACAGGATTCTTGGAAACGCTTCGAGAAGTGTGTGATGAATCAGGGGCTGTGCTTATTTTTGATGAGGTAATGACAGGCTTTCGAGTGGCGCTAGGTGGTGCTCAAGAACGCTTTTCTATTACGCCAGATTTAACCACGCTAGGAAAAATCATAGGGGCAGGTATGCCTGTTGGTGCTTTTGGTGGCAAACGAGAAATCATGTCGCACATTTCTCCTTTAGGCCCAGTGTATCAAGCGGGAACCTTGTCGGGTAATCCAGTTGCTATGGTGGCAGGTCTTGCGGTATTAAATAAAATCAGTGAGCCAGGCTTTCATCAGACGCTAGGCGAAAAAGCCAATCGTTTAGTTTCTGGCTTAAAAGCGGCGGCGGATGAGGTCGGTATTCCTTTTTGTGTGGTCAATGAAGGTGGCATGTTTGGCTTCTTCTTTACGGACGCAGAGAAAGTGACGCGCTTTGCGGATGTGCAAAAATGTGATGTTAAGCGTTTTGGGGCTTTTTTCCATCATATGTTGGAAGAAGGGGTATATTTTGCCCCAGCGGCGTTTGAGGCGGGCTTTATCTCTCAAGCACACACAGAAGAAGACATTGATTTTACTATTGAGGCTGCGAAACGTTCATTCGCAAAGTTACTATAATGAAGAAAAAGATTGAAAAGGTATTCGACATGCCCGTAGAAGAAACGGAAAAAAGTCCTATAGAAGGGGCTGAAGGGGAAATGGACGACACAGTAGACAGTGAGCAAAAGCAACCACACCGAGGTGTGTACTTGCTGCCTAATCTGTTTACAACGGCGGCTTTGTTTTCTGGTTTCTATTCTATTATCGCGGCAATGAACGGTGATTTTACCCATGCCGCTGTAGCGATCTTTATTTCGATGGTGTTTGACGGGCTAGACGGGCGAGTGGCTCGCTTAACTCGAACGCAAAGTGCGTTTGGTGCGGAATACGACTCGCTTGCTGACATGGTCTCTTTTGGTATTGCCCCTGCGCTGGTGGCTTTTACTTGGGCCTTGGCGCCATTAGGCAAAGTCGGTTGGATTGCGGCTTTCATTTATGCCGTAGGCGCGGCGTTACGATTAGCGCGCTTTAATACCATGATCGGCATCGAAGATAAGCGTTACTTTACCGGATTACCAAGCCCTGCTGCGGCGGCCATTGTGGCAAGTGTTATTTGGGCCGCCAATGACAGCGGAGTGTCAGGAGAAAGCCTCGCGACCGTGATGGCGCTCTTGGTTCCGATTACTGGATTGTTGATGGTAAGTAATGTCAAATTCCGCAGTTTTAAAGATTTGGATGTAAAAGGACGCGTGCCTTTTGTTGTATTGCTTATTGCGGTGCTGGTTTTAGTCTTTGTTGCTTTAGAGCCAGCCATTGTTCTGATGGGTGTCTTTTGTCTGTATGGCCTTTGGGGCCTACTTGGTGTCGTGTCTGAACGGTTTCGCTAGTTTTTAATCTTTGTATCTAAAGGCCCAGTTTGTGCAACAAACTGGGCCTTTTTGCATTTTTAGGAACTAGTCCAGAGGAGGAGAGTCTATTTTTGATTATTAGAGGAGCCTAGCGATGTTGATTAAAAATAAAAAACGTTCTGATTGTTCTGAAGCAGAAGTCACCCCTGAATCCATTTATCTAAACCGCCGTCAATTTATGAAAGCCTCAGGCGGTATTGCGCTAGGTGTGAGTGCCAGTAATGTATTTGCTGCGTTACAAGGTGGGAACTCTCTGCGTCCTCCCGCGCCCCTTAAAGAAGCCTTTGCTCAGATTATCCAAACCTCATACGGTAAAAGTGAGACACCTGCGCCTTATGATGTTGCCACAACCTACAATAACTTTTATGAATTTGGTTATGGAAAAGGGGACCCTGCTGAGCGAGCGGGGAACTTTAATACTCGACCTTGGACCATTACAGTAGAAGGTGAAGCTGAAAATACAGGTACCTTTGATCTAGACGACATCATCAAAACCTCTGCACTGGAAGAACGGATTTATCGACACCGTTGTGTGGAGGCGTGGTCGATGGTTATCCCTTGGGTTGGAGTGTCACTTTCAGACGTTCTGAAGCGCTTTAAACCGACATCAAAAGCCAAGTATGTGTATTTTGAAACCCTTTATGACCCTAAACAAATGCCAGGACAAAATGGCGGGAGTTTAGACTGGCCGTATCGCGAGGGGTTAAGAATCGATGAAGCGATGAATTCCTTAGCGATGTTCACCGTCGGTATGTATGGAAGTATTTTGCCTAACCAAAATGGGGCGCCGGTAAGATTGGTTCTGCCCTGGAAATACGGATTTAAAGCAATTAAATCGATTGTTAAAATTCGCTTTGTTGAAAGCATGCCATTAACCACATGGAGTTCATTAGCACCCAGTGAGTATGGTTTCTACGCAAACGTGAACCCTAATGTAGATCACCCTCGTTGGTCTCAAGGTCAAGAGCGTCGTTTACCTGGCGGCTTATTATTCCCTAATGTGATCGATACACAAATGTTCAATGGCTATCAGGATGAGGTCGCTGATCTGTATTCTGGAATGGATTTGAAGAGGTTCTTTTAGCGTGTCTACTTTCTGGGATCGAAAAGAAAAGCCTATTGTCGCCATTGTGTTTGCTTTGCCGTTTTTTTGGATGCTGGCTTCCTTGTTTATGGGGCGCTACTTTCCTGACCCCGGAAAGTTACTGATGCCATTAAGTGGCTCTTGGGCTGGAGTGGCTGTTGTCTCTGTTTTGGCTTTAACGCCACTGGCAAGAATAAAAGCGCTGAAGGTGTTATCTCGTTATCGTCGATTTGTGGGATTGACCGCTTTCTTTTATTCACTGTTGCACCTAGTTATTTATCTGGTGCTGTTTGCGGGATTAAGTTGGTCTTGGATTAGCTCGGATCTTATCGAGAAGCCTTATATTTACGCTGGTGTGCTGGCGCTTGTGATCTTCTTTTTATTGGCGATTACCAGTACCAAGAAAATGATGCGCCGCCTAGGGAAAGATTGGAAAAAACTGCATCGCTTTATCTACCTTGCTGCTTTAGCGGTTATTGCGCATCTATGGTGGCAGGTGAAAAGTGATGTTTCGACGGCACTTTGGTTTTCGGTATTTTTGGTTCCTCTATTAGTGATGCGTTGGGAGCAATTTCCAGTGCTAAAACGTCTTTTCAAAAAAAACTAAGAAAGTGTTAAAAAGTGCTTGCGCTAATTTTTTCAGAATGTATTATACGCACCCACTGACACGGACAACGACGCAAACAAGAGTTTGCCACT
>NZ_JBITUJ010000012.1:22688-68087 GCF_044542435.1 Marinomonas sp. NPDC078689 | reverse complement strand
TCCCATCCCGAACTCAGAAGTGAAAAGCGTCATCGCCGATGGTAGTGTGGGGGATCCCATGTGAGAGTAGGTCGTCGTCAAGCTTATAATTAAGAGAAGCCCCATCCTGCTACGCAGGGTGGGGTTTTTTCGTTCCACTGCATAATAACCTCACACCCGTGTGGGGCTCTTATGAAGGAACGCATGTGAGAGCGGATTATCGTCAAGCTTATAATTAAGAAAGCCCTGATAGCTAACGCTGTCAGGGTTTTTTTTATGCCTGAAATTAAGTTAACCCCCTACGAAAAGTCATTTCTTGTTCTTCCATTTGCTTGCGCCATCACTTTCTAAAGAGCCAAGCTCGACGCGTCAGCGGCTCTCTAAAGATACGGTAAAACAAGAACCTCTCACACTGATTGCACATACCGTCCGTAGGGTCAGACTCCTTAAAAAGTAGCACAGCGTTCAACCAGCCACATCACTCGATGTTTAAGGGCTCTGACCCTAGTCGCAACCGTTGGACTCTCTGCTTCAGTAAAACGGCCGTTTCTTGTTCTTCCATTTGCTTGCGCCTGTCTCGCAAGCTCGACGCGTCAGCACAGATGAAAAACAAGAACCTCTACACTGATTGCGCAGGGTCAGACCCCTTAAAAAGTCGCACAGCGTTCAACCAACCACATCACTTGATGTTTAAGGGCTCTGACCCTAGTCGCAACCGTTGGGCTCTCTGCTTCAGTAGAACGGCCGTTTCTTGCTCTTCTGTTTAAAGGGATCTGACCCCTTTTAGCTACGAGAACCTCTCACACTGCCCCTAGTCGTAACCAGCAAACTAGCTGGGCTTTGAAATAGTCCTCCCCCTGCCAAGGGGGAGTTAGAGGGGGTTGTTTCTTGTTCTTTCGCTTACTTATCAACGCTTTCCGATAATGTATATCGCGTGAATAATTCCTGGAATATAGCCTAGTAACGTCAATAAGATATTGAGCCAAAATGCCCCACCGATACCTACTTGTAAAAATACACCTAAAGGTGGCAGTAGAATGGCGAAGACGATTCTAATCAGATCCATGTTGCTACTCCTTCAATTATGCAATTAGTCGTTTGTTATACTAACGTTAAAAATACTTAGAGTTCAAACTAATGATGGCAAGCTGTCAGTCTTCCATCGAGTTAATAGCTAACTTCATCTTTATCCACAATGCTTTGTAGCCTAGTGGCTTGTTAATAACTTTGCTAGTTATGCACTGATATTGTTTGTTTTAGATTGCTGCATTACGGTTGATTTAAACCATTATAAAGACGGGAATGAGGTGTGTAATAAAGTGGTTATCTCGTGACTTTCTTATGCGAACGTAAGGTTTTATTTCGTATTATCACAATTAATGTATTAAATATTTACCATACCCGAACACACGCCCAGTAGGGAATTCGCTACTATAGGCGTTAATGTTAAATGGATAGAGTCAGCTTATGAATCTTCATTGTTTTTCAGAGCCTGTGAAGGGTTCTCACTTGGTCGGGACACAATCCCGAAAAACGAAAACTGCGAATCGCCTGCAGCGTTTAGCCAGTCGTTCGTTATTGACTGTTGGTGTGTTGTTCAGTGTGACGGCTTGTGCCGCGCAGCCTTCTGAGCCAGCGGAGCCAAAAGCCGGCGAAGCGTTTAACTATGCTTGGTTGAAAGGCTATGCGAGACAGTTAGCAACTCAACCTTATCAAAGTCATAAAGGTGAGTTGCCTAAAAGCCTAAAAAGTTTGGATTGGGATGACTATCAACAGATTCATTTCAATAAAGAAAAAGCGTTGTGGACGAAAGATGACACAGAGTTTCGCACTGAATTGTTTCATCTCGGCCTAGGTTTTGACACGCCAATCCATATGAATGAACTTGAAAATGGAAAGTCGACGCCTATTCCTTATTCGTCCTCTATGTTTGAGTATGGTCAGTCTAAAGTGAATGGTAAAAAGCTGCCTAAAGACCTTGGTTTCGCGGGTTTTAGAATGCAGTTTGCGACGGACTGGCAGCGTGACGTGGTTGCCTTTTTGGGGGCGAGCTATTTCCGTGCGGTAGGCAGTGAGATGCAGTATGGCCTTTCTGCGCGTGGATTAGCCGTTGATACTGCGCTTCCTCACCCTGAAGAATTCCCAACCTTTACCAATTTCTGGCTAGAGAAACCAAAGCCTGGTTCCGATGTGGTGACTGTTTATGCACTAATGGACTCGCCTAGTGTGTCAGGGGCTTATCGTTTTGATATGTCGCCAGGCGAACCGTTTAAAATGAAAGTTGATGCGGCTATTTACCCTAGAAAAGCGATTGAGCGCTTAGGTGTCGCGCCAATGACCAGTATGTTTATGATAGGTGAAAATGACCGTCGAACAGGCTATGACTGGCGTCCAGAGATTCATGATTCCGATGGTCTGGCCATGCAGACGGGTAACGGTGAGTGGATTTGGCGTCCTTTGGGCAACCCTAAGAACTTAAGGTTTAATGCTTACAGTGATGAGAATCCTAAAGGGTTTGGTTTGTTGCAGCGTGACCGAAACTTTGACCATTATCAAGACGATGGGGTTTTCTATGAGAAGCGCCCAAGCTTGTGGATTGAGCCTATTGGCAAATGGGGTAAGGGTTCTGTTCAGTTGGTAGAAATTCCGACCTTGGATGAAACGTTTGATAATATTGTGGCCTTCTGGAATCCGGCGAAACCGATTAAGCCAGGTCAAGAATTGCTGTATAGCTACAATATGTATTGGGGAAGTCACCCGCCGGTTCACTCACCCCGTGCTCGAGTCGTGGATACGTTCACTGGTATTGGTGGTGTGATTGGTAAAAAACGTCATTATTACAGTAAGCGTTTTGTGGTTGATTTTGCCGGCGGATCTTTGGCTATGTTAGGCAAAGACACAAAAGTAAAAGCGATAATTACGACATCGAAAGGTAAGGTGGAAATCGAATCTGCTCGTCCCTTGCATTCTATTGATGGTTACCGTGTGATGTTTGATTTGGTACCGCCTGATGCGACGTCGAATCCGATTAACATGCGAGTGTACTTGGAAGCGAATGGGCAGCCTTTATCGGAAACGTGGCAGTATCAATGGAATCCGCCAGCAGCGAAAGACAGAGCCTTGCATAATGCCGGTCATTTGAAATAACAGTGAGAGACAATTCTTTTATTGTAAGAGCGTCAGTTTAACCACTGACGCTTTTTTTTGTTTTGGGGTTGGGAGCATTGAGGCAGTAGAGCATTGGTGTGAGTTGCCGGCCTTGTGCAGTGTAGGCGGTGAATCTCTGTTGCAGTTCCAGGGGGAGTTGCTCTGCTGTGATCACGCTAAAGCCATTATTCTGATAGAAAGTCGCCAGGTGAGAAAAAGCAAAGCAGTAACAAGGTTTTTCAATTAAGGCGTCGTGTATGCCGCTCAGTAAATGGCTTCCGATTCCTTTTCCTCGCAGCGCCGGCTTGGTTACCATGGCGGTTAATAACTGATAATTTGGAAACTGTTTAAGGCGCACCGCTGCAATAATGGCTGCTTGTTCTTTTAGGACCCAAATTGGATCGGCTTTGTTGGGTTTTCCGCTCGGATAATACTGTTGGTAAAACTTCTTTACGAGTAAGAACCAAAGAGCGGGAACGCGTTCTACGGTCAGTGCTTGAGTCTGCATCGAAGGGTTTTTTATTCAGGCTAGAGAAGAAAGAATAATAGCATAGAGTTTTCTCTCTGGGACTTTGGTAGGATCATAGTATTTAACGACTTTAATAAGGATGAATCATGCGACAACAAATTGTATTTTGGTGTCTGTGTGTGATGATGTTTCCCGTATGGGCCGCAGATGGCAAGGATGTTTTTTTATCAAAATCTGGTGAAGACTTTTCGACCTATGAATCACGCGCTAGACTATTTTTGAGCGCTCATAAAGAATGGATTAACCCTCAAAACTCGGCCAATGAGCTCGCTGCCGTGATGCCGTTTGAGCTACGGCCCGATCCTCAACAGTGTGGCACCTATTCGACAATAGGTGTGTTGCTGTCTCATGGCCTTTCTGATTCTCCTTTTTCTATGCGCGACGCTGCGCTTGCTTTGCAAAAAGCCTGTTACCAAGTACGGGTTATTTTATTGCCAGGACATGGCACGCGCTCTGCGGATTTACTTCAAGTAAATGAAGATGATTGGCGCACAGCCTTTCGGGATGCGGCAGACACCTTTCAAAAAGAAGTGGATGTATTCTATGTTGGCGGGTTTTCGACTGGCGGTGCTCTGGCGGCAGAATACGCTTGGCTGCATCCAGATGCGGTTTCCGGTGTGTTGCTGTTTTCGCCTTTATTTAAAATCAACAGCGGCATTGATTGGTTCTCACCCTTGCTTTCTTACTTTAAAGATTGGTTAGATAATTACCCAACGGATGATTTTGCCAAATACGCTTCTATTCCTGTGCCTGCCATTGCTTCCGCGTACCGTTTAGCGAAAGAAGCACGTAATACTTTGCAAGATAACCCACAACCCATTCCTGTGTTTATGGCGCTGTCTGAAGATGATCAAACAGTGGACGCATCGGTGAGTGAGTCTGTGTTCCATGAGGCCATGATTAGCCCAAAAAGTCAGATGTTGCTCTATAGCCGACTGCAAAGTAATGCCAATACAGATCGAGTGAGGATCTATAATACGAATTGGCCAGAGCAACGTATTCTGGGGTTGTCTCATATGTCGATTCACGGTGATCCCAATAATCCCTACTACGGGGCAAACGGCTCCTACCGGATTTGTGGTTGGTATCTTGATGAGCCGGTAAAATATCAGGCGTGTCGTAGTGATACGAATAATTGGTTTGGTGAAAAGTCAGCGGCGTTGTCGGAAAAAAGTGACCATGCCGGACGTATCTCATGGAATCCTCTTTTTGAGTCCTTGATGAAGCAGGTGTCTAACTTTATTCAGGCGACGGCTTATTTAGAGTAGAAAGATCAGACAAATAAGAGGCGATACCTATGGGGGCAAATAATCCACTCGATTTAGACGTGCTGACCTTGAGCCAAGAGCAAGTAGAGGATTATCACGAAAACGGCTTTCTAGTGATCGAGTCAGCGGTCTCTGGGGTTGTCTGTGAGGCGCTAAAAAAGAGAATGTCGCAGTTGATGACGGAATTTGACCCGAATTCTGTACGTTCTATTTTTACTACGAATGAACAAACTCGGCATACTGATCAGTACTTTATGGCGTCGGCAAACAAAATTTCCTACTTCTTTGAAGAAGACGCATTTGATGCCCTGGGCGAACTTAAACAAGCACTGCCACTATCGATTAACAAGGTAGGGCATGGGCTGCATACGCAGGATGATCTGTTCAAAGCCTTCTCCTTATCTTCCGTCTGGAAAGGGTTGCTTGAACAGTTGGGCATGGTAGAGCCGAGAGCGGCGCAATCTATGTATATCTTTAAGCAGCCAGGCATTGGTGGAGAAGTTAATTGTCATCAAGACAGTACCTTTCTCTATACTACGCCTATGAGTGTGGTGGGATTGTGGTTTGCTCTTGAGGATGCAACGCTTGAAAATGGGTGTTTGTGGGGGATTCCTGGTGGGCACAGACAAGGCCTGTTAACGCGTTTTGAGCGTGTTTCTCCTGCCGCTACAGAGACCACAATGGTGACGCTGAAAGAGCACATTTGGCAGCCTGATGAATTGGTTGCCATGCCGGTGCCAAAAGGGTCATTGGTTATTTTAAATGGTGAGTTTCCTCACCTTAGTTACGCAAACCGCTCGGATACATCTCGTCATGCTTATGCGCTTCATGCGGTAGATCAGCAGTGCGATTATCCCGCAGAAAATTGGTTGCAGCTTGAAAAAGGGCAAGAGTTTGCTGCGTTTTTCAGCGCCGATGCCAGTACGATTGGAGTATAAATAAATGCAAAGAGTATTATCTCTTTTAAGTGACAGTAAGTTTCATTCTGGTGAAGAGCTTGGTGAAGCTATTGGTGTGACGCGAGCCGCGGTGTGGAAAAAATTAAAAAAATTAGAAAGTATTGGGGTGACAGTACACTCTGTGAAAGGTCGCGGCTACCGGCTGCCAGAACCATTAGAGCTGCTATCAGAAGCTGCGTTAGAAGCGGCAGGGATAAATACGGATGTGGTACGCAAGATTCTGTTTGAAACAGAGTCGACCAACAGTGACGTGAAGCAACATATTACCGAAGGTGGGGCATTACCTGTTCTAGTGACCGCTGAGCGACAACTTAACGGCAGAGGGCGTCGTGGTCGCCAATGGGCATCCGGCGTTGCTAAGAACGTTACAATGTCGTTTGCTTGGCGTTTTGAAGGCGGCCCTAGTGTTGTGGAAGGGTTGAGTCTTGCAGTGGGTGTCGCAGTAGCGCGAACCATTAAAAAACTTGGCATCCCGAACCCTGGCTTAAAATGGCCAAATGATGTGCAAATTGATGGTCAAAAAGTGTGTGGCATTCTACTGGAAATGGTCGTTGATGAAGATGTTTGCAATGTCATTATTGGTATTGGCCTAAATGTAGAAATGACGCAAGAAGTGATGGTTGATGTTGATCAGCCATGGACGGATCTGGCATCTCGCCTGGGTCGTACGCCAAGTCGTAACCAAATTCTTGCAGACCTAACCAATGAGTTGGTCGCTGTGTGTGAGTGTTTTGAAGAAGGTCATGGCATGAAGCATTATCAGGCCGTTTGGCAGGCTCACGATGTCCTATTTAATCAGCCAATTACGGTCAGTTCTATTTCCCAACAGAGAATGGGTATTGCTCGTGGTATCGATGAAAGCGGTGCGCTGTTGGTAGAAGAAGATGGGGTGTTGGTCGCATTGCATGGGGGAGAGGTGAGTGTCCGTCGTCGCTAAAGTATTGATCGTTGATGTGGGTAATACCAGTATCAAATACACGGCGTTTGATGCTGATAACATTCTTTGGCAAGTGCGTGATGAGGATATTGCCAAGCAAACAGGCTTTGTACCTGACGCGGTTTATTTTGCCAGCGTGCGCTCGTCAGAAGACGGTGAAGCGTTACAACAGCAACTGAAGGCGTCTTACCCTAATGCTCATTGGGTTGAGCTTAGTAGCGTCGCTGAAGCTTGTGGTGTGCGTAATGCCTATCAAGAGCCGCATCGGTTGGGTGTAGACCGTTGGTTAACTGTGATAGCGAGTTACCATTTGTTTGGTGGTGATGTGGTTGTGGTGGACGCTGGTACCGCGATAAAAGTCGATATGGTAAACAAAGCCGGGCAACATTTAGGTGGTTACATTACGCCTGGGTTAGCAATGATGGAGGCGTCGTTATTGTCTAAAACGGCGCGTATCCGCTATACGCCAGAGGAAAAAGTCATGACAGACGGCTTACCGAATTCTACCGCTAGAGCGGTTGCACAAGGGTGTCATGAAATGGCTCTGGGCTTTCTTGAGCGTATCTACAAAGACTATCAACACTTTACTTGGGTGGTAACGGGGGGCGATGCTAAATCGCTCTTCGATGCGCTGGGTATTGATGCCAGCCAAGAGCAACACCTGGTGGCAAAGGGAGCAAAATTCGTGGGCGATGATTGTTTGAGGGCGCAAATGTGAAGTGGCTTTTTTATCTATTTGTGTTGGCGAACGCGGCTTTTCTGAGTTGGAATAGCTTTGTTCAGGATAACGCTGCACAGCCCAAACAAGCGGTGTACGCGCCGCCGGTGAGTGAAAGCATTCGTTTGTTGTCTGAGCCGCCTAGCGAGGAGGACAAGGTCAAAGAGAAAACGCAAACCGAACAAATGGAAGAGGCGCTTAATCAAGCGGTTGCAGCCTCCACTGTGGCCCAAGGTGCTACTGATGGCGTCTTCTGTCCGCGTATTGAAACCGAGAAAAGTGGCGATGAAGCGCAAATAGTCAAAACGTTAAAAGCGTTCGGCTGGGCCTACAAAGAAGGGGAGACGCTAGGCAAGCGTCCTAAATTCTGGCTGTACATTGATGCGCCTGCAACCAAGCAGCGCGCCACCGAAAT
The DNA here is from genome assembly GCF_044542435.1 of Marinomonas sp. NPDC078689. Taxonomy (NCBI): domain Bacteria; kingdom Pseudomonadati; phylum Pseudomonadota; class Gammaproteobacteria; order Oceanospirillales; family Oceanospirillaceae; genus Marinomonas; species Marinomonas sp. NPDC078689. The sequence continues at coordinate 60,135 of NZ_JBITUJ010000012.1, read as the reverse complement.
AGTGAAAGATTTGGCAAGCAAATCCATCGATAGTTTTATTATTACTCGAGAAGAGATGAAAAATCGTATTTCTTTAGGTTTGTATTCCGAAAAAGGTCGGGCGGAACAGGCGCGAGAAAGGATACAAACCTTGTCGGGTTATACGGTGAATGTCTACGATCATATGCGTACCGTTTCCTTGCATCAGATCACCATTGAGCAGTCTATCAATGAAGAAGACTGGAATGCTTTTCTAGCTCAGTTCGATTTAACCAAGATGATGATAAAGTTAGAAAAAAATCCTTGTTAGTGCTTGCAATTAGAAACGTGATTCATATAATGGCTCCCACCTTTTGGGGTGTTACGCAAGTAGCGATGAGTCGTGGAGGGGTTCCCGAGTGGCCAAAGGGAGCAGATTGTAAATCTGCCACGAAAGTTTCGGTGGTTCGAATCCACCTCCCTCCACCATTTGCGGGTATGGTATAGTGGCTATTACCTCAGCCTTCCAAGCTGAAGAGGCGGGTTCGATTCCCGCTACCCGCTCCAAGCTCATGTAGCTCAGTTGGTAGAGCACACCCTTGGTAAGGGTGAGGTCGGCAGTTCAAATCTGCTCATGAGCTCCAGCATTTTCAATGCAAAGATAGGTGGTTGATCCGCCTTTTTTATTGTCTGTTTTTTGGGCGAATACCCTTGCTAGTTTTTGCAAAGACGGGTATCATCCTCCGCCCATACGATTGTAGGCCAATAGTTCAATTGGTAGAGCACCGGTTTCCAAAACCGGCTGTTGGGGGTTCGAGTCCCTCTTGGCCTGCCATTTTTCGTATCCTATTTCTTAGTTAGGGATTACCTGAAAGTATGAGATCGAGTACTGAAGCTCAAGCGTCTCGCGGAGACGTATTTAAGTGGGCGATTGTTATTTTACTGGTTGCGGTTGGCGTTGTCGGTAATAACTATTTTTCTGCTGAGTCACTATTGTATCGCTTGATCGCTATTCTGGTTTTGGCTGGTGTTGCTGGTTTTGTTGCGTTGCAGACTGCGAAAGGTAAAGCGTTCTTTACATTGGCTAAAGAAGCGAAAACCGAAATTCGTAGGGTTGTATGGCCAACAAGGCAGGAAACAGTACAGACTACCTTAATCGTGTTAGCGGTTGTTATTTTTATGTCTCTCGTACTATGGGGGGTAGATTCGCTCCTTGGTTGGATCGTTTCTTCGGTAATAGGTTAGGAGTTGCTCGTGACGAAACGATGGTATGTAGTACAAGCGTACTCAGGGTACGAAAAGCACGTGATGCGCTCGTTGAACGAACGTGTGCAGATCATGGGGCAAGAAGATAATTTTGGTGACATCTTGGTTCCAACCGAAGAAGTGGTTGAAATTCGAGATGGTAAAAAGCGCAAGAGTGAGAGAAAATTCTATCCAGGCTATGTGTTAGTCCAAATGGATATGAATGATGACTCTTGGCACTTGGTTAAGGGCACGTCGCGTGTATTAGGCTTTATTGGCGGTACAGCGGACAAACCTTCTCCAATCACAGAACGCGAAGCGAATGCTATTCTGCAACGCGTAAATGATGGCGTTGACAAGCCTCGTCCTAAGACTTTGTTTGAAGTTGGGGAAGTGGTTCGTGTTAACGAAGGTCCATTTGCAGACTTTAACGGTGTCGTTGAAGAAGTGGACTACGATAAAAGCCGAATCAAGGTGGCTGTGCTTATTTTTGGGCGCTCTACACCAGTTGATTTGGAATTTAGTCAGGTTGAAAAAGCCTGATTTTGTTGAACGGGTAGCCTTCGGGCAGTGACCCATCTGGAGTTATACAATGGCTAAGAAAGTCCAAGCTTATATCAAGCTTCAAGTTAAAGCGGGTCAAGCGAACCCAAGTCCACCAGTTGGTCCAGCACTTGGTCAACACGGTGTGAACATCATGGAATTCTGTAAAGCGTTTAATGCCAAAACACAAGGCGTTGAACCTGGTCTTCCAACACCAGTTATCATCACTGTATACAGTGACCGTAGCTTCACATTTGAAACAAAATCTACTCCAGCTTCTGTTCTTCTTAAGAAAGCAGCAGGCCTTAAGAGTGGTTCACCACGTCCAAACACTCAAAAAGTAGGTACGGTTACTCGTGCTCAACTTGAAGAGATTGTTGTTGCTAAGCAGGCTGATTTGACTGCAGCAGATATGGATGCAGCGGTTCGTACAATCGCTGGTAGCGCTCGCGCTATGGGTCTAGACGTTGAAGGTGTGATCTAATGGCTAAGCTAACTAAACGCGCTCGTTTGATCGCAGAAAAAGTAGAAGCAACTAAGTTGTACTCTGTTGAAGAGGCTGTTGCTCTTTTGTCTGAGCTTTCTACTGTTAAGTTCAAAGAATCTATCGACGTATCTGTAAACCTAGGCGTTGACCCACGTAAATCTGATCAGGTTGTTCGTGGTTCTACTGTATTGCCTCACGGTACAGGTAAAGATGTTCGTGTTGCTGTATTTGCTCAAGGCGCTAACGCCGAAGCAGCAACAGCAGCAGGCGCTGACGTTGTAGGTTTTGAAGACTTAGCTGAACAAGTTAAAGCCGGCAACCTAGATTTTGACGTTGTAATTGCTTCTCCAGACGCAATGCGCATCGTTGGTCAACTTGGTCAGATCTTAGGCCCACGTGGTCTAATGCCTAACCCTAAAGTTGGCACAGTAACACCAGACGTTGCAACTGCAGTTAAGAATGCAAAAGCAGGTCAGGCTCGTTACCGTACAGATAAAAACGGCATCATTCACGCTGGCATCGGTTCTATCGACTTTGCTGCTGAATCTGTCCGAGGCAACTTGGAAGCGCTACTTACCGACCTACGTCGTGCTAAGCCTGCGTCTTCTAAAGGTGTTTTCATGAAAAAAGTAGTCTTGTCTTCTACAATGGGACCTGGCTTACAAATTGATTTAGGTGCTCTTACTTCTACGAAGTAAGCATTTAAGTCATGCGCTTTGGGGTCTGCCTTCATTAATATGTTGTGCAGGCCGTCAAAGACCGCAGGAACCTTAGGGTTTAATAACAACGTTAAAAAATGTTTGTCCTGCGCAGATGGTGTGGCCCGATTCAGATTTACTGGATCTAACTCACCAGCAAGTACTTCGAGCAATCGAAGAGTTGGTAAAAAATAGGGGAGTTATCTCCCTGCTAATCCAGGAGAAAACCAGTGGCATTAGGTCTAGAAGACAAAAAAGCCATTGTCGCCGAAGTTAGCGAAGCTGCTAAAACTGCATTGTCTGCAGTAGTTGCTGATTCTCGCGGTGTTACCGTGAGCAATATGACAGCACTACGTAAAGAAGCGCGTGAAGCAGGTGTTTATGTACGTGTAGTACGTAACACTTTGGCTCGCCGTGCAGTTGAAGGCACTGACTTCGAATGTCTAGCTGAGAGCTTTGTTGGTCCTACGTTGATCGCTTTCTCTAACGAACACCCAGGTGCGGCTGCTCGTTTGTTGAAAACGTTCGCGAAAGCGAATGACAAGTTTGAAGTAAAGGCGTTGGCGTTCAACGGTGAGTTGATCCCAGCTGGCGACATTGATCGATTGGCAACACTGCCTACTTACGACGAAGCTATTGCGAAACTGATGAGTGTTATTCAGGGCGCAACAAGCAAGTTTGTACGTACTCTTGCAGCGGTTCGCGATCAAAAAGAGCAAGAAGCAGCGTAATACGGTTTACCGTAACCCTTCTTGATAAATATTTTGTTTTATCGCCTACGGGTGATTTTAAAAGAATGCTAGGAATCTGAGTCATGGCTCTAACTAAAGAAGATATCATCAATGCAGTAGCAGAAATGTCTGTGATGGACGTTGTTGAACTAATTTCAGCAATGGAAGAAAAATTCGGCGTATCTGCAGCTGCTGCTGTAGCTGCTGGCCCAGCTGCTGATGCTGGCGCTGCTGCTGAAGCACAAACTGAATTTGACGTTATCCTTACCGCTGCTGGCGATAAGAAAGTTAACGTAATCAAAGCAGTTCGTGCAGCAACTGGTCTTGGCTTGAAAGAAGCTAAAGCTGTTGTTGACGGCGCTCCTGCTGCTGTTAAAGAAGGCGTTTCTAAAGAAGATGCTGACGCACTTAAAGCGGCTCTTGAAGAAGCTGGTGCATCTGTCGAAATCAAGTAATGATACTTGTATTTCCAGATTTCGACCTATAAGTCGAAATGGCTGGTGACATTTTGTCACCGGCCTTTTTGGGTTTCTAGAAACTCAAATAAAACATAAAAGAATTTTCAAGTGGGAGATAACGCTCCCATATATGGTAAGGCCTGATTTGGGCCTTTTGCGTCAATGTGCACAAGCTGGGGAATGCTGATGGCTTACTCATATACTGAGAAAAAACGTATCCGTAAGGATTTCGGTAAACTGCCGCCCGTTTTGGATGTGCCATACTTGCTGGCAATACAGCTTGAGTCCTACCGTAATTTTCTGCAAGAAGGCAAAAGCCTTGCAGAGCGTGGGGAATTAGGTCTGCATGGGGCCTTTAAATCTGTCTTTCCAATGGTCAGCTTTTCCGGCAATGCGGCGCTAGAATACGTCGATTACCGTTTAGGCAAACCTGTGTTTGATGTGAAAGAGTGTCAGTTGCGTGGTATTACTTACGCGGCACCTCTACGCGTTCGAGTTCGACTCATCATCTACGATAAAGAGTCCTCTAACAAGGCCATCAAAGACATCCGCGAGCAAGAAGTCTACATGGGTGAAATTCCACTCATGACAGAAAATGGTACGTTTGTAATTAACGGTACAGAGCGTGTTATCGTTTCTCAATTACACCGTTCACCTGGTGTGTTTTTTGATCACGACCGTGGTAAAACTCACTCATCAGGCAAACTACTACATTCTGCTCGTGTAATTCCTTATCGTGGTTCTTGGTTGGACTTCGAGTTTGATCCAAAAGACTGCGTATTCGTTCGTATTGACCGTCGTCGTAAGCTACCAGTAACTATCTTACTGCGTGCTTTAGGTTATGGAACGGAACAAATTCTTGAAACTTTCTTCGAAACAACTCGCTTCTTCTTAACCCGTGACGGTTTTGAAATGGAGTTGGTGGCGAATCGTCTTCGTGGCGAAACGGCATTGTTTGATATCGCTGATGCTAACGGCGAAATCATTGTTGAAGAAAGTCGTCGTATTACGGCTAAGCACATTCGCGTTATGGAGAAAGCGGGTCTTGAGCGCTTATCTGTTCCGCTAGAGTACATGCTTGGTAAAGTAACGGCGAAAAACTTGGTTCACCCTGCTACGGGTGAATTGATTGCAGAAGCAAACACAGAGCTTTCTGTAGAATTGCTAGAAGTACTAGTGTCTGCAGGTATCTCAGAAATCGATACCTTGTACACAAATGACTTGGACAACGGTCCATTCATTTCTGACACGCTTCGTATTGATCCAACAAACAACCAGCTGGAAGCATTGGTAGAAATCTACCGTATGATGCGTCCTGGCGAGCCACCAACCAAAGAATCAGCAGAAGGCTTGTTCCAAGGTTTGTTCTTCTCTGAAGACCGCTATGACTTGTCTGGCGTTGGTCGTATGAAATTCAACCGCCGTCTAGGCCGTGACGAAGACACTGGTCTTGGTATTTTGGATAACGACGATATCGTCGCTGTTCTTAAGACCTTGCTAGATATCCGTAACGGTAATGGCATGGTTGATGACATCGATCACTTGGGTAACCGTCGTGTTCGTTCTGTTGGTGAAATGGCTGAAAACCAATTCCGTGTTGGTTTGGTTCGTGTTGAGCGTGCTGTTAAAGAGCGTCTGTCTATGGCAGAAGCAGATGGCCTTATGCCACAAGATCTTTTGAATGCGAAGCCTGTGGCTGCTGCAATCAAAGAATTCTTTGGTTCGAGCCAGCTGTCTCAATTTATGGACCAGAACAACCCGCTTTCGGAAGTCACTCACAAGCGTCGTGTTTCTGCATTAGGGCCTGGTGGTCTTACTCGTGAACGCGCAGGCTTTGAAGTACGTGACGTACACGCCACTCACTATGGTCGTGTTTGTCCTATCGAAACGCCGGAAGGACCAAACATCGGTTTGATCAACTCGTTGTCTACTTACGCGCGCACCAACAGCTACGGCTTTTTGGAAACGCCTTACCGTAAGATTGTAGACGGCAAGATGACCGATGAAACAGTCTATGTTTCTGCGATCGATGAAGCGAAATATGTTATTGCCCAAGCGTCTGCGAATGTAGATGAAGAAGGGCGTTTGGTTGATGAGTTGGTTCAGGTGCGTCATATGCACGAAACCACTTTGATTCCAAAAGAGAAAGTAAACTTGATGGATGTTTCTCCTCGTCAGGTCGTTTCTGTGGCGGCGTCATTGATTCCGTTCCTTGAGCACGATGATGCCAACCGTGCCTTGATGGGATCGAACATGCAACGTCAAGCCGTACCAACGCTTAAGGCTGATAAGCCTGTTGTTGGTACTGGTATGGAGAAGAACGTAGCAAAAGACTCAGGTGTTTGTATTGTTGCTCGCCGTGGCGGTGAGATTGAGTCTGTTGATGCAAGCCGCATCGTTGTTCGCGTGAACTCTGAAGAAACGCTAGCGGGTGAAGCCGGTGTTGATATCTACAACCTAACGAAATACGTTCGTTCTAACCAAAATACCTGTATTAACCAGCGTACTTTGGTCATGAAGGGTGAGAAAGTAGCGTCTGGCGATATCATGGCCGACGGTCCTTCTGTTGATATGGGTGATTTGGCTCTAGGCCAAAACATGCGTATTGCTTTCATGCCTTGGAACGGTTTCAACTTCGAGGACTCGATCCTTGTTTCTGAGCGTGTTGTAGAAGAAGATCGTTTTACATCAATCCACATTCAAGAGCTAACGTGTGTTGCTCGTGATACTAAGCTTGGGCCTGAAGAAATCACTTCTGACATCCCGAACGTGGGTGAAGGCGCACTTTCTAAGCTGGATCAATCCGGTATCGTTTACATCGGTGCGGAAGTTGAGCCTGGCGATATTCTTGTTGGTAAAGTGACACCTAAAGGTGAAACACAGCTGACGCCTGAAGAGAAGCTTTTGCGAGCTATCTTTGGTGAGAAAGCGTCTGACGTGAAAGACACGTCTCAGCGAGTTAAAACAGGTACACGCGGTACAGTTATCGATGTGCAAGTCTTTACTCGTGACGGTATTGAAAAAGATGAACGTGCTAAGTCCATCGAAAAATCGCAACTTGATCAAGTTCGTAAAGACTTGAATGAAGAGTTCCGCATTGTTGAAAAAGCTACGTTTGAGCGTCTTGCTGAAACCTTGGTTGGTCAACCTGCAGAAGGCGGTCCAGGATTGGCGCGTAATGCGATCATTACTGAAGAGTACTTGGCAAATCTTGATCACCCTGAGTGGTTTAAGATTCGCATCGCGAACGAAGAAGCGACTGAGCAGCTTGAAAAAGCGCAAGTGGCTTTGGTTGAGCGCCGCAAAGAACTTGATGCCAAATTCGAAGATAAGAAACGTAAGCTACAAACAGGTGATGATCTAGCACCTGGCGTTCTTAAAATCGTTAAGGTCTATGTTGCCATTAAACGTCGTATCCAGCCTGGTGATAAAATGGCCGGTCGTCACGGTAACAAGGGTGTAATCTCTAAGATCATGCCAGTTGAAGACATGCCGTACGATGAGAACGGTGATCCAGTAGACATCGTGTTGAACCCGCTTGGTGTTCCATCGCGTATGAACGTTGGTCAGGTTTTGGAAACTCACTTAGGTGCTGCTTCTAAAGGCTTGGGTCGTAAGATCAACGAAATGTTGGCAGTAGAGCGTGAAAAAGCAGAAGCGGTTGCTGAGCTACGTAGTTTCCTTGATGAAATCTACAATGGCTATGAAGGCGACTTGCGTTGTGCTCGTACGGAAGATCTAGATAGCTTCACAGACGAAGAAATTCTAACCTTGGCGCATAACCTGAAAGGTGGTGTTCCAATGGCGTCTGGTGCCTTTGATGGTGCGAAAGAAGCTGAAATCAAACGTATGTTGCGCTTGGCTGGCATTAACGAAAGTGGCCAGGTTAAGTTGTTCAACGGCCGTACTGGTGATGCTTTCGAGCGTCCTGTGACGGTTGGTTACATGTACATGCTTAAGTTGAACCACTTGGTTGACGATAAGATGCACGCACGTTCTACCGGTTCTTACAGCTTGGTTACTCAGCAGCCGCTGGGTGGTAAAGCTCAGTTCGGTGGTCAGCGTTTCGGGGAGATGGAAGTATGGGCACTAGAAGCATACGGTGCCGCTTACACGCTTCAAGAAATGCTAACTGTTAAGTCGGATGACGTGAATGGCCGTACGAAGATGTATAAAAACATCGTCGATGGCGACCATCGCATGGAACCTGGCATGCCTGAGTCCTTCAACGTGTTGGTGAAAGAGATTCGTTCTCTTGGTATCGATATCGAGCTGGAAACCGAATAAGCACGAATCACATTTGACCTGCTGGGGGGCAAGACTCCCCGGCCTTACGAGTGGGGCGAATATCCATGAAAGACTTATTAGGTCTTCTAAAATCACAGGGACAATCTGACGAGTTTGATGCAATCCGCATCGGCTTGGCATCACCAGATATGATTCGTTCATGGTCTTATGGTGAAGTAAAGAAGCCTGAGACTATTAACTACCGTACGTTCAAACCAGAACGTGACGGTCTGTTCTGTGCAAAAATCTTTGGTCCTATTAAGGACTATGAATGTTTGTGTGGTAAATACAAACGTTTGAAACACCGCGGTGTTATTTGTGAGAAGTGTGGCGTTGAAGTGGCTCTGTCTAAAGTGCGTCGTGAACGCATGGGTCACATCGAGCTTGCATCACCCGTTGCGCACATTTGGTTCTTGAAATCACTACCGTCTCGTATTGGTCTTATCCTAGATATGACACTACGTGACATTGAGCGAGTGCTGTACTTTGAATCTTTCATCGTGATCGATCCAGGTATGACAACGCTTGATAAAGGGCAGTTGCTAAACGACGAGCAGTACTTTGAAGCGCTAGAAGAATTCGGTGACGAATTTGATGCCCGTATGGGTGCCGAAGCGGTTCAGATGTTGCTACGCGATTTGGAAATGCCTGAAGAAATCAATCGCATGCGCGAAGAGCTAAACAGCACGAATTCTGAAACTCGTATTAAGAAGCTTTCTAAGCGTCTTAAACTGGTTGAAGCTTTCTATCATTCTGGAAACAACCCAGAGTGGATGGTGCTAGAAGTATTGCCCGTTCTTCCGCCAGATTTACGTCCATTGGTGCCTCTTGAAGGTGGCCGTTTTGCGACGTCTGATTTGAACGACCTTTACCGTCGTGTGATTAACCGTAACAACCGTCTAAAACGCCTGTTAGAGCTTTCTGCTCCAGACATCATCGTACGTAACGAAAAACGTATGCTGCAAGAGTCTGTTGATGCATTGCTTGATAACGGTCGTCGTGGTCGCGCGATTACTGGTTCTAACAAACGTCCTCTAAAATCTTTGGCTGATATGATCAAAGGTAAACAAGGTCGTTTCCGTCAGAACTTGCTAGGTAAACGTGTTGACTATTCTGGTCGTTCTGTAATCACAGTAGGTCCATCACTGCGTCTACATCAGTGTGGTCTACCTAAGAAAATGGCACTTGAGCTATTCAAGCCATTCATTTTCTCTAAGCTTGAACTTCGTGGCATGGCGACGACGATCAAAGCAGCGAAGAAAATGGTTGAGCGTGAAACACCTGAAGTGTGGGATATCCTTGATGAGGTTATCCGTGAACATCCAGTGATGTTGAACCGTGCGCCAACACTTCACCGTTTGGGTATCCAAGCGTTTGAACCTATGTTGATCGAAGGTAAAGCGATTCAGTTGCACCCATTAGTGTGTGCGGCTTACAACGCCGATTTCGATGGTGACCAAATGGCGGTTCACGTTCCGTTGACGATTGAAGCGCAGCTTGAAGCTCGTGCCTTGATGATGTCTACGAACAACATCCTATCACCTGCAAACGGTGAACCAATCATCGTACCTTCTCAGGACGTTGTATTGGGTCTGTACTACATGACTCGTGAGAAAATCAATGCCAAGGGTGAAGGCATGGCGTTTTCTGACATCAAAGAAGTACACCGTGCGTATGGTGCTAAGCAAGTTGAATTGCACGCGAAAGTAAAAGTACGCATTAGCCAAGTCGATACGACATTGGATGGTGATAAAGTGCCGTCTACTTTCATTGCTGACACTACTGTTGGTCGTGCTTTGCTGTTTGATATCGTGCCTGATGGCCTACCGTTCTCTGTGGTTAACCAAACCATGAAGAAAAAGGCAATCTCGAACCTGATCAATGAGTGTTACCGTAAAGTTGGCTTGAAAGAGAGCTGTATCTTTGCTGACCAATTGATGTACACAGGTTTCGCGTACGCAACAGCCTCTGGTTCTTCTGTTGGTGTGGATGACTTTGTTATTCCACCAGAAAAAGCAGCGATCATCGCGAAAGCAGAAGCGGAAGTTAAAGAAATCGAATACCAATATGCGGATGGTCTTGTAACACAAGGCGAGAAGTACAACAAAGTAATCGATTTATGGTCTCGTACAAACGAAACCGTAACTGAAGCTATGATGAAAAACTTGGCAAAAGAGACCACGGTCAATAAAGCGGGTGAAACGGTTGAACAACAATCTTTTAACTCAGTTTATATGATGGCCGACTCCGGTGCCCGGGGTAGTGTTGCTCAGATGCGTCAGTTGGGTGGTATGCGTGGTTTGATGGCGAAGCCGGATGGTTCCATCATCGAGACACCGATCACAGCGAACTTCCGTGAAGGTCTATCCGTACTTCAGTACTTTACCTCCACTCACGGTGCTCGTAAGGGTCTTGCCGATACCGCATTGAAAACAGCCAACTCTGGTTATTTGACGCGTCGTCTTGTAGACGTTGCGCAAGATTTGGTTATCACTGAAGTAGATTGTGGTTCCACAAACGGTATTTCCGTTGCGGCTATGATCGAAGGTGGTGATGTTGTTGTTCCACTAGGTCATCGTGTATTGGGTCGTGTTGTTGCTCAAGACGTGATGGACGCTAAGGGCAATGAAGTACTTCCTGCTGGTACTTTGATTGACGAGCATAACGTTCGTACTATCGAAGCGGCTGGTGTTGACGAAATGCTTATCCGCTCTGTAATCACTTGTGATACTCGTCATGGAGTATGTGCGAAGTGTTACGGTCGTGACTTGGCTCGTGGACATCAAGTAAATATCGGTGAAGCGATCGGTGTTGTGGCAGCACAATCCATCGGTGAGCCGGGTACACAGTTAACGATGCGTACCTTCCACATCGGTGGTGCGGCGTCTCGAGCTTCTGCTGTAGACAGTGTACAAGTTAAGAGCGCGGGTACAGTTCGTTTTAATAAAATGAAGAGTATCGAGCGTCACACAGGACATTTGGTTGTTGCTTCTCGTTCTTCTGAATTGGCGATTGCTGATGAAGCTGGTCGTGAGAAAGAGCGTTATAAACTTCCTTACGGTGCTGTGTTGAGTGTGCGTGAAGGGGATCAAGTAACAGCGGGTCAAATCGTTGCTAACTGGGATCCACACACACACCCAATCGTATCTGAGATGGAAGGTCGTCTTGAGTTCAGCGGTATGGAAGAGAACGTTACTATTCGTCGCCAATCTGACGAAATGACGGGTCTAACCACCATTGAAGTTATGGAAATTCGCGATCGTCCAACAGCAGGTAAAGATCTACGCCCTATGATCTCGGTGGTAGATGCGGAAGGCAATCCAGTATTGATTCCAGGAACCGATTCTCCTGTTCAATACATGCTGCCTGAAAAAGCATTGTTGAGCCTTGATCACGGTGCAACCGTTAAATCTGGTGAAGTGTTGGCTCGTATTCCTCAGGAATCACAAGGTAACAAAGATATCACCGGTGGTTTGCCGCGAGTGGCAGACCTATTCGAAGCACGCCGTCCGAAAGATCCAGCTGTTATGGCGGAAGCAACGGGTGTGGTTAGCTTCGGTAAAGAAACAAAAGGTAAGATCCGTTTGGTTGTTACGCCACAAGATGGCAGTGACCCAATTGAGACATTGATTCCTAAATGGCGTCAAATCAACATCTTTGATGGTGAAGAAGTGGCAAAAGGCGAGATCATTGCCGACGGTCCTTTGAGCCCTCATGATATCTTGCGTCTTCAAGGTGTAGAAGCTCTGGCTGATTACATCACTAATGAAGTACAAGAAGTTTACCGCTTACAAGGCGTTGTGATTAACGATAAGCACATTGAAGTTATCGTTCGTCAGATGCTGCGTAAAGTAGATGTTGGTGAGTCTGGTGATACAGATCTTATCCAAGGTGACCAAGTTGAATTAACTCAACTTCTAGATGCAAACGAGAAAGCAGAAGCAGAAGGTAAATTTACTGCCAAGTTCGAACGTGTACTTCTAGGTATCACTAAAGCTTCTTTGGCTACTGAGTCCTTTATATCAGCAGCATCTTTCCAAGAGACAACTCGAGTCTTAACAGAAGGTGCGGTAACTGGTAAGAAAGATCACTTACGTGGCTTGAAGGAAAACGTTGTAGTAGGTCGTCTGATTCCAGCTGGTACTGGTTTGGCTTACCACAATGAGCGTAAGCGTAAAAAAGAGCTTGCGCTGGCAGCGAAGGAAGGAAGTGCCTCAATTAGTGCCTCTGATGTAGAAGAAGCACTGAGTGCAGCACTGAAAGACTAGTTAATCGCTGCTAAATCGCGAGGGAGGTGATTTTTTAGTCGCCTCCCTATTGACTGTTTTATAGGCGCAAATTACACTTGCGCCTCCTAAATTTTGGCGATTTCCGCCATAAGTATTGGATCTGTGGAGCTTGTTTAATGGCAACCGTTAACCAGTTGGTTCGTAAACCACGTAAACGTAAAGTGGCAAAGAGTGACGTTCCTGCGTTACAAGCTTGTCCGCAACGCCGCGGTGTCTGCACACGCGTATATACTACTACACCTAAAAAGCCTAACTCGGCTTTGCGTAAAGTATGTCGTGTTCGCTTGACTAACGGCTTCGAAGTAACTTCATACATCGGTGGTGAAGGTCACAACCTGCAAGAACACAGCGTAGTGCTGATTCGCGGCGGTCGTGTAAAAGATCTACCGGGTGTTCGTTACCACACAGTACGTGGTAGCTTGGATACTTCAGGCGTACAAAATCGTAAGCAAGGCCGTTCTAAATACGGTACTAAACGTCCTAAGTAAGTTAATACTGCTTAAGTCACCGTTTAGACATAATTTTTTAATACAGTAAGGCCGAGCAATAATTGTATTGTCTCGGGCGAACCTGAAGAGGATATAGACATGCCTAGAAGACGCGTAGTCGCTAAGCGTGAAGTTCTTCCTGATCCTAAACACGGAAGCCAACTTCTTGCTAAGTTCATCAACCATGTAATGGTTAGTGGCAAAAAATCTGTAGCTGAAAGCATTGTTTACAATGCACTAAACACAGTTGCAACCCGCGCTAAATCTGAAGATCCAATGGCGATCTTCGAGAAAGCACTAGAATCTATCCAGCCAATGGTTGAGGTTAAATCTCGCCGTGTTGGTGGTGCGACTTACCAAGTCCCTGTAGAAGTACGTCCAGCTCGCCGTTCAGCATTGTCTATGCGTTGGTTGGTTGAAGCGTCTCGTAAGCGTGGTGAAAAATCCATGGCTCTACGTCTAGCAGGTGAAATTCTAGATGCATCTGAGAATAAAGGTTCTGCTGTTAAGAAACGTGAAGACGTTCACCGTATGGCAGAAGCTAACAAAGCATTCTCTCACTACCGTTTCTAATAGACCGGAGCAACAAAGACAGTGGCACGTAAGACACCTATCAACCGCTACCGAAATATCGGTATCTGTGCGCATGTTGATGCGGGTAAAACGACGACAACTGAACGCGTTCTTTTCTATACTGGTTTGTCCCATAAAATTGGTGAGGTGCATGATGGTGCCGCAACAATGGATTGGATGGAGCAAGAGCAAGAGCGTGGTATTACCATAACGTCAGCAGCAACAACTTGCTTCTGGAGCGGAATGAGTAAACAGTTCGATCAGCACCGTATCAACATCATTGATACGCCAGGGCACGTAGATTTCACAATTGAAGTGGAACGTTCTTTGCGTGTTCTAGATGGCGCGGTGGTTGTGCTTTGTGGTTCTTCTGGTGTTCAGCCTCAAACTGAAACGGTTTGGCGTCAAGCAAACAAATATGAAGTACCTCGTATGGTGTTCGTCAATAAGATGGACCGTACGGGTGCCGATTATTTCTCTGTGGTACGTCAATTAAAAGACCGTCTCGGTGCGAACGCGGTACCAATTCAAATGAACATTGGCGCTGAGGAAGATTTCCAAGGTGTTGTTGATTTGATTCTCATGAAGGCGATTCGCTGGAATGAAGAAGATCATGGGATGACTTTTACTTTAGAAGACATTCCTAGTGATCTCCTTGATGATGCGAATGAGTGGCGTGAGAAATTAGTAGAAGAGGCTGCAGAGGCGAATGAAGAGTTGATGGACAAATACCTTGAAGAAGGTGAGTTGTCTGTTGAGGATATCAAAGCCGGTTTGCGTGCTCGCACATTAGCCAATGAAGTTGTCTTGGTGACCTGCGGTTCTGCGTTTAAGAATAAGGGGGTTCAGGCTGTCCTGGATGCCGTTATTGAGTACATGCCTTCTCCTGTTGAAGTTAAGGCAATTGAAGGTACGCTTGAAGATGGTGAGACCGTCGTTACCCGTGAAGCGGATGACAGCGCACCTTTCTCTGCGTTAGCGTTTAAAATTGCGACAGATCCATTTGTCGGAACGCTAACCTTTATGCGAGTGTACTCCGGTGTACTAAAAACAGGCGATGCGGTTTACAACTCTGTGAAACAGAAGCGTGAACGTGTCGGCCGAATGGTTCAAATGCACGCCAATAATCGTGAAGAGATCAAAGAAGTGCTTGCTGGGGACATCGCTGCCGCTATCGGTATGAAAGATGTCACTACAGGTGATACGCTTTGTGACATGAAGGATGTGGTGGTACTTGAGCGCATGGAATTTCCAGAGCCTGTTATCTCGGTTGCGGTTGAGCCTAAATCTCAAGCTGACCAAGAGAAGATGGGGATTGCGTTAGGTAAATTAGCGCAAGAAGATCCATCTTTTCGTGTGGAAACACATGAAGAGACCGGGCAGACGATTATTTCTGGTATGGGTGAACTGCACCTCGATATCCTTGTTGACCGTATGCGTCGCGAGTTCAAGGTGGAGGCGAACATTGGTAAGCCTCAGGTTTCCTACCGGGAGAAAATTCGCAAAGAAGTGACGATTAATCACAAATTTGCACGTCAATCTGGTGGTCGTGGTCAATATGGTCACGTCGTAATGAAGTTGATTCCAACCGATAAGGAAGGACTTGAGTTCGTTAACGAGATTGTTGGTGGTGCTATTCCTAAAGAATACATCCCTGCAATAGAAAAGGGTGTTTCGGAGCAAATGAAAAATGGTGTGATCGCTGGTTTCCCTTTATTGGGTATCAAGGTCGTATTGTTTGATGGTTCATTCCATGATGTTGACTCCAATGAAATGGCCTTTAAAATTGCAGCTTCTCAAGGCTTAAAGAAAGGGGCAGTTGATGCTGACCCTTGCGTTCTTGAGCCTGTAATGAAAGTGGAAGTTGTTACTCCTGAAGAATACATGGGCGATGTGATGGGTGACCTGAATCGTCGTCGTGGTCTTGTACAGGGGATGGACGATTCCCCGTCTGGTAAAATTATTCGAGCGGAAGTGCCTTTGGGTGAGATGTTTGGGTATGCAACCGACGTGCGTAGCTTGTCGCAAGGGCGTGCAAGTTATGCGATGGAATTTGAGAAATACGCTGAAGCACCAGCTAGTGTGGCAGACGCGATCATCAAAAATGAAGATTAATCATCATACTTACTAATTCTTAAGGTGTATGTATCATGGCAAAGAGTAAATTCGAACGTAATAAACCACACGTTAACGTTGGTACTATCGGTCACGTTGACCACGGTAAAACAACACTAACTGCAGCACTAACTCGTGTATGTGCAGAAGTATTCGGCGGAACCGCTGTTGCTTTTGACGGTATCGATAATGCTCCAGAAGAACGTGAGCGCGGTATCACTATCTCTACTTCTCACGTAGAGTACGATTCTCCATCTCGTCACTACGCACACGTAGACTGTCCTGGACACGCCGATTATGTTAAAAACATGATTACTGGTGCTGCTCAAATGGACGGCGCGATCCTAGTATGTGGTGCGACTGACGGCCCTATGCCTCAGACTCGTGAGCACATCCTTCTTTCTCGTCAAGTAGGTGTACCTTACATCGTAGTTTTCCTAAACAAAGCTGACTTGTTGGCTGAAGACTGTGGCGGTGCGGATTCTGAAGAATACGCTGAAATGCTAGAGTTGGTTGAAATGGAATTGCGTGACCTTCTTTCTGAATACGACTTCCCAGGCGATGATACTCCAATCATCCCAGGTTCTGCTTTGATGGCATTGAACGGCGAAGACGACAACGAAATGGGTACTACTGCTGTTAAGAAACTTGTTGAAACTCTTGACTCTTACATCCCTGAGCCAGAGCGTGCAATCGACGGTGCATTCATCATGCCTATCGAAGATGTATTCTCTATTCAAGGTCGTGGTACAGTAGTTACTGGTCGTGTAGAGCGCGGTATCGTTAAAGTTGGTGAAGAAGTTGAAATCGTTGGTATCAAAGATACTACGAAAACAACTTGTACTGGCGTTGAGATGTTCCGTAAGCTTCTAGACGAAGGTCGTGCTGGCGAAAACTGTGGTGTTCTTCTACGTGGTACTAAACGTGATGACGTTCAGCGCGGTCAAGTATTGGCTAAGCCTGGTTCTATCACTCCACACACTGAGTTCACTGCAGAAGTATACGTGTTGGGTAAAGATGAAGGTGGTCGTCACACTCCATTCTTCAAAGGTTACCGTCCACAGTTCTACTTCCGTACAACTGACGTAACTGGTGCTTGTGAGCTTCCAGAAGGCGTTGAAATGGTTATGCCTGGTGATAACATCCAGATGACTGTTACTCTAATTCACCCAATCGCGATGGACGAAGGTCTACGTTTCGCGATTCGTGAAGGTGGTCGTACAGTTGGTGCGGGCGTTGTAGCTAAAGTTCTAAAATAATTGATTCTTCGAATTAATTGTTAAGAGCTAGGAAAAGGCCGCTCGATTTTCGAGTGGCCTTTTTTATTTGTTGGCAAATTTTATTCTTTCAGAATTGGTTACTTGACAACCAGTTTTCGAATAGCTAATATTCGCCGTCCTTAAAAAAGGATGTTAGCTTAACAAATGTACAGTTAAGTTATCAAAACATTGTATTTGGAGTTGGAAATGCAAAGCCAAAAAATCCGTATTCGTTTGAAAGCGTTTGATCATCGTCTGATCGATGCTTCAACACAAGAAATTGTGGACACAGCGAAACGCACAGGTGCGCAAGTACGTGGACCGATTCCACTTCCTACTCGCAAAGAGCGTTACACAGTATTGATTTCTCCACACGTAAACAAAGATGCGCGTGATCAGTATGAAATCCGTACACACAAACGTGTTCTAGACATTGTTGAACCAACTGAAAAAACAGTTGATGCTCTAATGAAACTAGATCTTGCGGCAGGCGTGGAAGTACAAATCTCTTTGGGTTAATAACTCAAAGTTTTGGGGTGCGAGAACCGACTGGTTATCAGTCGGCTTATGCACATTAGTGGAATGGTCTGGAATGACCAGCCGTAGCGGGTGATAGCCCCGTACACAACTGGCAAATGAGGTAAAAAATGACTATTCAATTAGTCGGACGCAAAGCCGGTATGACACGTATCTTCAATGAAGATGGTGTATCCGTGCCAGTAACCGTCATCGAGGTTGAACCGAACCGCGTTACTCAGGTGAAAACGACAGAAACTGACGGCTACCAAGCTGTTCAAGTTACTGTTGGTACTCGCCGTTCGAGCCGCGTCACTAAAGCTGCTGCAGGTCACTTTGCAAAAGCGACAGTTGAAGCAGGTCGTGGTTTGTGGGAGTTCCGCCTGGCAGGTGATGAAAAAGAAATCAATGTTGGTGATGAGCTGACTGTAGCTGATTTCGAATCTATCTCTATGGTTGATGTAACTGGTCAATCTAAAGGTAAAGGTTTTCAAGGTGCCATCAAGCGTCATAATTTCAGTATGCAAGACGCTACACATGGTAACTCATTGTCTCACCGTGCACCTGGTTCTATCGGCCAATGTCAAACACCTGGTCGTGTTTGGAAAGGCAAGAAGATGGCAGGACACATGGGCGCAGCACAAGTAACTACTCAGTCTTTAGAAGTAGTTCGTGTTGATACAGAACGTAACCTTATCCTTGTGAAAGGTGCGGTACCTGGCGCTGTAAACGGTGATGTTATTCTTCAATCAGCTGTTAAAGCTCGCTAAGAGGGGTAGACAATGAACTTGAATCTTACAGGCGCAGAAGGAACTATCGAAGTTTCTGAAGTAGCCTTTGCTCGTGAATACAACGAAGCACTAGTACACCAAGTAGTTACGGCTTACTTGGCTGGCGCTCGTCAAGGATCACGCGCACAGAAAACACGCTCTGAAGTGGCCGGTGGCGGACGCAAACCTTGGAAACAAAAAGGTTCTGGTCGTGCACGTGCAGGTACTATCCGTAGCCCTCTATGGCGCTCTGGTGGTGTTACCTTCGCTGCGAAACCACAAGATCACTCTCAGAAAGTAAACAAGAAGATGTATCGTGCAGCAATGCGCACCATCTGGTCTGAATTAGTACGTCAAGACCGCCTTGTTGTTGTTGAAGAGCTTAAATTGGAAGCTCCAAAAACTAAGCTCTTCAAAGCCAAAATGACAGAATTGAATGTTGAGAATGCTTTGATTATCTCCCATGAATTGGACGATAACCTGTTTTTAGCAGCTCGCAACATTCCAAACGTAGATGTGCGTGATGCAGCGTCTATCGACCCTGTTAGCTTGATTGCTTACGACAAAGTGTTGGTGACAGTTGGTGCTCTGAAACAAGTTGAGGAGACACTAGCATGATCGGCGAACGCATTTATAAAGTTCTGTTGGGTCCACACATTTCCGAAAAAGCAACTATCGTTTCTGAAGGAAACGGTCAGTACGTTTTTCGTGTTACTGGTGATGCAACGAAACCTGAAATCAAAAAAGCTATCGAAGCGCTTTTTGAAGTCAAAGTTGAGTCTGTTCGCACGTTGAACCAAAAAGGTAAAACTAAGCGTACAGTTCGTGGTCTAGGCAAGCGTAGTGACGTGAAAAAAGCGTACGTACGTTTGGCTGAAGGCCAAGAAATTGACTTCATGGTCGCTGAATAAGGGGAGATAGGTCAATGGCTGTTGTAAAAAGTAAGCCAACGTCTGCAGGCCGTCGTCACGTTGTTAAAGTTACCAACAACGATTTGCACAAAGGCGCGCCATATGCACCTTTGCTTTCTAAAAAGAGCAAATCAGGTGGACGTAACAATAACGGACGCATCACTACGCGTCACGTAGGTGGTGGTCATAAGCAGCATTACCGTATGGTTGATTTTCGTCGTAACAAAGACGGAATTTCTGCGGTAGTTGAGCGTTTGGAATATGATCCAAACCGTTCTGCAAATATTGCATTGGTTAGATATGCTGATGGTGAGCGTCGTTACATTATCGCTTCTAAAGGTATGGTAGCTGGCAATGTTGTTTTTAGTGGTGCAGATGCGCCTATCAAAGCGGGTAATACTTTGCCTCTGCAAAATATCCCAGTTGGTAGTACCGTTCACTGTATCGAGCTTAAGCCAGGTAAAGGTGCACAAGTTGCACGTTCAGCCGGTGCTTCTGCTCAGCTAGTTGCTCGTGAAGGTCGTTACGTTACTCTTCGCCTACGTTCTGGTGAAATGCGTAAAGTCTTGACGGAATGTCGCGCTACTTTAGGTGAAGTATCAAACTCTGAGCATAGCTTGCGAGTTCTTGGTAAAGCTGGTGCTACGCGTTGGCGTGGTGTTCGTCCTACCGTCCGCGGTGCAGCGATGAACCCAGTTGATCACCCACATGGTGGTGGTGAAGGTCGTAGCAAAGGTGGTCGTCACCCAGTTACACCATGGGGTGTGCCTACTAAAGGTTACAAAACGCGCAGCAACAAGCGTACTGATAAACTTATTGTACGTCGCCGTACTAAGTAATAAGAGGAAACGACTGTGCCACGTTCACTAAAAAAAGGTCCTTTTATCGACCTTCATTTGTTGAAAAAGGTAGAGGCTGCGGTAGAGAAAAATGAACGCCGTCCAATTAAGACTTGGTCACGCCGTTCTACTATCTTCCCTGATTTTGTAGGGTTGACTATCGCTGTCCATAATGGTCGCCAACATGTTCCAGTTCTTGTAACTGAAGACATGGTCGGTCATAAATTGGGTGAGTTCGCTCCGACCCGTACATATCGTGGTCACGCTGCGGACAAGAAAGCCAAACGGTAATTAGGAGTATTAATATGAGTGAAGTAAGCGCTTCATTAAAAGGTGCTCGCCTCTCAGCGCAGAAGGCCCGTTTGGTTGTAGATCAAATCCGCGGCAAATCTGTTAGCGAAGCACTGAACATCTTAGCGTTCAGTCCTAAGAAGGCGGCAGTAATTGTCAAAAAAGTACTAGAGTCTGCTGTAGCAAATGCTGAGCATAACGAAGGTGCTGATGTTGATGACTTGCGTGTATCTACGGCGTATGTTGATGAGGCTATGACTCTGAAACGTATTAAGCCACGTGCTAAAGGCCGTGCTGACCGTATTCTTAAACGCGGTTGCCATATTACAGTTAAAGTCGCTGACTAATTAGGAGAAACCCAATGGGTCAGAAGGTTCATCCAACTGGAATACGCTTAGGGATTGTTAAAGATCATACTTCTACTTGGTATGCGAACAATCAGAACTATTCTAAGCTGTTATTAAACGATCTTCAGGTTCGTAAGTTCTTGGAGAAAAAATTGGTTCAGGCTTCTGTTTCTCGTATCGAGATTCAGCGTCCTGCTCAAACAGCTCGCATTACTATTTACACTGCCCGTCCAGGTATTGTAATTGGTAAGAAAGGCGAAGATGTTGAGAAACTACGTAATGCAGTTTCTGAGATGATGGGCGTTCCTGTTCACATCAACATCGAAGAAATTCGTAAGCCTGAAATGGATGCGAAATTGGTTGC
The DNA here is from genome assembly GCF_044542435.1 of Marinomonas sp. NPDC078689. Classification (NCBI taxonomy): domain Bacteria; kingdom Pseudomonadati; phylum Pseudomonadota; class Gammaproteobacteria; order Oceanospirillales; family Oceanospirillaceae; genus Marinomonas; species Marinomonas sp. NPDC078689. The sequence continues at coordinate 38,966 of NZ_JBITUJ010000012.1, read as the reverse complement.
GCAAAATATTGCTAGCCAATTAGAGCGTCGTGTTATGTTCCGTCGTGCGATGAAGCGTGCAGTACAGAACGCTATGCGTGCAGGCGCGAAAGGTATCAAGGTTCAGGTAAGTGGTCGTCTAGGCGGTGCTGAAATTGCACGTGCTGAGTGGTACCGTGAAGGCCGCGTGCCTCTACACACTCTACGCGCTGACATTGACTACGCTACTTATGAAGCAAACACAACTTACGGCATCATTGGTGTTAAAGTGTGGATCTTCAAAGGCGAAATCTTGGGCGGTATTGAGCAAGTGCGAGCTGACAAAGGCGCACAAAAGAAGAAGTCTAAGTAGGGGGTAAGTCATGTTACAACCGAAACGTACTAAGTTCCGCAAGATGATGAAAGGCCGTAACCGCGGTCTTGCCCTTCGCGGTAACCAAGTTAGCTTTGGTGAATTCGGATTAAAGTCCACTGAACGTGGTCGTATTACTGCTCGTCAAATTGAGGCGGCGCGTCGTGCAATGACTCGTCACATCAAACGTGGTGGTAAGATTTGGATTCGTGTGTTCCCTGATAAGCCGATTACTCAGAAACCTCTAGAGGTTCGTCAGGGTAAAGGTAAGGGTAATGTAGAATACTGGGTTGCACAGATTCAACCTGGTAAGATGCTTTATGAAGTTGAGGGCGTTTCAGAACAGCTAGCTCGCGAAGCGTTTGCTTTAGCTGCTGCTAAACTTCCTTTGTCCACAACTTTCGTAACGCGTACGGTGATGTAGATGATAGCAAAAGAACTGCAAGAAAAGTCTGTAGCAGAGCTACAAGCGACCTTGGTTGAGCTTCTACGTGAGCAATTTACATTGCGCATGCAGAAAGCAACTGGTCAGCTGACGCAAACTCATTTGCTTCCGCAAGTTCGCCGCAATATCGCACGTGTTAAAACCGTGCTAAATGATAAGGCAGGTAACTAAGATGGCAGAAACAAAAGCGCGTACAGCTACTGGTAAAGTAGTCAGCGACAAAATGGATAAAACCATTACAGTACTAGTTGAACGTACGGAGAAACACCCGTTGTACGGTAAGTACGTACGTCGTTCAACTAAACTACACGCTCACGATGAAAACAATGAGTGCCAGATTGGTGATACGGTTAAGGTCGTAGAAACACGTCCTTACTCTAAGTCTAAGACTTGGAACCTGGTTCAAGTTATTGAGAAAACTGCAGCTCTATAAGCTGCTTTTTCCCTCGTGAGACTTGTTATCTAACTTGATTGGAGAGCAGAAATGATTCAAACAGAATCGATGCTTGATGTTGCAGATAACAGCGGCGCAAAGCGTGTTCAGTGTATTAAAGTACTGGGTGGCTCACACCGTCGTTATGCTGCTATCGGTGACATTATTAAGGTCACAGTGAAAGAAGCGATCCCTCGTGGTCGTGTTAAAAAAGGGCAGGTTCTTAACGCAGTTGTCGTTAGAACTAAGAAAGGTGTTCGTCGTCCTGATGGTTCTGTAATCCGTTTTGATGTAAACTCAGCGGTTCTATTGAATGCTTCAGGACAGCCTATTGGTACTCGTATCTTTGGCCCTGTAACACGTGAGTTGCGAACTGAGCAATTCATGAAAATTGTTTCTCTTGCACCTGAAGTGCTGTAAGAGGGAGAGGGGACATTATGCGTAAAATCAAACGTGACGACGAAGTAATCGTGATTGCTGGTAAAGATAAAGGCAAACGCGGTACTGTTGTTAAGGTAGTAGACGAAAGCCGAGTTCTTGTTTCTGGTATCAATATGATCAAGAAACACGAAAAACCAAACCCTATGAAGGGTTCAACTGGCGGCATCGTTGAAAAAGAAGCACCTATCCAGGTTTCTAATGTAGCCATCTACAACAAGGCTACTGACAAAGCGGATCGCGTCGGCTTTAAATTGAATGAAGACGGTACTAAAGTACGTATCTTTAAATCAAACAGTGAAGCGATCGACGCCTAAGAGCGAGAATTATAGCCATGGCGAGACTTAAGCAAGTTTATAAAGATAATGTTGTATCAGCTCTTACTGAAGAGTTTGAATACAAGAATGTGATGGAAGTGCCGAAAATCACTAAAATCACATTGAACATGGGTGTTGGTGAAGCTATCGCAGACAAGAAACTTCTTGAGCATGCGGTAAACGATCTAGAAGCACTTAGCGGCCAGAAAGTTGTAGTGACTAAGGCGCGTAAATCAGTAGCAGGCTTTAAAATCCGTGACGGTTACCCGATCGGTTGTAAAGTAACGCTACGTGGTGAGCGTATGTGGGATTTCTTTGACCGTTTGGTTGATGTTGCTATTCCACGTATCCGTGACTTCCGTGGACTTAATCCTAAGTCTTTCGACGGTCGTGGTAACTATAGCATGGGTGTTAAAGAGCAGATCATCTTCCCTGAAATCGATTACGATAAAGTGGATCGTGTACGTGGTATGGACATCACCATTACAACGACTGCTCGTACCGACGAAGAAGGTCGTGCTTTGCTAGCCGCCTTTAGTTTCCCTTTCAAGAAATAAGAGGTAGGAATCATGGCAAAGATCTCAATGATTCAGCGCGAAGCAAAACGTACTAAATTAGTAGCTAAGTTCGCTGAAAAGCGTGCTGCTCTAAAAGCGATCATTAGCGACGTTAATGCATCGGACGATGAAAAGTGGGAAGCAACGCTTAAATTACAAGCGCTTCCACGCGATTCATCTTCTTCTCGCCAGCGTAACCGTTGTCAAATAACGGGTCGCCCACATGGTGTTTATCGTAAATTTGGTTTGTCTCGAATCAAATTGCGTGAAGCAGCGATGCGCGGTGATGTACCAGGCTTGAAGAAAGCTAGTTGGTAAGCAAGTAGAGCGCTATCATAATACATGGCAGTGGGTGGGGTGTCTAAATACTGGACATTCTCCCCGCTGCTGTGTACTATGCGCGAGCTCTATTTGCTGCACAATGGTTTTTAATTAGGAGCTCTTTAATGAGTATGCAAGATACCCTTGCGGATATGTTCACACGTATTCGTAATGCACAGATGGCTGCAAAGACCTCTGTGAGCATGCCTTCATCAAAAATGAAGGCATCTGTCGCTGCAGTTCTACGCGAAGAAGGTTACGTAGGTGACTTTTCTGTAGACGAAGCGATTAAACCGACCCTTACTATCGAGTTGAAATACTACGAAGGTAAGCCGGTTATTGAACAAATTAAACGCGCATCTCGCCCAAGCTTGCGTCAATACAAAGGCACATCTGCTTTACCTAAAGTAGAAGCTGGCCTTGGTGTTGCGATCATCTCTACCTCTAAAGGTGTGATGACAGACCGAGCAGCTCGCGCTGCTGGTATTGGTGGCGAAGTAATCTGCACTGTATTCTAGGAGTTAGTATGTCTCGAGTTGCTAATAGTCCCGTGACGCTTCCTAGTGGTGTAGATTTAACCCTAAATGGCCAAAATGTTGTTGTAAAAGGCGGCAAAGGTTCATTAGAGTTTACTGTTCACACAAGCGTTATTGTGTCTAAAGAAGAAAATGTTATCACTTTCGCTGCCCGCGATGGTGCAAAACAAAGCCGTGCCTTAGCTGGTACTACTCGCGCTTTGGTTAACAACATGGTTGTTGGTGTTAGCCAAGGTTTTGAGAAAAGATTGCTTCTTCAAGGTGTTGGTTACCGTGCTGCGCTTAAAGGCAAAGTACTTAACCTATCTTTGGGTTTTTCACACCCAGTAGATTATGAACTACCTGAAGGCATTACAGCTGAATGTGCTTCACAGACAGAAGTCGTGATCAGAGGCATTGATAAGCAAGCCGTTGGTCAAGTCGCTGCAGAAGTTCGCGGTTTCCGTCCACCAGAGCCATATAAAGGCAAAGGTGTTCGCTATGCTGACGAAAATGTTCGTCGTAAAGAAGCTAAGAAGAAGTAGGTAAGCATTCATGAACACTAAGAAACAATCTCGAATTCGTCGTGCACGCCGTGCGCGCCTACATATTCGTGAGCTAGGTGCGAATCGTCTTACTGTACATCGCACGCCACGTCATATGTATGCTCAAGTGATTTCTCCTTGCGGTAGCAAAGTACTAGCTAGTGCTTCTACTCTGGAAGAAACTCTACGTGCTACAGCGACTGGCAACAAAGCAGCGGCTCAACAAGTCGGTACTTTGATTGCTACACGCGCTAAAGAAGCAGGTGTCACTTCGGTCGCTTTTGACCGTTCTGGCTTCAAATACCATGGCCGCGTTCAAGCTCTTGCTGACGCAGCACGTGAAGCCGGTCTAGAGTTCTAAAGGGGTAGCAAATGGCAGTTAATGATCAACAAACTAGCGACCTCCAAGAGAAGCTAGTTCAAGTAAACCGCGTTGCTAAAGTTGTGAAGGGTGGTCGTATCTTCTCTTTCACTGCTTTGACAGTCGTTGGTGATGGAAATGGTAAGGTTGGCTTCGGTCGCGGTAAAGCGCGTGAAGTCCCTCAAGCTATCCAAAAAGCGATGGAACAAGCTCGTCGCAACATGGTTTCAGTTAAACTTGACGGTGATACTTTACAGTATCCAGTTAAAGCAGTTCATGGAGCTTCTAAAGTTTACATGCAACCAGCTTCTCAAGGTACTGGTATCATTGCCGGTGGTGCTATGCGTGCAGTTCTTGAAATTGCAGGCGTACACAACGTATTGGCAAAATGTTACGGATCTACAAACCCAGTAAACGTAGTTCGCGCTACGATCAAAGGTTTGCAAGATATGAAAGCACCTGAGCAAATCGCGGCTAAACGCGGTAAGTCAGTCGATCAAATTTTGGGGTAATGTGTTATGGCGAATAATACCATCACAGTTCAACTAACCCGTAGCCCGATCGGTCGTCTTCCAAAGCACCGTGAAACAGTTAAAGGCTTGGGTTTGCGTAAAGTTGGCCAAACACGTGAGCTGGAAGATACTCCAGCAGTACGTGGTATGGTTAATAAAGTTTATTACATGGTTAAAGTAGTAGGAGAATAACATGTTCTTAAATACGCTTCGTCCTGGCGAAGGTAGCAAACATGCTCCGAAACGTGTCGGTCGCGGTATTGGTAGCGGCTTGGGCAAAACAGGCGGACGTGGCCATAAAGGTCTTAAGTCTCGCTCTGGTGGCTCAGTAAAACCTGGTTTTGAAGGCGGTCAAATGCCATTGCAGCGTCGTCTGCCAAAATTTGGTTTTACTTCACGTCAGGCAAAGTATGTTGCTGAAGTTCGTTTAAACGAACTTGCTGCTGTAAATGCTGAAGTTGTAGATTTGGCTGCTCTTAAAAGCGCCGACATTCTTGGTCATCAAATTAAGACAGCACGTGTAATTTTGTCTGGTTCTATCGACAAAGCCGTTACCGTTCGTGGTCTTAAAGTGACTAAAGGTGCTCGTGCTGCTATTGAAGCTGCCGGCGGAAAAGTCGAGGAATAAATGGCAAAGCGTGGCTCACTACCAGCTGGTGTACAAAATGGATTAGGCGAACTTTGGTCGCGTATCCGCTTTGTATTCTTAGCAATTATTGTATACCGAATTGGTGCACACATCCCTGTTCCGGGTATTAACCCAGATAGATTGTCTGCCCTGTTTAATCAAAATGAAGGCACAATTCTGAGTTTATTTAACGTATTCTCAGGGGGCGCACTCGAGCGTATGAGTATTTTTGCGCTTGGGATTCTGCCCTATATTTCTGCCTCTATTATTATGCAGTTATTAACGGTTGTGAGTCCGCAGCTAGAACAGTTGAAGAAAGAGGGTGAGGCGGGTCGTCGTAAGATTACTCAATACACTCGCTACGGCACTGTACTGTTAGCGCTTGTTCAGTCTGCCTCTATGGCAGTCGGCTTAGCGAGTCAGGGCATTTCGTTCAGTAATGGTATTGAGTTCTACGGCGTCGCCGTTGTGACTCTCGTTGCTGGTACGGTGTTCTTGATGTGGCTAGGTGAGCAAGTGACTGAAAAAGGAATTGGTAATGGTATTTCCATTATCATCTTCTCCGGTATCGTTGCTGGTTTGCCATCTGCTCTAGGTCGTTCATTTGAATCGGCTCGTCAAGGCGATATAAATATTCTTGCTCTGTTGGTTATTGGTGTATTAGCTGTTGCGACAATCGCGCTCGTTGTTTTCATCGAACGTGGTCAACGTAGAATTACAGTCAATTACGCGAAGCGTCAGCAAGGTAATAAGGTGTTTGCCGCACAAAAGAGTCATTTGCCTCTTAAAGTGAATATGGCGGGTGTTATCCCACCAATCTTCGCTTCTAGTATCCTTCTGTTTCCAGCGTCTATTGGCCAATGGTTTGGTCAAGGACAAGGTATGGAATGGTTGCAAAATATCTCTTTGGCTCTAGCTCCTGGACAACCTCTATATGTGCTGTTGTTTGCAATCGCAATTGTTTTCTTTTGCTTCTTCTATACAGCGCTGGTGTTCAACCCTAAAGATGTGGCAGATAACTTAAAAAAATCCGGTGCTTTTTTGCCGGGTATTCGTCCAGGCGATCATACAGCTCGATATATTGATGGTGTAATGACTCGTTTGACTCTATTTGGTGCTTTATACATCACTTTAGTGTCGCTGATGCCTCAGTTCTTTGTTGTTGCGTGGAATGTTCCATTCTACTTTGGCGGTACCTCTATGTTGATCGTAGTGGTGGTTGTCATGGACTTTATGTCGCAAGTGCAAAGTCACTTAATGAGTCATCAATACGAGTCGTTAATGAAGAAATCTAATCTGACTGGTTATGGTCCAAATGGCCTAATGCGTTAGCATAGGTTGGAGTTGAACATGAAAGTACGTGCATCTGTAAAGAAAATCTGTCGTAACTGTAAAATCGTTCGTCGTAACGGTGCAGTTCGAGTGATTTGCACTGAGCCTCGACACAAACAGCGTCAAGGTTAATTGCAAGTTCGTTCGATGATAGGGTAGGGTGGTTGATTTTTCGCCTAAAGATAGGCATAATCAGCCGCCCTCATGAAAGTAAAGTGATGATTTAGATATCGTCCATAACAACGGAGTGAATTGAATGGCTCGTATAGCCGGTGTCAATATTCCTGACAATAAACATGCGGTCATTTCTCTGACTTACATCTTCGGAATTGGTCGCACACGTTCGCGCGCAATTTGCGCCGCGTCAGGTGTTGCAGAAACTACGAAAATTGGTTCTTTGAGTGATGATATCCTTGATGAACTTCGTGGCGAAGTTGCTAAGTATACTGTAGAAGGTGATCTACGCCGTGAAGTCAGCATGTCTATCAAACGCTTGATGGATCTTGGCTGTAATCGTGGTATTCGCCATCGCCGCAGTCTACCTGTTCGTGGTCAACGTACCAAAACGAACGCTCGTACACGTAAAGGCCCTCGTAAGCCTATTCGTAAGTAATATAAACGCGTTTCGCTCTAGTTGCTAAGTCCACTAGAGCTGAGCATTAAATAGGAAAGTGCAATATGGCTAAGCCAGCTACGCGCAATACCAAGAAAAAAGTCAAAAAGACGGTTGTTGATGGTGTTGCTCATGTACACGCTTCATTCAACAATACGATCGTGACTATCACCGACCGCCAGGGCAATGCTTTGTCTTGGGCTACGGCAGGTGGTTCTGGTTTTCGCGGATCTCGTAAAAGTACACCATTCGCAGCTCAAGTAGCAGCGGAACGTGCCGGTACTGTCGCACAAGAATTTGGCCTTAAAAACGTCGACGTAATGATCAAGGGCCCTGGTCCTGGTCGTGAGTCCGCAGTTCGTGCATTGAATGCATTGGGCTTGCGTATTAATAACATCACAGATGTGACGCCAATCCCGCACAACGGTTGCCGTCCACCTAAGAAACGTCGCGTTTAACTGAGGAGACAGATACATGGCTCGTTATATAGGTCCAACTTGTAAGTTGTCTCGTCGTGAAGGTACCGACTTGCAATTGAAGAGCGGTTCACGCGCTCTTGAGTCGAAATGTAAAGCAGAAACTGTTCCTGGTGTGCATGGCGCACGTCGCGGACGTCTTTCTGATTACGGCTTACAATTACGTGAGAAACAAAAAGTACGTCGTATGTACGGTGTTCTTGAAAAACAATTCCGTAACTACTACAAATCTGCTGCTCGTCTAAAGGGTGCTACTGGTGAAAACCTTCTGCAACTTTTAGAATCTCGTTTAGATAACGTTGTATACCGCGCAGGTTTTGGTTCTACACGTGCGGAAGCTCGCCAACTAGTAGGCCATAAAGGCATTCTAGTAAACGGCGCAACGGTTAACATTCCATCTTACCAAGTTAAAGCTGGTGATGTTGTGTCTATCCGTGAAAAAGCTAAGAAGCAATTGCGTATTCAAAGCGCACTAGAGCTATCTAAAAATCGTACGTCGATCCATTGGATCGAAGTTGATACAACTAAACTGGAAGCAACTTATAAAGCTGCTCCAGAACGTGCCGATTTATCAGCTGAAATTAATGAGAACCTAATTGTCGAACTTTACTCTAAGTAAGTCGGTGATTAGGATTAAGAAATAGGTGGATCTATGCAGCGTTCAGTGAGCGAATTGTTAACCCCACGCAACATTGAAGTTCAGGAATTGGGTAAAACGCGAGCTAAAGTGACGCTTCAACCACTAGAACGTGGTTTTGGTCACACTTTAGGTAATGCGTTGCGCCGAATTCTACTGTCTTCAATGCCTGGTTGTGCAATTGTTGAAGTTGAAATCGACGGTGTATTGCATGAATACAGCGCAATTGAAGGGGTTAAAGAAGATGTCATTGAAATTCTTCTTAACCTGAAAGGAGTTGCGATCGCTCTACACGGGCAAGATGAAGCAACTCTTACTCTAAGTAAAAAAGGTCCTGGTATCGTAACGGCTGGTGATATCCAGTTAGTTGCTGATGCAGAGATCGCTAACCCTGACCATGTAATTGCACACTTGGACGATACTGCTGAACTTTCTATGCAGATCAAAGTGGCTCGTGGTCGTGGTTATGAGCCTGCTGACGCTCGTGTTGCTAGCGATGATGAGACTCGTCCTATCGGTCGCTTGCAACTGGATGCCTCATTCAGCCCTGTTCGCCGTGTAGCCTACAGTGTTGATAATGCTCGTGTAGAGCAACGTACTGACCTTGATAAGCTAGTTTTAGATATCGAGTCAAACGGTACTATCGACCCTGAAGAAGCTATCCGTCGCGCAGCGACTATTCTACAACAACAGATCGCAGTCTTTGTTGCTCTTGAAAGTGAGAGTGAAGCGCCTGTAGTTGAAGAAGAGGATGAGATTGATCCAATTTTGCTACGCCCGGTTGATGATCTTGAGTTGACCGTTCGCAGTGCTAACTGTTTGAAAGCAGAGAACATTTATTACATCGGTGATTTGATTCAACGTACTGAGGTTGAGCTTCTTAAGACGCCTAACCTAGGTAAAAAGTCGTTAACTGAAATCAAAGATGTTTTAGCACAGCGTGGTTTGTCTTTGGGAATGCGTCTAGAAAACTGGCCACCAGCTAGTTTGAAAGACGATAGCAAAGTTCTAGCTCGCTAGGTCATTGTTCCCTGACCACCGTAGTTTGGTAAGGAATGTAAAATGCGTCATCGTAAGAGTGGACGTCACTTAAACCGTACTAGCTCTCATCGCAAAGCGATGTTCAAGAATATGGCTGCTTCTTTGTTCGAACACGAAGTTATTAAAACTACGTTGCCGAAAGCCAAAGAACTTCGCCGTGTTGCAGAGCCTTTGATCACATTGGCGAAAGAAGATTCCGTTGCGAATCGTCGCCTTGCCTTTGCTCGTACTCGTAGCAAAGATGCAGTAGGTAAATTGTTCTCAGAACTTGGTCCTCGTTACCAAGCTCGTCCTGGCGGTTATGTTCGCATTTTAAAATGTGGCTTCCGTGCAGGTGATAACGCACCTATGGCTTACGTTGAATTGGTCGACAGACCAGTTGCGGAAGCAGCTGAGTAACATCAGTTTGTAACAAAAAAGCCGAGCTAATAAGCTCGGCTTTTTTTGTGCCTAAAATTTGTCTCAAAAAAAAGCGGCTTAGCCGCTTTTTATGAAATAGGGCGCCAGTTAGCGCACCCCATGCCATTTAGTATTAAGCCAACATCCCTTTTAAGAAGCGACCGGTATGCGAGTTGCTGGATTCAGCCACCTCTTCCGGCGTCCCTTCAGCGATAATATAGCCTCCACCACTGCCACCTTCTGGACCAAGGTCAACAACCCAATCAGCGGTTTTTATCACGTCTAGGTTATGTTCAATGACGACAACGGTATTGCCGTGGTCTCGTAAGCGATGCAGTACCTTTAGAAGTTGCTCAATATCCGCAAAATGTAAGCCAGTCGTCGGCTCATCAAGGATATACAGTGTCTGCCCAGTATCGCGCTTAGACAACTCTTTGGCTAGCTTCACTCGTTGTGCTTCACCGCCAGACAGCGTCGTTGCCGCTTGACCCAGTTTGATATAACCCAAGCCTACATCGATCAAGGTTTGCAGCTTACGGGCAATGGATGGCACAGCATCAAAGAAGTCTCTGGCGTCTTCAATGGTCATGTCTAAACACTGATGAATATTTTTGCCTTTATAGTGTATTTCTAATGTTTCGCGGTTATAGCGCTTACCTTTACAAACATCACAAGGCACATAGACATCCGGTAAAAAGTGCATTTCGACCTTAATAACCCCGTCACCTTGGCAAGCTTCACAGCGTCCGCCTTTAACATTAAAACTAAACCGGCCTGGCTTATAACCACGAGAACGCGCTTCCTGAGTGGCGGCGAACAGCTCTCGCATTGGGGTAAATATACCCGTATAGGTTGCTGGGTTAGAGCGTGGCGTTCTGCCAATTGGGCTTTGGTTTATGTCTACGCACTTATCGAATAGATCTAATCCTTCAATGCGCTCATGAGGTGCTGCTTTGAGTGTGGTGGCTCCATTTAAGGCCGTTGAGGCCAACGGATACAGAGTGCCATTTATTAAGGTCGATTTTCCTGAGCCAGAGACGCCGGTAACGCAAGTCATGATGCCAACAGGAATCTTGAGGTCTACGCTGTTCAAGTTGTTTCCTGTTGCGCCAATCAGGTTCAGCGAGTGGCCATCTTTTGCTTTGTTTCTTATTTCAGGAATCTCAATCTTGCGTTTGCCCGTCAAAAATTGCCCAGTAATAGATTCCTTACAATCCATTACGTCTTGCGGAGTGCCACTGACAATGACTTCGCCGCCGTGAATACCTGCGCCAGGGCCGATATCAACCACAAAGTCAGCGACTCGAATGGCATCTTCATCGTGCTCCACAACAATAACGGTATTACCGAGGTCCCGTAAGCGCGTTAAAGTTTCAATCAAACGCTCATTATCACGTTGGTGAAGTCCTATAGAGGGTTCATCAAGAATATACATAACGCCAACTAGGCCTGCGCCAATCTGGCTGGCGAGACGGATACGCTGAGCCTCTCCACCAGAGAGTGAATCTGCTTTGCGGTCTAGGGTTAAATAATCTAAGCCAACATTGACTAAGAAGGTAAGTCGGTCACGAATCTCTTTCAAAATTTTGGAAGCGATTTCGCCACGGGCACCGGGTAGGTCAAGCGCTTCAAAGTAGCTAAGACATTCTGCAATCGGGTAGGTCACTACCTCTGGCAAGGTTTGCTCATTAATAAAGACATTTCTTGCTGAGCGGTTAAGTCGCGAACCATGACACTCTGGACAAGATTGAGTGCTGATGTATTGGGAAAGATCTTCTCTGACGCTATCAGACTCTGTTTCATGGTAGCGGCGTTGAAGGTTAGGCAAAACGCCCTCAAACGCATGTGAGCGTATCATCTTGTCGCCGCGTTCATTGATGTAGACAAAGTCTATCTTGTCTTTTCCTGACCCTTTTAGAATCTTGTTTTGGAACTCGACCGGGATGTCTTTAAATTTCGCCTCGACATCAAACCCATAATGTTTCGCGAGAGCGGTCAGTTGTTGATAGTAGAAAATACTACGTCGTCCCCAACCTCGAATAGCGCCTTCAGCCAGCGTCAATGTATCGTCTTGGATGATTCGGTCAGGATCGAACAGTTGGTGCGTGCCTAAACCATCACAAGTCTGGCAGGCGCCATTTGGGTTGTTAAAAGAAAATAGACGAGGTTCCAATTCCGTTAAACTGTATCCACAAACAGGGCAAGCAAATTTACTGGAGAAAATATGAACGTCTTTGTCGTCGTCCATATTGATGACTTTGGCAATGCCGTCAGAGAGCGCAAGACAGGTTTCAAAGGACTCTGCCAAGCGAAGTTGTAGGTCGTTACGAACCTTAAAACGGTCAATAACCACCTCAATAGTGTGTTTCTTATTTTTTTCTAAAGTGGGTGCATCGTCTAAATCGACCACAATTCCGTCAATACGTGCGCGAATAAATCCCTTAGATAACAAGTCACTAAGAATATGAAGGTGCTCGCCTTTACGATCTTTCACGATCGGTGCAAGCAACATCATTTTAGTTTCCTCAGGGAGGGAGATTATCTTATCCACCATTTGTGATATGGTCTGCGCCTCAAGAGGCTCGCCATGATCAGGACAGCGTGGTTGGCCAGCTCGCGCAAACAGTAGACGTAGGTAGTCATAGATTTCTGTGATCGTACCCACCGTTGAGCGTGGGTTATGTGACGTGGATTTCTGTTCTATGGAGATCGCGGGAGAAAGCCCTTCAATATGGTCTATATCTGGCTTTTCCATCATGGATAAGAATTGACGAGCGTACGTAGAGAGGGATTCTACATAGCGTCGTTGACCCTCTGCATATAAGGTGTCGAAAGCAAGTGATGACTTTCCCGAACCTGATAAACCTGTGATCACCACGAGTTTGTCTCTGGGGATGTCTAAGTCCACATTTTTTAAATTGTGGGTGCGAGCTCCGCGTATGGTGATGGTATCCATGTGTCTCCAAATAGTGTTTTAGCAACAGAAGTTTTACATCGTTGTCGGTAGAATAACTGTCTATTTTTACAGTACTTGAAATAGAGCTTCAACGGTATTTTAAGTAAAATAGGCATCTTTCTTTTTTAAACCCTAAGTTGAGTGGTTGTAATCTCCTTATGGATGTACTCGAACGTCGTTCTGTTCTCGCCTTAGCATCAGTCTACTTGTTTAGAATGCTAGGCCTTTTTCTTATTATGCCAGTGATTAGTGTTGCCGCGGATGGCTTAACCGGATCCGATGCAGCCTTAATCGGTACTGCAATTGGCATTTACGGTTTTACTCAAGCGTGTCTACAGATTCCGATGGGCATGTGGTCCGATCGTATTGGCCGTAAACGTGTGATTGTCATTGGTCTATTACTGTTTGCTTTAGGCAGTTTGATTTGTGCCAACGCCACCGATATTAGCGTATTGATTATTGGTCGAGCCGTACAGGGCGCTGGGGCGATTGCTAGTACCTTAATGGCGCTTCTGAGTGATGTGACGCGAGAGCAAAATCGAACCAAAGCAATGGCGACCGTCGGCATTAGTATTGGCGCTTCCTTTATGCTGTCACTGGTATTAGGTCCTTGGATATTTGACCTGATTGGCTTGTCTGGGCTTTTCTATTTATCGTTTGGCTTTTCTTTTTTAGGCATCGCTTTGGTGCTCTTTATGGTGCCAAATGTGGTACAGCATACCTTCCGACGAGATACGACACCAAGCGCGGTCGCTCTAGGAAAAGTTATCAAAGACAGCAAGTTACGCTTTTTGAATATTAGCGTGCTCTTGCTACACGCCAGCCTGACAGCCTTGTTTGTGACTGTGCCGCATTTATTAATCACTCGATTCGGTTTGCCATTGGCGCACCATAGCTGGTTGTATCTAGCGATTATGGGTTTTGCTTTTGTGGGTATGGTACCATTGGTGATTATTGCAGAAGCCAAAGGCAAAATGAAAGAAGTCGTTTTTGGCGTCGTTGCATTACTAGGTTTTAGTGCTTTGTTGCTACAATGGGCACCATACTTATGGGCTTTTGGGCTATTGCTATGGGCTTATTTTGTTGGCTTCAATACCTTAGAAGCAACCTTACCTTCTCTGATTAGTAAGTTAGCACCTGTTGGTTATCGCGGCACGGCCATGGGGGTTTTCTCTACTCATCAATTTTTAGGTTCCTTCATTGGTGGTATTGGTGGTGGCTGGCTATTACAGCACTTCTCCAGCAACAGTTTATTCCTCGTCGTTGGTTTGGCATTGCTTTTGTGGTCGATAGTCTGCTTATTCCAGCCTACAATACGACAACTGAGCAGCGTGGCGTTTAGCCTGCCAGAAGGCGATGACGCAGCGATAACTGCGTTCGCAGACCAGCTCTCCCATGTGGAAGGGGTGGAAGACATGCAGATTTTTATAGATGAGCGTACCGCTTATCTTAAAGTAGACAAAAAAATACTCGATAAAGAGACATTGCAGCGCCTTGCGCCGCAAGTGAATCTTTAAAGATGACAATGAATTATTTAGTTGGAGAGCGTCATGGCACGTGGAATTAACAAAGTTATCCTAATCGGTAACGCAGGCAATGATGCCGAAGTGCGTTTTATGCCATCGGGTGCAGCGGTTGCAAACGTTAACCTAGCAACATCAGAAAGCTGGCGTGATAAGCAAACCGGACAAATGCAAGAACGTACCGAGTGGCACCGAGTGGCTTTTATGGACCGCGGTAATTTCCGTTTGGGTCAAATTGCAGGTGACTTCATCAAGAAAGGCTCAAAAGTCTACGTAGAAGGTTCTTTGCGTACACGTGAGTGGGAAAAAGACGGCATTAAGCGTTACACCACTGAGATTGTTGCGAACGAAATGCAGTTACTTGACGGTCGTGGCGATAACAATAATGGCGGCCAGCAAGGCGGCTATGATTCATCTGCTCAAGGTGGCTACGGCAACAACGCACCACAACAAGGTGGTTATAACCAAGCACCGGCACAACAAGCGCCACAGCAAGGTTTTAATCAACCACAAGGTGGCTACAACCAAGCGCCCGCTCAGCAAGCACCACAACAAGCGGCTCCGCAAGCTCAGCCTCAATCTTTTGGTAGCTGGGGTAATGCGCCACAGCAAGCGCCTGCTCAAGCAGCGCCACAGCAACGTGCGCCACAGCAGCCGGCTCCTCAGCGTGCACCAGCGCCTGAGCCAAAACCTCAGCAAGCGCCAAACTTTGATGACTTCGATGATGATATCCCGTTCTGATATCTGAATTCATAACGTGTAGAGTTAATTTGAAAGCCCCTTTATAAGGGGCTTTCTTTTTTCATAGCGCAACTCATAGAGGACTACGCAATGCTGTTAGGTGTTACGCTCGGAACGAATGATCTCGCAAAAGCGGGTGCTTTTTATGACGCTGTATTAGGCACCATTAATATGGTTCAGACGATGGCGGTAGAGGGAGAGATAGGTTACGGCGTGATAGGTGGCTTAAGTTGCTTTTGGGTATTAACGCCGTTTAATCAACAAGCTGCGTCGTACGGCAATGGCGTGCAAGTTACCTTTCAAGCGTCGAGTAACGATCAGGTTGAGGCTTTTCACCAAATGGCGTTAGCGCTTGGCGGCGTGGATGAAGGCGCACCAGGGTATCGTTATCGTCCAGATTATTACGGTGCCTACTGCCGAGATTTAGATGGTAATAAATTGCACGTTATGTACGAAGCTTAATAGTTCTATTTTCTCTTTAATATATTACGACTGAGTGCTTTGCCCTCTAAAGCTTTAAATATAACTTGCTATGTAATTACTTACTGTGTTAATATTTTTTCATCGGGTCAATAGAAAGCCCTGTTTATTTGTACGTACCACGTTGTTATTAGTAATAATCCTTCGCGTTATCCTCAGTTAAATATCTGTTTTCTTCACACTCAATCGCCTTATTTTGGGCACACTTTTATTAATTTCTAGGATATCTATTATGTCTAATACAACAACTGGTTCAGTAAAATGGTTTAACGAAACAAAAGGTTTTGGTTTTATCGAACAAGAATCTGGTCCTGATGTTTTTGCTCACTTTAGTGCAATCGTCAGTGACGGCTTTAAAACATTGGCCGAAGGTCAACGTGTTGAATTTAAAGTGACACAAGGCCAAAAAGGCCCACAAGCAGAAAATATTGTTTGTATCTAAATTTCTAAATAGTGGGCTTAATTAGTCCACTATTTAACATTAGTTTGAAAGAAAGACCTGTTTATTGTACGTACCACGTTGTTATTAGTAATAATCCTTCGCGCTATCCTCAGTTAAATATTTGTTTTCTTCATGCTCTATCGCCTTATTTTGGGCACACTTTTATTAATTTCTAGGATATCTATTATGTCTAATACAACAACTGGTTCAGTAAAATGGTTTAACGAAACAAAAT
>NZ_JBITUJ010000012.1:0-22590 GCF_044542435.1 Marinomonas sp. NPDC078689 | reverse complement strand
ATGGCTTTAAAACATTGGCCGAAGGTCAACGTGTTGAATTTAAAGTGACACAAGGCCAAAAAGGCCCACAAGCAGAAAATATTGTTTGTATCTAAACGTCTAAACAGCGGGCTTTTTTAGTCCACTGGTTAATGTTAGTTTGAAATGAGGATCTGTTTATTGTCGGTGTCGCGCTGTCGAGCTTACTTTGGACTCCTTGTTAAAAAGCCTTGCTAAATTTAGCAGGGCTTTTTTGTTTTTAAGGGGTAATAAAGATGCTTCTTTAATCCTTTATTATCTTTAGTACAATTTTTCCTAGAAGGTGTTTTTTCTGAAACGCTTCTTGCGCTTGAACGATTTCTTTTAGCGGATAAGTTTGTGCCACCAATGGTTGAATCTTCCCTTCTTCTGGGTAGTGAATTAAGTTCTGAAACACGTTCGGTGCTAAGACAGTGCAACCAAATAAACTCAGGTCTTTTAAGTACAAGGTTCTTACATCCAGTTCGACAAATGCTCTGCCAATCGCGCCAGATACTGCATAACGACCGCTTGGTTTATCAGCTTGTTATCGTGGAAAGCAGCAATCGCGTTCATCGACAAGCAGCCGTGAGGGGCGTTGTTGCTCATCCAGGTTTCAAGGCGCTGAAAGAGAGTCGACAGGGCGTGTTCGCCACTCGTTGATAGGTCACTATCAAGGTAAGCAAGATAGCGCTGATGACGATATTCTAATACGGCAACAACCATGGCTTCTTTCGAAGGGTAATGTTTATACAGGGTGCGCAGACTGACATGACAGGCTGTTTTTAGTTTGTCCACATTTGGCTCGGCAAAGCCATATTGGCTAAAAGCGAGCTCAAGGTTGGCGGCGATTTTCTGCTTCAAAGCGTGCTCCCTATTGGGGTAGAGTGTTTGCTCTACCTTTGTCAGTGTTCTGCTGCGAATCTATGGGCAATTTTGTTTACAGCGGAGCGATATCTGGGGCACATTTATCGGTATACTTAGCGCTTTTTAGCATCTAGTCATGCGTCCAAAAGGTGCATAACACAAGAAGAGGTTGAAACAGTGAACGATGACGATGAGGCATCTTTGTTTGCTCAAGAAGTAGCGGGCATTCAGCCTTTAGCAAAAAGCGAAGTCTACCTTGGCAAGAAAGGGGCGCCGGTGGATTTCCAAGCACGTAAACGTGCGGCCATTATGGCAAAGGAAGCCGACAGTAATCACTTGTCGCATGACTATGTTGAAAAGGTCGATCCAAACGATGTTTTGGAGTACAAGCGTTCAGGGGTGCAGGATGGCGTGTTTAAACGTCTACGCCAAGGAAAATACGGCATCGAGTCTCGTTTAGACCTACATCAGAGAACCGTAGCTCAAGCCCGGGAGCTTGTTTACCAGTTTGTTGAAGACTGCATGCGTAACGATATTCGGGTGGCTATTATTGTGCATGGTAAAGGCGATCGAACACCAAATCCAGATAGCCAAGCGATGATCAAAAGTTATATCAACAAGTGGTTACGTGATTTAGACAGTGTCATGGCCTTCCATACAGCGCAGCGTTACCATGGCGGCTTAGGCGCTGTGTATGTGCTTTTTAAAAAAAGTGAAAAAGCACGTCTCGAAAATTGGGAAAAAGCGCAGAAACGCTAAATGTTCACACAACCAAGACAAAACCATAACGGTTTGTTCGTGCAGTAAAAGTCACAAATTTGTTATAATTTCGCCACTTTGCAACCTTGAGTTCCATTGGGCTGCCCCAAAACATTCCAATCACCGTATTCTAATTCACTAGAGGTAGAGAATGACTAATAGCACCGCACATCATCCTGCGTTTACTTTTCTTCGCAGCGAATTTATCGATGCTCTAAACGTTACCGTTCAAGAGTTCGAGCATACAGTTACAGGCGCTAAACATTTTCATATCGCATCAGAGAATGATGAAAACGTTTTCTTGGTCGGATTGAAAACCGTACCAACCGATTCTTGTGGTGTTGCGCACATTTTAGAGCACACCGTATTGTGTGGTTCCGAGCGTTTTCCTGTTCGTGACCCTTTCTTTATGATGATTCGCCGTTCTTTGAATACCTTCATGAACGCCTTTACGTCATCTGACTGGACGGCGTACCCATTTGCCAGCAAGAACAAAAAAGATTTCCATAATCTTCTTGATGTTTATTTGGACGCTGTGTTTTTCTCTCGCTTGGATGAATTGGACTTTTCCCAAGAAGGTCATCGCCTTGAGTTTGCTGAGCCAACTAACCCTGAGTCAGAATTAACGTACAAGGGCGTGGTCTTCAATGAAATGAAGGGAGCAATGAGCTCGACCACATCGGTACTTTGGCAAACACTGACCAAATACCTGTTCCCAAATAACACTTACCATTTTAATTCCGGTGGTGAGCCGAGTGACATTCCAGACCTTTCTTATCAAGATTTGTTGGCTTTCTACCGCACGCATTACCACCCATCTAATGCGGTCTTTATGACGTTTGGTGACATTCCTGCGCAAACACTGCAAGCGGAATTTGAAGAAAAAGTATTGAGTCGTTTTGAGCGCCTAGCAACACAAGTCAGTGTGCCAAATGCCAAACGTTACTTTTCTCCGGTGCGTGTTGAAGAGGGCTATGCGGCCGACGAAGTCAAAGAAGACGGTAGTCATGTGGTTGTCGGTTGGTTATTGGGCGAAAGTATTGATCTTGGCCAGCAGTTTGAAGCCGAGTTGTTGTCGAGCGTGTTATTGGATAACAGCGCATCGCCATTGCGACGAGTACTGGAAAGTAGCGAACTAGGTCGTGCGCCGTCGCCTTTGTGTGGCCTTGAAGACAGCAATAAAGAAATGAGCTTCATGTGTGGTCTAGAAGGCGTGAAGCGTGAGAATACAGCGCAAGTTGAAGCATTAATTTTATCGACTCTTGAAGACATCGCTAACAACGGCATTCCACAAGACATGGTCGATGCCATGTTGCACCAATTGGAGTTAAGCCAGCGTGAGGTCGGTGGCGGTAGTTACCCATACGGACTGCAATTGATTTTAGCCGGTCTCTCAACGGCAGTGCATTCTGGTGATGTGATTGCGCAATTGGATTTGGATCCGGTTATCGAAAGCATGCGTGTGAAGGTGCAAGATAAGGACTACATCCCGAACTTAATTAACACCTTATTGCTGTCTAATGCTCACCGCGTGACGATTACATTGAGCCCTGACGATGCCTTAGAGATGCGCCGTAATCAGTCAGAAAAAGACCGCTTAAGCAAAATTAAAGCGGCGCTGTCCGATGACGAAAAAGCCAACATCATTGCTCGCAGCGAAGCCTTGAAAGAACGTCAGTCGCAAATAGATGACATGAGCATCTTGCCAAAAGTGGGTCTTGAAGATGTGCCGGCGCGCTTGCCAGAATACGAGCACCATCAGCAAGCGGGTGAGCTGCCTATTACTTTTTATCCACAGGGCACCAATGGCTTGGTGTATCAGCAGTTGGTGATTACTTTGCCTGAGCTGGATGAAGAAGAAAAAAGCCATTTGCCTTTGTTCTCTTCATTGATCACCGAGTTGGGTGTTGGCGAGCAAGATTACCTTGCTATCCAAGAGCGCCAAGCTCAAGTATGTGGTGGTTTGGGTGCGTCGAACTCGATCCGCGCCAGTATTCAAGACCGCCAGAATGTGAGTGCGTATTTTGTGCTGTCTACCAAGGCGTTGGTGCCGAATGTGGCGGCAATGAGCGAATTGCTTAAAGACACCATGTTGAATGTTCGTTTTGACGAAATCAGCCGTGTGAAAGAGCTGGTGGCACAACGCCGTTCGCGTCGTGAGCAGTCTATTACAGGTCAAGGTCATTCACTTGCCATGACCGCTGCCGCGAGTGGTATTTCAGGTTTGTCTGCTCAGCAAGAGCAATGGGGTGGCATGACAGGGATTCGCAGTGCGATTGCCTTGGATGACGCGATGAAGGCGGATGATACGGCAGTAGAAGAGCTCTTTGCAGTGTTCTCTCGTTTACACGCCAAATTGCTCGCCGCGCCTAAGCAAATGTTGCTGGTGGCTGAGCCTCAGCACGAGACCAGTATTCTAGAATCTGTACAGCCTGTGTTTGCGGATCTGCCGAATGGCGCGTCAACAAGCACGTTTGTTTTGCCAGCAGTGGATCATAAGGTCAATACGGCATGGCTAACGGCGACCCAAGTAAGCTTCTGTAGTAAAGCCTTTAAAACCGTTTCAGGTGAGCACCCTGATGTGGCGGCCTTAACGGTATTAGGTGGCTTCTTACGCAATGGCTTTTTGCACCGTACGATTCGTGAGCAAGGTGGTGCTTACGGTGGCGGCGCGAGCTTCGATGGCACCAATGGTGCTTTCCGCTTTTACTCTTACCGCGATCCTCGTTTAACAGAAACCTTGGCGGATTTTGATGCCTCCATTGAGTGGATGTTAAATGAAGATCATACGGAGGACGCGCTAGAAGAGGCCATATTGGGTGTTATTGGGTCGATGGATAAGCCAGGATCACCTGCTGGCGAAGCGCAAAGTGACTTTTATGTTCAGTTGCATGGGCGTTCTCTTGCTTATCGCGAAGCATTTCGAGCACGTATTTTGGCGGTGACAATAGAGCAGCTAAAAGCGGTAACGAAAGCCTACTTGAACAAAGAAAATGAAAACGTGGCCGTGGTGACTTCAACCTCTAAGCGGGCAGAATTGGAAGCGTTAGGCTTCGATATTCAAACTTTATAATAAAAAACGAGACAGTTTTTACTAGCGGAAAATTAAATGGATCAGTTTCATGATATACGCCCTTACAACGACGACGAAGTCGTTGGGGTGTTGCACAACCTGGTAGACACGCCAGATTTTATTAACACTATTGTCGGCTTTCGTTTTGCCGGCTGGCCTAAATTATTGCACGCGCCTTTGGCACTTGCCGTCAAGTTTGCGCTGAAGCGTCAGGTGGCAGGCATTAACAATGTGCATGATTTTCAAATGCGTGTTGCGGGCTACATGGATCGTATGATCAAAACAACGACCTCTGATGTAGAGTATCGTGGTATTGAAAAGCTCGACAAAGGGGTAGGGTACTTATTCCTATCCAATCACAGGGACATAGCGATGGACCCTGCGTTTGTAAATTATGGTTTGTATTTAGCTGGCCTGAACACGGTGCGTATCGCCATTGGTGATAACTTGTTACGACGTCCATTTGTGTCTGATCTGATGCGTTTAAACAAGAGTTTTATTGTTAAGCGCTCAGTCAATGGTATTCGTGAAATGATGGCCGCTTTTGGGCAACTATCAAGCTACATCACCCACTCCTTGACGAAAGACCAATGCAATATCTGGATCGCTCAGAAAGAAGGGCGAGCAAAAGATGGGGTGGATCAAACCGACCCTGCGTTGATCAAAATGTTGTACATGAGTCAGAAGAAAGAGAAAGTGAGCTTTGCCGAAGCCATGGCAAACTTGAAGATTGTCCCTGTCTCGATTTCTTATGAATACGATCCATGTGCGTTTGATAAAGCACAGGAACTGCATGAAAAGTCGACCACTGGCAATTATGAAAAGTCAGAGTTTGAAGACATAGATAGCATCAAAAATGGCATAGTTGGGCAAAAAGGCAAAGTCGTGGTGACGTTTGGCGATGTACTCAAAGAAGGCATTGATACCCCTGAAGCTTTGGTCGCAGAAGTGGACCGCCAGATCATTACCAACTACGCCATTCAAACGAGTAACGAAGCTGCACTCGCTATTCAGCAGGGTAAACCGTCCACCGACAGTGCGTTTGCTACGTATCTAGAAAGTTGCCCACAGGCGTTGCGTGATACGGTGGTCGCTATGTACGCGAACCCGCTAAAGCAGCAACAAAAATATCTAAGTGAATAGAAATTGAGGTAGCGATTGTGCGTTTAGGAATCTTGTTAAGGTCGTGGATCGGCTCAACCATTTTCTTTGTTTATTACATGTTGTCTACGGTCTTTTTTGGCGTGCTTGCTCCTTTTGCAACCGTGTTATTGCCAAAAGACTATCGTCAACCAGTACTTAACCAACATAACAAAGGCTTGTTGTTTGTGTTTCGAGTGCTGTGCGGCGTGAAAGTTGAAATCATTGGGCGCGAGCACATTAATAAAAATCGGCCAGTCGTGCTGGTGGCGAATCACCAGAGTGAGTGGGAAACCTATGTGCTGCAAGTTTTGATGGCACCTGTTTCAACCGTGCTTAAAAAAGAGCTGTTGTCGGTTCCCTTCTTTGGCTGGGGGTTGCGAATGGTACAGCCTATTGCCATTGACCGCTCTAAGCGAACCAATGCGCTGAAACAAATTATGAGTCAGGGGAAAGAGCGTCTAGAAGATGGACGATCAGTGCTGATCTTCCCGGAAGGAACCCGAACTAAGCCAACAGAAACAAAAGACTTTAATAAGGGTGCTGCCATGTTAGCGACATCCGCTAAAGCACCGATTTTGCCTGTGGTTCATAACGCGGGATACGCTTGGCCGAGTAAGAGTTTTTTCAAGTTTCCAGGCTCTATTCGTCTTGTGATCGGACCGGTTATTGAGTCTGAAGGTAAGAAAACGTCTGAGCTGCACAATGAAATGGAGCAGTGGATGCGAGCGGAAATGGCAAAGTTGCCTAACGGTAAATAGTCCATTAGGAAAAAAGACTAAGCGCCTTATCTTTATGTTGTTTGTCGATGGGGTGTATTAGAAATAAAAAAGCCGCATTTATAATGCGGCTTTTTTTTGACACTGAACTGAGTCGTCAGTCAGATTATGCGTCGTATTTTTTGAATACTAGGCTGGCGTTAGTACCACCAAAACCAAAACTGTTAGACATGATCAAGTTCAAATCTACATTGTCTTGGCGAGTTGTCACAACTGGAATGTTACCGGCAGCTTCATCTAGCTCATCAATGTTTGCAGACGCTGTGATGAATTTGTTTTCCATCATTAGCAAGCAGTAGATAGCTTCATGAACACCGGCCGCACCCAAAGAGTGACCAGACAGTGATTTTGTTGAGCTGATAGATGGGATCTTGTCACCAAATGTCTCATTCACTGCTTGCAGTTCTTTCATGTCACCAGCGGGTGTACTTGTACCGTGAGTGTTGATGTAATCAATCTCACCATCGATGGTGCTCATGGCCATTTGCATACAACGTTTTGCGCCTTCACCAGAAGGAGCAACCATGTCGTAGCCATCAGATGTTGCACCGTAACCGACTAACTCAGCATAGATTTTCGCGCCACGAGCTTTAGCGTGTTCTAGTTCTTCAATGACTAGAATACCGCCGCCGCCAGCGATAACGAAACCATCACGGTTTGAATCGTAAGCACGAGAGGCTTTTTCTGGTGTTTCATTGTACTTAGAAGACAATGCGCCCATGGCATCAAACATACACGTTTGCGCCCAGCTTTCTTCTTCGCCACCACCGGCAAACACAACGTCTTGTTTGCCTAGCTGGATAAGTTCCATGGCATTACCAATACAGTGCGCACTGGTTGAACAAGCAGAAGTGATTGAATAGTTAACACCTTTGATTTTGAATGGCGTTGCCAAACAAGCAGAAACGGTGCTGCCCATAGTTTGAGTAACGCGGTATGGACCCACGCGCTTCACGCCTTTCTCACGTAGAGTGTCAGCGGATTCTACTAGGTTTTGTGCGGATGCACCGCCAGAACCAGCAATCAAACCAGTGCGAATATTAGAAACTTGCTCTTCTGTTAAGCCCGCATCTTCAATAGCTTGTTGCATAGAAACATACGCATACGTTGCCGCGTCGCCCATAAAACGGCGAACCTTGCGGTCAATGCTAGATGAATCTAAGTCGATGCGACCACAAACGTGGCTACGAAAGCCGTGTTCTTTGTAATCTTCAGCGAAACGAATACCAGAACGGCCCTCGCGCAAGGAGTTTAAAACGCTCTCTTTGTCATTGCCTAGGCAGCTGACAATGCCAAGACCTGTTACTACTACACGACGCATAAATGTGCCTCTTTATTCTTAGTCTTTAGAAGTTTTCTGTTGATGAGAATAAACCGACACGTAAGTCTTGTGCGGTATAAATTTCTCGACCATCAACGGATACGCTTCCGTCTGCAATTCCCATGATCAACTTACGCTCAATAACGCGCTTAAGATGAATATGAAAGGTAACTTTTTTTGCAGTCGGAAGGATTTGACCTGTGAATTTCACTTCACCAGAACCCAATGCGCGACCGCGACCTTTGTTGCCTTTCCAGCCAAGGAAAAAGCCAACAAGTTGCCACATAGCGTCCAAACCTAAACAACCAGGCATTACTGGATCACCAGGGAAGTGGCATTTGAAAAACCAAAGGTCTGGGTGAATATCAAGCTCAGCTATGATTTCACCTTTACCGTATTTACCACCTTCGGTAGAGATACGAGTGATTCGATCCATCATCAGCATATTCCCAACTGGAAGTTGAGCATTGCCTGGGCCAAACATTTCGCCGTGGCCGCATTGTAATAGTTCGTCTTTTTCAAACGAGGAAGCTGTAGTCATTATAATCCTATTTCCACATTCAGCAGATAACTCGACTTGGTTACGCTGAGTTGTGTGGTTCAGTTAGCAGTATAAAATCCACCGGATTATAGCGTCTCAAGGACGTAATATGAACGTTTGAGTAGAAAAAAACCAACAAGACTTCGTAAAAGTCGGTTATTTACTGATCTTGGGCCGTGATTTTAGGGAGAATCTGGTGCTAGCAAGAGAAACAGAGCTGGTTTACTCTATTCTGCTGACACACATTAGAACGCTCCAACGGTAAGGTGGTACATAAGGTTGTCTAGGTTATTGCACGGAAATGAATGGCTAGATGCTTGGCGCCACGAATTTGTGGATGGCTATACAGTTGGGTATGTAGGGCCTGTTCGTGATGAGCGCCCTAATTTGCATTTTTTACATGGCAATGGCTTTGCTGTGCAAACCTATCGTCAGTTTCTGAGCGCACTGGGTGAAGACTACAATTTGATTCTACAAGAAGCGGCGGGTCATGGTCGATCGTCTGCAGGTCGCCGATTTGTTGGTTGGAATGCCACCGCAGAACGATTCTCTGCCAGTTTGAAGCCGCGAATGGCGTCGTTACCAAAGCAGAAAATGATGGGGGTAGGGCACAGCTTTGGCGGTTGTATGACGCTCTTAATGGGAGCTCAAGATCCCGCCTTGTTCGACCGGTTGGTATTGTTAGACCCTGCGTTATTTCCACCACGATTGTTGTGGTTGTTGCGAGCAGTGACCTTTTTGGGATTGAAAAACCATGTGCCGTTAGCAAAACAGGCGAAACGCCGCCGCGTGAAGTGGGAAAGCATCGATCAGGTAAAAGCAAATTTCACCGGAAGAGGCACGTTTAAAGGTTGGCATCCGTCTTGTTTAGAGGATTATATAGAGCACTCAATTCGCCAAGACAAAGCATCACGAGAGTATCACTTAGCTTGCCCTTCATGGATGGAGGCCGCCGTTTTTGCCAGCTATCCGAAAGGACTTTGGAAAGCCATTCGTTCGATTTCTGTGCCGACTTATATTGTGCAGGGGAAAGAGACGTTTTCGTATTTTAAAGAAGCCTATCAGCTCGCCGCGCGCATTAACCCTAATATACAAGTAATAGAAGTGGAGGGTGGTCATTGCTTTATGCAGCAATACCCTGAGCAGAGTGCGAAGAAAGTGAGAGGGATATTGAAGCAAGAAATAAAACCTCGGACATGATGAGGTCTTATTTCTTGTGAGTCGCTAAGCAGCGCGTTTAGCTTTTGCGTTTCACTGCTGTGTTGGCTAATGCAATAAGCGCTTGCTTGTATTCAGACTCGGGCAAAATGGCAATAGACTGGATTGCTAAGTCGGCTTGCTGTTGTGCTTGTTGCTGGGTGAATTCAATGGCGCCACAGGCTTGTACATCGGCAATAATGGCATCAAGGTTTTCGAGGCCGCCAGTCAAAATGGCTTGTCTAACGCGATCTACGGCGTCTTGGCTGCCATTTTTCATTGTGTAGATTAGTGGCAGAGTCGGTTTGCCTTCGGCTAAGTCATCACCCACGCTCTTACCCATTTCTTCGGCGGTGCTGGTGTAATCCATCACATCGTCGATCAATTGAAATGCGGTACCAACGTACATGCCGTAATCTTGGAGCGCCGTTTGATGCGCTTTATCTGCATCAGCAATAACCGCACCGCAAAGCGCCGCACCTTCAAACAATTTGGCCGTTTTGTATTGAATAACTTTTAGGTAACTTTCTTCCGTGGTATCTGGGTCGCCGCAATTGATCAGCTGTTGGACTTCGCCTTCAGCAATGATGTTGGTGGTTTCCGCCAGAATCGCCATGCAATCCATGCTGTTAATGCTGACCATCAATTGAAATGCACGTGTGTATAAAAAGTCACCGACAAGAACGCTGGGCGCGTTGCCCCATTCTTCATTGGCGGTTTTTTTACCACGGCGCATATCAGATTCATCCACCACATCATCATGCAACAGCGTAGAGGTGTGGATAAACTCAATAATGGTCGCCATTTTAATGGCTTTTTCTAATTTGTCAGGGTCCAAATCGGCGCTTGCGCGAGCGGCAAGAAGTACTAACAATGGACGCAATCGTTTGCCGCCATTACTAATAATATAGTAACCAATTTGTTCTATTAGAGGTATGTCACTGCTGAGCTGTGACATAATGTAGTCGTTCACTTGACCAAACTCGTTGGTCACAACATCATGGATTTGTGTGGATTGCATGCATTTTCCGAAGCTAATAAGTCCCAAGCTGAACAGCAAGTGCGCACCATGCTAGGTAAGCGCTGTGCTGCGGTCAACCCAAAACATGAAAAATATACAATAGATTGCCTTTTCTCTTGTTTTGACTGGTGTGATTTTGTACAATCTCGCGTCCGATTTACCCACGTTTTGCTCCCTATCATATGGTAAGTGAGTTTTTATCGTGATCGATAAAGATTTGGTGCCACTAGAAGTAGGTCAAACTCAATTCAGTAGCCGGGTAAATCTCATTGGAGAAGAACATGTTCGCAGTAATTAAAACTGGCGGTAAGCAATACCGTGTACAAGAAGGCCAAACCCTTAAGGTTGAGAAATTAGCTATCGAAGAAGGTGGCGTTGTGCAATTCGACGACGTTCTTCTAGTTAGCAATGGCGACGACGTTAAAATTGGCGCTCCTGTTGTAGAAGGCATCAAGGTAACAGCTGAAGTTGTTACTCATGGCCGCGGAGACAAAGTGAAAATTTTGAAATTCCGTCGTCGTAAGCACTCTATGAAGCGTATGGGTCATCGTCAGTGGTTCACGGAAGTGAAAATAACTGGCATTAAATAAGCCCTAACTAAACTAATTTTAAGGAGTAAGTCATGGCTCATAAGAAAGCGGGTGGTAGTACTAATAACGGTCGCGACTCCGAATCGAAACGATTAGGTGTCAAACGTTTTGGTGGTCAAGTTGTGATCCCAGGTAACATTCTTGTTCGTCAGCGTGGTACTCAGTTCCACCCTGGTGCAGGTGTTAAGATTGGTAAAGATCACACTTTGTTTGCTGTTGCAGAAGGCCAAGTGAAATTTGAAGTTAAAGGTAAGTTTAAGCGTCGCACAGTTTCTGTTGTTGCTGCTTAATCTCTGCTAAAAACTCAAAAAGAGCTCCGCGACGCGGGGCTTTTTTTTTGGAAAAATTCTATAATCAGTTTCTGTTGATTCTGATAAAGCACCTAAGAGGTGAATCTGTGAAATTCGTTGATGAAGCCAGTATCTATGTAAGAGCGGGTAAAGGCGGAAATGGTTGTTTAAGCTTTTGGCGTGAAAAATTCGTGGCGAAAGGTGGTCCTGATGGTGGTGATGGCGGCAACGGCGGCAGTGTAGTGCTGGTCGCTGATGAGTCATTGAACACTTTGATTGACTTTCGCTTTACCAAAAAATACATCGCAGAAAGCGGTGAAGGCGGCCAAGGCCGTGACATGACGGGTTCAAAAGGCCCAGATCTTGAGATCATAGTACCAGTAGGGACCACAGTGATCGACGAAGACACAGGAGAAACCTTAGGGGATCTTGTGAAAGTCGGTCAGAAGCTAAAAGTGGCTCAAGGCGGTCACCATGGTTTGGGTAATACCCGTTTCAAATCCAGTACTAACCGTGCCCCTCGTCAAACGACAAAAGGAACGGTAGGGGAAGAGCGTACGCTTAAGTTGGAAATGAAGGTATTGGCCGATGTGGGCTTGCTAGGCTTGCCGAATGCAGGTAAATCGACCTTTATTCGCTCCGTGTCTTCTGCAAAACCAAAAGTGGCGGATTACCCGTTTACAACGCTAGTGCCCAATCTGGGTGTGGTAAAAGTTAAGAAACACCAGAGCTTTGTGGTTGCCGATATTCCGGGAATCATCGAAGGCGCTTCTGAAGGCGCGGGCCTGGGTATTCGTTTCTTGAAGCACTTGGTGCGTAACCGTATCTTGTTGCACATAGTCGATTTGGCGCCTTGGGATGAAATCACCCCTGCAGAAGCGGCTGTTATTGCGGTTAATGAACTTCATCAGTTTAGTCCAGCATTGGCTCAGCGTGATCGTTGGTTGGTATTGAATAAGACGGATATGGTGCCAGCAGAAGAGTTGGAAGAGCGCTGTCAAAGCGTGATCGATGCACTAGGCTGGGAAGGCAAGGCGTATCGTATTTCTGCCATCTCTGGTGAAGGTACAGAAGTCTTGTGTCTTGACCTTATGACAGCGCTTGAAGAGCAGCGTGAATTGTTGGCAAACAGTGAAGAAGCGCGTGAGAAAGAGCAGGCTATGCGTGCCTTGATCGACGAAGAAGGTCGTAATCGAATTCTGTCGTTGCGTGAAAAACGTCGTAAAGCAGGTCAATTGCTGGATGATGAAGACTTTGACGATGAAGATTATGATGTGGACGTAGAATACGTTCGTTAATTGGATGAGAAAATAAGCAGTATCATGGATATTCGAGAGAGAGTTGCTAATGCGCACCGTGTCGTAGTGAAGATCGGCAGTGCGTTGCTGACGAATGATGGTCAAGGGCTTGATGTGGCCCGTATTGGCCTCTGGGTTGCACAGATAGCAGAGTTAAGGGCGCAGGGCAAAGAAGTTGTCTTGGTGTCTTCAGGCTCTATTGCGGCTGGTATGAAGCGGCTCGGCTTCTCTTCTCGACCGACACAAGTAAACGAGCTTCAGGCTGCAGCTGCTGTTGGGCAGATGGAGTTGGTTGGTGTTTATGAGTCTCATTTTGAACGCCACGGTTTGTGTACCGCACAGATATTGCTTACTCATGATGATTTATCGAACCGCCGACGCTATTTGAACGCGCGCTCCTCGTTGCGAACGCTGCTTAATCTTGGGGTTGTACCCATAGTTAACGAAAATGACACGGTTGTAACCGATGAAATTCGCTTTGGTGACAATGACACCCTAGGCGCGTTAGTGGCGAACTTAGTTGAGGCGGATGTGTTGATCATTTTGACGGATCAGCTTGGCTTGTTCGATAAAAACCCACGTGATCACAAAGACGCTGTGTTATTGCCGTATGTTTCTGCTTCAGATAGTCGCCTAGAAGCCATGGCGAGTGGTGGCGCGGGTGCGTTGGGCAGTGGTGGTATGCTGACAAAAATCCGTGCAGCACGTTTGGCTGCTCGATCCGGTGCGGATACCTTGATCGCCTCTGGTCGTGAGGAGAATGTCATTGTCAGAGTCTCGTTGGGTGAGCCTATTGGTACTTGGCTAGAACCTGATCATAGTCGACAAGCTGCGCGTAAATTATGGCTGGCAGGTCATCTTAAGAGTCGCGGTTCTCTGGTGCTGGATGCCGGGGCGGTGAAGGCGCTTCGTAAAGCAGGAACCAGCTTGTTAGCGGTGGGGGTAAAAGACGCCGAAGGGTCTTTCTCTCGTGGCGATATGGTGTTGTGTGTCGATGAGCAAGGTGTTGTTGTCGCTCGTGGATTGGCCAATTACAGCGTTGCAGAGACGTTAAAATTACTCGGTCGCTCTTCTTCTGAAATAGGGGCGATTTTGGGGTATCAGGGTGAACCTGAATTAGTGCATCGCGATAATTTGGTGATTGTTTAATTGGCTGAGTAATTATTTAACTGTTAGTTGGGAGAATGTAATGGCAAAGCCGGGGCAGTCTGGTTTGGCGCGAGTATTGAGTGCGTCTCGTTATTCTTATCAAGGTCTTAAGGCGCAATGGAAACACGAAGCGGCTTTTCGCCAAGAAGTGTGTTTGTTTATTATCGCTCTTCCTTTTGCACTTTGGTTAGGGGATACAGCATTAGAGAAAGCGGTGCTGATCTTTTCAGTTGGTATGGTATTGATTGTTGAAACGCTGAATTCAAGTGTTGAAGCTGTGGTGGATAGAATCAGTGATGAGCATCACGAGTTATCTGGTCGAGCCAAAGATTTAGGGTCGGCGGCGGTTATGTTGACGCTATTGTTGGCCGTTGTGGTATGGGGTGTTGTGCTGATTGGCTAATGAGAGTTGGGCAAGAAAATAAAGTATAAAAAAACCGGCATAAGCCGGTTTTTTTATAGGTATTAGGCCAGTGCTTTGATTTTAGCACTCAAGCGGCTCTTATGACGAGCTGCTTTGTTTTTGTGATATAGGCCTTTATCAGCTGCTTTGTCTAGCTTAGATGTAGCTAGAACGTAAGCTGCTTGTGCATCAGCTTGATTACCTGCTTCGATGGCTGCATCTACTTTTTTCAAGTATGTGCGAACCATAGAGCGCAGGCTACCATTATGAGCGCGACGTTTGATCGCCTGGCGCGCACGTTTTTTTGAACCGGCGGAATTTGCCACAGTCTGGCTCCTTTCGTTTATATTAGGAAACGGCACAGCACTGTGCTGCGTCGTGAAATCAATGTCAAGTATGACTTCATAATCTCGCGGCGGATTTTACCAGTTTTTGAGCATGCCACAACCCCATTATACAAATAATCACCAAATCTACTGGCTTATTTCCCTAACTTGTTGTGGATTCAGGTGGTATTCTTGCTCCAATTTGTTGGAATGGTTAACAAAATTGCTATGTCGGAAAATAATATCACCCCGAAAAAAACATCGAAAAATAACTCATTATTGCGATCAGGTGTTTTGGTGTCCGTGTGCACTTTCTTGTCCCGTATCTTGGGGTTGGCTCGAGATTCGGCATTAGCGTATGTGCTGGGGGCAAGCGCAGGTGCGGATGCGTTTTATGTGGCGTTTAAAATCCCCAATTTTTTCCGTCGTTTATTTGCTGAAGGGGCGTTTGCTCAGGCGTTTGTTCCTGTGTTGAGCGACTATCGAGTGAACGAGACGAAAGAAGAGGTTCGCGCTCTTATTTCCGCAGTGTCTGGCTCCTTGGCGTTAGTACTGCTGTTGATTACCGCGTTGTTTATGGTGTGCGCTCCGTGGGTGGTGTATCTCTTTGCGCCTGGGTTTGCAGCAGACGGCGAGCAGGCACGGTTAGCGTCTGAGCTGCTAACCATTACTTTTCCGTATTTGCTGTTTATTTCACTTACGGCATTGGCGGGTGGCATTCTCAATGCCCATGGCGAATACGCAGTGCCAGCCATTACGCCCATTTTTCTCAACATTAGCTTATTGGTTGCTACCTTGGTGTTTGCGCGCAATGCCTTGGAAGCAGAAACTGCCGTGGCATGGGGGGTCTTTTTTGCAGGGCTGGTTCAATTGCTCTTCCAAATGCCCTTTCTGGCGCGCCTCAAATTACTGCCGATGCCGTCTCTTCAGTTTCGTCACCCAGGTGTGAAGCGCATTTTGATCTTGATTGGTCCGGCGTTGTTTGGGGTCTCGGTCGGGCAAATCAATTTGCTCTTAGACACTGTGTTGGCGTCGTTTCTGCAAACGGGCAGTATTACGTGGCTGTATTTGTCTGATCGTTTGTATGAATTGCCGCTGGGGATTTTTGCGATTGCGATTAGTACCGTGATTTTGCCTTCTTTGTCGCGCAGTTTTGCAGGCAAAGACCCGAAAGCATTTTCGGATACATTGGATTGGTCGCTGCGAATTTTATTGTTGATCGCAGTACCGTCGGCATTGGCATTGTTTATGTTGGCTGAGCCATTGATTGCGACCATCTTTTATCGGGGTGAGTTGACCGTGCATGATGTGACGAAAGCCGCGCAGAGTTTACAGGCGTATTCTTTAGGACTGATCTTTATGATGCTCATTAAGGTGCTGGCGCCTGGGTATTACGCTCGCCAAGATACGCGCACACCAGTGCGAATAGGGATTATCGCGATGGTGGCCAACATGGTGTTTAATCTGATTTTAGTGTGGCCTTTGGGTCATGTTGGATTGGCCTTGGCGACCAGTTTGTCGGCGGCGTTAAATGCATTTTTGTTGTGGCGCGGGTTGCGAAATCAGGGTCATCATCAGTTTTCTCATCATTGGAAATTGATAACGAGGGTGTTAATCGCGGCAACGGCGGCCTTGGCGGTGTGGATCTATTTCTTTCTGCAACAAGGTATGGTGTGGACGCAAATGACTGATCTGCATCGCGTTGGTGAGGTGCTTCTTGTGGTTGTGGTTGGTGTGACTGTCTACGTAGGTGCTGCGGTACTGGTGGGGTTGCGACCGTCTTCTTTCAAACACTAGATTCGTTTCATGGCGTCATCGATGCTTCTTGCTGAGGTTGTGCTAGTTCTGGCCTACCTTCAGGTGGTGATCTGCTATATAATCTCGGTTATTTTTTCGGCACTGGGTGGGATAGTCTTGAACGAGGTACTATGGAGTTAATTCGCGGTATTCATAATATCCGTTCAAAGCATAAAGAATGTGTGCTGACGATAGGGAATTTCGACGGCGTTCATCGTGGCCATCATGCCATCTTGAACCGCGTCAAAGCGCTGGCGGAACATTATCAAGTGCCGGCAGGCATTATGATTTTTGAACCTCAGCCAAGGGAGTTTTTTACGCCCGATAAAGCGCCAGGTCGTATTAGTCGACTGCGTGATAAAGTGCACTTCTTGAAAGGGCAGGGCATTGATTATGTGTTGTGCTTGCCGTTCAACCCTAAGCTTCAGCAATTGGATGCGAAGGCTTTTTGCCAGCAGATTCTATTTCAAGGATTGTCCGTTCGTCATTTGGTGGTAGGAGACGATTTTCGTTTTGGCTGTGATCGCCAAGGGGATTTCGATTACCTTAAACAATTTGGTGAGAGTCATGGCTTTGATGTGGAAAATACCCCATCGGTATTGAACGAGGCCGGTGAGCGTATTAGCAGTACCTTGGTGCGCCAAGCATTGGAAACCGGTGATATTGACGCCGCCCAAGAAAACATGGGCCATCCGGTCATTTTGGGCGGGCGAGTCATCGGTGGTCAGAAGCTGGGTCGCACATTGGGCTTTCCTACGGCTAACGTTCATTTAAAAGGGACTCAGCCTGCGTTGTCAGGTGTGTATGCGGTGCAACTTGACGTTGCAGGCGTAACGCACAATGGTGTGGCTAATATTGGTGTGAGACCAACCGTACAAGGCAAGACGCCGATATTAGAAGTGCACCTTTTTGATTTTAATGGTGATCTGTACGACAAATATGTTCAGGTAACCTTCTGTCGCTTTATCAGGGCAGAGCGAAAAATGGCCAGCTTAGATGCGCTGGAAAAACAAATTCAATGTGATAAAGAAGAAGCAATACTCTTTTTTGCCTAATCAGTGAACTGATGATCTTTGAGGATAAATCGATAAACCATGAGTGATTATAAACCGACGCTTAATTTGCCAAAGACAGACTTCCCTATGCGTGGAGACTTGGCAAAACGTGAACCTGCAATGCTGAAGCAATGGCAGGATATGGATCTATACAACAAAGTACGCGAAGTCAGTAAAGGCCGTAAATCTTTTATTCTTCATGACGGCCCTCCGTACGCAAATGGCAGTATTCACATTGGTCACGCGGTTAACAAAATCCTCAAAGATATTATTGTTAAATCAAAAACCGTCAGTGGTTTTGATGCGCCTTACATTCCAGGTTGGGATTGTCACGGCTTGCCGATTGAGCACAAAGTAGAACAGTTGATAGGCAAAGCGGGTACCAAAGTATCGTACAAAGAATTCCGTGCCAAATGTCGCGAATACGCTTACACGCAAATCGAACAACAGAAAAAAGATTTTATCCGTTTGGGCGTAATGGGCGATTGGGAAAACCCATACCTTACGATGAACTTCCAAACCGAAGCGAACATTGTTCGTGCCTTGGGTAAGATTGCTGAAAACGGCCACCTCGTTAAAGGCTTTAAGCCAGTTTACTGGAGTGTGGTGGGTGGTTCTGCCTTGGCTGAAGCCGAAGTGGAATACCAAGATAAAACGTCATTGTCATTGGATGTGCGCTACGCGCCTCAAGATGAAGCGGCGTTGTTGGCAAAATTCTCTGATGTAGAAGGCGAAGGCAAAGTATCGGTTGTTATCTGGACAACGACGCCTTGGACCTTGCCTGCTAGCCAAGCGGTTTCTGTTCACCCTGAGTTTAACTATGCCCTTGTTGAAGTGGACATGGGCTTGGGTAAAGAGCGCTTAATCGTTGCTGAAGACATGGTTGAAGGTTTGATGGTGCGCTACGGTGTGTCTGATTTCCGTATTGTGGGTCGTACTATCGGTGCGGATCTACAAGGCACTGTCTTGAATCACCCATTCTTGGAACGTGATATCCCCGTTATTCTTGGCGAGCACGTGACCACCGAAGCCGGTACAGGTTGTGTGCATACCGCACCAGACCATGGTGTAGACGATTTCAACGTCGGCCGTGAAAATGGCATTGGTACCATTAACCTAGTACAAGACAATGGCGTGTATTCAGATGCCGCTGGTGAATTTGCTGGCTTGCATGTTTATAAAGTAGATGGCGCAGTGCTTGAAGCATTAAACCGAAACAACGCCTTGGTTTTCGAATCGAAAATTTTCCACAGCTACCCTCATTGCTGGCGTACTAAAACACCATTGATCTTCCGCGCGACACCACAGTGGTTTATCAGCATGACCAAAGAAGGTTTGTTGGATGCGGCCAAACACGCAGTTGAAGGTGTGAAGTGGGTGCCAAGCTGGGGACAAAATCGCATGGAAGGGATGTTGAATAACAGCCCTGATTGGTGTGTGTCTCGTCAACGTACTTGGGGTGTTCCGATTGCTTTGTTTATCAACAAAGAAACGCAAGAATTGCACCCAGAAACACCACGTTTGATTGAAGAAGTTGCCAAACGTATCGAGCAAGAAGGCATTGATGCTTGGTTCGAAATGGACGCAGAAACCCTATTGGGTGATGAAGCGGCAAAATACAGCAAGGTGACTGACACGCTAGACGTATGGTTTGACTCTGGGGTAACGCATTACTCTGTCATCGATCAGCGTGACGAATTAAGTTTCCCGGCCGATTTGTATTTGGAAGGTTCTGATCAGCACCGTGGTTGGTTCCAATCGTCGTTGAAAACGTCCATCGCGATTCGCGGTGTGCCTCCGTACAAGCAAGTGCTTACCCATGGCTTTACAGTGGATGGCGACGGTCGCAAGATGTCGAAATCATTGGGTAACGTATTGTCACCTCAAAAAGTGATGGATACCTTAGGAGCGGACATCATTCGTTTGTGGGTAGCGGCAACCGATTACACCACTGAAATGACTGTTTCTGATGAGATTCTGAAGCGTGTTGCAGATTCATACCGTCGTATTCGTAATACCGCGCGCTTTATGTTGTCTAACTTAAGTGGCTTCAATCCAGCAACGGATGTTGTTGCAAGCAAAGACATGTTGGCCTTGGATCGCTGGATTGTAGATCGTGCCGCTTTGTTGCAAACAGAGTTGGATACGGCTTACAACGAATACCAATTCCACACAGTTAATCAGAAAATCCAAAACTTCTGTTCTGTGGATCTAGGTGGTTTTTACCTAGATATCATCAAAGACCGTCAGTATACGACTCAGCCAAACAGCTTGGCTCGTCGCTCTGCGCAGACGGCCTTGTACCATATCATGGAGGCCTTCACTCGCTGGATTTCGCCAATCTTGAGCTTTACCGCGGATGAGTTGTGGCACGCTATGCCAGGTGACCGAGTTGAGTCTGTCTTCTTAGAAACATGGTACGAAGGATTAGAAACGTTGTCTGGTGATGAGCCAATGGGACGTGAATTCTGGAAGCACGTGCTGGAAGCTAAAGTCGCTACTAACAAGGTATTAGAAGCCGCACGCAGCGAAGGCAAGATGAAGGCCAGCCTAAGTGCAGAAATCACCTTGTATTGCGATGAGGCATTGCAAGCGACATTGAGTCGTCTTGATGATGAGTTACGCTTTGTGCTGATTTCTTCTGATGTAAAAGTATTGCCATTGGCGCAAGCGGGTGATGATGCCGTAGCAACAGATCTTGATGGGCTAAAAGTTGTGGTAGCGTTAAGCAGCAATGAGAAATGTGTTCGCTGCTGGCACCACCGTCCAGAAGTTGGTCAGCGTGCCGAACACCCAGAATTGTGTGATCGTTGTATTTCCAATTTACCAGATGGAGAAGGTGAACAACGCCTTTACGCCTAATGACCATTCGTTTTGTATGGCAACAAGTCCAGCGCTGGTGGGCGCTGGCACTTGTTATATTTGCAGTAGACTGGCTGACTAAGCAATGCATTGAAGCAAGCATTGCTTATGGTCAGACTGTCCCTGTTCTTCCCTTCTTTGATTTAACGCTGCGTTATAACACGGGGGCTGCTTTTAGCTTCTTAGCAAATGCAGGCGGCTGGCAGCGTTGGTTCTTCTCCTTTATCGCATTAGCTGTCGTAATCGGCATTAGTTGGCGCTTGGTTAAAGTGGCCGCTACGAATCGTTGGGAAGCCTTGTCACTGAGCCTCATATTAGGCGGTGCAGTTGGCAATTTATATGATCGATTGGTTTATGGTCACGTTGTCGATTTTCTAGAGTTTCATTGGCAACAGTCTTGGTATTTTCCTGCTTTTAATGTGGCGGACAGTGCCATCACCATTGGTGTTATTTTGATGTTGTTAGAAAGTGTGCTGGCAAAGCCACAGAAAGGCCCGAAAGAATGAATGTAATTACCACGAATAGTCAGGTGACTTTGCACTTTGAGTTGTCTTTAGAAGATGGCCAAATAGTCGACTCTAATTTCTCTCATGAGCCCGCTCGGTTTGTGTTCGGCGATGGCAACTTACTGCCTGCTTTTGAAGAAGTATTGCTGGGCATGAGCGTGGGCCAAGAAGGTCGTTTTGAAATGTCGCCAGAGCAAGCCTTTGGTGCGCGAAATGAAAGCAATATTCAGCGTATGCCGCGTTCTCAATTCTCGATGGATATAGAAGAGGGCATGGTGGTGTCGTTTGCTGATGCCAGCAAAAACGAATTGCCAGGCGTGATCGCAGAGATCAGTGACAATGAAGTGCTGGTGGATTTTAATCACCCCTTGTCTGGTCGCACCTTAACTTACCGAGTACAAATTGTAGCGGTAGAGGAGGCAGCATGAGTTTTGCTATTCAGTTAGCCAATCCTCGTGGTTTTTGTGCTGGTGTAGATAGAGCCATTGATATTGTAAATCGTTGTTTGGATTTGTTTGAAGCGCCTATCTTCGTTCGCCATGAAGTGGTTCATAACAAGTTTGTTGTTGAGTCCCTTAAAGCGCGTGGCGCTGTCTTTGTTAACGAGTTAGACGAAGTGCCGGATGACAATATTGTCATCTTTAGTGCGCACGGTGTGTCTAAAGCGGTTCGTGATGAAGCCGAAAAACGCGGTCTTAAAGTGTTTGATGCTACCTGCCCGTTAGTGACTAAAGTTCATCTAGAAGTGCTTCGTTATTCTCGCGATGGTGCTGAGTGTATTTTGATTGGTCATGATGGTCACCCTGAAGTAGAAGGGACCATGGGGCAGTATGATAACAAGCAAGGTGGTGCTATTTACCTTGTGGAAAACCCTGATGATGTGGCCAAGCTAAAAGTAGAAAACCCAGACAAACTCGCTTTTGTCACGCAAACAACACTTTCTATGGATGACACCTCTGTCGTGATTGATGCCTTACGTCATCACTTCCCTAATATTACAGGGCCGAAGAAAGACGACATTTGTTACGCAACCCAAAATCGTCAAGACGCAGTGAAGACGTTAGCGAAAGAGTCAGAGCTGGTATTGGTCGTTGGCTCAGTCAATAGCTCGAACTCAAACCGCCTTCGAGAACTGGCGGAGAGAATGGGAGCGAAAGCGCATTTAATTGATAATGCGAGCGAGATACAAAGTGACTGGTTGGCTGGTGTTCGTAGCGTGGGCGTCACCGCGGGTGCCTCGGCGCCTGAAATCTTGATAAACGAAGTAATTGATCGTCTTATTCAAGAAGGTGGTAATTCACCAGAGGAGCTTAAAGGGAGAGAAGAGAATGTTTCTTTCTCTATGCCTAAAGAGCTTCGAATCGTTGAATTATAGGTGCTTTCATTTTTATTATAAAAAAATGAATCTTTTATTAAAAAGTACTTGCGCTAAAATTTTCACGATGTATTATACGCACCCACTGACACGGACAACGACGCAAACAAGAGTTTGCAGCTTAGCTTGCTAAGTAAGTCGACCGACACGTCAGACGCTCTTTAAAATAGATAATCAGATAATTTGTGTGGGCGCTCGCTGGAGTCTTCAGAAGATCATCGCCGTTCGGTTTACCGGAAGGTAG
>NZ_JBITUJ010000011.1:0-90003 GCF_044542435.1 Marinomonas sp. NPDC078689 | reverse complement strand
CTATACGAAGAAGTGCATGGTATTAAAACCAAAGAAAAACCGAAAACACACAAGTACTTTCTTTCCACGCTGAAATCACTTCTTCCAAAAGAGACTAAACCAATCATTGTCACGGATGCCGGTTTTAAAATGCCTTGGATAGAGTTAGTAAAAAGCTTAGGTTGGGATTATGTCGGACGAGTCCGTCGACCGCGTAAATTTTTTGATGAAGAAAGCCAATCATGGCGTTGTATCTCACATTTATTTCCTACAGCCAATGCCACGCCAAAGCCACTTGTGTTGAATCTAGGGCAGTCAAAGCCTCACTTTTGTCATCTAGCGCTCTACAAAGGAAAGCCAAAAGGAAGGCATTCTTTAAACCAAGATGGTTCGACTAAAGCATCAAAGACATCGTTAACAGCGGCACGTGGCGCAAAAGAGCCTTGGTTGTTGATCTCATCGTTGCCCAAGAACAACTCGTTTGCCAAGAAGAGCGTGAAGGTTTATCAGACACGAATGCAAATAGAAGAAAGTTTTAGAGACATGAAAAGCACAAAATTCGGCTTAGGGTTTGAGCATAACCACACTAAAATATTAGCCCGAATGAAGCTATTGGTTTTACTTACAACACTGACTGCTATGGTGCTTATCTTGTTAGGCAAAGTGGTTGAACTGGTTGGATTATATTATCGCTTTCAGCCTTCTAGCACTCGCAAACGCAGAGTGCTCTCGCACTTTTTTCTGGGCAAAAGAGCACTATCAACGAACCTCAAAATCACCCTCAAACAATGGCGAGAAGGAATTAGGAAATTCGCCGAACATCTGTTCAAAGGAGAAGGTTTTATGGTTTAAATTTGTGGGGATACCTCAGGGTCAGATCCCTTTAAGGTCTATGAGGGTTAAACAACATCTTACCTTGAATGGTGAGTTGTTTGTGGTTGCCAACGACTTCTTGCGTTATCCGCTGATTTTAGATGCTACGCTGGGTTCTCATACTCGTCAGCCGAAGAAGAAATAATGTTTTAAGCTTTTGCAAAACGAAAAACGCCCATTTGTAAAAATGGGCGTTTTTTACCTCTGGTTTGCATTTTCAAACATGAAAATCTCGAATCCAAGTTTGTAAGTGTTGTAAAAGAGCTAATGGCGCTTCTGTTAGCTGTCGTCCTAAGCGAGTTACCAGATGGACTTCTCCTGAACACAAAATAGGGTCTGTGATAGGTAAGGATATAACATGGCCATCATCTAGCTCTCTTCTTACCACAAACTCTGGCAAAATCGTGATGCCCATGTTGGAGCGAACATATTCTTTTAATAGAGAGAATGAGTTCACTGTAATCGATGGTGAGAGCTTGACTCTATGTTTAAACTCGGCCACAGCAATCAGTTGTCTTACACCAAACTCGGCTTCTTGTAATGCAATCGGATAGGGCAGCATTTCCTCAAGCTCAATAGGTCTGTTGAGATTTGCTAGCGGGTGGTTCGGTGGAACAATCGCACACAATGGATGAGATGATATTTCATGGGAACGTAATTTTTGATTGTGCGGTGGATGGAATAATACGCCGATATGGGCTTCATCTTCTTGTACGCGACGAATCAGTTCATTTGATCCAGCGATGTGCAGTGACAAGGTGAGATCAGGGTAAAGCGCCTGAAATTGCGGTAAGGCTTTTGACATAATGTCGCCAATGAAACCTTCTCCGATCGCCAATGAGATATGGCCTGATTTTAAGCCTCGTAATGCCTGCAATTCCGATAAACAGACTTCTTCATTGGAAACGGATTCTCGGTAATATTTCAACAAAAGCTTGCCAGCTTCTGTAGTACGTACACCTTTTCGATGTCTCTCAATCAAAATGCAGGCCAGCTCTTCTTCTAGCTGGGCAATTTGTCGGCTAATGGCAGAGGGCGCAACATCGAGTTTATCTGCGGCTGCTCGGATGGTTCCTAAAGCAACGGCTTCATAAAAATAGGCCAAGCGTTTTTGATTGATCTCTTTCATAGTGCCTTATTTTCCTTTTATCAAAGAAATGTCCAATAAAAATGGAGTAGACATTAAAGTAAAAAAGGCGGCGAACATAGCTTGTCGCCAAGATGAATGTCATGGGAGTCATAACAACCACAATAGCCATAAAAATCGAGATTATCTGATGGGCAATTGTTGCTTGACCAGTTCACACCAAAATTGGATGGCTACTTCGATAACCTTGTCATTAAAGTCATAATATGGATTGTGCAAAGCAACTGATTCTCCTTCATCCACTCCTAGCCAGAAGTAAGCACCAGGGCAATGTTCGAGCATAAAAGCAAAATCCTCGGATGCCATGGAAGGTTGGATATTGAAATGAGCGTGTTCTTCGCCACGAAATTGCTGAGCTAAGTCGGAAATGACGCTGGCATTTTTGGCGTGGTTGGTCGTTACCGGGTAACCCCGAGTAAAAGCCAATTCCACATTGATTCCGGGGGACTGATCTGTACTGGTCACATGTTGAGCAATCAGTGTTTCCACTTGCTCACGTACCGTTTTGTTTAAGCAGCGTACAGTTCCTTTTAATGTCGCAGACTCAGGTAATACATTTATTGCTTCGCCACTGTTGAACATGGTGATGCTGACTACGGCTGATTCTAAGGGAGAAACATGGCGCGAAACGATGGTTTGTAGGCGCAATACCAAATCAGCTGCGGCGACAATTGGATCAATGCCCGTATGAGGCATAGCGGCATGGCAGCCTTTGCCAGTGATGGTTATTTCAAACGTGTCGAGAGAGGCCATCATTGCTCCTTCGTTCACTGCAATGTCGCCTGCTGGTAACCCTGGCCAGTTGTGTAAACCATAAATTGCGTCCATTGGGAAACGATCAAATAAACCGTCGTCGATCATTTTCTGTGCACCACCTAAGTTCTCTTCAGCGGGCTGAAAAACAAAATGTACGGTGCCAGTAAAGGGTTTGTGATGCGCCAAATATCGAGCAGCACCAAGTAGCATGGCAGTATGACCATCGTGCCCACAAGCATGCATACAGCCAGTGTGCTGAGACTTATGTTCTGGATTACCTAGCTCTTGGATAGGTAAGGCATCCATGTCAGCACGCAGTCCAATCGTTGGGCCATTGCCGTTTTTTAAGGTGCCGACAACTCCAGTAATACCAATGCCTGTGTGAACGTCTAAACCAAACCCAGTTAGTAGGTCGGCGACTTGTTGTGCCGTTTGATGTTCGGTAAAGCCAAGCTCAGGGTGTTGGTGGAACTTCTTACGCCATTGTGTTGCGTCGGCAACCAGTTGTTTTATTTCTATCATTTATTACTCCAAATTTGCGCCATAACCAAAGTTGGCAGTGGGTATGCGTGCTGTTTCAACCCACACACTTTTTACTTCGCTGTATTCACGTAGGGCTTCTAAGCCAGAAGAACGACCGTAGCCACTTTCGCCATAGCCACCAAATGGCGAGGCAACATTGATGGTTTTGTAGCTATTGATCCAGAAGGTCCCTGCTTTTACCTGATCGGCGACACGGTGAGCGCGCCCAACATCTTTGGTCCATACAGCACCTGCTAAGCCAAAGCGACTGTCATTGGCAATAGCAATGGCATCGTCTTCATCTTTAAATGGGATGGCCACAACCACAGGACCAAATATCTCTTCCTGAGCGCAGAACATGTGGTTTTTGCCTTTTAAAACTGTCGGATTAACATAATAGCCATTGCTCTGTGGCACGCTTGGTAAACCGTTTTGTATGATAGTGGCGCCTTCTTGTACGGCGCTATCTAGCATGGTCGTTACATGCTTATATTGTTTGGCATTATGGATTGGACCAATCTGTGTCGCTTCCTCTTGAGGGTTGCCAATAACAAAATGCTTTGCGGCTTGTGCGACGGCCTCACAGAAACGGTCGTAAATGCTTTCTTGTACCAATAAGCGCGATCCAGAAACGCAGCTTTGACCTGCACCAGAAAAAATTGCTGCCTGAGCGCCTCGAACGGCAAGGCCTAAGTCCGCATCATCGAATACGATGTTGGCCGACTTTCCGCCCAGCTCTAATACACAGGGAATACCGCGTTCCGCAGCGGATATTGCAATACGCTTGCCGGTTGCCGGAGAGCCCACAAAAACGACTTTGCGTATATCCGCTTGTTTGATTGCGGTCTGTCCAGCGGTATGTCCATAGCCTGCAATGACGTTGATTAAGCCTTTTGGAATACCTGCTTCGTGCGCTAATGCACCCAATAATAAGGATGAAATGGGCGTCAATTCAGAGGGCTTTAGAATCACCGCATTACCTGCAGCAATTGCGGGAGCTAACTGCCAACCTGCCGTGAAAATAGGTGCGTTCCATGGCGTAATTTGAAATACAGTGCCGAGTGGCTCGTATTTCACATAGTTAAGGTGCGACGTTGGTACAGGGATGACTTCGCCGTGTAATTTATCAGCCCAGCCTGCGTAATATTCGAACATCTCCGCGACTTTTAACACTTCGACTCTTGCATCGCGAATAGGCTTATTAGATGCGTAAGATTCGACGATGGCTAAGTCGTCGAGTGCGTCACGAACCTTCATGCCAATACGATACATGACTTTTCCGCGAGCTTGGGCACTCATGCTCCACCAAACTTTCCCCGCTGCTTTGGCTGCCTCGTTTGCTTTCATGATGATGCCTTCATCGGCATCAGGATAACGGAATAATTCGCTGTCGTTGTGGGCACTGTGAATAACAATGTATTCACCTGAACCTAGGATAAATTCACCATCTACAAAACTTGGTATGGTGTTGGCGCCTTTCCAGAAACGATGGATAATGGATTCAAATGCCGTTTTCATGCGTTGTCCTCTTTGCCAAATAACAGTGGATTTGTACATTGTGCGATACAACAAAAAT
This sequence comes from Marinomonas sp. NPDC078689, assembly GCF_044542435.1. Classification (NCBI taxonomy): domain Bacteria; kingdom Pseudomonadati; phylum Pseudomonadota; class Gammaproteobacteria; order Oceanospirillales; family Oceanospirillaceae; genus Marinomonas; species Marinomonas sp. NPDC078689. The sequence goes on along the minus strand of NZ_JBITUJ010000011.1, from coordinate 85,150 downwards.
CATCACTGTCGGCGAGTTTATGAATGCTGTCTTCCCATAGTTCTGCGCTTTTCATGGCCATTGGAAGTTCTAAGTTAAGACTTTGAGCGAGCATTTTTGCTAACCCGACATCTTTGCGCATCAAGCCCATAGTGAAACCAGAATCGTAGGCTTTGGTCATCACCCAATTTGGGAACATCGTTTGACTCGCTCCGCTTCGACCGGAGCCAGCATTGATGGCTTCAAGTACTTTTTCTGGATCAACACCAGCCTTTTCCGCTAAGGTTAGGGCTTCCGCCGTAGTAACCAAATGGGCGGCAGCTAACATGTTGTTAGCGATTTTAGCGATATTACCTGCGCCGACGTCACCTACATGTACTCGCATACTGCTCATGGCCTCAAGCACTGGTAAAACGTATTGATAGGCTTTCATCTCGCCACCTATGACCATACTCATGGTGCCTGCCGCTGCACCTGCTGGCCCACCGGAAACGGGAGCATCAAGAAACGCGATGTTTTGTTTAGCACATTCAGCGGCCACCATGCGACTGGTCTCTGGTACTGAAGTTGTGGTGTCTATGATAGTTGTTCCTGCAGTAACTAAATTGATTAGCCCGTTAGCACCTAGACAAACGGCTTCTACATGTTCGGCTTTAGGTAACGATAAAATAATAATGTCGCACTGCTCGGTAAGAGTAGAGAGCTGACTTGCTGTTATTACACCTTGTTCAGCGGCTTGTTTGCATGCCGTTTCTGATAAATCGAAACCGATTACGGAAAAGGACTTTTTGACTAAGGTGGCCGCGATATTGCGTCCCATATTACCTAGCCCAATAACGCCAATAGTGTTTGTCATAAATGAGATACCTGTATATAAATGCCCTCTTCATAATGGCATTTTGAAAAAATCAAAAAATGTATCAGTCGCTTGTGTTGTGTTGCCTTTAAAGCAACACCGTCAGCAGCGTCATTAAATATGGTCATCAGAGCTCTCAGTGAGATAGTTCTGATGACCATAGCTATACAGATGGTTAAAGCAGGGCGTTTGCTACCAATGCAGAGCCGACATATGTGCCGGTGAAAACAAGAATGGAAATAGCCGCAATTTTGAAACCAGAGCGTTTGAACAAATCCACTTCCATTTTGGTAATAGCCATAGCCGCATAGGCTAAAACAGGCGTTACGATAGAAAGGAAATTTAAGTTTTTGAGCTCGGCAAGAATAGGGGCTGAAATGGGCGATACTGGAAGTGTTAACAGTACGCTTATTAAGGATACCCATGCCACAGCAGGAAAACCGATGCGAACATATTTTGTCAGCAAGAGTCCGACAAATATCATTGCATAGATAATTAACATTGCAGGTACGGCTTTGATTGGGCTGATACCTGTACCTGCCCAGTTACTTGCTAAACTTACGATGGAAATAACCGCTAATACAACAAGGCTTTCTTTAAAGCTTAAATGTACTTCTTCTACTTTTGCTTCTACGGTGTTTTCAGTATTTACATTCATCTTAGTTTGCTCCTTTAGTCATAGCGCTGGTGGATTTTTTTTCGCCTGATAGTTTTTTGTAGAACCATTCAGAAAAAGGCAACGCGATAAATATGGCAACGTAGAGTCCAGTTGCATTTGTTAGTAGATTACTGGCACCAGCAAAGGCAAGAAGTTCATCTTTCATTGATGGAAAAGCGGTTGCTAATGTTCCTGAACATGCCGCTGTCATACTACCGCTACCGACTCCACAAGCCATGGCAAGTGCTCTTGGATCAAACCATCCAGTCGTCGCTAAAAAACCAGCTAATAGCGCAAAATAAATCGTACCGAACATGGTGCCCATCACATAGACGCCCATGACACCTATACCTTCATTACTCTTCAAGCCATAACGATCAGAAACCAATGCAATATTTGGTTCTCGAGCAATTGAGTACGTTGCTCCAATCGCTTCTCGCCCCATTTTGAAAAACAGCACAGCAATAGGCATTGCTATTAGCATAGTGCCTAAATTACCTAATTCTTGAAGAACCATGGCACTTCCTGATTCCGCTATTTTAGGTAGAGCTGGGCCAATAAGTGTTCCGAATTTAGCGATAAATGGCAGAATACCTATGACAATAATAGGAGCAGCAATGGATGCATTTTTCTTATTGATGATCTTGCCAGAAAACTTGGTGATGTTTGGGTTCACAAAAAGGCAAAGGATAAAAGCGTAGAACAAAGGTAAAAAAAGCAACTTCGCATTAGCGACTGGAATGCTTTGAATTCCTATCAATTCAGATACCGCAGACACAACAATAACGATCAAATGCAATCGCCAATTCAATAGTAAACCTATTGGTGTGGATTGAGTTTTCATTGCAAGACTCCAGTGTTTTTAGTAGATGACGTATTGATAAAACGCTTTTATTTGTTGCTTTTTAATATCAACACCGTTGCCCTAAAAGCAACGTAATTAAACGAGCTGTCACGTACGTTATTAAAAATGAGAAAATATATGTATTTAATGTCAGTTTTTAATGCACTTTTGTGGGACTTGCACGCACTTTAAAAGGTCGTTACTCAGCACAGCTCTGTGAAATAAATTGCTTGGAATATCATGGCTATACTAATTTTCCGCACCAATTCGGAGCCACTTTATATTGTATAAACTTCAGACAAAAAAATAATATGGGTTCTACGATGTTGAATTTATGCGAAAAGGTACTAGTGAATGTTTTTTTTAGAATTAAAAAATCTATATGGCGAGGGCCAAATGAAAAAATATTTAGAGTTTATAAAATAAAGAATCACTTTTAGTTTTATTTTTAAGCTAAGTTATATATGGATTTAGGACTGTCTTATATAAGAAACCGTCCTTTAATGTATTGTCTAATGCAATTGATCTGGTGTCACAACGAGCCTATTTTTATCAGCGGTAACAGGTTGCCCCAATCTAGATTGCTGCTTAGCTGCATCGTCCTACCAAGCTTCCACTTGTTTCATGTATTTCGCTTTGCGGTTTATCCAAATACGCATGATCCCTTTTGGTCAGACCTTACCTTAGCGCAGGCTACTTGCAGAACAACTCGATAACCAAGGGTCGAACCCCTTTTTGCCCTTCAAGCTTCCTACAGCCATAAACACTGCTTCAAAAAGGGCTTTGACCCTGACTTTCACCTAGATACTTGGCGTAAACCACCTAACATGATGCTACTGGCCTGCACTGTCTCTTCCCTCTTTCTTCCAAAGGAAAGATACAAGGCTAGGATGGGGTTGTTGGTTTGGTCTGATGGATTCCATTCTAATGCTTTGTTTTCCCGACTTTTATTCAGCTCTGCTGAGCGTGTAACTTTTTTCAATTGATAAAAAAGTAACCAAAAAATCTCTTTAAGACCTTTAGCGTATGATTTGCGTGGCATATTAAAACGCCTGTACGTCGATCATTTAAGGAAGGTGTTTAGAAGCTTAATTAGCTTGGAGGTAAAGCGTCAAACATTGCCTCGGAAACCTCATCAAGTCGCGCAACTTCGTTGCATCGAATGGACTTAATATCTCATTGATTCGTAAGGCATTACGAAAAAATAGATCTGACCCCTTTTAGGCTTTTTCTCACGATGAACCTTGCCTCAAGAACGACATACCCATGTAGCGTTTGATTTCACCCAACAAATTATCCCCAGCACATTTGAATACGCGCTTTTTAACTATCTGCGATAGTTTTTCGTTTTGCCGTACTCCGCTGCTTTTTGTGCCTGTTTTTCTCGCATGCGCTCAGCGTCTTCTAGGCTCAATTCAGCGGGTTCGCGAGGAGTCTGGCCTTCAGGGATAACTCGGTATCTAGGGGAGATAGCAAACTGCTCAGATGACACACGAGGCAGGTTTTTAAACTGATACAGGTAGAAATTTTCAACTTTCTCTCGCGCCCAGTCGCTCTTCTTGAAAAATTTCACACTGGATTCGATACTCGGGTTCGTTTTGAAGCAATTGATGTTCAGGTAGGCGTAAAGAAGATCAAAGCCATAATGATCGACTATTTGAGTCAACAAGTCTTGTAAACCCAGACCGTGTAGTGGGTTGCTTTCGTAATTTATCTCATCATTCATAGTCGCGTCCGGAAAAAGTATAAAAATCTAATGGGGGTTATTATGGCAGGAAGCATCCAAAACAGGCATCTATATAAGCTGATAAAGACAATATTTTCGTTTTTGGGTGTCACACAGTTGGCTCCAATATCCCTACCTCTGCCGTTCGCTTCTTTTCTGTGACTGTCTCTTAATACGATGATGTCTTGATCACTATTCACTCATTATCTGTCTACAAGCGACATAAATTCGCACCGAAAATACATTTGAGCTGTAATTAAATTGGCGTTTAATAAAAAACTGTGTCATCTTCTCGCCACACATGTAACGGAGAAAGGATTTCATGAAAAAAGTAACAGCCTCTTTATTACTCGCTTTACCATTGATGAGCTCGGTAACCTTAGCCGCGCCTGATGATGGCTTCTGTCAGCCAAAAGAATACCAAATGGCGCTGCGTTACCAGCAACAGTCGGCTGAAGTAATGGCGTTGCAATTGCAAGCGTATCAGTTTGCGACACAGCGTATCGTTCAGATTCTTGCTAATCACCAATCTGATAAAAAACCTGCTGTGGTATTGGACCTTGATGAAACGGTAATAGATAACAGCCCATTATTGGTTCGTGATGTAAGTAATTGCCACGATTACACCTCGTGGGATACATGGAGTGATTGGGAGAAAAAAGGGCACCCAACTTTGATTCCTGGTGCGAAAGATTTTGTCGATTTTGTTGATCAGCGTGGCGTTAAAATCTTTTATATTTCCGACCGTTTCCAAGAGAATAAAGCGGCAACGCTTAAGACACTGAAGCAGTTAGATTTACCACAAGTCAGTGCGGATAACGTTTTGCTTTACACAGAAGCAAAAGAAGCGCGCCGTGAATCGGTTCGTCAACAAAACTACGATATTGTGATGTTAGTGGGCGACAGTTTGGCGGATTTTGCGCCTGAGTTTAAAAACAAAAAATCCACCGATTACCAGCGCGATCTTGTTAAACAGCAAGCGCCGCATTTTGGTAATGACTGGATTGTGTTGCCAAACGCATCGTATGGCTCTTGGTCTAAAGCCAAGCTAAAAACATGGAATGAAAAAGCGTCTAAATAACGCCGCGTTATATCTTGGTATTGCTGCTAAGGTGACATAAAAAAGCCGATCTTGTTTTCACACGATCGGCTTTTTTATGGGCTGGAGTTTGATTAGTTACGAATCAAGTAATCAAACGCGCCAAGCGCTGCGGTTGCACCGCCACCCATTGAGATGATGATTTGCTTGTACGGTGTCGTTGTTACGTCACCGGCAGCAAACACACCAGGGATGGACGTTTGACCATGCTGATCGATGATGATCTCGCCGCGGTTGCTTAGCTCTAGCGTGTCTTTTAAGAACTCGCTGTTTGGTACTAGACCAATTTGAACGAAGATGCCCGCTACTTCGACAAGGTGTGACTCATCGGTGGTACGGTCTGTGTATTTCAGGCCGATAACGCGTTGTCCGTCGCCAAGTACTTCAGTGGTCATGGCATTTTTAATGATGGTGACGTTCGGTAATGAGTTGGCTTTTTTCACCAAAACATCGTCGGCACGAAGCGTGTCGCCAAACTCAAGAACAGTAACGTGTTCGACTAAGCCTGCAAGGTCAATCGCTGCTTCAATACCTGAGTTACCACCACCGATAACCGCTGTTTTCTTACCTTTGAACAATGGGCCGTCACAGTGTGGGCAGTAGGCGACGCCTTTACCACGGTACTCTTGTTCGCCCGGTACGTTCATTTCTCTCCAGCGTGCGCCGGTTGCCAAGATAACGGTTTTACTTTTTAGCAATGCGCCGTTTTCGAGTTCGATTTCAACGAATTCTTTTTTCTCTAGACGAACCGCTTTTTGCGTTTTCATCAGGTCAACATCGTAATCAAGAACGTGTTGCTCAAGGCCTGCGACCAATTTAGGGCCGTCTGTGGCTTTTACAGAGATGAAGTTCTCAATCGCCATGGTGTCAGCAACTTGGCCACCAAAACGCTCTGCAACAACACCAGTACGTATGCCTTTACGTGCTGCGTAGATCGCTGCGGCTGCGCCTGCAGGACCACCACCAACAACAAGTACGTCGTATGGGTCTTTTTCAGATAACGCTGCCGCTTGTTTTTTCGCCGCGCCGGTGTCTACTTTGTTTAGAATCTCGTCCAATGTCATACGACCTTGTTCGAATAATTCACCGTTTAGGTAAACGGATGGTACAGCCATGATTTCGCGTTTTTCCACTTCGTCTTGGAATAACGCACCGTCGATCATGGTTGCGGTAATATTTGGGTTTAGAACCGCCATTAAGTTAACGGCTTGCACAACGTCTGGACAGTTGTGGCAAGAGAGGGAGATGTACACCTCAAAGTTCAATTCTGTGTCCAAGGACTTAATTTGTTCTAGGGTCGCTGGCGCCGCTTTAGATGGGTGGCCGCCGGCTTGCAATAGAGCCAATACCAATGAGGTAAATTCATGGCCCATTGGGATACCTGCAAAACGCACGCGAGGTGCTTGCCCTTGAGGTGCAATCGCCATTTGAGGCGCACGACCTGTTGGGTTTTCGTCTACAGATAAAGTAATTTTGTCGCTTTTAAGCGCCGTGATTTCACGTGCTAAGCCTAGTAGTTCTTCTGCTTTTTTAGTTCCATTCGTAGACACAGTAATTTCAATCGGATTAACGATATTTTGTAGGTATGTGCCCAACTGTTGTTTGATGTTTGCTTCTAACATAATGTTTAACCCGTTAAGACTGAGGGATTACTGTAAGTTTCGGGTGCAAGAATCCATACCAAGCCAATAAACGACTTGAAATCTGCATTCCGAAAATAATGTATATAAAAGAATAAAAGGGGTCAGATCCCTTAAGGAGATCTGGTGTATATAGATCCCTTAAGGTTCGTTTAAGGGATCTGACCCCTTTTAGGGTCTGACTAGCAAGTCTTAGATTTTGCCAACTAGGTCTAGAGAAGGAGCAAGAGTTGCTTCGCCTTCTTTCCATTTAGCTGGGCAAACTTCACCTGGGTGAGCGGCAACGTATTGTGCTGCTTTCACTTTGCGAAGTAGGTCTTCAGCGTCACGGCCGATACCTTCAGCAGTGATTTCCATTGCTTGGATAGTACCTTCTGGATCAACCAAGAAAGTCGCACGGTCTGCAAGGCCTTCGCCTTCACGCATTACGCCGAAGTTGTTTGTGATCTTGCCAGACTGGTCGCCTACCATGTAGTAGTTGATTTTGCCGATTGTTTCAGAGCTGTCGTGCCACGCTTTGTGAGTGAAGTGAGTGTCTGTAGAGACAGAGAATACTTCTACGCCGCGAGCTTGAAGCTCTTCGTAATGGTCAGCAACGTCGCCTAGCTCTGTAGGACAAACGAATGTGAAATCAGCTGGGTAGAAAAAGAAGATAGACCATTTGCCTAGTACGTCTTTTTCAGAAATTTCTACGAACTCGCCAGATTTAAAAGCTGAGGCGTTAAATGGTTTGATTTGTGTATTGATCATTATGTATCTCCTAAGTGATTTAGAGTAAGTGCGTTACCAACAGGAGCTATATTAGAAGATATTTAAGAATTATAAAAATTGTAATTTTATTAAATCATGATAAAGAAAAGCTATTGGTTGATTCAGCAGTGAAGACTGAGACGATGGCGCCCAAAAAAAACCGGAAGATAGGGTAAGAAATAGAGGGCAAAGCGGAGAAGAATACAGGCCAACCAGCGCGTACTGAAAACGCGATGATTGGCCTGTGTGTTAGCGTAATTGGCTAAGTAACGACATTTTTCTCTGGCGCTCTTGTTCCGCCTGGCCGATAGAAAGACATTGAAAATGAATGCTATCCCCAGGTTTTTTCTGGGCTAAGAGGCCGCCGCCGATGGACGTAACACAGCCCATTTTCGGATAACCGCCAATGGTTTGTCGGTCGCGCAGTAGTACAATCGGTTGTCCGTCATTGGGCATCTGGATTGAACCGTAGGCAATGCCTTCAGAAATAATGCCTTTTTTGTCGCCATTGATGGCCTCTCCTGAGAGGCGGTAACCCATGCGGTCGCTGGCGGCGGTTACCGAATACTCATTACGAAAGAGGCGCGCTCTATCAAGACCTGAGAGCGTGTTGAACTGGTAGCTCATCACCATAGGAATGTTTTGCTGCTCGTAATTGGGTATGGCAAGGCGCGGCGTAATGCGTTGCTGATGCTCAGTGGTAGAGAGAAAGGGAATGACATCGCCTTTTTGAATTTTCTCTCCTTTGCCTGTTAAGCCGCCTAACGCTTCACGCATCACGGTAGAAACACTGCCGAGCACAGGCGCAATTTGCAAACCGCCTTTAACGGCTAAATAGGCACGTAAACCAAGGTTAGGCTGATTGAATGTCAGCACGTCGCCTGTTTTAAGCGCGTAAGTTTGCCAAGGCAGAATGGCTTTGTTGTTCAGTGTTGCGGCAAGGTCTGCGCCTGTGATCGCGATGCTGGTTGGCGCTTGGGCTTCCAGCGTCAGCATACCAAAGGTGATTTCTAGCTGGGCGGCATTGGCGTGATTGTCGAGCAAGGCGTTGCCCCAGCGAAAGGCAAATTCATCCATTGGCCCACCCGTGGTGACGCCAAGATGTTGATAGCCATATCGGCCAAGGTCCTGCACCAGCGTCAATATGCCTGGTTTGATTACATTAAAAGCCATCTAGTTGACCTCCTTGAGCAAGAAATTCCGCCCGTGAGATAGGCTCGAAACGCACGCTGTCTCCGACTTCAATGAGAGCAAGGCTGTCGCTTTGCCAATCCACTAAAGGCGTTGGTGTGCGGCCAAGTATCTGCCAGCCACCGGGGGACACACTTGGGTAGACGGCCGTTTGTTGTTCGGCAATGGCAACGCTGCCAATGGGCACTTTTAGGCGAGGCGTGTTCTTTCTAGGGATATGCAGCGCTTTAGGGGTGTTCCCGAGGAAGGCGAAGCCAGGTGTAAAGCCAATCGCATAGGCTCGATAAGTGGTTTGCGAATGCAGTTGAATGACTTCTTCTACCGTCATGTCGCAATGCTTTGCCACTTCTTGTAAATCTGGACCGACTTCTTCTGCATAATACACTGGAATGACGACTTCTCGACTGGCGCGGCTTGTCACCTCAGTCATGTCTAGGTTATCCAGCAGCGTTTGAATCTGTTGGCAAATGGCAAAGCGATCGTGATGCTCCACATCGAAAGTCACCAATAAGCTGGTGTAGGACGGTATGGTATCAATGATGCCCGCGAGATCACGCAATTGACGGGTCACCAAGCCAATGGCATCGGCAACCGTGTCATCAATGTGATCAGCAAAGCGCAGTAAACAGGCTTGCTCATTGACCATGTCCATCTTGATGTGACTCAATTCAAAAGGGATGTGATCTGAGTGGCTCATGAGGGCACTCCATCCACAACGGAGCGAATGCGTTTTACCGCTTCAACAGCGTGTGAGCCATCGCCATGAACGCAAATAGTATTGGCGTGGACAGCCAACGATTGCCCAGATTCTGTGGTCAGCGTGCCTTGTTGACTAAGCTGTAATACTTGCTCTTCGATCAGCTCAAAAGTCTGATGGACGGCGTTGGCTTGTTTGCGCGGAGTAAGGCGACCTTGGTCGGAATACAGGCGATCAGAAAACGCTTCAAAATAGAGTGTAAGTTGGTACTTTTCAGCCAGTGCTTTTACCTGCTCCACTTCGGGAATCGCCATTACCATCAACGCCAAAGAAGGGTCCATTTCGCTGACCGCTTGCATTACGGTTTCGAGCTTGGTGAAGTCAGACATCATCTGGTTGTACATAGCACCGTGCGGTTTTACGTAATCAATGCGTGTGTTTTGACTCTCACAGATGCCTTTTAAGGCGCCTACTTGGTATTGGATAATCGCTTTCAGCTCAGCGGGCGCAATGTCCATATTTCGGCGTCCAAAACCAACCAAATCTGGGTAGCCTGGGTGCGCGCCAATGCTCACATTGTACTGTTTGGCCAACGCCACGGTTTTGGCCATGGTAAGCGGGTCTGAGGCATGAAAACCACACGCAATATTGGCTTGATCCACATACGGCATGATTTGATCGTCTAGCCCCATTTTCCATGCGCCAAACGCTTCGCCCATATCACAATTTAATTTCATCTTAGAATCCTTAAAGGGCGCTTAGCCCTTTGACATGGTGGTTGGTAAATAGGTCACAATTTCTGGGAACCAAGTAATCAGAATAATGGCCACGGCGATGAGCAAGAAGAAAGGCAGCGCCGCTTTAGCAACATACAGAATGTTTTTTCCAGTCAGCGACTGAATCACAAAGAGGTTGAACCCGACCGGTGGTGTGATTTGTGACATTTCAACCACCAATACGATAAAGATACCAAACCATAGAAGATCAATGCCGGCGGATTTGACCATAGGAAGCACGACCGCCACGGTCAGAACAACCACGGAAATACCGTCTAAAAAACAGCCCAATACGACAAAAAAGACAGTCAAATATAGAATCAATACTATTGGGGATAAGCCAAGAGAGGCGATCCATTGCGCGAGTGCGCTCGGAATGCCTAAGAAGCCCATTGCCAATGTAAGAAAGTGCGCGCCAATCAAGATAAAGCCAATCATACATGCGCTTTTCACCGCGCCTAACAGGCTGTCTATAAAGCTTTGACGGGTTAATGAGCCTGTGCAAGCTGCGAGAATCAACGAGCCGGTTACTCCGATGGCCGCCGCTTCTGTTGGTGTCGTAAGGCCGCCGTAAATGGAACCTAAAACAAAGCCAATTAAGCCTGTGACAGGCAAGAGCTTGCCCAAGCTTTTAAAGCGCGCTGACCAACTGGTGTCTTGGGTGGTAGTGCTTGGTAGTTCGTCTTTATGCAGATGCCCCCAGATCATGGTGAACCCCATGAAGAGGCAGATCAGTAAGAGCCCTGGGAGGGCGCCAGCAATAAACAAACGGGCAATGGAAACTTCCGCCGCCACGCCATAAACAATTAAAATAATGGAAGGGGGAATAAGCAAACCTAATGTTCCAGAACCGGCTAAGGTTCCGATCGCCATACGTTCGCTATAGCCTTGTTTGCGCAATTCAGGCAGCGTCATGCGGCCAATGGTAGCGGCGGTTGCCGCAGAAGACCCTGAGACCGCAGCAAAAATGCCACAACTTAAAATATTAACGTGTAATAACTTGCCAGGCACTTTACCTAACCAAGGTGCAAGCCCTTCAAATAGGTCTTCTGATAGTCTGGTTCTAAACAGTACTTCCCCCATCCAGATAAACAGAGGCAGGGCGGTGAGAGACCAAGACGTGGCCGCTCCCCAGCTACCGGTCGCGAATAACATACCGACTTGGTAGTTTTCCGACAAAATCAAACCAAGGCCACCGATGGCGATGAGAGTAAAAGACACCCACACACCGAACGTGAGCATGACCAGCATACCAACCGCTAATAAGATAGAAATCCAAGTCATATCCATTAGATTTCCTCCAAGGCTAATGCGTCTTCATGCTGGCTGTAAGTAGGAGTTTTGCCTCTTAACGCCATGATCCAAGCATCCAGCACGGCTAAGTTAAGCGCGATAATGCCGACGGCCATAGGCAATTGCGGTATCCATAGGGGCACAGGAATATAGCCGTAAGACACATCGTCATAAATATAAGACTCATACACCATTGAGCTGCAGGCATAGGATAGGAAGCAGAGTAGAGCGAGTGACAACGTTAGAATGACCGCTTCTTGGATTTTACGAGGAACGGGAGAGAAGCGTTGAATGACGAGCGTAACGCGAATGTGGCCACCTTCTCTGAAGGTATAAGCTAACCCTAAAAAGGTTGAAGCGGCCAAGGCGTAGCCAGCAAAATCCCCGGCCGATGGCACAATAAAGCCAAATAGGCGGCCAATAATTTGGGCTAATAACAACAAGGTGATGATCACAATGCCCAAGCCAGACAGCAGCCCAGAGCACTGATAGCACTTTTCTTTGAATGAGTTCATATGGTTTACTTCTTTGGCAGTAGAATGAATCGAACAAGACGCGTTACCACAGGTAAGCATCTTGTTCGGCACAAAGAGGGTAATAGTGTTTTATTGGCCTAGTTCTTGATGGTAACGCGTTAGGATACGGCCAATCTCTTTTGGTGCTTCTGCTGTCCATTCTGTTTCCATTGTTTTACCAATGGCTTCAAGCTGTGTTGTTAGCTTTGCGGATGGCTCAGAAATCGTCATGCCATTTTCTGCCAGCGTGGCTTTGTCTTTGGCTGCACGCTCGACGATGCGTTTCCAGCCTTCTGTTTCCGCATTTTTTGCTGCCGCTAATACGATGTCTTGAATGTTTTTATCTAGGCGTCGAAAGGCTCTTTTGTTAACAATAACAATGTCTTTCGGAATCCATGCTTTGATGTCTGTGTAGTTGTTGACGTAGTCCCATGCTTGAGAGTCCACCCCTGTTGACGGTGATGTCACCATCGCTTGGATAATGCCTGTGCTAAAAGCCTGTGGGATGTCAGGTACTTGAATGGTGGTTGGAATGGTGCCCATTAAATCAGCAAGGCGAGAGGTCGAAGGGCTATAAGCGCGCATTTTTTCGCCTTCCAGATCCGCCAATGAGTTGACAGGGTTTCTCGTGTAAAGGCTTTGCGCAGGCCATGGCACGGCGTAGAGCAGTTTCATCCCATCTTTATCGAGGGCTTTTTCGATTTCTGGCTTGGCGGCGGTCCAGAGTGCTTGTGCTTGGTCAAAAGAGGTGGCAAGAAACGGAATATTGTCATGTTTAAAAACAGGATTCTGGTTGCCCAAAATGCCCATGAAAATATCGCCAATTTGTACTTGGCCGGTTTTGACTGAGCGAGGAATTTCAGTGTGTTTGACGAGAGAGCCACCAGAGTGAACCACAATTTCCAGTTCGCCGTTGGTTTTGGCTTTGATTTCTTTGGCAAACGCATAATCAATTTGCGTGGGCAGATTACCGTCACCGTAAGGTGTAGGCATGTGCCATTTTTCGGCTAAACAAGCGGTAGAGACTAATCCACCAATGAGCAACGCGCTGGTTAATTTCAACATAGTTCCGTCCTGCAATTTTTTTAATTATGTTTTATCGTTAGGTTTTTTCATGAGGAGGTTTGGCCTCATCATGGGTTCTCGCCTCTTCTACCACTACAACACCGCGAGATCTGTGTCGAGTACATCGGTTACTAACATTTTTCCTGGTGCATGAGTAATGCAAATCGGTGGTTTGGCATTACGAATAGCGACTTGAGGCGTAACACCACAAGCCCAGAATATGGGCACTTCTTTTTCTTTTACCTGCACGGCTTCGCCGAAATCCGGTTGTGAAAGATCTTCGATACCAATGTCTTTTGGGTTGCCGAAATGCAAAGGGGCACCATGTGCTTTGGGGAAGCGAGTGGTGATTTGGATCGCTCGAATGGCATCTTTGGGTAGATAAGGACGCATTGTCACCACGGTATTGCCAAAGAAGCGTCCTGCCGGAACAGTAGGGATACTACTTTCATACATAGAAACATTACTGTTGTCTTCTATGTTTCTTGGGGTTAATCCTGCTTGGGTCAGTGCGTTTTCAAAAGAGAAAGAGCAACCTAAAATAAAGGCGACAAAATCGTCTTGCCATAAATCGGCAATATCAGCACAAGCGTCGACTTTGACGCCATCTCGGTAGACAAAGTATTCAGGGACGTCATAACGCATATCAATGTCATCACCGAGCTCAGGTAGGGTGAAATTGCCGACTTCTGAAACACCAATTAAAGGGCAGGAGACCGGGTTTTTCTGACAGTAGAGCAAAAATTCATTCGCCCATTCAGCCGGTAGTATCACCACATTACCCTGCATCGCACCAGTGGCTAAGCCGCTGGTTGGTCCAGTGTGCTGAGCACTGCGAATCGCGCAACGAAGCGCTTTTGTTTGTTGCTGTAAGCTGGACACATTTTGTTCTTGCTTCATTCTAGGTACTCCTCAAATCGTAATATACGATTTTTCTAGAGTAGATCCTTGATAACCAAAAAGTCTAATCGTGTTTTTTTGGCACATATGATCAATTTTTTTTATCAAGGGGTCGGTTTTTACGCTTCACCTTTTTTGTTTTGGTTCTTTTATCGTAGTTTTTTGCGGCCTGAAGCGCCAATTGAGCCACCTGCTGAACAATGTGGTCCTTTGGGTCGTTCAGATATGAAGCGGTGAAGACAAGATCGTCAGGTACCCAGCCTGGATCAAAAGAAATAAGGCGTTGGGCTTCTATCAAGCGTTGTGCTAATTGAATGGGGAGTACACCAACGCCAATCCCAGAGGCAATCATTTCGAAGCTGGTTGAGAGAGAAGTTGAAGGAAAAACCTGCCCGATTTCTGGGTAGCGCAACATGAGTTCTGACATGAGTTCTTGATAAGGTCTTGATAGCCGAGAGAAAGAAATGATAGGGGTGCTACCAAGATTTTGAGTTTTTGCTTCTGGATGACAAAACCACCCAAGTTTAAAGGAAGGAAGGGTTATATTTTCGACATTTCCCTCTGACAAAGGGCCCATGAGAAACACTAAGTCCATGTTTCGACTTAGTAACTGGTCGCGTAAGTTCATTGTGATGTCCACAGAAAGCTCAATGACCAGTTTTGGATAATGGGTTCTCAAGGAGGATAGAAACTCTGATAACCAGGATTGCGCAATGGTCTCGGCCACACCTATTCGCAAGGTGCCTTTTACTTCTTCTGATGGCGTTAGCTCTGCTCTAATTTGTGATACATAGCTTTCGATACGCTCAGCATGAGAGCGTAAAAGTAGGCCTTCTTTTGTCAAGACAACGCCACTTTTCTGGCGATCAAAAAGTTTAATTCCGAGTTCTTCCTCTAGCATCGAAATCCTTGCCGAAACGGCGGGTTGAGATAAATTCATCTCATGTGCGGCTTTGCGAACCCCTCCTAATTTAGCAACCCAAAGAAAGGTTTTTAATTGATCTAAGTTCATAATATAGGCTCTATACTTTGTCTTATCTAAAATGTGATCGTTTTTTTTTATCACTTTAGAAAGAAAATAGCGAATTGACTTTATCACTTCCTCGTTCAACACTGATCTTAGCCTAAGCGAAAATCAGCGCTATGGTTTTTTCAAAGGCACATAAGAAAGTTTGTAAGAACAAATGCACAAAATATAGGAATGACCATGACTATGACTAAACAAAATATATTTAAGACCAGTATCCCATATGCCTTAGTGGGAGCGTTCTTTGCAGGGAATGCTATTGCTGATGAGTCGCTTTCTGTTGTCGGTAGTTGGAGCAGCTTGCCTCTTTATAAACAGTACGAGCAAACGTTTTGGACAAAAACATTACCGGCTGATAGTAAGAATGAGTTCAGTGTGTCTATGACGACACATGATCAAATGGGCATCAGTGGCGGTGACGTATTTCGAATGTTGGGTGATGGAGTATTCGATGTAGGTATGACCGTCGGTGATTACGCCGTGGCGGATGCGCCTGCTTTGGAAGGGCTGGATGTCCCTCTATTGGCGAATAACGCTGAACAAGCTCATAAAATGGTAAATGCAGCTCGGCCAATGGTCGAAAAGATTTACGAGACGGCTTTTAATTCAAAAGTCTTAGCGATCGTACCTTACCCGCCTCAAGTGGTGTTTTGTAAAGCACCAGTATCATCATTAGCGGATTTAGCAGGCTTAAAAATCCGAGCTTCTGGCCGTATGACGGCGAAATTTCTGGATGCCCTAGGCGCGCAAAGTGTCAATATCGGCTTTGGTGAAGTTCCAGGTGCGTTACAGCGAGGCGTGATTGACTGTGCAGTGACTGGTGCGGGTTCTGGTTATAGCGCTGGCTGGTGGGAAGTGACTACGTCACTGATGACCATACCTCTAGGCGGTTGGGATCCTGTTATCACGGCTATTAATTTAGATAAATGGGATGACCTTTCTACTGAGCAGCAGAATTTTATTCAAGAAGAAGTGACTACCAAATTTGAAAAACCTGTATGGGCTGCGGCTCAAGGTGATCTGGATCAAGATGTGGCGTGCTTAACTGGTAATGGCGAATGCAGTAAAGGAGCCAGTCATAACATGACATTAGTTGAGCCAAGCGAAGCTGATCTTGCCTACGCTAAGACCATTTTGATAGAAAAAGTATTGCCTGATTGGGCTGATCGTGCCGGAAGTCATTGGGTGAAACGATGGAATGACAGTGTTGGGAAAGTTGTCGGCATACAAGTAGCTGTGAAAGGAGAATAGTGGTCATGTTGTGCATTATTGATTGGTTGAAACGTATCAATAATGGGGTGGCAATTGCTGCAGGTCTACTTCTATTGGCCTGCATTCTTCTCATTCTAATTGATATTCTGTTGCGAGAATTTGGTATTAGCTTTGGTGGCTCCGAAGAAATTTCTGGTTATGTCATGGCGTCTATTTCTAGTTGGGGGATCTGCTATGCCTTAACGGAAAAAGCGCATGTTCGTATTGATGTTATAAGGAATAAGTCCAAAGCAGCTGGTCGTTCTTTATCTGATCTTGTTGCTTTGTGTGCAACGTCATTTGTAGCTATTTATGCCGCTTATTATGTAATTCCTGTTGTTGAAAAAACGCTTAAGAGACAGTCCCTTGCAAATACATCTTTAGAGACCCCTTTAATCATTCCTCAATTCTTTTGGATGGCTGGTTGGATTTGGTTTGCGATTACTTCATGTGTTTTGCTGCTTTGTGCCGTGTATTTGGCTGTTCAGCATAAGCACGACCAGATAGATGACATTATTGGCACGGGGACAGAATAATGCTTCCTTTTACATTTTTTGGCCTTTTGGGGCTGCTTGCATTATCGATACCTGTCGGCATTGTGCTGTTTCTTTTGGCGTTTGGTATAGATACCTTTTTTAGCCCTTTCCCATTAATGAGAGGCTTGGGGCAAGTCTTATGGTCCTCTTCTAATCATGCCACTTTGATTGCGGTGCCTCTATTTGTCTTGATTGGTGAGATTTTATTGCGTAGCGGTGTCGCCCAAAGGACTTATGGTGCACTCAATGCGTGGGTTTCTTGGTTACCTGGCGGTTTGATTCACGCCAATATAGCGACTGCAACCATGTTTTCGGCGACGTCTGGATCGTCTGTAGCAACCGCCGCGACAGTAGCCACTGTTGCGACACCTCAAGCTGAAAAATTAGGCTACGACCAACGCCTGTTTACTGGGTCAATTGCTGCTGGTGGTACTTTGGGTATTTTAATTCCGCCATCAATCAATTTGATTGTGTACGGTTTTTTAACCGAGAGTTCGATTCCGAAGTTGTTTTTAGCTGGCATTGTTCCAGGTATCAGTATGGCGCTGATGTTTATGATAGTGACCGTGATTATCTGTTCTATCTGGCCACGTCTAGGAGGGCCAAAACAGCATAGTAGTTGGAAAGAAAAAATTGTTGCTCTGAAGTCTCTTTTACCAGTGTTGGTTTTGCTATTTAGTATCGTAGGTTCCATCTATTTAGGTTGGGCGACGCCGACTGAGGCTGCAGCCATAGGTGTGTTGATTTCGATTCTGTTGGCGGTGGCTTACAAAGCATTTTCAAAGAAAATGCTGCTCGATAGTTTATCGGGCACGATCCGAATTACTGCGATGATCATGTTGGTGGTATTAGGTGCCTATGTGCTCAATTTCGCTTTGACGGCAGCGGGCGTGGGACGCACCTTACAAGACCTATTAACTGGCCTTGGGCTCAGCGCCTTGATGACCTTGTTGATCATAGTGGTGATGTACATCGTATTAGGCTTTTTTATTGAAACGCTTTCCTTGATGGTCGCGACTATTCCGATCGTTGTTCCCATTATTGTGGAGCTAGGCTATGACAAAATTTGGTTTGGTATTTTAATGATCATTTTGGTCGAGATGGCGCTTATTACACCACCTGTAGGTCTCAATTTATACGTTGTTAACTCCGCTCGGAAAAATGGCAAGATCACAGATGTGGTTATGGGGAGCTTGCCTTATGTTGGAGTAATGATTTTGATGATAATTCTGTTGATCATCTACCCAAGTATCTCTCTTTATTTACCTGATAATTTTTAAGGATCACCATGCTATTTACTGTGAATGAAAGCACAAAACAAATTGATATCAAGCATCTTGTTGTTGCAGGTTGGACCGCAAGAGATATGAAGTTTGTCCAAGAACATATCGATGAATTGGTGGAAATCGGTGTCGCGCCACCTTCGACCGTGCCGCTGTTTTACCGTGCATCTAACTTACTTGTAACACAAGACCCCGTTGTCGAGGTATTGAGTGGCGACACTTCCGGCGAAGTTGAGCCATTAATTATCAAGGCAGAAGGAAAATTATGGCTAGGTGTTGGCTCGGATCACACTGATAGAAAGTTAGAGGCCTTTTCTGTCGCTCACTCAAAGCAAGTATCGGTTAAGCCTGTGTCGTCTACGTTATGGGATTTTGATGAAGTTGCTGATCACCTGGATGCGTTGCTCATTGAATCCTGGGTTGATGAAGGAGAAGGTTGGACACAATATCAAAAGGGATCTTTAGCCAATATTCGTCCTTTAATGGAATTGGTAGAGCAAAGTAATTTGTCAGAAGGTAGTGCTATGTTATGCGGAACTTGCCCAGCGATTGGCGGTGTTCGTCGTACGGAAAAATTTCGCATGAGTATTCATGATCCTATTTTGAATCGTACGATTGAATGCGAGTACACCACCAAAGAATTGCCAATAGTGAGTTAATTCATGACACAAATAAAATCATCTGGCTTTGCTTGGCAGGGCCGCAAGTTGAATGCCAAGTGGAAAAGCGCTTTAGATATTCTTGATACAAAAGGCCAAGCCGTTTTCACTGAGCTTTTTGATTATGTTGAGCCTCAGCAAGGGCCTTTGAACGGGGCGATTATCTCAATCAAAGACCTATTCCAAGTGCAAGGCTATAAAACCCAAGCGGGTTCAGTGTTTATTGATCCCCAACTTGCTGAGGAAGATGCTGCCGCCGTTGCTTTATTAAGAAAAGCAGGTGCGAGTTTCTTAGGCCACACAAATATGACGGAATTGGCCTATTCGGGGTTGGGGCTTAATCCCCATTATGGCACGCCAGATAACCCTATTAAGCCAGGACGCATTACGGGTGGTTCGACCAGCGGTGGCGCCGCGTCGGTAGCGTTGGGCGTTGTCGATGCTGCGTTAGGAACGGATACCGGTGGCTCCTTACGTATACCAGCAGCTTTCTGTGGCTTAACAGGTTTTAAACCCTCAGAACAGACCGTATCGAGACAAGGTTGCCTACCATTGTCTGATTCTCTGGATTCAGTTGGCCCATTAGCCAAGACAGTGGAAGAATGTGAATTGTTGTGGTATCTGCTATCAGAAGCGTCTGAATCAACGGCAACCCCAACTCGTACAGATCTCTCGCAGTTGACTCTTGTTATACCAAGTAATTTTGGTATGGATGGCTTGGATGTTGTGGTTGAACAAGGTTTCGAACATGCAATAGCGCGTCTTGAAGCCTCAGGGGTGAAGGTTGAGCGGCGTGCTGTTGAGGCTTTCGAAGACTATAAAAAATTGCCTGTATGGCAATTCTCAGCGTTTGAATGCCAAGCTTATTATGGTACGCGTTATGCTTTGGCAGAAGCTGAAATTGATCCTCGTGTGGCGTCTCGTATTGCCCGCGCGGCAACGATTAGCGAGAAAGAGTTTCAACAAACTCAAATGGCTCGACAAACGTTTATTCAGCGGATGGCAATTGAGGAGCCTAATACAGTATTTTTACTGCCTACTGTGGCCATTGTTGCGCCCAAGTTATCTGATTTTTCACAAGATGCAGAATACGACCGTTTAAACTTATTGTGCTTGCGTAACACATCGTTGGCGAATGTGCTGAATGGTTGCAGTATCTCTTTGCCATTATGCTATCAGAATGAACCTATGGGGTTTATGCTGACGGCAGGTAATGGAATGGATCAGCAGATTCTTGACTTAGCAAAAGCGTTGAAGCCGATTGTCACTATGTCGTAGTTGATTCTACGAGTGTCCCATTGACTCTAAAAAGCTTGGTATTCGCCAAGCTTTTTTATTTCTAGAAACCGCTATTTGTTGTAGTTCTGTGCGGAGATAACCGCAATATTAGTGACCACCTCTGCAATGGGATTAAATGGCGTATTGGAATAAGATGCTGTAAATGCTAAGTCGCTAGGCGTCCAAATGGCCCTCAATCTGCGCAGTTTTCCGTCGGCTAGTTCTTTTTCTATCATGACGTTGGGTATGGTAGAAATACCGACGGCGTTAACCGCTAAACTGAGGCAAGCGGCTAGCGAAGTGGACGCGAAAAAGTTGACGGGAGCCCCTTCTAATTCACGAAATTTCTGTGCGATTTCAATGTAAGGTTTGGTGGAGCGTGCATAAGTCACAATCGGCCATGGTGCGAGCTCTTCTAGGTAAAGCAAACGATCTGGCAGCTCAAGAGTGGGGCTGGCAACCCAGGATAAAGAGAAAGTACAGAGCGCTCGATTCACAATATAGGGTTCTGAAATAGGCCCCATCAAGAAGGCCAGATCGAGCGTTCGGTCTTTAATGCCCTCAGCCAAAGAGCTGGTCACATCAACGGTTAGTTCCACATTAAGTTTCGGCATTTCTTGGTGGAGTTGTGCCAAAAAATCTGGCAACCAAGTGTTCACTATGGTTTCTGATACCCCTAGTCGCAAGACCCCAGAATAGGTGCTAGAAACATCCGCCTGTTTTCTAAGTTGCTCAGATTGATAGAGAATTTTTTCCGCATAAGGGAGTAATTCTTTTCCTTTTGGTGTCAATATGATGGGGCTTGAACCGCCTTCTCTTTCAAAGAGCTTCACCCCCAATTCTTGCTCAAGACCGGCAATGCGAGCTGAAATAGCGGGCTGGGTAGTATGAAGGCGCTCAGCGGCTTTACGGAAATTGCCTAAAGAGGCTACCCAAACAAAGGTTTCTAGTCGCTTATAATTCACGTTGTTATTCCAGTGAGTAATGAAGTGGAGATAATAAATAAGAAGGTATTGAGCAAAAGAGTATAAGCCCCATGATGTTTCGGCAATCTTTTCGTTAAGTATTGCGAGAGTCATAGGTCTGGCATAAAGCTTGCGTTATGCTGTTGTAAACTTAAGAGACGATGGAAAAAATGAATAAACTGATTACCTTACTACTAAAGGGTTTGGTGGCGGTGTTACCGATCAGCCTGACCGTCTATTTGATTTATTGGCTATTGGCGACGGGCGAAAAAATAGCTAAGCCAGTGATCACTTGGATTCTTCCTGACGCCTTGTACTTTCCAGGTTTTGGCTTATTGGCTACGCTGGGCGCTTTGATTTTGATTGGCTTCTTGGTCAATCTGTATGGCATTCGCTATCTAGTGAAGTTAAGCCAGAATATTTTCGAGCGTATCCCGTTAGTAAAATCCATTTATGGGGCGTTTAAAGACATGATGACGGTCTTTAATTTGTCCGAAAAGAAAGAAATGAAAAGCGTTGTTTCGTTAGAGTGGAATGGCGCTCAGGTCATTGGCTTTATCACAGGTGAAAAAACCGGAGAGAGACTGTTCGGTGATCAAAACCTTGTGGGCGTGTATGTGCCATTGAGCTATCAAATTGGTGGCATCACCTTGTACATTTCTCGCGATCGCTTAACCGAACTGGAGATTGGCGTGGAAGAAGCCATGCGCCTAGCATTGACCGCTGGCATCCAATCGTCAAAAGAAGGCCCTAAGGCCTAACAACAAGGCAAGCGGCCCTCGTTTCTTACCGCTTGCCTTGTGTCCGCTTACCAGACTCCAGCGTGAAGGGCTGCGGCATCGTCTTCTAAGACGGGGCCGATTACTTCTGTGTCTCTTTGGCCAGATGCAAAGACGGTACGGCAAGGCAGTGCGAGTGTTGGGTTCTCTGGGTGATTGCCAGTAATCGCTTTTAAGCGCTCTTCACTTAAGCTATAAACCACGCGTCCGACGCCCGCCCAGTAAATTGCGCCAGCACACATAGCACAAGGTTCTGCTGAAACAAACAAGGTGCATTGGTTCAAGAAATCTGGACGGTACGCTTTGCTAGCACGAGTCATAATAATGCGCTCAGCGTGACCGGTCATGTCCAGATCGGGCAAATAACCATTTACCTGCTCCATTAATATCTTCCCATCAGCGTCAACAAGCACGGCTGAAAAAGGATGGATACCTTGTTGTTTCGCCTCATTGGCTAACTGAAAGCTGTATCGTAGATGTTGTTCATCTTGCGAGGTTAATAACATGTCTTCTCCTGGTTATTTTTTCTTCGGCAAACTCCACGGAAACAGCCAAAGCTGTAGCCATTGCACGGATTTAAACAGTAATAAACTGATGGCTGATAGAAAGATTAAGCCAGCGAATGCTTGAGGGATTTTAAAGAAGGAGGTAGAAAACTGAATGAAATACCCCAGACCTTGTTCTGCTGCGACAAACTCCGCCACGACGGCACCAATGATCGCCAGCGTAATCGATACCCGTAAGCCACTGAAAATATGAGGAATCGCATAGGGAATGCGAATTTGCCAGGTTTCACGATAACGAGGTGCCCGCAGAGATTGGCTTAACTCGATTAATTCTGGTGGTGTTTCCAACATGCCAGTGGTGGTTGAAACCACCAAAGGAAAGAAGGTGATTAAACAGGTAATGAGCACCCGTGAAGGGTCATCTGTGCCCATCAATACAATGATCAAGGGCGCAACCGCGACCACGGGGGTGGATTGAATAACGATGAGGGCCGGATACAAGGTGCGGTTTAATAGCTCAGAGCGGATCATCCCTATCGACAGTGGCAAGCTAATGAGAATAGACAAGCCAAAGCCCATTAAAGCGACCCGTAAGGTTGCCCATAAGTGAGTCATCCAGCGGGAGAATTCGACGTTAAAAAAGGCTTCTACAATCGCAGACGGGGAAGGCAAAATATATTGTGGTACTTGCCCTAGGCGACAAATTAGCTCCCACAGGATAATTAAGCTAATGAAAAACAGAGCCGGTGCGAAACGGTAACCTTGTTTGCTTAGCCACTGGAGAGCCGTTCGTTTAGGCACGGGTGATTGGTTCATAAATATGCCCTCGAATGATGTTAGTAAGTTCAGAAAAGCGTGGGGAGTTAATGGTGTCAGAGCTTCGCGGTCTGGGCAGGTCGACGTCGATTAAATCCAGCACAGTACCAGGGCGCTTGCTCATGACCAGAATACGGTCAGCCAACAGCACGGCCTCGCTAATAGAGTGAGTGATAAACAGCACGGTTTTGGGGTGGTCGCGCCAAATATCTAACAGATCGAAACCTATTTGTTCTCGTGTGAGAGCATCGAGTGCGGAAAAAGGCTCGTCCATCAGCAGAATGTCAGGGTTTAACAACAAGGCGCGCACTATGCCAACCCGTTGCTGCATGCCCCCTGAAAGTTCTTCTGGCATTTTGTCGGCAAAGGCACCCAGCCCAGTCATTTGCAGCAGCTCATCGGCGCGCTTTTTATCTTCTTCTCTGACTCGGCCATATTTGTGTTTTAAGGGAAACAGAACATTCTTTTTTACCGTTAGCCAAGGCAACAAATTCGGCTTTTGAAACACTATCCCTACGTCATCACGAGGCTCTGTTACTGGTCGATTAAACACAGAAACCTCCCCGTGGCTTGGTATTAACAGGCCCGATACCATGCGTAATAGGGTGGATTTGCCACAGCCAGAAGGCCCGACAACCGCCACAAATTCATGGCGATGGATATCCAGATCGATGGCTTGTACTGCCATGGGAGCTTGCGGGTCTGGGTCATAGCGATGGCCTACGTTTTTCATGCTAACGTAAGCTTGCAGGCTATTTTTTTCGTTTGATTCAGTCATTTATTCTCTTCCCTTCAATTCGTCGTGGCTTAGTCGTGGCTTGGTATGAAAGCTCGGTTGACGACTGTCTCAGGATCGAGTGAATCCAGGCTGAGGTTATTTGCCTCAGCAACATACTTCCATGTGGCTGCGATGCGCTTTGGTGTCAGCATGCCAAAGCCATCGTGTTGACTGATCTTGTTAAACACTAAGTTGTGAATACTGGTGATTTGCGCTGCGACAATGTCGGCATCGACTTCGGGCACCATTTTGTGAAGGTCCTGTCCTGCCTTATCTGGATGTTGGTAGGCGAATTGGATCGATTTTGCATAGGCTTTTATGAAGCGTTTGGCCACGTCTGGGCGTGAGGCTAAGAATTTATCAGACGCTAATAACGCAGAGCTATAGAGGGATAACCCCCCTTCAGACCAAGGTAATACCTTGATTTCTTTACCTGTTTGCGCGGCTTGTTGTTCGAATAATGCGGTGTTTGTTACCCAAGCAATAATGGCTTGGGTATTGCCTACCATCAGCATAGGGCCAAGAGCGCCGGGGTCGACTTTGCTTAATTTAATGGAGTCGACTGGCACGTTATTTTGTTTGAGCACTAGTGGTAAAAAGGCATTTGAGGAAGTAAAAGGCGAGGTGGCAATTTTCTTGCCCTGTAAGTCTTTAATGCTGTTTATGCCGCTGTCAGCGAGTACATAAAATGCATGAGGCGCTTCAGTAAAATAAGACATTACGGCACTGACTGGAACATTATCTTGGGCTCTTGCGGCCATCAAGGCACCAATATCTGAGCTACCAACGTCTGACTGTCCTGTCGCGAGTTTGGTCACCGCGTCGGTGGAGCCACGGCCGCTGGCTATTTTTACCTCTAAATCGAGTGCGGCGAAGAAGCCTTCTTGAATACCAACATACACGGGCGCTTTGTCTCCGCCTGGTAACCAATCAAGCTGAAACGTCACCTTGTCAGCAGCGAAAGCACTGCCAGTCATGGCGAGGGCCATGATGATCATCGATAAGCGGTTCAATTTTTTCATGGGCTGTTCTCCTTAATATGACGAGTCATAAAGATATCGTTGCAACGTTTGTTTCAGTCTGCAAAAAATGAGCCTGTTCTTTTTGCTGTTAATGTAAAGGCGCTAACGCAATGAAATATCTATCATTTTTTATAGGGAAGAAGGTCATGTCTGAGAGGCAAAGTGATTTTCTGTGTTTGCGTATCGTCTTGGCACGTAAATAGCGCCACTTAAGACGTCGGTTGCTGGTTACTGGTGCATGAGGTTTGCGAAGCGCTTTTGTGAAAACTTTTCTTATGAAACATTGGTGCAGTGCGTGTTTTTCTTTATCATGCGCTCTTTTGGTTTAGGGTGATCTTGGTGCAACAACAGAAATCTGTCATGGTAATTGGCGCAGGCCCAGCTGGCTTGATGGCGGCAGAGCGTCTTTGTGCGGCGGGATTTAAAGTCGATGTTTACGATGCTAAGCCAAGTGCGTGCCGCAAATTCTTACTGGCGGGCGTGGGTGGCATGAACATTACACACTCAGAACCTTACGATGATTTTATCCAGCGCTATTACGACAAAGCCCAATGGCTCGATACCTCGATTCGTGACTTTGATGCGAATGCGTTACGCCAATGGATTCATGATTTGGGTATCGACACCTTTATCGGTACGTCTGGACGAGTATTTCCAAGTGATATGAAAGCCGCGCCGTTACTGCGTCATTGGCTCAAGCGGCTGCGAGATGCGGGCGTGCATTTTCATATGCGCCATAAAATGATCGAGCTTAAAGCCAATCACGCCACGTTCGATCATGATGGTGAACAGGTGTCTGTTAATGCCGCTGCGATTATCTTGGCAATGGGCGGCGCTAGCTGGCCTAAGCTTGGATCTGATGGTGCTTGGCACAAAGTGTTGGCCGAGCAAGGCGTGAACCTGGCGCCACTAGAAAGCGCGAACTGCGGCTTTTATAGTGATTGGAGTGACCATTTACAGAGCAAGTTTGCTGGCAGTCCATTGAAAGACATGGCGTTCACTTTTATCCCATTGGAAGGCCAGCCAATCGTTCGTAAAGGTGAGTGTATTGTGACTAAAGATGGGTTGGAAGGCAGCCTTGTGTACGCTTTTTCAAAACACCTTAGAGACACCATTAAGCAGGCAGGAGAAGCCAATTTGCTGATTGACCTGCTACCG
The DNA here is from genome assembly GCF_044542435.1 of Marinomonas sp. NPDC078689. Taxonomy (NCBI): domain Bacteria; kingdom Pseudomonadati; phylum Pseudomonadota; class Gammaproteobacteria; order Oceanospirillales; family Oceanospirillaceae; genus Marinomonas; species Marinomonas sp. NPDC078689. Next base: position 59,103 of record NZ_JBITUJ010000011.1, on the reverse strand, counting down.
GCTTTTAGCGAAGAGCAGCTCATCAGCAAACTGAAAAAGACAAAGCCGAAAGAATCCTTCAGTAAGTATTTAAAGCGTACTGTTGGCATTAGTGGTATCAAATCGGCGTTGCTTTATGAGACTCATGAAAAAACCACGTGGCAGACCCCTGAAGGATTGGCGCGTTGTTTAAAAGCCATTCCGGTGCGACTCAATCAGGTCAAACCAATAGAGGAAGCGATTTCCAGTGCGGGTGGCGTGTGCGAAAGCAGTGTGGATGAGTATTTGATGTTGAAGCATCTGCCTGGTGTATTTTGTGCTGGCGAAATGTTGGATTGGGAAGCGCCAACCGGAGGTTATTTGTTAACCGCGTGTTTTGCGACCGGCCATCGTGCAGCACAAGGTGTGCGTCGGTATTTAATCGGCTGATCGTTGGCCCATCTTTTTGCTTTTATTCTGCTCCAATAAAAAATGCCCAATGATATTCATTGGGCATTTTTGTTGGTGGGCTTATCGCTAAGTTATAGGGCCGCTGGCTTGCCGAAATTGTATTGCACACCGACGGAAGTGATGTTGTCGAACTTAGTATTGGTCAAATCTTTGGTAAGGCGAAAATCTGCACGCAATGAAACGTCTTGATTGATTGCGTATTTTACGCCACCGCCAGCATTCAAAAAGGTGTTGTTGTCGGTCGCTGAAGCATTGTTGGTGTAGTAGTTGTTACCGATACCTGCCGCGACATAAGGTGTGAATTTAGCGTTGGTAAATTCAGGCAAAGAATAGAGCCCATCTAGGCGATATTGATCAAGATCGACACTGCTGCCGCGATGTTTTAAGTCGGAATGCAAATACGTTAACTCTGCAGCCCACGGTGTTTTGGTTTGATAACCCACGCTGATGGCATACGTCGCATCATTAGAAAGATGGCGGTCCGAATCGGTATGAATGTAACCAAGGCTAGGCGTTATGGTAAAGCCTTCTTTTGGTTGTTCTGCATACGCCATGGTGGACAGGGAGGTTGCCAATATTACACCGCTAAAAAGAGTTCGTTTTTTCAATGAAATAGACATCTTTTGTATCTCCTAATGAATCCGTTGTTTGTTGTTCTGTCGTCCAGAATACGTGCTTTTCAGAGACTTAAAAGCCCCTAGAAAAGTGGTGAAAGAAGAGGGCTTTACGGCTATTTCGTAATCATTACATAGGATTGACTAACTAGACTGAAAACTAGGGTTGGATAGTTTTTGAACGGTGTTTTTTCATCGAAAGCGTGGAATAAAAGGGGGGAATATTACAGACTATTTTCACTTCATATTGATGTCTCGTGACCTTTTTTAGGCAATTAACGCTGGCAGAAGAGAGGGCTAATGGAGAGCGGCGGCCTGAAGTGACCATAAAAAAAGCCTCTGATGATATTCATCAGAGGCTTTAGAGACGAATCGTCTAAGGTTACCTTGGTAACAAGATAACCCTGTAAACGTTAGGCTTCGTTAGTAGAAACGACAGCAACAACGCGACGGTTAGCTTCTCGGTTTGCGGCCGTATCGTTATCCATTAATGGTTTTTCTTCACCGTAACCAATGGAAGAAACACGATCGGCAGAGACGTTGAAGGTGTTGATCAATACATCTGAAATCGCCGCAGCACGTTTTTCAGAAAGTGCTTTGTTGTAACTAGCAGCACCACGGTCATCGGTATAACCTTCAATGACTACCGTTGCACTAGGCATTGCTTCTAGGTAATCCGCTAGTTTTTGGATTTCTGGGTAGTATTTTTGTTGAACGTCAGCAGAGTTAGTGGCGAACGGAACCACAAGATCTACTTTATGAACCGGTACAACAACAGGCTCTGGCTCAGCAACAGGTTCTGGTGCTACGACAGGCTCTGGTTGCGCAACGACTGGTGCAGGTTCTGCTTCAGCTTCTTGTGGTTGAGCATAAGCCTCTGAATCAGAGTCATCACTAGTAGAAGACTGATGAGACGTACCAAAGGTGTATGTCACACCAACAGTGGTCAGGTTATCTAGGTGATTGTCTTCTACGTCTTTAATTAGACGGAAGTCAGCACGCAATGCTAAGGCATCATTGATGGCGTATTTTAGACCACCACCGGCATTAACGAAGGCGTTAGTGCTGTCTGACGCGTCACTGAAATCTGCAATACCAGCACCGGCCGCTACATAAGGCGTAATGCGAGTGTTTGAGAACTCAGCGAAATGGTATAAACCATCAAGACGATACTCGTCGACACCAACGTCCTGACCGTTTTTCTCGCTGTCTGCATTTAGGTAAGTAAATTCAACGGCCCATGGGTTATCGAATTGGTAACCTAAACCGAGTGAATAAGCGGCATCGTTATCCGTGTCACGGTCGCTATCAAAATTGTAGTAACCGATACTAGGAGATATTGTAAAACCTTCTGTTGGAGCAGCGAGTGCTACAGTAGAAATAGACGACGCGGCGATAATTCCGCTAACAATAGTTCGTTTGGTCAATGTTAAAGACATTTCCTTTCTCCTTAAATGAGCTTTTAAATATGTTTGTTTACGCATGTTTGTTGTGTGTTCTGCTTCATACCATAAGCCTGTTTTAACTATAGGAAAAGCCTCCCCCGATTGCCTATAAAATGTCTTTAAAAAATTCCATTTCACATTCATGACGAGGGGTTTACGTATATGGCAACTTTACCACAGAGCCACCTCGGTAATAGGTGGAGATATGTTTAGAAATGTCTGGAAATGTAGTTAATCATTACAGGACTTTTTCGAAATATATTTTTGTATCATTGAATTGTGGCGATATTAAGTAGGTGCCATGATGAAAAAGCACGATAGTATCCGATTTATTTTTAGCCATTATATTGTAAATAGATAAATCGACACTTAGCGACTAGGCTTATCGACACTGTGAATGCGCTTTGTCTTATTAGGCTACTATTTTCCATTCACAGGACTTTTACAAAAATTTAACCCTAATTTTGCAGTAGCTGATATGAAAATCAGGTAGCGTAGATGCATCTGTTTTCAAGGAGAGAAGCATGGAACATCTATCACGACTGCTTTTGGAGTTAGAGCGCATTACCCTTCAAGACATTGCCCAAATCCCCAAACCTCAACAACATATCTTGGTTGAGCACATAGAAGAGCTGCAAGACGAATTGCGTGAGTTAATAGAAGAGGAAGTATGACCTTCCTCTTTATCATTTAAAAAGAATAAAGCATTGATACGGTTGTTTCTGTGTCTGTTTTTTCTGTATCAGCAGGCACATCTGAAGAATACTTCACCCGATAGGACACCTTCATCGCTAGGTTATCAACCACATTGGCTTGCAATGACGAAACCGATTCTGTGATAGAGCTGCCGTTTTCTGTGCCTATCTCTGTGTTTAACTCTTGTTTAAATAGCGAGGTCGTTGAGAGGTGCTTTTCATAGGTTCCGCTAAAACGAACGATGGGAGTGCGCTCAGAATCGTCTGTTGTATTGTCTTCATCAATTTTATTGTTCCGATAACCGCCACCGACAGAACCCTCTAAATAAGAGCCGTCTTCTTCTTGCCAAAACCGATTACCGTAACCTGTTGATGCCGAGCTTTGATAATCGTAACCAGAAAATAGGTTTTTATCGTAGGCGCCACGGATATACCAAAACTGGTGGTCATTAAAAATGTAGTCCGATTGAATAGCACCACGGTATTGTTCTTCGGTCTTGGTGTCATCTGAGTTGGCATAAAGCGAAGTGAAGGTGTAGGTGTTACGCCATGTTTCCAGCTGTTGAACAACATTAAACTTACTGTTTATGTTGGTGGTATCGCTGTTGCCTGTGGTGAGTATCACGCCTAATTCCACAGACCCTTGCCAAGGCTTCTGAGTTTTATTTTGTGGGTTTGTCTTTTTGGCTGGTGTTGTCTCATTCTCCGCCGCGTGTACCGCTTGCGTGGCAAGCAGAGCGATAAAAGGTAAATGATATCTGGCTTTCATTGAGTCTTCTCCATGTCTAATAAGCTAGCTGGCAGTTAACAACCGCTTTTGCATTCACCGCTGTCACATAACAAAGGAGCAGAAGTAGCGCTTTGTTTTTGACCTAGTGTGGGGATGTTTTGTGGCTAGAAAATTAACATGTCTAATAATAATATTCGGTTAAATCACCAAGGTTACACCTTTGCTTCACGATATTTAGACACTGTAATCGCTTGTGACAAAATCTATATTAAAGCCGAGAGTAGATTAAAAAGAATAAAGTAAAGTGATTGATGTTTCGGTGTCTGTTTTCTCGGTATCGAGGGGAACTTTGGATGAATGCTGGACGCGATACGAGAGTTTCATGGCAAAATTTTCTACAATATTTGCCTGCAGAGATGAAACGGATTCTGTGACCGTGCCTAAATGTTCTAAATTAACTTGAGTGGTTAAAGACTGCCGAAAGGTGGAGGATGCGGAAAGCTTCTTCATATACTTTAATGCGAAGCGAGTGATAACACCACGATCAAAAATAGCCTCTTCGGTGCCTGTTTCAAGCTGATTTTTGCGATAACCGACACCGACCGACGTTTCTAGGAATGAGCCATCTTCTTGTTGCCAAATTCGATTCCCATAACCTGTGGACATATTCGTTTTGTATTTATAGCCAGAGAAACGGTCTTTTTCGGCTTCCTCACGGACATACCAAAACTCTTTACTGTTGTATTTATAATCGCTTTGCAAGGAGCCTCGATAAGTTTCGGTGGTCGCGACATGATCTGAATCCGAGTAAAAGGATTCAAAGGCATAATGGTTACGCCAGTTTTTTAAGTTCTGGTTAATATGTAGGCCACTACTAAGATTGTTGGTATTACTGTTGCCAGAGGTCATTTGCAGACCAAATTCAGCGGAGCCTGTGACGCCTAATTTGTCGATGGCCTTGCCTGCTGCAAACGCCGTTTGTGTAGCAAGCATCACCAATATCGCGAGGCTGTACTTTAAAATCATGAAAACCCTTTCCATTGGGGAAACGGTAAAAAAACCGGATCGTTCAAGGTGAAATGTGACGTTAAGTGTTCGTGTTAAGCGGTAAAGAGCATGAGAATAGAGAAAAATTTAACATAAACCTTGAGGTGCTTTTAGCGTTCTGGGCAGAAACTTTCTTCTACCTTCGTTATTTTCATATTCATGCTTTTATACATGGAAAAAACTGACATAGCGGGCGTGAGTACTCGAATAAAAGCCTGGTTTAGATTCCTTTTTACCAGCGACGCAGCGTGATATTTAGTAAACTGATGCCTTAAATTTAGCGGTCATACTGAAGAGAAATAGTGATGAGTCAGAGCCATCAAAAAACACCTAACTTACGTTACCTTAATGGCTATAGTCCGCAACTTCAGCAGCAAGCTCAGGCGCTGTTAGAGGCAGAAAAAACGGCGGGTTTTTTCTTAAAAAAATACCCTGAAGCACACAACTTGAATGGCACTCGTCCGTTGTATGACTATGCGATGGCGCTGAAAAATCAATTTATGCGCAGTTCTGCCCCCATTAGTAAAGTCATCTACGACGACAAAATCCATGTGATTAACAACGCATTGGGGCTGCACACTTATGTGTCTCGAGTGCAGGGCAATAAACTGAAATCAAAGAATGAAATTCGAATCGCGTCCTTGTTTCGACGTATTCCAGAGCCATTGCTAAAAATGATTGTGGTGCATGAGTTGGCGCATTTGCGGGAGAAGGAACATGACAAGGCGTTTTATAAGCTGTGTTGCTATATGGAGCCAGATTACCATCAACTAGAGTTCGATCTGCGCCTCTATTTATGCCATCGAGATCGTTTTGGCGACCTTTGGTAAGTGCGGACCGGTGAGGTTTTACGAAACACGAGAAGTGGAGAATCTTAGGCGTGCGCTGGGAACCGGCGGGTTCCCAGCGCGGATCAGGCTAGGCTTTGACGCTTTCCAATTTGAAATCGGGTTTCACGGCGGTGATTTTTTTCACGAGATACGCCAACAAAACACCGTACATTGGGATGAACAATCCAATGCTAATAAACAGTTTGAAACTGTAGTCAGCCAAGGCAATTTCTTGCCAGTGCTGTGCCATAAAGGCATCAGGACTTTGGTAGAAAGCAATGCCGAAAAAAGCCAAGGTATCTAAACCATTGCCAAAAATAGTGGAGGCGGCTGGAGCGATCCACCACTGCTTCATTTGGCGTAAGCGGTTGAAAACCTGCACGTCCAGAATCTGTCCGAGCAAGTAGGCCATTAAACTGGCGATCGCGATACGCGCCACAAACCAATTCAATGATGTCAGTGCTTCAGCCCCTTGAAATTGTCCCTGCGCGAAGATAACAGACAACACGTAAGACACAATCAACGAAGGAATCATGACTAGGAAAATAATTCGACGAGCCAGTCGAGCGCCTAGCACGCGTACGGTGAGATCCGTCGCGAGAAAGATAAAGGGGAAAGTAAATGCCCCCCATGTAGTATGGAAACCCAATACCGTAAAGGGAATTTGGACTAGGTAGTTGCTGGACGCAATAACCAATAAGTGGAACGCAGCAAGATACCAGAGCGCCTTGCGCTGCTGTTCTGGGGTAAAACTATTCATGGTGACACCTTTTTTTTAATTTCGGCTGTAATGCTGTTTGGGGTGAGGGAACCCAAATAAAAACATCAAGGATTTCAGTATTAACATTGGCTTTGTTTTCTTCGCCAAAGTTGGGGCGTGATTATACATTAACCGACTGTTTAGGAAAGCGTCTTTGTGAGTGTTTTTTATACAAAATACGCTTTCTCTCTTTGTAGTAATGACCTAATACCTGCTCACTTTTAACTGTTGTTACCATCGGTGCTCGATAAAAAAACAGTTTAGGAGCCAGTGATGACAACAAGAAAAATTCTACTGATTACCGGAGACTTCACCGAAGATTATGAAACCATGGTGCCATTCCAAACCTTAATGGCGGTCGGACATACGGTTCATGCGGTTTGTCCTGACAAAGTCAGCGGAGACACAGTTAAAACCGCGATCCATGATTTTGAAGGGGATCAAACTTACACCGAAAAGCCGGGTCATAATTTTGCGCTGAACGCCGATTTTGACAAGATTAATGTTGAAGACTACGACGCCTTGGTTATTCCTGGTGGTCGAGCTCCTGAGTATTTGCGTTTAAATCCTGCGGTATTGGAGATGGTTCGTCACTTCTTTACGACAAATAAGCCGGTTGCTGCTGTGTGCCATGGCGCGCAAATCTTATCCGCTGCGGGTGTGTTGAATGGTAAAAAATGCTCAGCTTACCCTGCGTGCCGTCCAGAAGTAGAGCAAGCTGGGGGAGAATACGCGGACATTCCTGTGGATCAAGCCGTGACCAGTGGCAATCTTGTGACTGCGCCTGCATGGCCTGCTCACCCCGCTTGGTTAGCGCAATTCATCGCCTTGCTATAACGCACAAAGAAAGAAGAAAACCGCGTATTTGGTTTTCTTCTTTCTCTTTTATTCTCTTCCTCTCTTTGTCTTTCCCTTTTAACTGTCTTAGTCATCGGCCGATTGTGTGTTTTTTTGTCTTATTGCCCTTTCGGATTTCTGTCGCTACACTTTTTGCTCAGCCCATAACGAGGTAAGCACCATGTGTAAGCTCTTTATTAATGCCGATGCAGATCTCTGGTCATCAACCACGCATTCCTTGCGGATCGATGGCATGGTAACCAGTGTGCGTCTTGAGAATGCATATTGGGGACTATTAACAGAAATTGGTGCGCGAGATGGTTTAACGGTGACCCAGTTAATTACGCGGCTTTATCAAGAGTCGATTAACGTCGGCCACGATGTTGCCAACTTCACGTCTTTCTTGCGTGTTTGTGCCTTGCGTTATCAAGCATTGCAGTTAAATGGCGACATTCCGGCTCAAGCGGAAGTGTCGATCGCATCGCTAGATTCAGACCGCATTTTGCAAAATGAGTCCAAACTAGCGAATCGAGGAGTGCACTGACACCGATATGTGTATCCTGTGCCAGTGAGTGATTAGTTCTCTTCGTCGTCTGCGCTCATTCTGGCGAGACGGGCTTCTTCTTCGGCTTGCGCTTCTTGGATTTCAAGCAAGACTGCATCCACATCCGCTTCTTCGGTAGGCTCCTCAAATAAACCGGTCAGTTCGGTATCTGGTGTGAGTTTACCGGCTTCGTAAATAGACCAGATTTCTTTCGCGTATTGGGTTTCTAGAATCTCCGGTGCAAACATGCCGTAATAGTCACGCATGTTGTTTACATCACGTTCTAGCATCCACTCAGCATGGTTGTTGGCAACGGCGTCAACGGCTTGCGGCAAGTCGATGATCACAGGGCCATTCGAGTCAACCAACACGTTAAACTCTGATAGATCGCCATGCACCAAGCCTGCGCATAACATACGCACTATGTCATGGATGATGACATCGAAATCTTCGCGAGCTTGCTCAGCAGACATGGTAACGTCATTGAGACGAGGTGCGACATCGCCATCGTCATCTGTGATGAGTTCCATCAACAAGACGCCGTCAAAGCAACCGTATGGTTTTGGTACTCGTACACCGGCGTTGGCGAGTTTGTACAAGGCGTCTACTTCGGCGTTGTGCCATAAGTTCTCTTGTTCTTCGCGGCCAAATTTTGAGCCTTTTTCCATCGCCCGAGCGCGACGGCTGTTTTTTACTTTGCGGCCTTCACGGTATTGAACCGCTTGTTTAAAGCTACGTTTGCTGGCTTCTTTATACACTTTGGCACAGCGAATATCTGAGCCACAGCGAACAACATACACAGTGGCTTCTTTGCCACTCATTAATTGTCGAAGTACTTCGTCGACCAAACCGTCTTCAAGAAGCGGTTGAATTCTCTTAGGGATTTTCATGCTGCTCCTTGTACAGGCATTAGATAACAGATGTCACTAACAGAAATAAAAAACAAAAACATATTCCTTATCTTGGTCAAATTAGACTTAATTAGGTCACTATATATAGTAGCTCAGAGCCGATCTGGCCGTTATCCCTTCTTTTCCTTTTTCAAGGCTAACGAATATCAGCTCGAAACGATAAATCGTTCCAGTTATTTGGTCAATTTATCACTTTTTAGAGTGAAAACGCTTATATCTTACAGCAATAACCTTGGATAGCCGACTTTCTCTACGTGGATTTTAACCGTATCGTAAATGAAAATGCGCAATAATGGCTCTCTTTCATTACGCTTCTTTTTTGAATGAATCGTTATCGAGGCGAATGTAAATAGAACCGCGGGATCGGGGTGGATAAAAAACCCAGAAGAGAAGGCATTGACCTTTCGCGAGTAAGCCTTTTTACTAGCCTGATTCTTTTCGTACTTCATTTTGTTTTAAGGCAAATATAACGTGGCTATTTCTTCTAAACTTCCTGCCGTGGGCACCAATATTTTCAGTAAAATGTCTGCTCTAGCGGCGGAAAAAGGCGCGATCAATTTATCTCAGGGTTTTCCCGACTTTAAGCCGGATGAGCGTCTTTTAACACGAGCATCCAATGCCTTGCTAGAGGGTAATAATCAATATTCTCCGATGACAGGATTGCCTGTATTGCGTGATGCGATCGCCAGTTTGATTGCTCGCCACTATGGTCGACAGGTCGATTCAGCAGAAGAAGTGACTGTGACCAGTGGTGCTTCAGAAGCCATTTTCGATGCCATTACCGCGCTTATCCAGCCAGGCGACGAAGTGGTGCTTTTTGATCCTGCTTATGACCTGTATGAGCCTGCGATCACCCTAGCCGGTGGTGTGTGCCAACGGATGACGCTCACCGCGCCAGATTTTCGCCCCGATTGGCAAGCGTTTGCGTCTTTGCTAACAGAGAAAACGCGCTTGGTGATCATTAATACGCCTCATAATCCTACTGGCAGTTGTTGGACCGAGGACGATTTGGCGTCTTTATGGCAAGCCATTAAAAGCCAGGATATTTATGTTTTATCGGATGAAGTGTATGAGTTTATTCATTTTGGCGAGCAAGCCGTCAGTGTGCACAAACACCCAGAATTAAGGGCTCGCAGTTTTGTTGTGTCGTCGTTTGGGAAAAGCTTCCACCTGACAGGCTGGAAAGTCGGTTACGTGGTGGCGCCAACAGAGCTGACGGCCGAGCTGCGCAAGCTTCATCAATATGTGACCTTCTGCACGGCGACGCCATTGCAACAAGCCTTGGCTGAGCACCTACAGGAAATACCGGAAAGCAGCGCCGAATTGGCGATGTTTTATCAGCGAAAGCGCGATGTGTTAAGAAACGCGCTAGCCAATAGCCGTTTCACTTTATTGCCTTGTGATGGCACCTATTTCCAATTGTTAGATTACAGTGCGATCAGCGATCTGGATGACGTGGCATTTTGTGAGTGGTTAATCGATGAAGTGGGTGTGGCAGCAATACCCGTTAGTGTTTTCTATCAGCAAGCGCCACAAGATCAACGGCTGATTCGTTTGTGCTTTGCCAAAGAAGAGCACACCTTGCTGGAAGCGGCGCAGAAATTAAGCCGCTTATAGTAAGAAACTCAGGCGTTGACCGTGGCTAAGTCACGGACAACGCCGCGTTACGCGCATGCTATAACGTGCGCTTAACGTCTGTTTTGTCTTGGTTTCTTCATTGGTTTTTTATCGTTTCGCGGGCCTTTTCCTAACGCTTTGGCACGTAAGGTTTTTTTCGATGGCGGGCGTTTTGTGCTGCTTTCTTGCTTGTCTAAGTCTGGTTCAAAGCCTGGAAACCATTGTGGATTGAAGTGTTCACCAACCAGTTTTTCGATATCGGCCAATAAGTAGCTCTCTTTTGCAGACACGAGCGAAATGGCTAACCCTTCTAAACCGGCACGACCTGTGCGGCCAATACGGTGGATATAATCTTCAGCGTTGTAAGGCAATTCATGGTTTACCACGTATTGCAGTTGCTGGATATCCAAGCCCCGCGCCGCGACATCGGTTGCCACTAAGGCTCTCACATTACCTGCTTTGAAGTCGGCCAGAACGCGATCTCGCGCTCCTTGAGATTTATCCCCATGGAAGGCTTGCGTGGCAATACCATCTTTCTGCATTTCTTTAGCAAGCTCGTCTGCGCCTTGTTTGGTGCGGGTGAAGATCAAGACTTGTTTCCAGTTCTTTGAGCCAATCAAGTAAGACAGCAAACCGCTTTTCTTGTCGTTATCGACTTGGTATACCAGCTGTTTAACCTTGCTCGCGGTGGCATTACGCTGATCTACCTCGATCAGTTTAGGGTCTTTTAATAGCGTTTTACTGAGTGCGAAAATTTCATTATTGAAGGTCGCAGAGAAAAACAGCGTCTGGCGATTGCTTGGGATTTTTGTCAGGATGCGTTGGATATCAACAATGAAGCCCATGTCTAGCATGCGGTCCGATTCGTCTAAGACCAGCGTTTTTAAGTCATGCAGCTTGACCAAGTTTTTCATCAAGAGTTCGAGCAAACGGCCAGGGGTGGCGATCAACACATCACAGCCTTTGTCGAGTGCATTGATCTGAGTGTTGATACTCGCACCACCGTAAACCACCACAGATTGCACCGAAGAGTTCTGGCTATAGGTGACAAAACTATTGTAAACCTGCTGGGCTAATTCCCGTGTTGGGGTGAGCACCAGCACGCTAATTTTTTTGTACTTTTGATTGGTTAAGCCTGCTTCACTGGTTTGGTCGAGATCGAATTGTTCTAATAAACGATGCAGCAAAGGCAGAGCAAAGGCCGCTGTTTTGCCCGTCCCTGTTTGTGCGCCAGCCATGACATCTCTTTGTTTCAGTATCGCTGGAATGGCCGCTTTCTGAATAGGGGTAGGAATACTGTAACCACGCTCAGAAACCGTGTTGACCAGTGTTTTATGAAGGCCTAATGACGCAAAACTCATGAACTTGCTCGCTTAAATAGTAGACGGAGAACGAAAGTCGCTAGTGTAGCATTTTGAGAAAACCGACGGCTTTTTTTCTACTGCATTATACCGGCCATTGATCTGTGCTTTTGAGAACACTTTTAAGACGTTGTTTTACTTGCTCAAACTCATTAGGCAAATGACCCCGATGGGAAACAAGATATATGGGGTAGCTAAATTCAGGCGCATTTGGTACTCGCTCCAAGCGGCCTTCTTGTAGGTATTGATCAACGACGCGGGTGCGAAAATAGCCGTTTCCACCTTGTTTAAGCATGACTTTGAGCGCCATAGGGCCGAGTGAGAACTGCATGGCTGTCTGTCGATTAAAGGGCAAACAGCGATCAAATTGCTGGGTAAACTCTTCCCCCCAATCGATAAACAAATTCGGTTTAGGCGTGTGTGTGCAGGCGACATGTATGAGCTTCTCTTCGGCAATTTGCTCAATGTTTAAATCTGGGTAATAACGCGCGCTGTGCACCACCACCGCATCCAGCTGGAATTCACGGATGGCGCTATAAAGCGCATCCGTAGAATCTACTCGGCTATGCAGACGCAAATGATCAAACTCTGCCAGCTGCACAAGCCATTCCACCATGATCGGGTTCCATAAGCTGTTTTCCGCGCCTAGCGACAGTGTTATTTTTTCGTCGGGCAGTGGATTGCGACAGACTTCTTGCGCGGCATGCCACGAGGCGATCATTTCTTTGGCATATCGAACAAAACGCTCACCCTCTGGCGTGAGTCGCGCCCCGCCACGATTACGAATAAAAAGCGAGCAATTCATGCTGGCTTCTAAGGCGTGAATGCGAGCTGTGACGGTGGTTTGGGTGACATGGAGCCGCTCGGCCGCTTTGGCGAAGGTGCCTGATTGCATGATCTCGATAAAGGTTTTTGCTAGCTCAATGTCCATACGTACTCAATTTGAATGCAATTTAATTGAATTTATAATCACTTAATATTCATTATACTGATCTTAAGGGTTTCCGTACCATACCTGCTCTTTATTCTGCTGTGTCGTACTCGTTGTTCCTATTATGGTGATTTCTGCTTTTAAAACGTTTTGCCAATTTATTGGCATAGAAACCAATCGTACGTCACATATAGAGCGTTTGATTTCGGGGCTGACGACCTGCTTAGCGATAGCCGTTGTCGTATTGGTGACGAAATGGAGCTTATCTACTGACGTCCATATCCTATTTTTCGCATCCACGGCGGCGACCGCTTTTCTTGTGTTTACCTTGCCTCATGGCGCCTTATCACAGCCTTGGCCAGTTTTGGCTGGGCAAAGCATTTCTATTGTAGTGGGCGTGAGCTTTGCGAGTGTGCTGGATTCTAGCTTGATGACAGCCGCATTGGCGGTAGGGCTAACGGTTATCTTGATGCATTATCTGGGGTGTCTGCACCCACCAGGCGGCGCGACGGCCTTTTACTTTGTGGTTAACTTTGAACACATTAACGTGTCTGAATCTGTGGTCGTTTTTATCGTGAATATTTTGATTATCTTAGCGTTGGCGATGATCATTAATAATTTGTTTCATTGGCGACGTTATCCACTTTTTTGGTTGAACAGAAAAGCCACCGCACAGCAGGCTCATAAAGACGCTTCTAGTGTTGAGCATTTCAATGTGGAAGACCTGCACCAAGTACTGCAACAGCAAGATGTGTTTGTGGACGTTAGCCTAGATGAATTGCAAAGTATTTATGATGCAGCTCATGCGGTGGCGAAACAAAGGCAGCGTGTAACCACGCCGAAAAAGGCGAAGCGACGCTTATTCAGAAAAGCGCTCGCGAATTAACGCCATCATGGCGTTGGCGGCAAAGGATAAGGTGGTCTCTTTGCGCCAGATAACCGACAGTTTCCAACGTAAAGAGGAGCTGTCCAAGGGTTTAATGATCACCCCTGGAATCTTATGCCGTTCGGCAATCAGTTTAGGCAACAACATGACCCCTGTACCTGCCGCTACTAGAGCCAAGCCAAAGTCGGGTTGAGATACATGAGTAATATCATTGGGTGTGAAACCGGCTCGTTGGCATTCTTCCTCGATGAGTTTATTCAGTACAAAGGTGGTTTCAAAGGTCACCAAAGAGGTATCTGCAAGATCGCTTAAGGATAAGGTCGTGGCATGAGCGAGTGGGTGTGCACTGGATAGCGCCAGCATAATAGGATCATCTCGCACCTGTAGCCAAGCAAACTCGTCATCATTTGGCACCAGGCTAGTGGCCAGTTCTATTTCTGAATTGCGCAGTGCGGCTTCTTGTTCTGCGCCCCCTCTCTCGAGTAGTTCGATCTGAATTCGTGGGTACATGGCGCGAAATTTACCAATAATCGGCGCGAACAGTTCTGCACTGCCAAGAGGGGATAGGCCGATTTTTAAGTGGCCTCGTTCTAGTTGTCTGAGTTGATTTAGCTCCTCAAGCATAGCTTGGCGAGAAGAAAGTAAAATATTGGCGTGCTTCTGAAGGATTCTTCCCGCTGGGGTTAAGCGCACTTTAGTACCGCGTCGCCCTCTGTCGAGAAGGTTCACCTCCAGCTCTTCTTCTAGTCCTTTAATGGCTTTACTCAAGGCCGGTTGTGAAATGTGCACCTGTTCAGCGGCTTTTCCAAAGCTGCCGTTATCTACAATAGCCATAAAGTAGCGTAATACTTTCAGATCCATTTCGTTAATCTCATTGAGTTAGTTCTATTGATTAACTATAAGTTATCAAGTTGATATTTAATATTCATTTTATATATGTATTTAGGCAAATTACACTATCCCTACATCACAACAAGTGGTGACTGTTTTATTTCTCTTAGCTTGTTTGCTATCTCTATGGGTTTTTTAAATATCATGTTTAGACATTCTTCATTGTATTTTGGGTTACTGCAATTAGCGTCTTTGTGCGGATTATTGTGGTTATGTAATCTATTTGTTTCATACATGTCTTGGCCTGTACCGGGGAGTGTTTTGGGGCTCGGTGTGCTGGTGGTGTTACTGGTAACGAAAATTGTGCCGGAACGGGCGGTGCAAGTCAGTTCATCTTGGTTGCTTGGGGAGTTATTACTGTTTTTTATTCCGCCGGTCATCTCAGTGCTTAAATATCAAGTTCTGATTCGTGATGATGGCTGGATGATTGCAGGTACTATTGTGTTTGGCACAGTGGGTGTTTTATTAGGTACGGCGTTAGTGGTGGATAGGGTCTACAGTTTTGAAAAACGACTCAATGAACGACGTTTGGAAAAGGCCGTAAATTATGTCTGATAGTCTATTAGCGGCACTCAGCTTAGTAGTAACGGTCGCCTTTTATTACCTCTCTAAGCAGCTTTATAAACGAAAAGCCGTGATCTGGTTAGCGCCTATCTTAGTGGCTCCTATTGCTGTGATTATTTTCGTTTTAGCGATAGGTATTCCATTGCATGATTACTTCCTCTACACCCACTTTTTGGTGATGATGTTGGGGCCGGCCACGATTGCTTTTGCCTTGCCTATATATCAGCAACGGCAGATTATTTTGCGCTATCCACTGACGTTAATCATTGGCGTTTCGACGGGGTTGGTTTTAGGTTTATTGTCTTCTTTACTGTTAGAGCATTTGTTTCCCATGCCACCGGAGTTGGCGCAAAGCATGTTAGTGCGATCTGTTTCGACGCCGTTTGCTATGGTGGCGACGGTCAGCTTTGGCGGTATTCCTGATCTAACCGCTATGTTGGTATTAATGACAGGGATTGTGGGAATGGTGTTGTGTGAGCCTGTGTTCAAAGTGGCGGGTATTCGTACCACATTGGCAAAAGGTGTGGCGTTAGGGGCGGCTTCCCATGGGGCTGGTACCGCGAAAGCGCGAGAAATTGGCAGTGAAGAGGGCGTTATTGCCAGCTTAACAATGATTTTCGCTGGCATTGCTATGGTGCTTGGCGCGCCACTCTTCTCTTTGATCATTTAGAGTATGAGCTATTATTTGAGTCGTACTATTTGACCGCTCGTTTCATGAGGGTAAGGCAAGAAAGCCCGTATAAAACAAGAATCAAAGCAGAGAAGAACGTAGGGTCTATGCCCCAGTGTAGACTGATAGGGCGAATCATAATCAGACTAAAAGCGACGGGTATCAAGAGCAAAAACATGCGCCCAATACTGATAGTGAGTGCGTAGCCTTCTTTGCAGCTTTGGCATGCTTGAGGGCGTAGTAGGCTTTTTCTTAGTATCGAGAATGGCAGTTTTTCTTGGCAGTGTGGGCACTTCATCTGGTCAATCTAACTCTTTTTTATTATGAATGCCTGCTAGTTTGCATCAGTCTTGAAGGTCATACAAGTTGTGCTGTTCTCCTGCTAAAGAGTGGCCGATCTTCGACCACTCTTTAGCCGCTGTGTGTGCTCGTTTTATTTGTTCATTTCACCTTTCCATGGCACCACTTTCACTGTGTCTCCGATTTCGAAAGACATCAGGTCTTCACCGACAACAAGCGGACCTTTATACGTTTCACGGGTCATGGCAATTAACTCATCGACGCTTAGTTTCGGAAAGTCCTTGGTGCCTAACAGCGCAACATGGGTAAAAGCCGCCAACTTAGGTTTTGCTTCTGTGAACACTTCTCCGGCTTGTCTTGGATTAATATGGTGTTCGAAAATGGCGCGCAGATTGGGGTGTTTCTGTAGCAAACCATCTCTGACGGCTGCGACTTCATGCACCAGTAAGTCTGCGCCTTTTGCTTCATTTATGACGGTTTGAGACTTTCTAGTGTCTCCCGAAATAACCACGGTTTTACCCTTGTATTGTATTTTATAGCCAACAGATGGGTGAATAAATTTACCGTGGTCATTTTTGAATGATGTCACTCGGATGCCGTATTTTTGATAGACCAAGTGCTCTCCCTCTGTGAACTCAGTCACGACAAGTTTGATGCCTTCAGGCGGTAAATGCTCATCTTCAATATGAATCCTAGTGTTATCTTTGAAGGTTTCGGTTAGACCATTTGCGATGTTTTTAATGCCTGTTGGACCATACAGATGAAGAGGGGTTGTGCGGCTGGGAGAAACGGGAGGTAGTGGCATCCAGCCTGTCATCCAGAAGTCAGATAAGCCATTAATGTGGTCAGAATGATAGTGCGTTAGAAAGACATCGGTTATTTTGTTAATAGGGGCTTTAAGCTGCCAAAGACGAATAATACTGCCACGGCCTACATCGAATAAGAGATAGTGACCACCGGCTTCGACAAGCGTGCTTGGGCCGAATCGCTGGGCACTGGGAATTGGGTTCCCTGTGCCCAGTAAGGTCACCTTCATAACATAGGGCTTGGACGCTGTGCTAGCGGCGTATGAAGAGGGGCTGAGTAGCACACATAGCATAAGTGTAATGAGATATTTTCGCATGAAGGCTTCCTTATTAACGTTATTATTTGGCAGTCATCATTTGAATCTATCGAGTTTTACACGATTCTAGTAATTGCTTTTTCGCGGACAGAATAAGAAATTACGAACACCGCCTAACTTGGCATCTCTTCAAATGCAGGAACGTTCTCGAAGCCGTCGTCCCAGTTACCTTTGCTACTGGTAAATATGTGAGCTTGTGGACTGATATCAACATCTGTATCCAAGCAGCCTGCAGGCACAACAACTAAGCCCCGAGCTTTTGCATCGGTTGGCACGTTAGAGCCGCACACAGAGCAGAAAGTTCGAGCAAAGTTAGTGTCTTCATGTTTATAAAAACTGAGCATTTCTTCGCCACTGAGCCATGTGAGTTGAGCGCCAGGCGCAAAAAGGTTTGAGCAATGGGCGGAGCCAGAGCTTTTTCGGCAACGGCTACAGTGGCATAAAAAGAACTTTTTAAACTCACCTTGCAACTCGAATTTGGCAGTGCCACACAGGCATGATCCAGTGTGTTTTTGATCCATAACTGTATTCCTCATGGTCTTTTTTGGTGGGTAGCGACAGCGACGTTAGCGCGGATATCGACCTTTTAGATTGTGCTAATCAGCAAACGAAGGTGGCAGATTAGTCCTTCTTTACAGTCAAAAGTGCCTAATTAGTGACCAGCTTCACGCTAAATTTCTCTTATCGCCGCTGTTTATGTTCAACATACAGACGCTATTTTGCGTCTATTATATCCGCTCTAAGCTAGATATTACGGGGCTTTAAGGAGAAAAGGTATTGGCTTTTTAGATGGATATTGAAAATAGAGGTTTTGATACGCTTTGATGACATGTATCATGCCCCACTTTTATTTTCAGCCATATTTATTTGGCAATAATTATTGGGCATAGCAAATCAACGTAACATATAAAAACTAGAGAGAGTGTTATGAGTACTACAATGAAAGTATTGCTGGGGATGGCGCTGGGCATCTCCGTTGGGCTAGTCATCAATTTAACAGGACTAAATGCCTCTGGCACATGGGTGAATCAATATCTAACGAATGGCCTGTTCCATATTGTTGGCAGCATGTTCGTTAATGCACTAAAAATGTTAGTCGTGCCTTTGGTCTTTTTCTCATTGGTCTGTGGTGTGTGTGGCATTGGCGACATTAAGCTACTTGGCCGCATTGGCTCAAAAGCCTTTGTTTTGTATTTGATGACCACGGCGATTGCGATTGCCTCTGCTCTTTTCATCGCCTCAGGTTTGGGTATAGGTGAAGGCATGAACGCTGTTGCCAATAGTAATTTCTCCGGTAAGGCGGCGCCGCCACTGTCCTCTGTAATCATCAACATAGTGCCATCTAACCCGATTAGTGCGATGGCGAAAGGCGAAATGTTGCCGGTTATCTTTTTCTCAATTGTCTTTGGTATCAGCTTGCTAATGGTTGGCAAAAAAGCAGACTCAGTGAGCAGCTTTATTGAAGCATTGAACGAAATCATGATGAAAATGGTTAACGTGATTATGGCGGTCGCACCTTATGCGGTGTTCTGTCTTATCGCGAAAGCCATCGCCAACCTAGGGTTGGATCTATTAGAGCAGCTACTTGGTTATGTGTTGGTCTTGATTGGTGTCTTAATGTTCCACTTGTTTGTGACATTGCAGATTATCTTGAAACTGATGTCGGGTTTAAACCCACTGACGTTTATTAAGAAAATGCGCAGTACTCAAGTGTTTGCGTTTAGTACCTCTAGCTCAAATGCCACTATTCCTGTGACCTTGCGCACTGTGACTGACCGTTTGGGTGTTAATAACTCTGTCGCGTCTTTTACCGTCCCGTTTGGAGCGACCATTAATATGGATGGCACCGCCATCATGCAAGGGGTTGCTACTGTCTTTATTGCGAACATCTACAATGTTGACCTTGGCATGATGGGTTACTTAACCGTTATCTTGATGTCGGTATTGGCTTCCATCGGAACAGCCGGTGTACCAGGTGTTGGTCTGATCATGTTGTCTATGGTGTTTGCTCAAGTAGGTTTGCCGATCGAAGGCATTGGCTTGATTCTCGGTGTTGACCGTCTATTGGATATGATTCGTACCGCGGTTAATATTTCTGGTGATGCGGTAGTGACGGCGGTGGTCGCGAAAAGTGAAGGTCAGTTAGATGAAAGCATCTACAACGACCCTAACGCTGGCAATGACACAGCAGACATACATCTAGAAAGAGTCTAGTCGCGTCTGGATACCCAATTAGCCATCTGTAGGGTTAATTGAATATAAAGCGCCAGACTGACGTGAGCCTGTAATAGAGGACACGTTAGTCTGGCGCTTTTTTTATAGCGTTTTAAAGGGACATGACGATACGACCTGTGATATCGCCTTTTTCCATATCTTCGAAGATGTCGTTGATATCCTCTAACGACTTCTCAGTAATGATGGCTTTGACTTTACCGCGTGCGGCAAATTCCAGACACTCTTCTAAGTCTTTACGAGTGCCGACGATTGAGCCAATGACACTGATGCCATTGAGTACGGTATCGAAAATAGGCAATGGCATATCTTCTGGTGGCAGGCCAACCAGTACACATTTTCCACCGCGACGAATCACATCATAGCTTTGTCTGAAGCCCGCTTTGCTGACCGCAGTACAGACAGTGGCGTGCACGCCATTGGTTGTTGCTAGAATGTCTTTCACCACATCGTCTGTTTTGAAATCGAAGAAGTACTCAGCGCCGAGTGACATGGCCAATTCTCGTTTAGCGGCTCCTGTGTCTACCGCCACAACACGAAATCCCATCGCGACCGCGTACTGCACCGCCAGATGACCAAGCCCGCCAACACCGAACAGAGCCACCCAATCACCTGGCTTTGCGCCTGACACTTTGAGTGCTTTATAGGTGGTAACGCCCGCGCAGAACAATGGCGCCGCTTCGACATAGCCTAGACCTTCAGGCACTTTAACGACATATTCAGCGTGAGCAGCACAATATTCAGCGTAACCACCGTTAACGGAATAACCGGAATTTTGCTGTGACAAACATAAGTTTTCATTCCCCGTTAAGCAGTATTCACAATGGCCACAGGCACTGTACAACCAAGGTACTCCTACACGATCTCCAAGAGCGAGATGCTTAACCGCGCTGCCGACTTCGACAACTTCGCCAACGCCTTCATGCCCAGGAATAAAAGGTAAGGTTGGTTTGACTGGCCAATCACCATGGCAAGCGTGTAAATCCGTATGACACACACCACAAGCGTGTATTTTGACAAGGATTTGGTGTGCTTCGATAGTCGGTTTAATGACGTTTTCGATATTGAGAATCTCACCAAATTTACTGGCTACTGCTGCTTTCATAACAAACTCCATCTAGTGTTTATTTTTATTGAATGAGCGTTAAAGCAATGTCTGGCAATCCAGCCACTTGCTCCTCTTCACTTTAAAAACAACACAGAGAAAAGTTTTCCTCACAGTCCAGCATGTTTGCACCACAGTATAATTTACAATTTAGGTGAGCTTTTATGGGAGATGCTATTTCTATTTTTTATGGTATGAGTAAGTGGGAGTCATGTTAGGTATTGGTTTGCGAATTATTACAAAAATGAACGAGTAGATTTGAAAAAGTATGCTAGCTTTTATGTATATAAACAACGTTGATATCGGTTTCAGGCATGACATAAAAGACCGAATGAAGGATCCTCTTAGTTTAATTTTTAACGCATTAAATATTAGGTATGTGTTTACTACTTTCTCCTGAGGAAGTGTGAAAAACACCTAATTAAAATAGGGATAACAATGCTAAAAACACTAAAAGGGCGACTATATTTTCTCTCTATTCTCATTGTTGTCCCCTTCTATTTTTTCATTTATCTTAGTTTCGACTACAGCCGTACTATGGTGGAAAATGAGCTACTGAAAAGTGCGCTAATAGTCTCTAACCAAGCCGTAGAAAACCATAAGCGCTTGATGACCTCTACTGAACGGTTTTTAGTGCTTTTAGCCGCTTTTCCTCAAGTGCAAAAACCACACTCCGAGACGTGCCAGCGCTTTATTAGTGAGATCGCACCGTTATATGAACGTTATGTAAACATCGGGATCCCTGATACAGCGGGTATGTTAACTTGCAATGGTACTTCGCTGGCGTCCCCTCTTGATTTGAGCGATCGCCTTTATATCCGTGATGCAGTAATGCAAGACCGCTTTACGTCGAGTGGCGTACACACCGATCGAACCCTTGGAATATCGACGGTTAATTTTGCTTACCCTGTTCATAGTCTTACAGACCCAAAAGAGATTGTTGGGGCGGCGGTAGCGGCTATTTCTCTCGACTGGTGGAGTGTGCTGTTGAATAGTAATGAACTACCTGAGAACACAGTCTCTTACCTTTTAGACAACTATGGCAACCCAGTAGCCAGCTACCCAGAGAAGGCTATGTTTGATATTCCAAAGCGCTTTAATATGGTTATTCGTAGCCATGATGGCGTTCACCGCGTGTTTGTTCAGCATCAAATAAAAGGCTGGGATGGGCAGCCCCTGCTGACGTTTATGACGGGCATTGCTGTGGATGAGCCTCTCTCTACGATCGATAAACGCTACACTCTTATTGCTACTAGCTTTTCCATGCTGGTTGTTTTGATACTGATATTACTTAGACTTTTTTTCCTTAACAGTATTTCTAGGCCTCTCAATAGGCTGACTGATCTAGCGATGAAATTAGGCCAAAACAAATACATACATGCTGCGTTGCCGACAGGCGTGAAGGAAATGGATGATTTACAAGACAGTTTTCTCGATATGGCTGAGCGTAAGACGCAAGCAGAGAAAAAAATAGTGCGACAAGCGCAAACTGATAGCTTAACGGGCATCTCCAATCGTGATGCATTTAATCAAAAGTTATCAGAAATATTGATTGCCCAGTCAGCCAGCGATCAGGTTGCTATTATTTTACTGGGTCTAGATAACTTTAAAGAAGTGAATGATACCCGAGGTCATGAAACGGGAGATGAGGTATTAAAGACCATCGCCTCGCGCCTTATTGCATGTGCACCATCGGCTAAAATCATCAGTCGTCTGGGTGGCGATGAATTCATGTTGTTACTAGAAGACTGCAATGAAGAAGAGATGGTTGCGCTCAGTGAGCAGATTAGGCAATCGATTAAAGAACCATTGATGGCTTCTCATTGTGAGATTGTGGTAACGGCGAGCATTGGTATTGCGCTGTATCCAGAGGATGGGATGACGGTAAGAGAGCTAATGGTTGCTGTTGACCAAGCGATGTATTTTGCTAAGCAAAGTGGTCGAGACGCCGCTAGGCGCTTTAGCTGGGAGCTAAAAGAAGCGCTGACGAAAAAGATAGAATTGATTCAAGACTTGCGCCAAGCCATTGTTAACCAAGAGTTTCATTTACTGTATCAGCCTATTATTAACCAGCATGGTGACGTGACTAAGTTTGAAGCGTTAATCCGCTGGCAACACCCAGATAAAGGTCTGATACCGCCTGACCACTTTATCCAATTCGCAGAAGAATCGGGGCAGATTATCGAAATCGGGCATTGGGTTATCCAAGAAGCGAAACGGGCCCTTGCGCCGATTCGTGAAGTGTATGGTGAAGAGATTCAAATCAGCGTCAATGTCTCGCCCATACAGCTATCAAAGCAGCAAGGTGAAGACGGAAGACTGCTTGCAGAGTTGCTTAGTAAAACCACAGGGAATGGCAAAATACACAGTCAAAATGGCTTAGTGGTTGAAATTACCGAGCATCTTTTGATGAATTCAGATGAGAGTACAAGAAGGGCGCTTTTGGCGTTTAGAGAAGAGGGCATTCAGGTCGCGCTAGATGACTTTGGAACGGGATATTCATCGCTTGCCTACATCATGAACTACGACATCGATTATTTGAAGATAGACCGTGAGTTTGTGCAAAAATTAGGAGAAGAATCCACTTCAGAAACACTCTGTGAAGCCATTATTTCAATGGCGCATGCGTTGGGTGTGGCCGTTATTGCCGAAGGAGTAGAAACCCAGCAGCAGGCTGATCTATTGCTCGGTTATGGCTGTGATTATTTGCAAGGTTACTACTTCTCAAGGCCGATCCCATTGGACCAAGTATTGGTCTATCAACAAGATAAGATCCTATCGGTTTAGTACTGTAAGGCTAGCGTGTCCGTAGAACAATTAAAGCCAGATGACATCGCTGTCATCTGGCTTTAATGTTGGCACCTTCAGACTGTTACTTTACTTTGAAGTAATGGATATCGTCTTTTAGTTTTTCAGAAAGCTGCTGTAAGGCCAGCGTTTCTTCTGAGCTTACTTGTAATGCTTGGCTGGTCTCTTTCGACATATTGGCCACTTCTTGGATCTCACTGTTAATCTCAGAAATGGTCACTACTTGCTGAGAGGTGGCCGCGACAACGTCCAACACATTGGCTAATGAATTCTTCGATTGCTGCTGAATCTCATTAAGCAGTGCATTGGCTTCATTGGTGAGCGTTAGGCTATTTTGGACTTGAGGTACCGTTGTCTCCATTGCTTCAACAGAGGCTTTGGTTTCTTCTTGTACTTGAAGAATCATCTTCTCAATGTCACCGGTCGCGTCACCGGTACGCTGCGCCAAATGTCTTACTTCATCGGCGACCACTGCGAATCCTCGGCCTGTTTCCCCAGCTCGCGCGGCTTCAATGGCCGCATTTAAGGCCAGCAGGTTCGTTTGCTCTGAGATACCGCGAATAACATTGATGATGTCGCCAATGCTGCGAGTACGCTCTTCTAGCACATTCACTTGCTCAACAGTGGCTTTGACAGTCTGCGACACTTTTTCAATTTCTGTTGCGACTTTTTGTACGGCAGTTTGCCCTTTCAAAGAAAGCTCAGCAGTAATGTTTGAGTTGTTTTCCGTTTCTCTAACTCGCTCTGAAATAGAGTGAATACTCTCGTTCATTTCGATCAGCTTATGCGCCGCTGAGTTTGTGTATTCTAATTGAGTGTCCGCCGCCACCAAGGATTGCTTGGTGCCCGAGGCGACTGTTGCTGAGCGCTGAGACAGCTCCGTCGACGAGGTAATAATGCTGTTTACAATGGTGACTAGCTGTTTCTGCATAACTTGCACCGACGACATCATGCTGTCTGGGCAACAAGAGGAGATGGCGCCGGTTAGATCGCCTTTAGAAATCTCCGCAATCACATCGGCGGCTTCTTGTGGCTCGCCACCCACCGCGTTTTTAATGCGACGGGCAATTAAGTACGCAACACTGAGGCCAATAATAATGGCAATGCTGGTGAGGGAAATCATCCAACTTTGAAAGGAGCTAGAGACCTCTCGAGTTTCTATGGTGGCTTCTTGGTTCGCCATTTCTTCAAGATTAATAAACGCATTGATCGCCGCGAGCCATTCCACAAAAGACGGCTTGGCTTGGTTCAGTAACACCGCGTTGGCGGACTCTAAGTCATTGGCTTGTTTGGCGCTGATGACTTGCTGAATCAGTGGTAGGGTTTTTTTCTCAATGCTTTGTATGTTGCTGTAAATGGATTTTTCTTGCGCCGTCATTGGAATGTCGGCTGAGTTAAGCATTTTTGCAGACTGTTGATAAAAGAGATGAAGATCAGCGATGTCTTTTAGAATAATAGACAACTCGTTGTCGTTCCTCGCCAACACCACATCACGCACCGCAATAGCTCGGTCGTGTACACTGCCACGGAAGTCAATGGCATAGCGTTGTTTTACCGAGTTGATGTCCGTCATCTGGGTGATGGTGCTATCAATGAAATTCACTCGGTGGATCGCAATGACCGTTAATATAACCGTCAGAGCCAGCGTGATACCAAAGCCAAAAACGAGGCGGGCGTTAATCGTCATAAATTGAATCCGTTTAGTCTATTCAAGCGTTACAGAAAACAGGTGTTTGTTAGTCAACAAGACACCCACAGAAGTTCCTGCCGTATTGCCTTGTCTTACATGATAAAAATGAGAAGCGAGTGTAGCCTAATCTGTTCTGAGAGCCTGTTACAAAATGTGTTTCTTGCATAAGGTTCTGACTTATATCAGTGCTATTTATCGTTTCTTTTAGGCGATGTGACTAGCTGCGAGCAATCACATCATTGACGGCTTTGGCAATTAGATCCTGTCGCATGGTGGTGCGTGCCACCGGTCGTTCAAACCAGAAATCCATTGGCTGATCAAAGCCAATACCGTGCATGTAATTGTAGAGCGCTTTGCGCAACCCTTCGCCGAGCATTTCGTGCTCAGTGCCGGTTGGGTCTGTAAAGTCTACGTCGTTTTCTGCAAATAAAATCTCAGGGCGTTCAGCAAGTGTGATGCCATAGTCGTCAGGATTAATCCCGATTGGGCTGTGAATCGTCGCCGCGAATCTGTGCCAAAATGCGGATTGGAAGCAGCCTTGTGCCATCATTTGTCGAACCATTTCTAATGCATCAATGGTTTCTTGCTCTGTTTGTGTCGGGAAGCCATACATCAAGTAGGCGTGAACCAGAATGTCCGCATCACTAAACGCTTTCGTAACGCGCGCGACTTGATCGACGCTAACGCCTTTTTTCATCAGTTTTAGCAATCGGTCTGACGCGACTTCAAGTCCGCCACTGACAGCGATACAACCTGAATCTGCCAATAATTGGCAGCGCTCAGGCGTGAAGGTTTTCTCAAAACGAATATTGCCCCACCAACTGATCACGACGCCGCGTTCGATCAAACGATTGGCGAGAGCGAATAAGGCTTTTGGTGGCGCGGCTTCATCCACAAAATGGAATCCAGTTTGTCCGGTTTCTTCGATCAGCTCTTCAATTCGGTCGACTAACAGGTCCGCACCGGCGGCATCGTAGCGGTCGATGTAATCCAAACTCACGTCGCAAAAGCTGCATTTGCGCCAATAGCAACCGTGGGCAATGGTCAGTTTATTCCAGCGTCCATCGCTCCAAATGCGGTGCATCGGGTTAAGCATTTCACAAAGAGACAGATAGTCGCCTAATGGCAAGCCGTCGTAGATTGGCGTGCCCACATCGGTTTGGGGGATATCGTGCAATGCTTTATTGTCATTCAAGTGCACATAAGGCTCGCCGTTTTGATCTTCTGTGAGAAAGTAAGTACGTACTAACTCGTCAATTTCTCGTTGACCGTCGAAGAATTCCAGCAAAGTAATGAAAGGACGCTCGCCGTCATCAAGACAAATGAAATCAACAAATTCAAACACGCGGGTATCTTTGAGAGCACGTAATTCTGTGTTTACAAAGCCGCCGCCCATGACGATGGGCAAATCAGGATTGATCGCTTTACAGGTTTGCGCGATGCGCAGTGCGCCGAGCATATTGCCCGGAAAAGGCACGGTTAAAGCGACCACACTGGGTTGAGTCTCTTCTAAATACTGCTCGACCAATTGTTCTAAAATCTCAGAACTAAAACTAGGTTCCCCCATGAGAGTATCGTAGAGATTGTCGAAGCTTGGGTTTGCCGCGGCAAGGCGCTCGCCGTAACGGCTTACTTCGAAATAAGGGTCAACACCTTGGGTGATCACCGCTGATAAATCATTGATAAACAAGGTAGCCAAATACTTGGCTTGATCTTGTACCCCTAGGTTACCAAACGCGGCTTTTAGAACATCCCCAGAGACCGCTTCCATTTGTTCTATGGTGTCGAAAGCTGGGCCTTCAGGCAGAAAACGACGGGAAATAATACGCAACGCTAGGCTTGGATCTTTACCTTGTAAAAAACGAATGACAGGCTCAACCGCAAGGCGGTAACGATCGAATTCCGCTAAGAAGGTGAAAATCACATCGGGCAGTTCGTCGTCTTCAAATTGTTCGAAGTTTTCCTCTACATGCTGGCGGATAATATCCAATGCAGGCGCTGTCATCATCTCAAGAAAAAGCTCGATGGCAGGATCTCGCTGCACCGCCTCATAGCCCCGAGAGCGTAAAAAACCAGTGAGATACGCCGTCGCCGGATACGGAGTATTTAACTGAGTCATAGGAGGGGTCATTAGAAGAACGGTCATAGCCTGCCTTTAAGCGTAACAACGGATAAAATAAGGGGGCATTCTAGCAGTAAAGAAGGGGTATATCCTGCTAATTATCGAGTATAGGATTTAGGTAGCCTGCGCCGAGTTGCTGCATTTGCCGCTCAATCCAATCCACTCTTTGACGAAGATTCGGGGTTAAGCGGTTTGGGTCACGTTTGCGTGGGCTAGGTAATAGTACCGCCAATCGGGCGGCTTGGTTCGCTGTCAGGTGGCGAGCAGATTTGCCAAAATAATGCTGGCTAGCGGCTTCGACACCATAAATCCCTTTGCCGAATTCTGCGACGTTCAAATACACTTCTAAAATGCGTTTTTTACCCCAAATAGCTTCAAGGCTGATGGCTAGTCCGGCCTCTAACCCTTTGCGAATAAAACTGCGTCCTGGCCACAGAAACAGATTTTTTGCTGTTTGCTGGGTAATCGTGCTGGCGCCGCGAAGCCCTTCGCCATCATCGTATTGGCTAAGCGCTTTGGTGATCGCCGTAAAATCGACACCGAAATGGTCGGGAAAGCGTTGATCCTCTGAGCCAATAACCGCTAATGGCACCTGTGGTGGCAGTTTATCGATACTGATCCAATGCTGAGTCACCAGATAATCACTTTGCAACATAAACGCCGTTGTCGGTGGCGGCACAAATCGAAAGACCAGTAGAATCAAAGCAAACGCGATCAAAACACGCCATAAAATAGTCCATGCTTTGTTGAAAACACCCGGTTTACGCTTTGCCATTCATTACCTCAAGGGGGAAAGAGGCCATACCTCTCTGAAAGACTATAATAGCAATTTTTCACTGGTTGATGTTTAACCTATTTATTGCTTTAAGGCGTTCTCTTTACTGGAAAGGATCAGGTCTTTTACTTATTGGTGCGCAGACCCTATTGCTCGATTCCTGTAGCATACGCGCACCGAAATTCACAGTGGTCGCAATGTGCCCCTTCTTTTACACCATCGCAACAAGGACAACGCCTGATGGCCAATTTTAATACCCACGTTACCGTGGCTGCCGCGCTTAGTGCCCCCTTGGCAGCCTGCGCTTTTGTTATGGGTTTTGCCAATATGAACGACGCCATTCTTTATGCTTTAGCGGGGACGTTAGGTGGACTATTACCCGATATCGACGCCGACGAATCGATTGCCATTCGGCTGGTATTTCGCCTGTTCGGCGCACTGGCTGCAGGCTTGATCATCGCCGCTTGGGTGAATCAACTTCCTCATTGGCAAGTACTTGCACTGGCGGCGGCAGGCTACCTAATCGTACGCTTCCCAATACAATGGGTGTTTGAGCAACTCACCATACACAGAGGAACATTGCACAGTTTGCTGGCCAACGTCATGTTTGCTGCTCTTGCTGTGCCCATCTCATACCATGTGTTTGGCCTTAGCGCGAAAACCGCCTGGGGAATCGGCGCTTTTACCTTTTTAGGCGCCACCATACACCTGATACTCGACGAGCTATACAGCATCGAACTCTCAGGCATGCGCATCAAACGCTCCTTCGGCACCGCACTTAAACTCACCGACTGGGGCGAGCCACTGGCATCGCTGGCGCTAGTACTTGGCTGCGCAGTGGGGTACTGGCTCAGCCCAACGCCAGATGCTTGGGTGTCTGCTTTTGCTTTATTGCATTGAGAAAATCAGTTTTCGGTTATTTTCGATGAACTGATGTTCATAACATGCCTAGCGACATGTGGATGAATCGGCGTGAGTCCAGATTTCATACCAAGTGGTTTAAACACTTTATCGATAATACTCTGAACCTGACTACCCTTGTCTTGTTCAATGTCTGTCAAAGTGCGACGGCTGACTCCGACTAACTCTGCATAGCGAGTTTGAGAAAAACCAAGCACTTCTTTGCGAAGGCGTTTTAACATCTGTCCTTGAGTGAGCTCACCTAATATATGTTGTTGTAGAAGCTCTACTAATAAAGCTTGGCGCTGTTCTGCTGTCATGCTCATAAAAGCCCCCAACGGGTGAGTTTTGTTTCTAACCATTTGACTTGGATAACCTCTAAAATTCGTTCAGGAACCCCTCTTGCCTCCAAGCGTTGCTGTAAGCCAATTAGTTGACGTGCTGTTTGTTTTAATGCTGATAATGAGGTTTCACTCGGGCATAAGTCGCTAAGTTCTTCAGTAATAGATTGCCAGCGGAACTCTCCACCTTCTTCAAATGGAGGCCCCCATTTTGTTGTTCTAGTGACACCTTCCGGATCTACTTTCATTGGTGCAAAATCATAAATAGGGGATAGCCAAATTCCGCTAGGCTTTTTAAGAAGTGCGGTATTACGACCATGATTATCAGAGTTTCCGAAAGCAATGTTTAGTAGATCGCGTGTTAACCATTCGCAAACAAACCGAGCAGTATCAAACTCTACTGACTGTCTTTTCAGCAAAGCGCACACAGAGCGGATGACATCAAAATGATTAAGGTAGCTTCCCGCCGGTTTGTTTAATACAGAAAAAATAGACTCCAAACCGTAACGATCCCAGTGGCGTTTATTCCAATGAATATCAAACCTAGGCAGCCAAAGAGAAGGATAGCGGCTACCTTCAAGCAGCTTCATTTTCTCCGTACTGATCGTGTTAAATCCCATATCCGTTAATTCATGATAGAAGTGATATTCCGCTCGTAAAATATCGCAATCGTCTTGCGTCTTTCGACCTCGTGGAAATTTTACTAAGTAATGCATATCAGTAATATCGTGTTGCTCTTGGAAGGTGTCAATCCAGACTTCATCTAGCTCAGAACAGCGCAGTAATAGCTTTGGTGCTTCACCACCTGCGCCAGTCGCGCCCCCACTAATAGCCCCCATTTCTTGAGCGTATTCTAGAAAGCTTGAATCGCGTTCGGCTACATCATTTAAATTAAACTTGCGAAGGTGAAGGGTAGAATCAGCAGGTAAGCTGGGAAGCGATTCTTTAATTCTCAAATTGCCAACGGGTGCGATAGTGCCTTTTTCCAATAGGGCGGTATCTTGTTCACCAGAAGAAAGTGCTTGAAGCCCCCAGAAATCGATTAGATAACGCCGAGCTGCACCAGCGGGAACAATGTCTTCTAAAAAACCAAACCAACGATCCGCTTCATGTTCAACCATAATTTGTATGGGTAGTACTAAGCTGCAAGCATGCTCATCATTACAGTCTAACCACTCGACAGAATATTCAAACTCATAACCAAGACGGCTTGGGCTGGCAATCCCTTTTTCAGGACTGAGTAGCTTCAATGTCGCGATATCGTGCCATTGCTGTTGGGTCAGAGCTTGAATAGTGAGCGTTTTCATCGAATACCTACATGAGC
Organism: Marinomonas sp. NPDC078689; assembly: GCF_044542435.1. Lineage (NCBI taxonomy): Bacteria > Pseudomonadati > Pseudomonadota > Gammaproteobacteria > Oceanospirillales > Oceanospirillaceae > Marinomonas > Marinomonas sp. NPDC078689. The sequence continues at coordinate 28,621 of NZ_JBITUJ010000011.1, read as the reverse complement.
ATAGTTTTGCTCATTATAGTCTTTAAAAGTAATTTTTGAGAAATAAATTGCTCAAAAATATTTTTTAGCGTTATTTTTGAGCATAATATTGCTCATTTTTAAAATTGGGGGCAGATGAAAACAGAAAACTGGTCGCCAGCTTAGCCGTCAGCAGGAAACGCGAGCGAAGCGTTATCAAGCCTTATTCAAATACCACATCCCAGAAGAAGAACTCGGGCGGATTTGATCCGCTATGCACTCAGATATGGCTCTGGGAAACGAATGTTTTAAAGGGGAGGTTGAGAAGCTAAAGTGTAGGCAAGTGACGCCAAGAAAGCGCGGTAGGAAACCGAGTCAGATGGATTAAATTTTCATCTGACCCTGAGGTATCCCTTTTAGGGGGAGGCGCTTAATGCGCCTCGTCCCAGTTGTTTCCAACTCCCGCTTCTACTAGCAATGGCACGTCGATTTTGCTGCTGTTTTGCATGATGTCTGTGATTTTTGCTTGGGCGGCGTCTAGGTCTTTTTCGGCCACTTCGAAGATCAATTCATCGTGTACTTGCATGATCATTTTCACGTCTAGGTCGGTGTCGGCGAGCCAGTCGTGCATCTTGATCATGGCGCGTTTGATGATGTCGGCGGCGGAGCCTTGCATCGGTGCGTTGATCGCGGTGCGTTCGGCGGCTTGGCGCATCATGGCGTTTTTCGCTCTGATGTCAGGCAGATACAAACGACGACCGTAGATGGTTTCGACAAAGCCTTTTTCTTTCGCGCCTTCGCGGGTGTTTTCCATGTATTGCTGTACGCCTGGGTAGCGCTCGAAATAACGCTGAATGTATTTCGCGGCTTCTGGGCGGCTAATGCCAAGCTGCTTCGCCAAACCAAACGCCGACATGCCGTAGATCAAACCGAAGTTGATGGCTTTGGCGCGGCGGCGTTGTTCGGTGGTGACTTCGTCTAGGCTCACTTCAAACACTTCTGCTGCGGTGGCTTTATGCACATCGGCGTCTCTGGTGAAGGCGTCGAGTAAGCCTTTGTCTTGTGACAGGTGCGCCATAATGCGAAGTTCGACTTGCGAGTAATCGGCTGCGAGCAGCTTGTAGCCAGTTGGTGCAACGAAGGCTTGGCGAATACGACGACCTTCTGCCGAGCGAATCGGGATGTTCTGCAAGTTCGGATCAGTCGACGACAAGCGACCGGTGGCGGTGATGGCCTGATGGTAAGAGGTATGGATACGGCCGGTTTTCTGGATCATTTCTGGCAGCTTGTCGGTGTAAGTGGATTTCAACTTAGACAAGGTGCGGTGTTCCATGATCAAGCGTGGCAGTTCGTGGTCTTGTGCCAGTTCTTGCAAGATAGGCTCGGCGGTAGATGGCTGACCCTTCGGCGTTTTCTTGATGACAGGCAAACCTTGTTTTTCGAACAAGATCACTTGCAGCTGTTTTGGTGAGCTTAGGTTGAAACTTTCACCTGCGTGTTCGTGAGCTTTAATCTCCAGTTCCTGTAACTTCCCTGCGATTTCAGCGCTTTGCGCATGCAATAAATCTGGGTCGATCAAGGCGCCGGTTTGTTCCATTTTGGCTAACACAGGTACAAGTGGGCATTCGATGTCTTTAAAGATGCTCACCAGTTCAGGTGTTTTTTCAACTTGTGGCCAAATCGCTTGGTGAAGTCGCAAGGTAATGTCGGCGTCTTCTGCGGCATAAAAAGCGGCTTGTTCTAGGTCGATTTCATTAAAGGTTTTCTGTTTTTTACCTTTGCCAGCCAAGTCTTCAAAACTTACGCAGGTGTGATCGAGGAACTTTTTCGCCAGCGTGTCCATGTCGTGGCGCGAGCTGACAGAGTTGTACACGTACGATTCCAGCATGGTGTCGTAGGCGATGCCGCGCAGCGTAATCTTGTAGTTATTCAATACGTTAGCGTCGTACTTAAGGTGTTGGCCGACTTTTGCTTTGCTGTCATCTTCTAGCCAAGGTTTAAGTTGTTCTAATACCCAATCACGATCGAGCTGTTCTGGTGCCCCTTCGTAGTCGTGGGCAAAGGGCACATACGCGGCAACGCCGGCTTCAACTGAGAAAGACACGCCGACTAATTCGGCGGCCATGTAGTTTAGGCTGGTGGTTTCGGTGTCGAAGGCGGTGAGTTCGGCGTTTTGAATTTTCTCAAACCAAACGGCGAAGGTCTCTTTATCTAAAACTGTGGTGTAGTCTGCGACAAGGTTAGACGCAACGGGCACGGCGACTTGCCCGTCTGTATTCAGAGTATCGCTGGCAGTTTCAACGCTCGGAGCTTGGTCAAGTTCGGCCACCCAGCGTTTGAATTCTAGTTTGGTGAACCATTCTTTTAGCGTGTCTTTATCGGCTTCTTTGTTTTTCAATTCAAGCGCATTAAACGGCAGTTCCACATCGCACTTGATGGTCGCTAGCGTGTAAGACAACTCGGCCATTTCTTTGTTGTCTTCCATTTTTTTCGCTAAGGTTTTTGAGCCACGAAAGCCTAAACCGGCGATCTCATCTAATCGCGTGTAGATTTCTTTGATGCTGCCCAAACCTTGCAAGAGCGCGAGAGCGGTTTTTTCACCAACCCCCGGCACGCCTGGAATGTTATCGACCTTGTCACCCATAAGGGCAAGGTAATCGATGATGAGTTCTGGTGGAATGCCGAACTTGTCTTTTACGCCCTGAATGTCCATCACGGTATCATTCATGGTGTTGACCAAGGTGACCTTGTCTGTCACCAGCTGCGCCATGTCTTTGTCACCTGTCGATACGATGACTTCACGACCGGTTTCGCCCACTTGTTTGGCGATGGTGCCGATGACGTCGTCGGCTTCTACGCCATCGATGATGACCAGCGGCAAGCCCATGGCTTCTACCATGCGGTGAATCGGCTCGATTTGTGGACGTAAATCGTCCGGCATAGGTGGACGTTGTGCTTTGTATTCGCTGTAAATCTCATCGCGGAAGGTTTTACCCTTGGCGTCAAAGATGATGACCATAGGTGAATCTGGGTAACTCTTGATGAGGCTACGTATCATGCTGATCACACCACGAGTCGCGTTGGTCGGTTGTCCGTCGCTGGTGCTCATCGGTGGAATGGCATGGAATGCTCGGTAAAGGTAAGACGAGCCGTCTACCAAAATCATCGGTGAAGTGTGTGTCTTAGAATCGGTAGCCAAAATGAAACCTCTGTATTAATCGGCGATTATTGGCGCCTATTCTAAGCACTTACGAGGATTTTTTCAGTCTAAATCGCGTTTTAACTGTTAAAAGGTCTGTTGGGCGTGGCATCGCGTTTAATAGAAAATCGCGGCAGAAAGCGACGATTTCCGCGACTTCGAATTGACCTTTCGTCGCTTATTGTGGAGCATAGGCGTTTTCTTAATCGCTCTATCCCCTTGACGATCAATAGGTAGCAAACTTGGCTGTTTACACTTCCCTCTCAGACTCTGACATGAAAGCCCTAGTGGCTGATTATTATTTAGGTGAATTGGTTTCGTACCAAGGTATTTCTGGCGGTGTTGAAAACACCAATTATTTCCTCAATACCACCACTGGTAAATACGTCCTCACCTTATTTGAAGAGTTTGAGTTTGACGAAGTGCCTTACTTTTTAGATGTGGTTGCGCACCTTAAACACAAAGGCTTTAACGTACCTGCGGCGCTGATCGACATTCATGGCGAGCGTTTGCGCATCGTGAAAGATCGTCCAGCGATCATTGTGGATTGTTTTCCTGGCGAGGGCTTAGAAAGCACCAGCGTAGAAAGTTGTCGTCTGATGGGGTCTGCCTTAGCGCAGCTACATATCGCGGGAGAAGATTTTCCTGAGCATCGTGAAAGTCATCGCGGAGAGACATGGTGGAAAACCACCAGTCAGGCGCTTGCCCCTGAATTAGAGCCAGAACAAGCGCATCTTTTGTTGTCACAAATTGAAGCCTTTGATGACTTTGTAAAGCAGCATCCTGATTTGCCTAAAGCGACCATTCACGGGGATTTGTTTTTTAACAATACTCTGTTTGAAGGAAGCCAACTGTCGGCGATTATCGACTTTTACAACGCCTGCCATTCTTGGGTAATGTACGATCTGGCCATTGTGGTGAACGACTGGTGTTCTGACATCGACACCGGTGAGCTGGATATGGAGAAATATCGCGCCTTGTTGCATTCTTATATTCACGAGCGCCGTCCTAATGCAGAAGAGATTCTTGCCTGGCCACACATGTTACGCATTGCCGCAGTGCGCTTTTGGCTGTCTCGTCTTGAGGCGTGGCATGGTGCAAAAGGGGACCCTGAGCGTTTGGCGCAACAGCATGATCCAAAAGAGTTTCAGCGTATTTTAGAAGCGCGAGTGCGTCATGCACCTGCGTTAATGGAGTAATCACGTGTTTCGCTTGATTGGGGTTTTATGGTTTGCGCTACTTGGCGCGAACTCGGCGTTGGCGCATCCGCATATTTGGGTGGATGTTCAATACCAAGCGGTCGTGGATTCACCGACCGTAGACACTCTGAATGCGACGTGGTCGTGGGATGTGTTCACCTCGTTGAGCTTACTTGAAGCGTATGATGAAAACGCGGATGGTCAGTTCACCGGTAATGAACGAGCCGAGTTGTTAGAAGGGTTACAAAACCTCAAAAAAGACGATTACTTTGTTCACCTAAAGGCAGCAGATAAGATAATAAAGCCAAAATCCGTCACTATTACCGACTTTGGTATGAAGGACAAAATGCTCTGGATGACACTTAAAGTCAGCTTGGATGCGCCGGTAAATATAGAAAAAACGACGTTAAGTATGGCATTTGGTGACCCTGAGTATTATTTTGCTATGGTGCCATTGGAAGAAGGTTTATTACGCCTATCGGGCGCCTTGGCGGAGATTTGCACACCAGTAGATCATGATGCCAAAGAGCAAGGTATTGAGACCTGGATAGATTTGAGTTGTCAGCCTTAACGGGTTTTATCCCGACTGATTATTATCCTTTATATTGCCGTTAAACTGGAGAGTCTAGATGCTAGAGCATTTTCACTGGTTGCCGTTCTTGGCTGCTATTACTGTACTGACCATGAGCCCGGGAGTGGATACGATTCTTGTGATGCGTAATGCCGCTGCGGGTGGTTGGCGTCTGGGTTTCTTGACGAGCTTGGGAATTTGCATGGGATTATTTGCCCACGCGACGCTATCAGCGCTTGGGTTGTCGGTGATCTTATTAGGCTCAGCGAACTTATTTACGGCGTTTAAATTACTGGGTGCGGCGTATCTGGTGTATTTAGGGGTGCAAGCGATTCGCAGTGCTATTAGACCTACTGGCATGTCTTTTAAAGACGCTAAACCCAGCAAAGCAATGACGGGTTGGGGAAGTTTTCGCCAAGGTATTTTGTCCAATGTATTGAACCCTAAGCCGATTATTTTCTACATGGCTTTTTTGCCGCAGTTTATTGATCCAAGCCATTCTGCCTTAGCGCAATCCTTGTTTATGGCGTCGCTTCACTTTGTGATCGCGATGGTGTGGCAAACCTTTTTAGCGCTAATGGTGCACAAAGCGCGTGTTTGGCTAGCGCGTCCAAGAGTGGCGCAAGTGTTAGACAGCGTAACCGGATTACTCTTGTTAGGTTTCGGCGCTAAGCTCGCGCTAACCCAGCGCTAAGCTCGCGCTAACCCAGCGCTAAACCTTATTCGACTAGGGCGATGTTTTGCAGCCAAAGGCTAAGCCTTTAGGGCGTAATCGAATTGCCAGAAAAACAACCGGCAAAAAGTCTCACTTTGTGCCGGTTTTTCTTTTTTGTTTGCCTATTTAAACATCGATATTTGACGTTATTTTGCTAGAATTATCGTGTCTATGAAGACGCCTTCTAGACAAACATTTAAGACGCCACAAGCGGGTTAAATGAGGTAGGCCTTAACGATGACCTCGCAAGGCTTAAGATAAATCGGTAATTGGCTTATGCGCTGATTGCTTTTTCTGGTACTTCCCTAAATGAGCCTATTGATCTCCACTTGGATTAAATTCTTTTTCCTGTTTGCCCCATTCTTTGTGCTATCGATGTTTTTGGCACTGACCCGAGGTGAAACCTCTGCGGTGCGTCGACAAGTGGCAAATAAAGCCATTATCTCGTCTGTGGTGATTTCGTTTGTGTTGTTTTTCTTCGGCGGCAGCTTGTTTGCCGTGCTAGGCATTACCCTAGATGCCTTTCGTATTGGTTCAGGCGTGTTGTTGTTTTTGTCGGCCTTGAGTCTGGTCAGAGATGGCACGAGAAATCATGCCGTAGGGATGCCAAGTGAAGAGCGTGAAGACGTGTCTGTTGTGCCATTGGCTGTGCCGATTATTATTGGTCCGGCAACGATTGGTACGATTCTGGTTTATGGTGCAGAACTTCATGGCTGGGAAATGGCGCTGGGGTTAGGTGGTTTGCTGTTGGCGTTGGCGAGTTTGACGCTGATTTTGTACTCCGCGTCTTTGATAGAGCGTCTTTTGGGCCGTACCGGATTGAATGTGCTTTCAAAGATTACCGGTTTGATTCTAGCGGCCATGGCGTCTCAAATTTTCATGAGCGGTCTGATGGGCTTTTTAAAACCTATCGCCAGCTAGACGGTTTTATGGGGCTATTTATGTTGCTTTTTAGTGAGCAAAACAGCCCATCGAATAGGGTTCAAAAAAGGCGTTTGATCGTTTGTACTTCTTCTTGATTTTCTTTTGTTATAGTATAACAAGAATTAATCCATTGAAGTGAGTGCGTCATGGCGAGAAACGCCGTTCTTTTCTGTTTATCCTGCCTTTTTTGCGTCGCTCCGGTTTATGCGGCGACCAGCCTATTTGGTTACGATGCCTTCATTCACTGGATTGTGTTTGAGCAAGTGAGCTTGCATCGCGAGCTCGCGACGGCGGTGCAGAAGTTAAGCCAAGATGGCAGTCCTCTGGTGTTGTGGAGCTTGGTGTCGGCAAGCTTTCTATACGGCATTTTTCATGCGGCAGGGCCAGGCCATGGCAAAGCTGTGATCTCGGCGTACATGCTTGCAAGTCGAGCGCCATTGCGTCGCGGCATCGGCTTATCTTTTTTGTGTGCAGCAGTGCAAGGCTTGATGGCGGTGTTATTGATGGTCATCGTTGGGCAACTGTTTTCTCTGGCTGGCAAAGCGATGCAGATTAGTCGGTTTTTCGAATTGGCGAGTTTTGCGGCAGTCGGGTTAATTGGGGTGTGGATGTTCACGCGTTTAGTCCGTGGCAAATCGAGTTGTGGTCATGATCATTCCCACGACCACGACCACGACCACGACCACGACCACGACCACGACCACGACCACGACCACGACCACGCACAGGTCAGTATGAAAGAAGAGCAGGCTGCAGACCGACGTAGTGTGTTCGCGATGATTTTAGCAGTGGGTATTCGCCCTTGCAGTGGGGCTGTTCTGGTGTTGTTGTTTTCGATGAGCGCCGGCATTTTTCACTGGGGAATATTGGCAACACTGGCGATGTCTCTTGGTACTGCAATAACCGTTGCGGGGCTGGCTACGGTCAGCGTGATAATCCGCGACAGTAGTTTTTTAATGGGGGGCAAGCAAAGTGTCTGGCGACAAAAACTGTCCCGAGGCTTTGGTTTTTTTGCCGCTATCGTCTTGATTATTATCAGTATCTCAATGATATGGAGTTACAGCAGTAATGCAGGAAGGGTCTTCTAATGAGTGAAGAACATCACCCACACTCGGGTCACAATCATAACGATTGTATTGAAGCGGCGCTAGAAACCGCAGAACAGTTATGTACTGAACAAGGGCAGCGTTTGACCAAGGTGCGCCGCCGAGCATTAGAGTTGATATGGGAAAGCCATCGTCCTCTAGGTGCGTATCAGTTGTTGGCAAAATTGGCGGAAGAGGGATTTAACTCGGCGCCACCAACCGTTTATCGTGCGTTGGACTTTTTGTTGGCCGCCGGTTTGATTCATAAAGTCGAGTCAATGAATGCCTTTTTAGGCTGTGCCCATGCGGATAAAGTGCATAAAGGGTATTTCTTGATTTGTGATGAGTGCCACAACGTTATGGAATTTGATTATCAAGATATTCACGCCTCGCTGATAGCCAGAGCCGCAGAACAGGATTTCGAATTACGCTCAGAAACCATTGAGCTCACTGGGTTGTGTTCTGCCTGCAAAGCCGCAGGAGCCTCCGCATGAGTCAGCGTTTAGTTACCTTTGATAAAATCGGCATCGAATTTGGTGGGCGAGTCCTATTAGACAACATAGACATGACCATTAATGAAGGCGAAATTGTGACGCTTATTGGTCCGAATGGCAGCGGAAAAAGCACCTTGATTCGCACTTTATTAGGGCTGCAAGAGCCGACGCAAGGCGAAGTGATTCGAGATCAAGTGTTGCGTATTGGCTATATGCCTCAGAAGTTGCATATCGACCCAACGTTGCCGCTCACGGTTAAGCACTTTTTGGCTTTGGTGCGCAGAGTGGATAAAAAACAAATTCTACCCACGTTAGAAAAGGTGGGCATTGCTCATCTTATTCATTCTCAAGTGCATGTCTTATCTGGCGGTGAAACACAGCGTGTTTTATTGGCCCGAGCTTTATTGAATAAGCCTAATTTATTGGTCTTGGATGAGCCTGTTCAAGGGGTAGATGTGAATGGTCAGGTAGAGCTTTATAACCTGATTGAAGGCATTCGTAACGAGTTAAATTGCGGTGTGCTGATGGTGTCCCATGATCTGCATTTGGTGATGGCGAAAACCGATACTGTGGTGTGTATTAATCAGCATGTTTGTTGTTCAGGTAGCCCACAACATGTGACAGGTCATCCGGCTTACCAAGCGTTGTTTGGTATTCCAGGTGCTGATGAATCGATTGCGATTTATGCCCATCAACACGACCATGTTCATAATGAGCATGGCAGTATCTTGTCTGAAGATGACAATGCTCACTCGCATTGCTCTCATCATTAATCGTGCGGCTTTGGAGCGAACGGTAGCATGTTAGAATTTTTAATCAGAGCCTTGCTTGGTGGATTAGGCGTGGCGGCAGTGGCCGGTCCATTAGGCGCCTTTGTTGTCTGGCGTCGCATGGCGTATTTTGGCGATACATTAGCGCACTCTGCCTTGCTTGGCGTAGCGCTGGGTTTTTTATTCAATATTAATTTGAATCTGGCGATTGTGGTTTTGTGTGTTGGCTTGGCCGCGGTGCTTGTGACACTGCAAAAGAAACACATTATTGCGACCGATACCTTATTGGGGATTTTGGCGCATTCTGCGCTTTCTCTTGGCTTGGTCGCGGTGAGTTTTCTAGACAACATTCGTATCGATCTGATGGCGTATTTGTTTGGTGACCTGTTGGCGGTGAGCCAAACGGATCTTTACTGGATTTATGGCGGAGGTTTCGCGGTACTGACGTTGCTGGTGGCCTTTTGGAAACCCTTGCTGGCGGTCACGGTTAACGAAGAGTTGGCGAAGGTAGAAGGTTACCCCGTCGAAGCGATTCGTTTATTGATGATGTTGTTGGTGGCGTTAGTCATCGCCGTGGCAATGAAAATTGTAGGGGTGTTATTGATTACTTCGTTGATGATTATTCCTGCTGCGACGGCGCGTAAGTTATCGAATACACCGGTTCAGATGGCCGCCATCTCTAGCGCGATAGGCTGCTTGGCGGTGTGTGGTGGTGTGTGGTCCTCTTATCATTGGGATACACCAACAGGACCAAGCGTGGTGGTTTGTGCCGCTTTACTCTTCCTGATCGCTTACACGTCACCATTAAAGCGTCGTACGGCCTAGCGCTTGATATTCAAGCGGCCGTAGCGCGCTTTTTCCTTCCTTGTGATGACAAGACGTTGCTCTGATTACTTTTATTAGAGCAGCGTTCTCCTCTTTTTTGTTGATATCTGTAATAAAGCCTTATCTAGTAACGTCATATCTAGTAACGTCTTACTGCTATGCTTAGACCAATAGGGTTTTCCCTTGTGACTTTTGTCTACTGGGTCTTTTGACTGTTTTATCATCTCGTTTTGACTGTGGGGAATGCTATGCTTGGTTTTTCAACGATTAGAGGTCGCCTGTGGGGCAGCTATCTAATTCTGTTTGTGTTGTTGCTTTCGGTGTTGTTTTTTTCGGTGACACGTTTTCAATTTTTATCTAACAATATCAAAAGTATTGTTGGTGAAAATGCCGCTCTGGTTGAATTGACCGGTGAGCTAAATGTGAATGCCGAGAGTTTGGCCAGTCGTCTTTTGATGCTCTTTGTCCTTGAAGAGAGACAAGCCCGCATCTCTATTTATAAAGAAATTGATGAACGCAATCGGATGATGGACGAGAGCCTTGCCAAGATGCAAACCTTGGTGAAATTGCCAGAAGATCAGCGCAGTGTTGAGCAGTTAAAGCAACAGAGAGGAGTCTACCAAAAAGCCCTTCAAGCCACCGTAGAAGCGCTTGAATTGGGTGAGTTGGAAGAAGCTAAAAGCCTAATGGCTGGGCAAACTCGTAATGATTTGCAAACCTTTTTAGATCAAACCTCCGTCTTTGCGGAGCGTCAGCAAAATCTTATCCAATCCAAACAGCAACAGATTTTATCGGAAACTGAATCTGGCATTATGCTGATTCTTGGGCAAGGTGTATTGGCGCTTATCATAGGTGCGGTCATGTCTATCTTGATTACTCGCAGTATTGTAAAACCGCTTGGGCAAGTGGTGCAGTTATTGGATCGTGTTGCCAAAGGCGATTTGTCTCATGATATTTCGATTAAGCAAAGAGGCGAAATTGGCTTACTAGTAGACAGTGTGGTGAGTATGCGAACCAGCCTTGCTGGGGTGATCGAAAAAATAGACAACAGTGCGCAAACCGTTGTTGGTGCAGTCAAAAATATTCGTTTAAGCATGGAAGATGTACAGCAAGGTTCCAGCCAGCAGCAAACCATGGCGAATGACATTCATGGCTCTGTCGGTGAACTCTCTGAAGGCGTAAAAGTGATGGCGGAGCACGTTGCTGTGTCTCGTAATCAAGCGGAAGCTGCTCACCACTTGGCACAGCAGGGCAAGGTAGTGATTACATCTGCAGCGCAAGATATTACCTCTGTAGCAGCCTATATTGAAGAAACATCACATTCTGTCGCCAAACTGAAAGAAAGTGCGTCCACTGTTTCTAATTTGGTGAATAGTATTCGCAATGTGGCGGAACAAACAAACTTGTTGGCATTAAACGCGTCGATTGAAGCGGCACGAGCAGGCGAGAGCGGTCGAGGTTTTGCCGTTGTCGCAGATGAAGTACGAAACCTTGCTACCAGCACCGCAGAGGTGACTGGGTCGATTGATAAAGTCATCACCGACATCAGCGCCTTGTCTATTCAGCTTTCTGACGAAATGTCTAAAGGCCAAGAGAAAATGCGTGAAGGTGTATTGCATATCGAAGAAGTGGTTATACCACTAAGTCAGCTAGAGGCGGATTCAGCGGAGTCGTTACACAGTCTTGATGAGTTGTCTTTACTGGCTCAGCAACAAGCCAATGAGGTGCAGGACATTGCGACTCATACCACGCTTATTGCGGAGGTAACACAGAGCAATGCTGAAACCTCATTACGCTTGAGTCGTTTAACCGACGAGCTGTTTGATTCAGCAGGGCAAACGAAAGAAGCCACTTCCATCTTTACCCTGCCTACTCGTTAGTAAGGTGGGGTTAGCGTTTCAGGAGCCAGTGATCTAGAGAAAGTACCCCTGCGCCGCGATACATAAGCAGTAACGCAATAGCGAGCCATGTGGCGTGGGTTGGGTAGGCATCTGGATAGATAAAGAGTTGGATAACCAAGGTCATGCCTGCTAGGCCTAATGCGGCGAAGCGTGTAAAGAAGCCTGTTAGAATTAAAATGGGCAATACATGCTCAGCTATCGCTGCCAGCAAAGCGGCAATGGCAGGAGAAAGCAACGGAAGGTTGTATTCGAACTCAAAGAGAAACAGTGTGGAATCTTTTAAATGTGGCCAGCCTAATTGAATCTGGCCACTAATAATATCGAGAGCAAAGCCTTCGATTTTGGTTTGTCCTGATTTCCAGAATACCGCCGCGATCGCAAATCTTGCGATAAAAAGCACCAGCGATTCTGGAATGCGACGAAACAAAGCATCACTTTTAGATAATATTAAAGACAACATTTTTTACCCCACAGTTTACAGTTATTCAGCTTCTAAGGGCTGATTAGCGATATTCGTAATTAATTTCCATTCTATTAACTTTGCCAGCGTAGCCCCTAGATCGAAATCGTCTGAGTCTGGTAGCGCCTCTTCCAATTTTTTGTTCTGTAATAACTGCTTGAAGAAACGAGCCTCTTCATAGCTAATCACATGCAATTGGGCAATTAAGTGAGACTTTGCGAGCAGCAAATATTCGCCTTCGTTGATGGCAACCTGATTCAAGCGCAAATGCCCATCGTTACGGTGGGCTTGATAGAGTGAGCCGATAGCAAAAGGAGACGCCAGTAATTGCGAGGTTGGCGGTAAGCTTAAATACAGCGCCGAGGGATCGTCCACTTGAGCAAAGGCTTCTGCTACTTGTTCATGGTTTAGTGTGGCGTGTTCTGTGTCATGGGTGAGTGCCAATAAACTGTATTCGAGTGCGGCTAAGTCTGCGAGAAACGGCAAGCTTTGAGCGGCTTCAAATTGACGAATGAAGTCTGAAAAAAGATGACCATATTCGCTGATAATAGGGGATTCTGGTGGCGAAACGAGCAGGTACTGTTTTGCCATGGCACGAAAGAAATCATCCCCTACCAATGCCTGAGTAACTGGAAATATATCGGACAGAGCATCGATCAATGAGACCACAACATTGTTCCGGTAGACGTTCAATCGAATTTCTTTTTCTTGCATTGATAAGGCGTCTATTTCACGATAAAAGCGGGTATCTTCGCCTAATAAAGCCGCTTTAAATTCGTTGTTCATAGCGACTCTCCCGCAACGCCGTTTGGCGAATTGTGTCGGCATAGCGCGCTTCAGCAAGTAGCTCGGTCAGCGGTGGAAGGTTGCCATCGCGCTCAATCAGCGTCGGGCAAGCTTGGTTCATCATATTAAGTTGGAGGCAGGTGTATTGATATAAAGCCCAAACGTCATGGGAGACTGGTTCATCATGACTGTCTATTTTCAATGGCAATGTGGTGTTGCTGTCTAAGGTGTGACCGGCAAGGTGCATTTGCCCCACGGCATTTAGTGGGAAATCATTGAGGTAGTCGTATGGGTTGGTTCTATTGTTAAAACAAGATACTTCGACATTATTCACATCCAGTAATAAGCCGCAGCCAGTGCGTTTGGCGATTTCACGAATGAAATCCGTTTCGCTCATATCGCTGCGTGTGAACTCAAAATAAGTCGATGGGTTTTCAAGCAGAATTTGTCTTTGTAGACACTCTTGAACTTGCTCAATATGTCGGCACACACGGTCTAATGTTGGGCCATCATAAGGTACTGGTAATAAATCATTTAAGAATTGACTATGGTGCGTTGACCATGCCAAATGTTCTGAAAAAACAGCAGGTTGAAGCTCGTTAACCAGTTTGGCAACGCGCTTTAAATGTTCGATATTTAGAGGAGTTTCACCACCAATGGACAGCCCAACACCATGTACGGTGAGAGGGTAATGCTCGCGGATTTTATGCAGATAATGGCGCGCAGGTCCGCCGTTACTTAAATAGTTTTCGGCATGAATTTCAAAAAAACCTACCTCAGGTAGATCCGCTAATATGCCTTGATAATAAGCAGGCTTTAAGCTGATACCAGAGAGGGATGAAAAGGTCGAAGAGGCAAACATTGCATCTTCGACTTTTGGTGTGAAACGAGACATGGGAATGTGAGTCCGTTTACTTAGAAAGCTTTCAATTGGCCGTGGCCAGTTGGTGATGTTTTAGAGTCCATTTCTAAACAAGTGCCAGCAGGGACGATTTTCCAAGCATTGCCTTGATAATCTGTTTTAGAAGTACCTGCACAAGAAGTGCCTGGGCCTGCTGCACAATCATTTTGGCCAGCTAATGCCACGCCGAAACATTTTTCTTTGCTGGCAGCTTGTGCTGGCACAGATACCGCAGAGATAGCAACGGCTGTACCAAGTGCTAGGGCTAGAGATGCTTTTGTGTTTTTCATTGGTGTATCCTCATTTTCTATTAATTAGTATGTCAAAGGGGTAACAAGCAATGCCTTATGCTTTGCTTGTGTTACCTATCTTTGACGAGGGCGGAAAAGGTTTTATTACATAATTTGCTGAAAAAAATGGAAAAAAATTATTTTACGTCAGGATCTTTCATATAACGTTTTGAAATAGAACGTAATTCTTCCATCTGTTGTGCAAAGCGACGACAGGGTGGACACATGGTGGTGTGTACCCCTAGCGCGATTTTTTCTTTCGTATCGAGTGGTCGATCCAACTTTTCAGACAACAACTGAGTGGCTTGGTGGCAGCTCATCATGATGGCTTCTCCGCTTGATACCAGTTATCTTCTAGACATTCTCTTAACCGTAAACGAGCACGATAAAGGGTGACATTGAGGTTGGTTACGGTTAAATCTTCGTTATGGCAAATTTCTGCGGTGTCCATTTCGAGAAATTCTCGCATCATAAAAAAGCGGCTGTATTTTTCGGGGAGGGCGTTTAGGCAGGCGTCAAATACTCGCCAGAAATGTGCGTTTTCAACACAGTGATCCGGCGTGTCCCATTTTTTAGGGCGCTCACTTTTTTGCCAATGACCGTGTTTGTTGAATAAAACTTCAATCAGCTCTTCGCCATTCACATTCGGACCATCTTCTAGTTGGCTGGCCGCGGTATGACGTTTCTCTTTACGCAACAGGTCGATGAGTTTGTTTTTTAGAATGGAAAAGACCCATGTTTTGAGTGCCGCTTGGCGTGAAAAACGATCGATATTTTGATAGGCCGAGAGCATGGCCTCTTGCACAGCGTCTTCAGCAAGTTGTTCATCTCGGACTTGAATGCGCGCAAATTTTACCATTTGCAGTCGAAGGTCATTCATAAACTCGGCATTCATAAAGATGCTTGCCGCTTGTGTGTGTGCAGGGTTTGAAGAGATACTGGCGTTTGTCATTTAAGCCTCTACTGATGGATTATCATCATTATAGACTGCACAATGCTTTAAATGTTCGGGTAATAGGAAAAGATTTGCTAAGAAAAGTAACAGCGCTTATCGGTTAAGCGCTGTAAATGCTTTATGGATGCTTTCTACGGTATAAGGTGGTGCGATATTACCCGCTAATTGATTGTGCTTATTAACTAATAGCAGTAACCCTTGGGAGTCTGAGTAGCCGACTTTGCTGAGTAATGCGGTGGTCTTTTGGTAGGCGGAATCCGCAGGGCGAAGAACCGATTGCCCGCTGGCTTCAAAAGTGGACACCTCACCCTGGCAAATAGCATCACAAATGAGAGGTTGTACTAAGAGTCCGTACCATTGACCTTTCTTGGCATTGAGAGCCGCCGACAAGTCAGGCAGGTCTCTTGGTTCAGGCAAGAGGCTAATGTTTAGTTCTGCTTGTTCTACTTTTGATAGATGCGGTTCTTCAAAGTAATTACGGAAACTTTCACTGAGGCCACAAAGAATACCCGCGACGGCGATAAGAGTAAAAATCCAAGCAGCGGTGGAGTTGTTTTTACGTTTCATTGAGTGTCTTTCTCATGGTTATTCTGGGTCAATTGGGCGGCTTCCGCTAGGTATTCGTCTTTGAGTTTGACGTAATTTAGACCCGCATATTGGAAGTATTCGATCTCTTTTTCGCTCAATGCTCGAGCCTGTTTGACGGGCGATCCGAGGTATAAAAAGCCGGACTCCAATCGTTTACCTGGGGGGACTAAAGAGCCTGCGCCAATGATGACTTGGTCTTCGACGACGGCACCATCTAAAATGGTGGTGCCCATACCTACTAAGACTTTATTGCCTATTTGGCAGCCATGTAGCATGGCCATGTGACCTATGGTGACATCGTCGCCGATTGATAGCGGGTGACCTTCTGGTTTGTAGGCGCTGGCGTGCGTTATGTGCAGGCAGGAGTTGTCTTGAATGCTGGTTCGGGCGCCAATGCGAATATGATGCATGTCACCACGAATCGCCACTAGAGGCCACACAGAGCTGTCGTCACCTATGGTCACATCGCCAATAATGACAGCATGGTCGTCAACCCAAACACGCTCACCTAGTTGTGGCGTTTTACCACGAAACGATCTCATCACCATACAGACTCTCTTTTTAGGGTGTTTTGTGTGCAGTAAAGATGAACTATCGACATGATAGCGATAGTGTCATTGAAAAAAATCAAACACCACATATCTTATTACATATAGATTGCTTTTAATAAGGCCATAAATTCAAAGCCTAACCATTTTTATGAAACGCGATGCACAAGTGACCATGGTGGTCTTAGCGCGTTTTTTCGCATAGAAGGATAACATGATATGTCACAGTCCGTATGGGATGCGACCAGCTTACCAACCTTTTCCACGATTGATGTAACGAGCATTGAGGCGGAATTGACAGAGCGCTTGAGTAACACACAAGCCGCGATTGATGCGTGCGTGAACGAAAACAGCGATCCGACGTGGGAAAGCCTAGTACTGCCGTTGGATCAGTTGCACGACGACCTTGCTAATTTCTGGTCGCCTATCAGTCACCTTAACTCTGTTAAAAATACGCCAGAGCTGCGAGAAGCGTACAATGCTTGCTTGCCTAAACTTACCCAGTATTACACAGACTTAGGGCAAAATAAGGCCTTGTATCAAGCTTACAAAACCTTAGCAGAAAGTGATGCGGCCAAACATCTATCGCCCGCGCAAACCGAAGCCTTAGTACAAACCATTCGTGACTTTGAATTGTCCGGTGTTGGCTTAGAAGGCGACGCCAAAAAACGTTATGGTGAAATCAGTCAGCGTTTGTCTGAGCTGAGCAGTCAATTCGGTGAAAATGTCTTGGACGCCACTCAAGCGTGGAGCAAGTTAATTACGGACGAAAAAGAGTTGGCCGGTTTACCTGACTCTGCGTTAGCACAAGCTAAGCAAATGGCAGAAGCCAAAGAGAAAGAAGGCTGGTTGTTTACTTTGGATTTTCCATCTTACATGCCAGTCATGAGCTACGCGGATAACGCCGCGTTGCGTGAAGAAATGTACCGAGCTTTTGCCACCCGCGCCTCTGATCAAGGGGGAGATATCAAGTTTGATAACGCTCCTTTGATTGATGAGATTTTGGCATTGCGTCATGAAATGGCACACATTCTAGGCTTTGATAACTACGCTGAATTGTCCGTGGCGACCAAGATGGCCGATAACGGTCAGCAGGTCATCGACTTCTTGCAAACCTTAGCGCAACAATCAAAAAGCTCAGCAGAACAAGATCTTGCCCAATTAACCGCGTTCGCAAAAGACGAAAATGGCGTCACCGAGTTGAATGCTTGGGATATGGGGTATTACGCCGAGAAGCTGCGCCAGCATAAGTACAGTATCTCTCAAGAAGAGCTGCGCCCTTACTTTCCAATGAATAAAGTCTTATCGGGACTGTTTCACGTGGCACAAACTTTGTTCGGCGTGGATATTCGAGAAGAAAAAGAATTCGATAGCTATAACAAAGACGTACAGCTCTTTACTATCAGTAAAGGTGGAGAAGACATTTCTCGCTTCTACCTAGACCCTTACTCCCGTGAAGCAAAACGTGGTGGCGCATGGATGGATTCGTGTCGGACTCGTCGTCGTTTGAGCGACAATCGTCTGCAGCTTCCTGTTGCTTACTTAGTGTGCAACTTCACTCCGCCAATTGGCGACAAACCTGCCTTACTCACACACGATGAAGTGACGACCTTGTTCCATGAATTTGGCCATGGTTTGCACCATATGTTGACGCAAGTTGATGTGTCTTCTGTGTCTGGGATTAACGGTGTCGCCTGGGATGCGGTTGAGCTACCAAGTCAATTTATGGAGAACTGGTGCTACGAACCAGAAGCCTTGGCCTATATCGCAGGGCATTTTGAAACCAATGAGCCATTACCAGACGCCTTGCTAGAAAAAATGCTGGCGGCGAAGAACTTCCAATCTGGTATGCAAATGATGCGTCAGTTGGAATTTTCATTGTTCGACTTCCGTTTGCACCGCGAATACCAAAAAGGCATTTCTGTACAATCCGTTATTGACGAAGTGCGTCGTGACGTTGCGGTTACGACACCACCAGAATTTAACCGTTTTCAGAACGGCTTCTCACATATCTTTGCAGGCGGATACGCTGCGGGTTATTACAGCTATAAATGGGCAGAAGTGTTGTCTGCAGATGCTTTCTCGAAATTCGAAGAAGACGGCATTTTCAATAAAGACACGGGTGCACGCTTCCGTGATACCATATTGGCCAATGGCGGCTCTCGCCCAGCGGCAGAATTGTTTGCTGAATTCCGTGGTCGTGAGCCAAGTACCGACGCTTTATTGAGACACAGTGGCATTGCAGCCTAGCTGTAGAAAACTGCATAACGAGCGTGGCGAATAACGAAATAGAAAAGTGGCGACGCGCTGCTTTTCTATAAGAGGCAATAGGCAATATTATGACGGTAAAACGCTTTATCGCGGGGGCTGTTTGTCCTCGTTGTAGTGAAATGGATAAAATACGCGCTTGGCGTGATGATGACGCTGAAAAACAATATCGTGAGTGTATTTCGTGTGGTTACACGGATGAGCAGTCTACGGTAATACAGGCGCAGCCAACCGAAATTCCAACGCGAGTGAATACGCCTCACAGCAGCGCGCCAGAGGCTGAAGAAGTGGTGATTAACTTTATTCCGAACCCTGGAATGACGAAGCACTGATCGTCTTTTGCTCTAACGTTTGCGTTCTAAAACGTATGTAAAAACGGAGTCGTGAATAACGACTCCGTTTTTTTATGGAAAAGGGATTCGCAGCGGTTTCTCAGTCTGCGTAGCCACTACCAATGGCATTAAATGGCATCTTCAAGCCAAGATCCGGTACTTGCAAACCAATCCAAGTAGGGAAGGTGTTGCTGTTTGGGCCTGGGAACACAGTGTATTGATTCGCCCATGGATAGCGGGCCACGGCGTCCGTGATTTGTGGGATCAAGCGCTGGGCTTTTTCGCCTTGTATCGACAATACCTTTTCTGGCTTCGCACCATACCAATAGCGATCGGGTGTTTTTGTCTGATATTCATGGAGCGCAGGCAAGCCTCTTTTTACACGCCAGCCAACCACTTCGTAGACATTATATTCTTTGGCGTTTTGTGGTTTAGTCGCGATCCAAGTGTGTACCGCAAACCAACCTCGCCAACTGAACGCATCCGCCGCATAGACTTCAATAACCGCTTCTTGATCTGTCTCTGGGTTGGGCGCTATACCTGCCGGCTCACGACTTGCCGTTTGCCAATCATTGTTAGAACAAGCGCTGATTAGCACGGTTAGTAATACGATTCCAATGTGTTTTAGCACCTTCTCATTCCTTGTTTGTTTTTGGGTAGTATCGCGTGTTGCTTACTCAGAGTACAAGTGCCTGTATTAGTGCCCGAAATGATCATTTTTTTGTATGTTCGATCAGACTAATGCACGTGATAAAAGCAAAAATACCGCTCGCCATCCGTGACGCGATCGACTGGTATCGGTCAATTAAAGAGGATTTATCCTTCAAATCGCAAAATTTGGGAAGAAAACGCCCACAAATGGTTCATTTATGGGACGTGATGTTTTAAGGTGCCCCACTTAAAAAATTTGATGGATTTTTTCCCATGACTTCAAATACGACCCCGTCCTTGTTTCAACGCTACATGAAAGGCAGCTTAGTCCTGCAAATTATCATTGGTGTGCTGTGTGGTATTGCACTAGCGTATGCGTTACCCAGTGCCGCTCAGTCTGCTGGTTTACTCGGTGGATTCTTTGTCAAAGCGCTGAAAGCCATTGCGCCTGTGTTGGTGTTTATTTTGGTGATGGCCTCGATTGCCAACCACAAACAAAATGAACAAACCTTTATCCGTCCGGTACTGGTTTTGTATGCTGTTGGTACATTGATTGCGGCGTTTGTTGCTGTGTTGTTTAGTTATGCCTTCCCTACTCAGTTGGATCTAGTCACCGCGGATTTGAGCCGTTCTGCTCCTCAAGGTATTGCTGAAGTACTGCATACTTTGTTTTTTAATATGGTTGATAACCCAGTGAATGCGTTGGTGAAAGGCAACTATATTGGCATTTTAACGTGGGCTGTTTGTTTTGGTATCGGTTTACGTCATGCGTCTGATGCGACCAAAGATCTGTTGCAGAACCTAGCCGACAGCGTCACCACAGTGGTGGGCTTTGTGATTCGCTTAGCACCATTTGGTGTGTTTGGTCTGGTCGCGAATACGATTGCCACAACGGGCTTTAGTGCCTTGTTAGGTTACTCACATTTGTTGCTAGTATTGATCGGCTCTATGCTGTTTATTGCCCTAGTAACTAACCCGATTTTAGTGTTTTTGAGCACGCGTCAAAACCCTTATCCTTTGGTGTTTCAATGTTTAAAAGAAAGTGGTGTGACCGCTTTTTTCACCCGCAGTTCAGCAGCCAACATTCCGGTAAACATGGATTTGTGTAAACGCTTAAAACTAGATGAAGACACCTATTCTGTGTCGATTCCTCTGGGTGCGACCATCAATATGGCAGGCGCGGCGATTACGATTACGGTATTAACCTTAGCCGCCGTGAATACATTAGGCATTCCAGTTGATTTCGCTACTGCGATTCTATTGAGCTTTATCGCGGCTGTGTCCGCCTGCGGTAGTTCTGGTGTAGCGGGTGGGTCGTTATTGCTGATTCCTTTGGCTTGTAGCTTATTTAACATTCCTAATGATGTGGCAATGCAGGTTGTGGCCGTCGGCTTTATTATTGGTGTCTTGCAGGATTCTGCAGAAACCGCACTTAATAGTTCGACCGACGTATTGTTTACAGCAGCGGCATGCCGTGCGGCGCAACGCTAATCTCATCTCTTGATGTCGTGAGTCAGAAAGCCGCGCAGTGTCGCGGCTTTCTTCGTTTTAGGGAAGGCGATTAGGCGTGTGATTTCTTGAGCGGTTGTGAGATCAGTAGCTTACCTATTTCTTCGGCGAGGACTGGGCGTGAGTAGAGCCAGCCTTGGCCGATCGCATTGGGGCTTCGCTCCAGAATATAATCCTCTTCACGTTGCTCTTCTATGCCTTCAAACACCACGTGCATTTTCAGGTTTTCAATAAGTTGGAAAATGCCATTGAGCATGTTTTGATTGATGGAGTCGGTGCCGATGGCTTGAGTAAACATCTTGTCTATTTTGATCTCGTCTGCTTCCAGTGCGCTCAACCAAGAGAGGTTGGAATAGCCTGTACCGAAATCATCCAATGAAACTTGATAGCCCTTTTTGACGAACTGTTTTGTCGTGTTCGACATGGCGTCTTGGTCGGCAGCAGAGCGTTCGGTAATTTCAAAAATGAGCTGTTCTGGTCGAATGCCATGCTGCTGCACTAGGTCATCAATAAATAACAAGAATTGAGAGTCTGTTAAATCTTGAATCGATAAATTAATACTGACAAAGAAGGCTTTATTGTTCACCAAATAGTCGCGCATGTCAGAGAGCGTTTTTGACACAATCAGCTTAGTCAGTTCTTTAATCTGATTATTTTTCTCGGCTAAGGCGATAAATACATCAGGGGAGACATAGCCATATTCCTCATCATTCCAACGGGCTAATGCTTCGACACCGATTATCTTTCCTGATTGTAACTGTATTTTGGGTTGGTATTGAACGTGCAATAGTTTCTTATCAATAGCCTGTTTGAGTCGTGCACCAAGAGAGTTTTTTCGCAGACGTGCAAAGGACAATAACAGGGAAAGAATGCCACCAAATAAAAAACCGATGACGATAATAATAGCATGGTAGGTGTTTGAAATACCGAATATCCCTAATTGAGAATCCGTCGCTGTGGTGCAAATAACGGTACTGCCTTGCGTGCAAAGCTGAGTTTGTATTTGACGTCCTTTGACAGGCAACCAGAAAAAAGGATCTTCTTTCTTTTTCAGTAATCCAATGGCTTGTTGTTTAGTGAGGTCGCCAAAAGTTTTGTAAATGTAATCGCTGTGCTTAGTCGTCAAAACTGCGGCAATAAACTCAGGGTTATGAGGTAAGTTTTTAAAAACATAATGAGAGACGAACGCAATACTATTGCGACGAGCGATGGCATTACTGGTGATGCCTTCTGTCGGAATGTCTTTCAATCTTGTCCAAAATTGATAACCATCTGGCGTGAGTTCACTAAAGTGTGGCAGTTTCTTTTGCTCTGCTAAGAGGCCCCAGCCAGCCGTGCATTCTATTGCGCCGTTTTTGATTCGGCCTATGTCATGAATAAAGTCGTAGTTCCACAGACTTTCACGAAGATACTCAATGTCTTCTGGTGAACATTGTTCAAACTGAGATTGTTGAGCAAATTTTAATGAAAGGCGACTTTCTTTATTGGCCTGTAGTCCGCGATTTAGGATTGCCTCAGAGTACCCCCGTAGAAACTCGCGCTCATGTTTTATAATAACCACATGAACCACACTGATGGCGATCACTGTCCCTAATAATCCTGATAGTAATGCCATCCAGTGCATTTTTTTAGGCAAAGAAAAAAAGCTAGAAGCGGTAGGCTGAAAAGCGCTGTGCATTAGATATAGGGCTCTATTTAGAAGGGTTAATATGGAGCAGGGGCTCAGGAAGCGCGCATAATATAGAAAACACTCATGATAATTGTGCGTTGTTTGTGTAAATATGAAGCTTTTTGTTAACAAAGTTGTTTATTATTATTTCCTCATTCTTTATTACACATTAATGCGATATTTCTGTCTTTTCTGTCCTCTTTTTATCCTAATTAATCGCCACTATGATGGACTTTTGCTGATGATTTTAACGTTCGTGCGGGATGTTGTTTTGATCAGTAATAAAACATGCACTAAGTATTAATACGTAGCGGCTCATATTTTTTTGCGTATTCATACGAATAGCTTACAAATCCCCAGTGAGTGATTATCCTGTCTGCTTGATCCCGTTTTAAAAATAATAAACAACAGGACATAAAGATGAACTCTTTAAAAATAACGACATTAGTGGCTGCTGCGGCAGTGACTATGACTACTTTCTCCATGTCTTCTACTGCTGCTGACAGAGTATATAAACTGAAGATGGCAGAAACATGGACAACAAACTTCCCTATCTTTGGCGATGCGCCACGTAATATGGCTCGCATTGCAGACGAAATGTCTAACGGTCGTCTAAAAATCACCATCGACTCTGCGAACAAACACAAAGCGCCTTTTGGTATCTTTGATATGGTTCGTTCTGGGCAATACGATATCGGCCACTCAGCGTCTTATTACTGGAAAGGTAAAGTAGCCAACACACTGTATTTCACGACTATGCCATTTGGTATGACCGCCCCTGAGCAATATGGCTGGTTCTACGAAGGTGACGGCATGAAGTTAATGGAAAAGGTTTATAAGCCATTTGGCCTATTGTCTTTCCCAGGTGGTAATACCGGCATGCAAATGGGTGGTTGGTTTAAAAAAGAAATCAACACTGTGGATGACCTGAAAGGTCTGAAAATGCGTATTCCAGGGTTTGCTGGTGAAGTGCTTGCGAAACTGGGCGCGAAGCCAACGAACATTCCACCAGGTGAGCTATACACAGCACTAGAGCGTAATACCATAGACGCACTAGAGTGGGTTGGTCCCTCTCTTGATTTGCGTATGGGTTTCCACAAAATCGCACCTTACTACTACACAGGTTGGCATGAGCCAGCGACTGAGTTGCAGTTCTTAGTGAATGAGCGTACTTGGAAGCGTTTACCAGATGACCTGCGTGAAATCCTTCGTGTTTCTATGAAACTGTCTGCTTATGACATGTACATTCAGTCTTACCATGAAAGTGGTGTGAACTGGGCGACGATGAAAACAGACTTCCCAAATATTCAGGTTAAAACCTTCCCTACTCCTGTGCTAAAAGCCATGAAAAAAGCTAACGACGAATTGTTGGCAGAAGCGGCCGCGAAAGACCCTCTTACTAAAGAGATTCTAGACTCGCAAAAAGAGTACATGAAAACGGCCCGTGTTTGGACGAACATCTCTGATCGTGCTTACCTTGAAAGTTTAGACAGTATCTCTGAATAACCCTCTACGACGCACGACGAGCCAATCTCGTTGTGCGTCTTTTCTAGGAGTTTTGCATGTTTTTAACAAACCTAGAGAGAGGAATCACTCGTTTCTCTAATCTGCTTGGTAGTATTTCAACTATCTTGCTAATCGCGTTGTTGTGTAATGTCTTTTACGACGTCTTATTGCGCTATGCCTTCAATGATGTATCGATTGCGATGCAAGAGCTTGAGTGGCACCTGTACTCAGCGATTTTCTTATTAGGCATCCCTTACGGTATCCAACATGGCGGTCATGTCCGTGTTGATTTGATTTATGAAAATTTGTCCATCAAGAAGCGTGCTTGGATCGATTTATTTGGCTGTGCCTTTTTCATGCTGCCGTTTACGTTATTGGTTGGCTATTACGGTATTGGTCACGCACAAGAAGCGTTTGCTTTAGGTGAAGGCAGTGGTGACCCAGGTGGTCTACCGTATCGCTGGATTATCAAAGCCGTAATCCCATTTGCTTTTTTCTCCATGGCCATCAGTGGCGTGGGTATGATGATTCGTTCTATTAATGCCATTCGCGGTATCAGCGAAGATGGCTTTAAGAACCCACCGATTCAACACTAAGCGCACTTCCAGCTCATTGCATATAGGTCATTTATGATTGGAATTATTATGTTTTTCGTTGCCTTAGCTATGTTGATGCTAGGGTTCCCCGTCGCTTTTACGTTTGGCGGTATTGCACTGATCTTTGGCGTCTTTGCCGAAGGTTTCGACATGTTTGCTTTTATGCCTTTTAGGATTCAAAGCTACATGGAAAACACCACCATGATGGCGGTGCCTCTGTTTGTTTTCATGGGGATTGTGTTGCAGAAAACACAGCTTGCTGAGCAGTTGCTGGAAGCGATGGGCAAGTTGTTTGGCCGCGTACGTGGCGGCTTGGCGATTTCTACTATTTTGGTCGGTGCGCTGTTGGCGGCTTCGACGGGTGTGGTTGGTGCCAGCGTAGTGGCGATGGGACTCATCTCCCTCCCTGTTATGCTGAAGTACAAGTACAATAAATCCCTTGCCTGCGGCACCATTTGTGCCTCTGGTACGCTTGGACAGATCATTCCTCCATCGATCATTTTGATCATTCTTGGCGATGTATTGGGGATTCCTGTTGGCGACTTGTTCCACTCTGCGATCCTGCCTGGCATGGTGTTGATCGGTTGTTACATTGTTTATATTTTGATTCTGACCTTCCTAAAACCGGAATTAGCTCCGGCGTTACCTGAAGATCTAGATGATGAAACTCGCGCGCAGCAAATCATCAGCGCGCTTAAAGCCATCATTCCGCCATTGGCATTGGTATTGGTGGTATTGGGTTCTATTTTCACCGGGATTGCGACACCAACAGAGTCTTCTGCATTGGGTGGCGTTGGCGCGATTGTTCTGGCGTTGTTGTACCGTAAGTTTAACTGGAAAATGCTGTATTCAAGCAGTATGGAAACAGTGAAAGTTACCGCCATGGTATTCGCTATCTTGATGGGCGCAACCGCCTTCTCTATGGCCTTTAGTTACACCGGTGGTGATCAAATAGTTGAAGAAGTGTTATTGAATCTACCAGGCGAAAAATGGGGTTTCATCATTTTAGCCATGGTTGCCATTATGATTCTGGGCTTCTTTATCGATTTCGTCGAAATTGCGTTCATTATTGTGCCAATCTTGGCGCCTGTTGCTGAGGCATTGGGCATCAATATGGTGTGGTTTGCGATTCTGATTGCGATGAACTTGCAGACGTCTTTCTTAACACCTCCCTTTGGTTTTAGTTTATTCTATCTCAAAGGGGTCGCCCCAAGTTCAATCAAGACGACGGATATTTATAAAGGGGTCATGCCTTTTATCCTGATCCAAGTATTGGTGCTTGCAAGCCTTATGATCTTCCCTGAATGGTATGGCATGAGCTAAATCAAAAGGTAATATCACGAAAAGCGGGGGTGCTTCAGACGATGGTACCGCCGCTTTTTTTGTTTCTGCGGCCTTCGCATTATTTAATCAGTTGTTATCCAATCATCATAAGCAGGCCTTCGTGTGGGACTAAAAATAAAAATCATTCTGCTGGCGGTTGTTCCTCTGGTGGTTTCCACCGTTATTATTATTTATTTGAATCAACAATCGGCGCGAGATTTAGCCGCCGATGAACTCTCTATTTATGAATTCAATTTAATCCACGCGAAAAAAGAAGCGTTAAAAAGTCATATAGAAATCGCCATGAGCGCCATTCGTCCAGTATTAGAAGATGAAACGATGGACGATGACGAAGCGCAAGATATAGTGAAATCCATTTTAAATGGATTACGTTATAGCGACGATGGTTACTTCTTTGTGTACGACAGTAGTGGTGTGAATCTTGTGCATCCTACCCAGCCGAATTTAGTGGGTGAAAATCTTTGGTTATTTAAAGACACCTCCGGTAATTATTTAATTCAGCATTTAATGGCCGTCGCAAAGACGGGCGGAGGGTTTCACCGTTATATTTGGGAGAAGCCGCCATTAATGCAGCAAGAAGAAAAAATTGGCTACGCGATCATGATCGACCGTTGGCATTGGATGTTGGGCACAGGTTTGTATTTGGGCGACGTTTACCAAGAACTTGCCAAAGCCAAAGCGACAATGAATGCCAATATCCGTCGTAGTTTCTTTCTGGTGAGTGTGGTTGCCAGTATCACCCTGGTATTTGTTATCTTGTTAGGGCTGGCGATTAATCTGCATGAGCACAAGTTAGCAGACTCTAAACTAAAAGCATTGGTGCAGCGTTTCATGCGTTTACAGGTGTTGGAAAAACGGCGCCTTTCTCGTGAATTGCACGATGGCATTAATCAGATGTTGGTATCTTGTAAGTTTCGCATCGAGCTGGCCTGTACTAAATTACAGCGCAACGACGACAAAGACGTGGTGGAAGCGGAATTGATCAAAGCCGAAGGGCTGATTAACCAAACGATTAGCGACATCCGCCAAGTATCCCATGATTTACGTCCGACCGTGCTTGATGATCTTGGTTTAAACACCGGTCTAAAAGGCCTGATCGACCAGTTTCAAGAAAGAACCAATATTAAGGTCAAGTACAGCTTTAAAGTGACGGCAGAGCTGCCGGACGAAATTGAAATTACCCTGTACCGTTTTGCACAAGAAGCGTTAACCAATATTGAAAAACATTCCCAAGCGAGCAATGTCATATTGCAAGTTTGGCAGTCCCATCGACGGGTGATTTTTGAGTGTTTGGATGACGGTCGAGGTTGCTCTCATCAATCGACGTTAACGCCCGGGATTGGGCTGATTAATATGAGAGAACGTATTGAGCTCGTTGGTGGCGATTTTGTCTTTCAATCTCAGAAAGAGAAAGGCACAAAAGTCAGTGCTATCCTGTCGATAGCGTCGCCTATAATCGATTAATATCTAACAAGAAGAGAGAACGGAATGACAACGGAGCCATCGAAAATACGTGTACTTCTGGTGGATGATCACATGTTGGTATTGGATGGCCTTCAAGCACGGTTAGAAATGGAAGCAAACATTGAAGTGATTGGCACAGCATCAAACGGCCTTGAAGCCTTAGAAAAAGCGCAACAGCTACAACCAGATTTAGTCTTGATGGATGTGTCTATGCCTATTTTAAATGGACTAGAAGCCACCAAGCGTTTTCGTAGTGAACAAGCCAACATTAAAATTCTCATGCTCAGTATGCACAATGATAAAGAGTATATTTTGTCGCTGATCCAATCTGGCGCCAATGGTTATGTGCTTAAAGACGTGTCATCCGAAGAGCTGGTTCAAGCCATTAATATGGTTTATCAAGGTGGAACCTACTTCAGCTCAAAAGCGTCAGATGCGTTATTTGGACAAGCAGCAAAGACGGCATTGGAAGAAGAGGCGTTATCCCCCAGAGAAAGTGCCGTGCTGGTGGAAGTGGCCAGTGGCTTTTCTAATAAAGAGATTGCTGTGCGTTTGAGCATTAGTGCTCGAACAGTGGAAACTCATCGCCAAAATATCAAACGTAAGCTGAATATCCACTCGTCAGCAGGTCTAGTGAAATACGCGATAGAACATAATCTGATTGATTAGTTAAATGGTTTTGATGTTTATGCTTATTTTTTCCAATATCACTAAGAATTACTTTCGAATTAGAAAAGTTATCAAACAAATGAGCCGTTTCATACAGATCGGTATGGTCTTCAATAGAGATTAAAACGGTGGACTTTTTATCCTCTCGAATAATATTTATTGGAGTATGGCTTTCGCATACTTTATCCATTACTTCAGCTAGGTTTTCTTGTATTTTTAATGCATTTCGACTCATTAGGCCAAGCCTAACTAGTTGACCCCGAATTCAAGTCCGAAGTGCGACACTTTTCACTTCAAGCAGCCAAACACATCTGTTTAAAGATAACGGCTGGCTGCTTGAATCCTAAACACTTCCTTGGGCGATTGTTTATTCGTCTCATCGCGAAGTCTATTTTCTCTTCTGTAACGCTTCTTAGATCAATGCCCTTAGGCACGTACTGTCTT
>NZ_JBITUJ010000010.1:0-94036 GCF_044542435.1 Marinomonas sp. NPDC078689 | reverse complement strand
CGTCAAGCTTATAATTAAGAAAGCCCTGATAGCTAACGCTGTCAGGGTTTTTTTATGCCTGAAATAAATGCGAGAGCATAACCCTCCACACCCGTATGGGGCTCTTATGAAGGAACGCATGTGAGACTAAATTGTCGTCAAGCTTAAAATTAAGAGAAGCCCCATCCTGCTACGCAGGGTGGGGTTTTTTCGTTCTAGCGTTGTAGTCTAAACAGAACTTCTTGTTCTTCCATTTGCTTGCGCCATCACTTTCTAAAGAGCCGTTCCTCGACGCGTCAGCGGCTCTCGAAAAACAAGAATCTCTCACACTGATTGCACATACCGTCCGCAGGGTCAGACCCCTTAAAAAGTCGCACAGCGTCCAACCAACCACATCACTCGATGTTTAAGGGCTCTGACCCTAGTCGTACTGCTTCAGTAGAACGGCCGTTTCTTGTTCTTCCATTTGCTTGCGCCTGTCTCGTTCCTCGACGCGTCAGCGCAGATGAAAAACAAGAACCTCTACATTGATTGCGCAGGGTCAGACCCCTTAAAAAGTAGCGCAGCGTTCAACCAACCGCATCACTCGATGTTTAAGGGCTCTGACCCTAGTCGTAACCGTTGGACTCACTGCTTCAGTAAAACGGCCGATTCTTGCTCTTCTGTTTAAAGGGATCTGACCCCTTTTAGCTCATAAAAAAGACGCTCTTCGGCGTCTTTTTTGATTTCAATAAAGCTATCCACATTGAGCCCAAATTCGCTCAATGTTTTTTAATTGTTAATAACTTAGGCACTTATCCACTTCGTTGGCGGCGCCAAGTATGACGGCAACACGTTGATGAATGGCGCTAGGCTGGATATCCAGAATACGATCTGTATGAGTGTGTGCTTTACCGCCAGCTTGCTCTAATAACATGGCCATTGGGTTGGCTTCATACATGAGGCGAAGTTTGCCTGGTTTGCTTGGGTCTTTTTTATCCCATGGGTAAAGAAATACACCACCGCGACATAAAATACGGTGTACGTCACCGACCATAGCAGCCACCCAGCGCATGTTGAAGTCCTTGTTTCTACGGCCTTCTTTGCCTTTAACAAGGTCGTCGACGTAGTTTTGTATGCTGTCAGACCAAAAACGTTGGTTGGACATGTTAATGGCGAATTCTTGTGTCTCAGGCTGAATAGAAACGCCTTTTTCGGTTAACAAAAAGGTGTTGGTTTTAGGGTCAAGGGTAAACATATTCACGCCATCGCCTGTGGTTAATACCAGCATGCTAGAAGGGCCATATAGTACGTAACCTGCCGCCACTTGCTCTTTACCAGGGATCAAAAAGTCTTTTTCTTCGGCTGGGTTATCCCCAATTTGACGGTAAATGGAAAAGATGGTGCCAACCATGGCATTGATGTCGATATTAGAAGAGCCATCAAGCGGGTCAAAAGCGATTAAGTATTCGCCATTGGTGTTAGCTGGCACAATGTCCTCTTCTTCTTCTGATGCGATTGCACGCACTGCTGGGCAGGCAAGCAGTGCGTCTTTGAGCATGTCGTTTGAGATAACATCAAGTTTCTTTTGTTCTTCACCTTGGACATTTTCATTACCAGCCATGCCTAAAATACCAGCAAGTGAGCCTTGTTTCAGTACGTCAGAAATAGCAACGCAGGTATCTGTCGTTTGGATCAATACCGTTTGAAGAGAGTCTGCAACGGAACTGGATGCTAACACTTGAGAAAGGTTTTGCATGGTCTGAAATATCCTTGTTTTTAGAGGTTGTGGAAATTATGCCACCCTAGGGGGAGAGTGTCAGCTGAGTCTGTTAAATGCTTTAAAATAAATAGGGAATCGTCGTTTTTTCGGATAATCTACGCACAACGAGTTTAGGGAATTACTATGTCGGATTTTATTGTTCATCACTTAGAGCTAAATGGTCAGGGTGGCGCAACCCTGCTAGATCATCACAATTTACCAACGCAGGTGCCTAAAGAAGGCAGCCGTTGGGTGCATATTGATTTTAGTAAAGGGGGGGCAAGAGAGTGGCTTTCCGGCATGGAGGATATTCCTGAAGCTGTGGTAGATGCTTTGTTTGCTGATGAAACGCGTCCACGCTCTACGAAAATAGGTCAGGGCGTGTTGGTGACTTTGCGGGGTGTGAATTTAAACCCCGGTTCTAATCCCTCCGATATGGTGTCTTTACGTTTGTGGGTGACACCGCATTTTATTATTTCTAGCCGTCGTCGACGTCTGTTGTCTGTGCAAGACATCGTAAAAGACCTCATTAACAACGAAGGGCCGATTAATACCGCAGATTTGATGGCCACGCTTACCCAAACTCTAACCATTCGAATGGCGTCGGTGATTGATGACTTAGAAGATGAGTTGGCGGAGTTGGAAGAAAACCTGATCCAAAACACCGTAGAATCTGATCAACGCAGTACCTTGGTTCAGCGCCGTATTGAAACCGTCCGATTGCGCCGTTTTTTAGTGCCGCAAAAAGAAGCGATACAGCGTTTAGCGGTGGAGTCTCAAACCTGGCTAACCAAGGAGCAAGTGGTGCTGATCCAAGAGTCAGCAAACGACATTACTCGCTATGTGGAAGCCTTAGAGTCGCTTCGTGAGCGCTGTTTGTTCATGCAAGAAGAGTTTGTGAACTTGCAGTCTGAGAAGATGAACGCACGCATGTATGTGTTGTCGATCTTGTCGGGTATTTTCTTGCCGTTAGGTTTTCTAACCGGTTTATTTGGCATCAATATTGGTGGCATGCCGGGGACTGAAAGTGGTGCGGCCTTTTGGTTGTTCTGTGGTGTATTGGCGATTTTGGGCGTGGGCCAGTTTGTCATTATGCGAAAAAGTCGCTGGTTTTAGGCAGCGACTTTTCAAGCAGTTTTTTTGATAAGCGTCGTGCGGCGCTTATTTCTTCAGCGTTTTCACGCCTTCTTTTGTCGCCAGTAACAACACATCCGCAGAGCGTTTTGCGAACAAGCCATTGGTGACCACACCGACAATCCCATCGATGCTTTTTTCGAGTGCGATAGGGTCAAGAATATCAAGATTGTAAACGTCTAAAATGTGGTTGCCGTTATCCGTAACCACACCTTCACGGTAGACTGGGTCGCCACCTAGTTTGACCATTTCTCTGGCAACATGACCACGCGCCATTGGAATGATTTCTACGGGTAGTGGGAAGTCGCCCAAGACATTGACCAGTTTCGATTCATCGGCAATACAAACGAATAGCTCACTGCACGCAACGACGATTTTCTCACGAGTAAGAGCGGCGCCACCCCCTTTAATAAGGTGTAAGTGGTGATCAGACTCATCGGCTCCATCTACATAGACGCGAATCTCAGGCACGCTGTTTAACTCGTAAACAGGAATGCCGTGGCCTTTTAGTCGCTCAGCGGACGCTTCTGAGCTAGCCACTGTGCCATCAAACATCTGCTTGTGCTTAGCAAGGACATCGATAAAAAGGTTGGCGGTAGAACCGGTACCAACGCCGACAATGGTGTCGCGGTCTAGCATTGGCAGAATGTATTCAACAGCGGCTTCTGCTACTGCTTGCTTAAGTTCGTCTTGGGTCATGCTTCTAGAGCCTTTTCTTATGTTTTATGCGGGGCTATTTTCTCGCAAATAGCCTCCTCTGAGGGTGGTCATATTATAAGCATATCGATGGGGGAATGTTAGCCCGAAAAAAATAGCCAATTTGCCAATTTGCTGCGCTTTTTATTAGCCGTAAAGGGGATCTGTCTTTGCGCGATACAAGGCGAAAGAGTATATTTCATGTTCCGTTTTTTTAGATGACTGATATCAGTGATGGGATTTTTATGAATCGCCACACTGGTCATTGTAATTCGCTTAGGAAGCATTATGCCCCATACCATGATCAAAAAAATTCTACAGGCGCGTGTATACGACGTGGCCGTAGAAACACCACTGACTCGCGCCAATCAACTTTCTAGTCGATTAGGCAACGAGATTATTTTGAAGCGCGAAGATCTACAACCTGTTTTCTCGTTCAAAATTCGTGGGGCATACAACAAAATTTGTCAGCTAACCGCCGAAGAACGCGCTTGCGGCGTCATTGCCGCTTCTGCTGGTAACCATGCGCAAGGCTTGGCGTTGGCTGCGAAAAAGCTTGGTATTCAAGCGACCATTGTGATGCCAGCGACCACACCTGAAGTGAAAGTGAACGCAGTACGTAACCACGGTGCTGAGGTGGTATTGTTTGGTGATGCCTTTGATGAAGCGTCGGCGAAATCGCGTGAAATCATGGAAAAGACAGGCCAAGTGTATGTTCACCCCTTTGATGATCTCGATACCATTGCCGGTCAAGGCACCATAGGTATGGAAATCCTGCGTCAACATGAAGGCGATATAGACGCCATTTTTATCCCAGTTGGCGGCGGTGGTTTGATTGCTGGTGTGTCGGCGTACATTAAGTACCTTCGTCCTGACATCAAGATCATTGGTGTTGAGCCTCAAGACGCGGCGTGTCTCAAAGCGGCGTTAGAAAAAGGCGAGCCAACGCGCTTAGCCACGGTCGGTATTTTTGCCGAAGGGGTGGCGGTTGCAGAAATTGGCAAAAATACCTTTGAGATCGCGAAAAACACCGTGGATGAAGTCATTACCGTGACGACCGATGAGATGTGCGCGGCGATCAAAGACATTTACGATGACACTCGCGCCATCACTGAGCCTGCTGGCGCCTGTGCCCTAGCGGGTTTGAAAAAGTACATTGAACGCGAAGGCGCGAAAGGTCAGACCTTATTGGCGATTAACAGCGGGGCGAACGTGAATTTTGACCGCCTACGCCATGTCTCTGAGCGTGCCGAGCTGGGCGAAAAGCGTGAAGCCATTATTGCCGTTAAAATCCCCGAAGCGCCAGGCAGCTTTAAAGATTTCTGCCAAGCCTTGGTCGGCCGTAATATTACTGAATTTAATTACCGCTATGGCAATGACAAACAAGCCGTTATTTATGTTGGCGTGGCATTGGGTGGCAGCCCTCATAGTCGTCAGGACTTGTTGGCAGACCTCAAAGATTACGAAATCATCGACCTAACAGACGATGAAACCACTAAGGTCCATGTGCGCCATATGATTGGTGGTCACTTACGTAGCGACAAGGGCGAACTGCTGTACAGTTTTGAGTTTCCCGAACGCCCTGGTGCCTTGCTTAAGTTTTTAAACACACTGGGCGGGCAATGGAATATTTCTATGTTTCATTACCGTAACCATGGCGATGCTTACGGACGTGTATTGGTTGGTTTGCAGGCGGTGGGTGAAGAAACTGACGTGACCCATTATTTGGACGAGTTGGGCTACCCTTACGAAGATGAAAACAACAACGAAGCGTGCAAGCTGTTCTTTCGCTAAAAACGTGAAAATCGGTTATCATTACCGCACTCTAACTTTCTGAATTCAGCCCTCTGTTTGTGAACATGAGCAGAGGGTTGTGTGATTCTGGCAGTCGCTTCGAATGAGCTGATTGTCTACTGTTTAAAAGGTCTCCTGTGAATATTCAAACCCTTCTGAATCAACGTATTCAAGCGGCAATGGTCGCAGCTGGTGCGCCTGATGGCTCTCCAGCGCTTGTTCGCCAATCTGCTAAAGTGCAATTCGGTGACTACCAAGCCAATGGCATTATGGGCGTTGCTAAAGCGCTAAAAACCAATCCTCGTGAATTAGCACAAGTGGTTATTGATAAACTGGACCTGTCTGATGTGGCAGAGAAAGTGGAAATTGCTGGGCCTGGTTTTATTAATGTCTTCCTGAAAAATGTTTGGTTGGGCAAAGAATTAGCCGAGCTACGCAGCAGCGATCATCTCGACATTGATAAAGTAGACTCTCCAGAAGTTGTGGTCGTGGATTACTCTTCTCCAAACTTGGCGAAAGAAATGCACGTGGGTCACCTTCGTTCGACCGTGATTGGCGATGCGGTTGTGCGCACCTTGGAGTTTCTAGGTCACACTGTCGTGCGTCAAAACCATGTGGGTGATTGGGGTACACAGTTTGGTATGTTGCTGGCGTACATGGAGCGTCTGCGTGCTGAGAACTCTGAAATCAGCATGGCATTGTCTGATCTTGAGACCTTCTACCGCGCTGCTAAAACGTGTTTTGATGACGACGAAGCGTTTGCTAAACGAGCCCGTGAACTTGTGGTTGAATTGCAGTCAGGTAACGAAGATTGCTTGGCATTGTGGGATGAGTTTATCAATATCTCGTTAACCCACTGTGAAGAAACCTACAAAATGTTGGGTGTTTCTTTAGAGCGTCAACATGTGATGCCAGAAAGTGCCTATAACGATGATTTGGTAAATGTAGTGAATGACCTGCAAGAGCAGGGCTTGTTGAAAGAGTCGAATGGCGCACAGTGTGTGTTCATGGACGAATTCGCCAATAAAGACGGTGAAATCACGCCTGTGATCGTACAGAAAACAGGTGGCGGCTTCTTGTACGCGACGACGGATTTGGCCGCGGTACGTTTCCGTCAGCACACCTTAAATGCAGACCGTGTGTTGTACTTTGTAGACGCTCGTCAGTCATTGCACTTCCAACAAATTTTCACCTTGTCGCGTAAAGCGGGTTTTGTAAAACCTGAAACGCGATTGGAACACATGCCGTTTGGTACCGTTATGGGCAGCGATGGCAAGCCGTTTAAAACGCGTTCTGGTGGTGTGGCAAAATTGTCTGCGTTACTAGAAGAAGCGCAAGAACGTGCTTATCAGTTAGTGGCGTCTAAAAACCCAGACATGAGCGAAGAAGAGTTGCGTAACATTGGTCGTGTGGTGGGTATTTCTTCTGTGAAATACGCCGATTTATCAAAAAACCGCACCAGTGATTATGTATTCAACTGGGACTCTATGTTGAGTTTTGAAGGCAATACAGCGCCTTATTTGTTGTATGCCTACTCACGAATTGCCAGTATCGTTAAACGCTCTGAGATCGATGTAGAGAGCCTAACAGGTGACATTGCCATCGTCGAAGCGCAAGAGCGAGCTTTGGCCATGAAGTTGTGCCAATTTGAAGAAGCCGTGCAACAGGTTGCCAACGACGGTATGCCGCATTTCTTATGTGCTTACTTATATGACTTGGCTGGTACTTTCATGACTTTCTACGAAGCGTGTCCAATCCTGAACGCAGAAGACAGCGTGAAAAACAGCCGTTTGCAATTGTCCTTGAATACGGCAGCTACCTTGAAGCAAGGTTTGGCTTTGCTGGGCATTGAAACGCTAGAACGCATGTAATGTTCACGAGGCTCTTGTCTAATCGGTAAATGGTTTCATCAGTAAATGGTTTAATCGATAAGCGAAAGGCGCTACCTTCTTAGGTCAGCGCCTTTTTTATTTTTTAAAGAGAGCGAAGACAATAAGAGACGAATAAAAAGCACATTAATCGAGGAATGGAAGAAGTCTATGAAAATCTATATCGCAAACACAGGTGGTGTGATGGGGATGATGCCATCAGACAA
Source organism: Marinomonas sp. NPDC078689 (assembly GCF_044542435.1). Classification (NCBI taxonomy): domain Bacteria; kingdom Pseudomonadati; phylum Pseudomonadota; class Gammaproteobacteria; order Oceanospirillales; family Oceanospirillaceae; genus Marinomonas; species Marinomonas sp. NPDC078689. The sequence continues at coordinate 86,597 of NZ_JBITUJ010000010.1, read as the reverse complement.
GGGACTGGTGCCTAATGATGCTTTTGCAGGACAACTCGCCGCACAGCTCCAGACGGCGGATCTTGATCATGATTTTGTTGTAGAGAGCTATGACAATCTTATGGCTGGCGCGAATGTGACGCCGAAAGATTGGCAGAACATTGCGCGTGATATAGAAAGTAAATGGGAAGATTTCGATGCGTTTATTGTGCTGCATGGCACAGACTCCATGGCGTATACGGCGGCGGCCTTGTTCTACATGATTGCCCCGAGTAAAAAGCCGATCATAGTCACCGGGTCTCAAGTGCCCATGTCTCAAGCACGCAGCGATGCGATGAATAATGTGTTGGGCGCTATTTCGGCGTGTGAGGCGGCGTTAAAAGGCGTGTTTTTGTTTTTTGGTAACCGCTTGATCGATGGCGATCGTGCCCATCAATCACACATCGGCACTTGGCAAGCTTTTCGTTCGGTTAACGCGCTTGAATACGGGGTTTTAGAATCCGACTGGAAATGGCGAGACAGCAGTTTTGCCCAGTTACTTATTAAGCCGCCGATGAAAATCCGCATTCCGAACATGGAGTACGGAGCCGTCACTATCTTGCCGGTTTTCCCTGGAGTACAAGCGCTTCATTGGCAAGGTCTGCTCAATGACAAGGTGAAAGGAGCCGTGTTGTTAAGCTACGGTGCTGGCACTGTGCCCGAGAATGATCAAGCGCTGCTTGAGGTGTTAAAAAGTGCTGTCGATCAAGGCGTCGTGATTGTGAAGGTCAGCCAGTGTGGTTCGGGCCGTGTTGCTGATAATGATCATAAAGACACATCAGGCCTTGCCAAAACAGGCGTTATCTCAGGCAAAGACATGACCTATGAAGCGGTGTTTGCGCGTTTGCATTTTTTGATCGGGTTAGGCTTAGACAGCCGCGAAATAAAAGGCGTATTTAACCGCTAAGTTTCTGCAAAGAAGCGATTCTTTATAAATGGAAGAAAGGAAAGGGAATGGCGCTGCTCTCTATGCTCTTGGTGTTGATTTGGTCTGCTGGGTTTATTACTGGCAAGCTGATCGTTGGCCAAATTGATCCGAATGTATTTTTGAGCCTTCGCTTTCTTTGTGCAGGCTTGTTGTTTCTGACGATTGCTTTGCTGCTGCGTCGGCCCTTTCCAAGCTGGAAAGATCTGCCTAAGCACATTATTGCAGGCATGCTGATGAATGGCTTTTATCTTGGCTTTGCCTATGTGGCGATCGCCAAAGGTTTGCCCGCCGGTATGATGGCGTTAATTGGCGCATTACAGCCTGCGCTGGTGATGGTATTAGCGTTTCTGCTGATCAAAGAGAAAACCTCGGCAAGAGGGATGGTAGGTATCTTTGTTGGCATGTTTGGTTTGCTGCTGGTGGTAAGCCCTGCATTGGAACTGGACGCTAACCAGGGCGGTGTTTCAATCTGGACCTTGTTGTTGGGCTGCATTGCGGTTGTGGCGCTTTCTGTGGGTGTGACCTATCAAAAAATGTCGATTTCCTCTTCTGATATTTTTAGCTCAATGGCGATTCAAAATTTCGGTGCCAGCGTGGTGTCCTGTGGCTTTATGCTGTTCCTCGGGGAAAGTGTTTTTGTCATGGAGTGGCAATCTTTTGCACTGGTTGCTTGGGGCGTTGTGGTGCTGTCGGGGGGCGGTGTGTTCTTGATGGTCTGGCTATTGCGAAGAAGTCGAGCATCGCAGGTGTCGGCGTTTTTATTGCTGGCGCCACCTCTGGCGGCCATCGAAAGCTATTTTCTGTTTGATGAGACCATGACGCTGATTCAGCTATTGGGTTTTGTGGTGACCATTGCTGGGGTGTATTTAAGTCGGAAGGCGTAAGCAGGAGAACGCTTACGCCCAGAGCCTAAGCGTTTTTGTTGTAGGTGACGTGTGCCCTATGAGGCATCCGCTAACGCGTTACTGTGCGTGTTTACGCGCCATAATACGCAGTTTGGCTTCGGCGCGATCCAGTGACGTACCAAAACGTTCAATGTCGTCGACTAGGGTGTCGAATTCCACTTTGCTGGGCAATAATTGGCTGTTCGTTTGTAGGTGTTGAACGAGCTGTAACTGCAAGCTGGTGGCGGTTTCTTTGCTCCAAGACCATTGCTTGCGCAATAGGCGAGCGAGCGCAGACGCAGGGAGATCACCGATGTAATCAGCCAGTAACCCTTCCCAATCCAACTCAAAGTTTTCCATTACTTTATGCAATGTCATTAGCGCTTGTGCATTGCCTTGAATGCGTAAGTCGCCATCAAAAAAACCGTCGCCTTCAAGTAGCTTGCGATAGGCGGAACTCGGGCCTTGGACGAGCGTGTCCAAGCGTGGATCAAGTTCCACTTCGTCAAGGCTTTCTGGACGATGCAGCATCACGCCTACTTCAAGAATGTGAACCTGTAGAATCAGAGAAAAGTCTTCGATATACAGAAAAACCTGCTGACCAGCCAATTTACTAAGACGCGCTTGCGAAGGATTATCTTGCTTAAGGGCAAGGTTAATAGCGTGTTCAATCGCGCTAATAGCAGACAGGCTAAGGGAGCTCATGTTAATTCCTAATGGTATGAAGCGATGCTGGTTGAAAGCTTAGATGCGAAAAGTGTGCGCTTAAAGCTGATGCAACTGGATGACGGAAGTGTCCCGCGTCTGACCTTCTTTTTCAAGGCGATCTAGGTACATTTTCCAGAGTTCATCCTGGTTTTTGCCGAGATTATACAGGTATTCCCAGGTATAAAGCCCAGTATCATGGCCATCGTTGAAGCTGATCTTGAGCGCGTAATTGCCAGCGCCTTCGACATTTTGAATGGTGACGTCTTTTTTGCCGTATTGCAGGATCGGCATTTGCAAGCCATGGCCACGCACTTCAGCAGAAGGGGAATGAACGCGGAGGTATTCCGCGCTCAGACGAAAAGACTGACCATCAGCAAACGCCAGCTCCAATTCACGAGATTGCTTATGGTAATGAATCTTGGTTGGTGCTGGCGTCATGATGTTCTGTCCTAGTGGTAATGATTAAAGAATGTATTGGCTTAGGTCTTCGTTTTCGACGATGGCACCCAGCTGCTCATCCACGTACGCGGCTGTGATGTCGACGGCTTGACCATCCGGCATGTCACTCGCGGAGTAAGAGACTTCTTCCAGCAAACGTTCCAATACCGTATGCAGACGGCGAGCACCGATGTTTTCTGTGCGCTCATTCACTTGGAAAGCAATCTCCGCGATGCGGTGAATACCTTCTGTGGTGAAGTTGATATTGATGTTTTCCGTCGATGCTAACGCAATGTACTGTTGTGTCAAAGAGGCACTTGGTTCGACCAAGATACGCTCGAAATCGTTCACGGTTAGAGCATCCAATTCAACGCGAATAGGCAAACGACCTTGCAGCTCAGGGATCAAATCCGATGGCTTAGAAAGGTGGAAGGCACCAGAGGCGATAAACAAGATATGGTCCGTTTTGATCATGCCGTATTTGGTGCTGACGGTGCAGCCTTCGACCAATGGAAGCAAGTCGCGCTGTACGCCTTCACGAGACACTTCGCCGCCGGAGCGTTCTGAGCTTTTCGCTACTTTATCGATCTCGTCTAGAAACACTATGCCGTTTTGCTCAACCGCTTCAACGGCACGGGCTTTTAGCTCATCTTCGTTAACCAATTTAGAGGCTTCTTCATCTCTAACCTGACGCAGCGCTTCTTTGACTTTCAGTTTACGTTTTTTGGTTTTTTGTGAACCCATGCTAGAGAAAATGTTTTGCAACTGGCTGGTCATTTCTTCCATGCCAGGTGGCGTCATAATCTCAACGCCCATCGGCGCATCGGCTAGGTCAATTTCAATGTCTTTGTCGTCCAGTTTGCCTTCGCGCAGTTTTTTGCGGAAAGTTTGGCGCGTGCTGTTGTCTTCTAATTCTGGATCACCACCGCGTGCAGGCGGAAGTAGAATGTCCAAGATACGATCTTCTGCCGCGTCTTCTGCTTTATGGCGAAGTTTGGCGGTTTCTTGTTCGCGTAGCATCTTGATCGCCATTTCGACTAGGTCGCGAATAATCGATTCTACATCACGACCAACGTAACCGACTTCGGTAAATTTAGTGGCTTCGATCTTGATGAAAGGCGCGTTGGATAGTTTTGCCAAACGACGGGCGATTTCAGTTTTACCCACCCCAGTTGGGCCTATCATTAGGATGTTTTTTGGGGTGATTTCTGCACGCATGTCTTCAGGAAGTTGCATGCGGCGCCAGCGGTTACGCAAGGCGATAGCGACGGCGCGTTTGGCTTTTTGTTGGCCAATAATATGATTGTCTAGTGCGTTAACCGTCTCTCTTGGGGTCATGCTGCTCATGTTGAGTTCTCTCGCTTATTCTTTGTTGGACGTGGCTGACTGATCTTCAAGCTGTGAGTCGATGGTGACTTCTTCGATGGTCAAGCTGTGATTGGTGAAGACACAGATATCAGCGGCAATGTTGAGGCTTTTTTCGACGATGTCGCGCGCCGTAAGATCCGTATTATCGATCAAGGCGCGCGCCGCTGCTTCTGCGTAATTACCGCCAGAACCGATGGCCAATGCACCATGCTGTGGTTCTACCACGTCGCCTGTGCCTGTAATAATCAGTGTGCTTTCTTTGTTCGCAACGATGAGCATGGCTTCAAGACGGCGCAACGCTTTATCGGAGCGCCAGTCTTTTGCTAGATCGACTGCGGCTCGAACCAGATGGCCTTGGTGTTTTTCGAGTTGTCCTTCGAAACGTTCGAAAAGGGTGAATGCATCAGCGGTGCCGCCTGCGAAGCCTGCGATCACTTCACCACGGTATAGACGGCGCACTTTACGGGCGTTGCCTTTCATCACGGTGTTGCCTAAAGAGACTTGTCCATCGCCGCCTACGACGACTTGATTGCCTTTGCGTACTGTAAGAATCGTTGTCATGGTCTACTCCAAATTCGATTCTAACAAGGTGGGGGCAGTGAGAAGAGTTTTCAAGCGAAATGCGCATACAGAAGTGTCTTTCACTTTGTATGCGCGATGATTACTTAGATTGCAGTTCTTTTTTCACTTTGTAGGAGTAAGCCTCAATGCGCATATCAACCAGCTTGTCTTCAATATGGTTCATTTTCGAACGGTCATTGAATGGGCCAATCACAACACGGTACCAAGGCTTGCCATCTTTGGTGCTGATGGTTTGGCGAACATTGGTGTCGACCATGCCTGCGAGAATCAACTTGGCTCTCATGCGATCCGCGTCTTTAGAGTTACGGAATGAGGCCGCTTGTAACATGTAGTAAAAATCTTGCTCGCCACGTGGTTCGAATTGGTACGCGTCAACGTGGCTGGTATCGACTTCACTGTCTTGTAAAATCTGATAAAAATCAAACGACTCTTTCTTTTTGACGTCGGATTTTTTAGGTGCCGCTTTTTTGACTTCGACGTTGGCCGCTTTGTGTTCTACCGGCTGTACTCGTACCGGGGTTGCCTTAGCTGGGGTTTTAACTTGGCTTAATTGCGTCAAACCATAGATAAAAGCAATTAGAATAGTGGGAACGATCAGCCATAACCACCAAGGCGTTTTGCGCTTAGCGGGGGCGGGAGAACGGCGAGTTGCGCCTTTCTTAGGGCTACTTCCTTTGGTTGCAATTTGTACAAAATCAAACATATTTTTGGCTTTTTAAGAAACTGCGCACATTATGCGGACTTGGCTAGTAAGTTTCCAGTGGATCTACGTCAATCGCAAAACGAATTTTATGTTGCCGTGTTGCTTGCTCCAACCAATTCGTCATCAGCGCGGTGATTTGATGCAATGGGGCTCGGTTGGCGGACTTAATAGAGAGCAATGCGCGGTGTTGCCCCGCCTTACGAACAATGATCGCTGTGTAGGGACCCACAGAAAATAAACCTTCTGGGAACTGGGGGGTGAGGTTGTTCTTCATGGCCGCAAGTAATTGCATGGCTTCTTGTTCATTTCCTGACTCGGCTCGCACAATCACCTGATGAAAAAACGGCGGTAAGGACAGCGCTTTGCGCTCGGCTAAGCCATCGATCGCAAAATGCTCATAACCAAGATTACACAAGCATTCGATCGCTGCATGATCAGGGTGATAGGTTTGCAATAACACATGGCCAGGTTTTTTCGAGCGACCGGCTCGTCCTGCCACCTGAGTGATCAGCTGGGCGGTGCGCTCCATACCTCGAAAGTCAGCCGAGAATAGACCTGCGTCAGCATCCATGACAATCACTAAGGTGACATTAGGAAAGTGATGCCCTTTGGCGAGCATTTGTGTGCCAATTAAAATTGCCTGATTATGCTCGTGTATTTTCTGCGTGAGTTGTGTCATCGCGGATTTTCGTTGCGTGCTGTCGCGGTCGATACGCAGAATAGGCACTTCTTTGAAGAGCGCCGTCAGTTGCGTTTCGATTTGTTCGGTGCCTTCGCCAACGGTAAACAGCTCATCGGATTGGCATTCTGGGCAGGTATGTAAAAGTGCTTTTTGAGCGTCGCAGTGATGACAGTGCAATTTGTTGGCGCGTTTATGCACGGTTAAATTCACATCGCAATGATCGCAGCTGGCGATCCAGCCACACTGATGACACATTAACGTGGGTGCATAGCCACGGCGGTTTAAAAACACCAGCACTTGTTCTTGCCGATCAAGGCATTGCTTCATGGATTCCAGAGCGTGCTGACTAAAACCGTTAACCAGTGTTTGGCCGCGTAAGTCGACGCGTTCCATTTTGGGAATCTGAGCATTGCCTGCCCGTTGACGCAGCCTTAGCCAGTCAAAGCGTTTTTGTAGGGCGTTGGCGAGACTTTCAAAAGAGGGCGTAGCGGACGCCAGCAACACAGGAATATTTAAGCTTTGTGCGCGTTTAATCGCCAGGTCGCGGGCATGATAACGAAACCCTTCATGTTGTTTGTAAGAAGCATCGTGCTCTTCGTCGATGACGATCAAACCTAAATTCGGAGCCGGTATAAAGGCCGCAGAGCGCGTGCCAATAATCACTCTAGCGTGGCCACTGGCCGACAGTAACCAAGCGTCCAATCGTTCGCGGTCGCTCATGTGTGAATGCATGAGCACAATGTCCGTATGAAGGCGACTTTCAAAGCGTTTTAGCGTCTGCGGAGTCAGGCCAATTTCAGGCACCATCACCAAGATTTGTTTGCCATCTTCGATCAGTTTTTCCATTACCCGTAAGAAAACTTCGGTTTTCCCACTGCCAGTGACACCATCTAATAACGCGACCCCAAAAGACGATGCCATATCCAGTAAATGATCGGTGGCGAGTCGTTGCTCTTGGTTTAACACTGGTGGTACTTGGGTTTGGTGAGTGTGTTTTTCTCCGGCCTTATTAAATGAGCGCTGTTCACGGCGTAATAAACCTTTCTCTTCTAAGGCTTTGCCTGCGCTGGGTGAGAGCGACAGTGAAGAAATGGCATTTTGGCTCATGCCATTAGGGTGCTGCTGTACCGCTTTTAAAAAGTCTTGCTGGCGGGGCGCTTTATTCAGAGACTCAAGGTCTTTTTGCTGCCCTTCTGGTGTGGTGAACCACCAGTTTTCGGTACGAAATTCGGCGTTTTCCCCTTTGCGTAGTAAGACCGGCAAAGCGTGAAAGATCACGTCGCCGATAGGGTGGTGATAATAGCGAGCCGCCCATTTACACAGCGCCATGAGCTCATTTGGGATGACCGCAGTCTCATCTTGTAAGGAGGTAATGGGCTTGATGTTGTTCTCGTCCCATTGGCTTTGCTCACTGAAAGAAACAATGACGCCTAAGCGGCTACTTTTGCCAAAAGGAACCTTTACTCTCATGCCGGGCATCAGACGATGGCGCAGAGCCATGGCTTTGGGGATCTTGTAGTCAAATAAGGTGCGCATTGGCACAGGCAAAGCGACTTGGGCGAAGGGGTAAGGTGTTAAAAGTGCCTCTTGCATGCGTTTGTTGTGGCCTTATCTAGAGAAAACGGTCAGGGAGCAATACACTTATTAGTGTACGTTAGAGTGGCCATTGGGTGCGAGTGTGATTTTTTAGAGAAAGCACCATAAAAAGGTTGATGAATAACCAATAGAGCCCTAAAATACGCGCTCTTGGTACCACTGTACAATGTCTGTACAACGAATCGTGCGGTGCTTGACGAGGCGAAAGCCCTTATGTCGATCAAGTGGCGGCACACCAAACTTGAAGGTAAATAAAATGCAAAAAGATATTCACCCAAATTACACTGCAATTACTGCTACTTGTACTTGTGGTAACACGTTGAACCTAAACTCAACTTTAGGTAAAGACATGCACGTTGATGTATGCAGCCAATGTCATCCATTCTACACTGGCCAACAGAAAATGTTGGATACCGGTGGTCGTGTTGATCGCTTTAACAAGCGTTTCGGAGCACGTCGTTCAGCTAAGTAATTGGCCGAATGAAAGCAATAGTTCAAAAAAAGCGCCAAGTTTTCTTGGCGCTTTTTTTGTTTTTGTCCCTTTCTACTGCTTATGGTAATGACCTGTGCCGTGCTTCTGGTGCGGTCGAACGCGCCCAAGTAAAGCGGGTAGTAGATGGGGATACCTTGTCCTTAGTGGATGGCCGCCGAGTACGCTTGGTGGGTATAAATACGCCAGAATTAGACCATAAGAAGGGCAATCATGACCCCTTCGCCGTGGCTGCGACACGGCTCCTCAAGCGTCTTGCAGGGCGTTATATTTACCTACAGCCCAGTAAAGACGGGCGTGATAAATACGGCCGCTATCTCTACTACCTTTTCGATAAAGATCGTATTTCATTATCAAGTCAGTTACTATCTGCAGGGCTAGGTTACCGTATTGCTGTTCCTCCTAACCTTGCTTATCAGGCGTGTTTTCAAGCGTCTGAGCAATCCGCTCGTGATGCGGATTTAGGGGTATGGCAGCAATCATTACAATGGCAGCCACAAGCTGGCTTTGTAATCGCCCGAGTAGCAATAACCTCCATTACTCATAACCGAGGTGGCTGGTGGCTAGAAACCAATCAAGGTCTAGTGATCAACTTACCGCCCAGCGCAGCAAACTATTGGCCAGCTCAGAAAGTATTTTTTCTCCAAGGTCATACAGTTGAAGTGCGTGGTTGGCAGCATAAGCGGAACAGTCGGCATTCAAAATATGCGTCTTGGGTTCTCCCTGTGAAACACCCGAATGACATTCTAGACATGGGAACACCGTAATTCATCCTGAGGGTGAGACGATTCCATTTTTAATGTGATTTATAAGACGTTTTGAGGCAAACTATTCTGCGATAATACTAATAAGAACCCTTCTTAACTCAGACGTTTTAAGAACAAGGTTCACGTAATATAAGCATTTAATATAAAACACCAAATAATAGACGGAAACATCATAATGGCAGAAGATATAAAGCAAGCTGCACTGGATTACCATGAATATCCAGTACCTGGAAAAATGAGCTCTACTATTACTAAGCCAACGGCAACTGCACGTGACCTTGCTTTAGCTTACAGCCCAGGTGTGGCTGAGCCTTGTCGCGAAATTGCAAAAGACCCAGAAGCGGCTTACCGCTACACAGGTAAGGGCAACCTTGTTGCTGTTATTTCTGATGGTTCTGCCATTCTTGGCTTAGGTAATCTAGGTCCATTGGCTAGTAAGCCTGTTATGGAAGGTAAAGGTTTGTTGTTCAAACGCTTTGCTGGCGTTAACTCCGTTGATGTGGAAGTTGAATCTGAAAGCCCACAAGCTTTTATTGATACCGTTGCTCGTATTGCAAACACATATGGCGGCATTAACCTAGAAGACATTAAAGCGCCAGAATGTTTTGAAATTGAACGTCAGTTGATTGAACGTTGTTCTATCCCTGTGTTCCATGACGATCAGCACGGTACTGCGATTGTAACAGCGGCAGGTTTGTTGAACGCTCTTGAACTTCAAGGCAAAGACATCGCTTCTGCAAAAATCGTTTGTCTAGGTGCAGGTGCTGCGGCAACGGCTTGTATGAAGCTAATTATTGCGTGTGGTGCACAACGTGAAAACATCTTTGTACTTGATCGTAAAGGCGTGATTCATTCAGGTCGTACTGACTTGAACCAGTTCAAAGCCATGTTTGCGATCGATACTGACAAACGTACTTTGGATGATGCAATCGACGGCGCAGATGTCTTCATTGGCGTGTCTGGTCCTGATCTATTTTCTGGCGAGCAATTAAGCAAAATGGCGCCTAATCCGATCGTATTTGCGTGTTCAAATCCTGATCCAGAGATCAATCCTGAATTGGCGCATTCGACTCGTGATGATTTGATCATGGCGACAGGCCGTTCTGATTACCCTAACCAAGTAAACAACGTGTTGGGCTTCCCATTCATCTTCCGTGGTGCTTTAGACGTTCGCGCGACTAAGATCAATGAAGAAATGAAAGTGGCCGCGGTTCACGCATTGAAAGATCTTGCGAAAGAAGAAGCGCCAGCAGACGTTGTAGAAGCTTACGGCGGCGCAGCATTGAGCTTTGGTAAAGAGTACATCTTGCCAAAACCAATGGACGCTCGTTTGTTGAATGTTGTGTCTGCAGCAGTAGCACAAGCGGCGGTTGATTCTGGTGTGGCAACACTTCCATACCCAGCGTTTTACCCATTAGAGAATCTAGACCACTTCGGTGGCTAAGCGTTTCTTCTACAGGCGATAAAACAGTCGGTAGAATAGCGAACTAAAAAAGGCGGTGTCTTGATAAGAGACACCGCCTTTTTTGTGCTTTTTACTGCAGCATGTGAGATCTGCAGTGCTGACTAGAATAGATTTTCTAGAGCATTGTCCGTTTGCTTTTCTTGCTGTGCATCATTGTCTTGGCTGCTCTCTGAGTTGAGAGAGTCTGACTGACGTTGCGCAGGGATGTGGTTTCTGCGGAACATCTCGAAGATGGCGTCTTTTTGTCCCGGAAGGGCGCGTTCGCCGGTTTTCGGATCGATGCGAACAGTGACTAATGTTGAAGGCTTTTGCACATAAGACAAGGGCGTACCGTCTAATGCGACACGCATATAGTCAATCCATGTCGGTAAGGAAACCGAACTACCAAAGGCGCCACGACCCAAGCTGGTGGAGTCATCGAAGCCACTCCATACGGTGGTGACTAGGCTGCCATTATAGCCGGAGAACCAAGCGTCTTTGCCGTCGTTGGTGGTACCGGTTTTGCCCGCAAGATCAGGGCGTTTCAGCACGCGTGCTCGTCGTCCAGTACCATAATTTATGACATCTCGCATCATGTCATAAATTAGGTAATCCACTTCAGGTGTCAGCTTCTGTGCAGCAACAGGGCGGTTTTGCACGCCTTGAGCGGTATTGAACAAGCCAGATGGCTGACCATCTTGAGCGTCGCTATCCAGTAAGGTGCAAGTACGGCAGACGGTATCTGGCGTGGCTTGGAATATCGTGCTGTTGTTGCGATCGGTAATGTGATCAATTAAATACGGCGATATTTTATAGCCACCGTTTGAGAAGACCGCATAACCTGTCGCCATTTCCATTGGCGATACGCTGGCGCTGCCCAATGCCAGAGATAAGTTGCGAGGCAGCTCGTCTGCATTGAAGCCAAAGCGAGTTAAAAACTTGATCGTTGGTGCAATGCCCAATTCTTGTAATAAGCGCACAGAGACAATGTTCTGTGAACGATATAACGCAGGGCGTAAACGCGTTGGTCCATAGAAGCGACCAGTGTCGTTCGTTGGACGCCATGCTTTATCTAGGTTCGAATCTTCAAACACCACCGGAGCGTCGTTGATAAGGCTTGCCGCTGTATAGCCGCGAGACAGTGCGCTTGAGTAAATAAACGGTTTAAAGCTGGAGCCAGGTTGACGCTTAGATTGGGTGACGCGGTTGAACTTGTTTTCGTAATAATTAAAACCGCCGACCAACGCCTGAATAGCACCATCTTTACTGTTGATGGAAATAAGGGCGCTTTGTAGTTTTGGTTTCTGCGTTAAGATCCAGCCAAGGTCTGGGTCTGGTCTGAGGTCGATGATATCACCGGGTACCATAATGTCGGCCACGGTTTTTGGCGCGGGTCCTTGTACATCGTCATTGATGTAAGGCTTCGCCCATTTCATTGCGTCCCAAGACAGGGTGATTTGGTCGCCGTTACTAAGCAACACATTGGCGAATTGGTCGGTCGTCGAGAGGACTAAACCCACTTTCCAGATGTGCAGCGTGCTGTAGCTATTGAGGGCTTTCTCTTGTTCTTTTAATGACTTGTCGAGCAGTTCTGGTTGGGTCGCTACTGAACCTCGATAACCGTGTTTCATGTCATAATTTAAGACACCATCATTGATCGCCTGATTGGCGGCGGTTTGACGCTTAGAATCAATGGTTGTGTAGACGGTTAAGCCTTCTGTGTACAGTTTGTCTCCATAGGTTTCATGCAGCTCAGAGCGCACCATCTCAGCCACATAACCGGCGTCCACATCGGGTGTTATGCCGTAATCCTTAGCGGTTACAGGCTGCTCTACGGCGGTTTGATATTGCTCTTTATTGATGGACCCAAGCGACAGCATACGTTGCAAAATCCAGTTACGACGGATGAGGGCTCTCGATGGGTTCGCCACTGGGTTGTAACGCGAAGGGGCTTTTGGCAGCCCAGCAATCATTGCGTATTGGGCTAGGTCTAGGTCTTTTAAGCTTTTGCCGTAATACACCTGTGCAGCGGCTTCAAAACCATAAGCGCGTTTGCCTAGGTAAATTTTATTCACATACAGTTCGAGAATTTCATGCTTGGTGAGTTCTCGTTCCATTTTCAAAGAAATGAAGATTTCAGTGAATTTACGGGTAAAGGTTTGTTCAAACGACAGAAAGTAGTTTCTGGCGACTTGCATGGTAATGGTACTACCACCGCCTTGAATTTGTCCGGTGGTTACCAACTGCATTGCGGCCCGCCCTAGACCCATAATATCAATGCCAGGGTGGTGATAAAAGTTGCTGTCTTCTGCCGCTAAAATAGCATGTTCTAGTTGGGCAGGAAGCTGCGCGTAGGTAATTGGCGTACGACGTTGTTCGCCAAACTCTCCAATTAACTTATTGTCCGCGGTGTAAATTCGCAATGGAATCTGTAACTCAATGTCTTTTAGTTGAGCCACCGTAGGGATGCGATCTTTAACGCTTTCATAAACAGCAAATGTGATCACAGCACTACAAAGTGCACCAAACAAAGCCAAGAAAAAGAAGATTTTTAATACTTTCAACATACAGATCCAATACAAATGGATTAAAAAAATAACATTATAACGAAGTTGTGCGGCGCATAGTTGATCAACTTTGCAGCAAATCGTGTTATCTTGCCAGTATTCGGTTAGGAAACCGAGACAATAATGAGCTGATTATTTCAAGGATGAATCATGAAGCCAATATCCCCCGACTGTGTCGTATTTTACACTGTCTCTCAGTGCTATGTTTACGCGGCTAATCATTTGCCTGAGCGACTTCCATTCAACGCCAAAGACGATACATTTCTGCCGAGTATCGAACGGCTTAATGAGCTGCAATCACTATTAGACCATGAATATCTAGCAGACAAAAAGTCTCTGCTGATTGTCGTGCCTAATGCTTGGTTGTCTGTTTCAGAGCACCAAATAAAGCATCCATTATCAAAGAAATTAGCGCCATTGGCGGCGTTAGCATTCGCTTCAGAAAGCACCTTTGCACCGCCCAATGAAATCTTCTTTCATCATCATGTGACTAAGTTAAACAAAGACCTCGTTCAATTGCATGTAGTCGCTTGTTCAAAAATGTTAATGGATTGTCTAAGTCAGCCTTTTCAAGCGGACAATCGGTGTTATCAGTTGATATCGCAGCAACAATGGGACGCACAATCGACACGTCGCTTCGCTTGTTACTTACTCTCTCGCCAAGGGTTAGCCCGATATCAACCTGAGGAAGATAAGCGCCGGGAAACACGTCATCGTTGGTCTGCTTTTGTGCTAATGAGTGTGCTAGTGCACGGCTTGTTGCTGGGCTATTTTTATTACCTCACCGATGAGCAAGACAAGCAGCGAGTAGCGCAGCGTCAAAAATACACTCAGCAGCTTGTCTTGCCGACCCAAGGCACTGTGTTTGTGACTAGGTTCTTGACGATATTGCGCGCCTTACCCCATGACGTAAGAGTGTCTGCGTTGCACAGTGAAAAAGACACCGCCTCAGCGCGTTTAACCTTGACGACGGTCAGGCTGCAAACATTGCTTACGCAGTGGCAACAGGCGCAGCCAACGTGGCATTGGCAGGTGAGCTCGACTTCGCCCCAAGGCACTTCAATGGGGGCTTCAGAAGACGCTTTGGAGGTGATGCATGTGGAGCTTCTCGTTTCTGCGCGTTAAAGCGTGGCCGCAGCCATCACGAACCTTGTTGTGCTTATTAGTTGTGCTGCAAATCGCCGCTTGGTACCCATTATGGCAATACCATCAAAGCGACGTTCAGCATGATAATAAGCAACAGGCACGAATGGATGGGCACACCCAGATTAGGCAGCGCCAAGCCAAGTTGCTAGCGTCTAATTCTTTCACATCAGAGACATTGCAGACTCGTGTGGTGAACACCGAGAAAGGCGAAGTGACGCAATGGGCGGTCAGTGGAAAAATGTTGTTGAGTCACTGGCAAGCGGTGCAGGAAAAAATACAAGAAAAAGTGGCAATAGGGTTAGTGAGTGCCAGCTGGACATTGACGATGGACGGTCATTGGCAGGGGCGCTTGCTGTTTGATGTGTTAAGGCCGAATAAATCACAGCCTCAGCAAGATTGGCTTCCGGCTCGTCAGGTGGCTATGTCTGGCGCTCTAGCGCAATGGCGATTGGTCTCTGTGGCCGTGTTTCAAGGAGAAGCGTCTGCGTTGTTGTCTTATCAATCGGCCAAACGTTGGGTGGCACAAGGTGATTGGCTGCCGACTTTGGGTTTGTCTGTGCAGCGAGTCTCGCCCGATCAAGTGACGTTTGTCGCACCGTCTGGTGATGCCTTTCTATTACCCGTTCGCAACCTCAATGGCATGAAGGAGTAAATGTATGCGCTCTTTATTACTGGAAAAGGGGGTGGTAAGGCCGATATTCATAGCGCTGATGATGCTCTTGGTGCCACAACGGCTGCTCGCGATGGATGTCTTTTTTGAATCGCGTTCAATACAGGAAGTGTTGCCTTGGCTGGCGTCGAAAATGCAGGAGAGCTTGGTGATTAGCCCAGACATAGACGATCAACTCACCCTGTCGATTAAAGACGCTTCTTGGCGGGAAGTGATGCAAGCCGTCGCGCAAAATCCGAGTATTGATTTGACTTGGCAAGGCGCTGTGGCCGTGTTGATGCCTGCGCTGAAAAAAGAGGAGAAAGCCAACTGCCAGCGAGCGTATTGGATGTTGCGCCATGCCAAAGCGAAAGCCGTCGGTGGTCATTTAAGTGTGTTGTACCCGACCATCTCTTTGATCGTGGATGAGCGAACCAACTCGCTGATTACTTATTATTGCCAGCCGGTTGAAGGTTTGGCTCAGACATTAGATTGGCTGGATGTGCCGTTACGACAAATTGAAATCAGTGCGCAAATTGCTCAGGTGAGCACCTCAGCCCAATCGCAATTTGGGGCGAATTGGCAGGCGAACTTATCGAACAGCGTGCGCTCGTCGATTGGTGGCGCCATTGATCTTGGCGCATTAGCCGCAACGAGCCGTTTGTCAGTGTCTGGCAGCAGCGGCTTGAACTTGTTGTCGTTTACTTTAGACATGTTAGAAAGTGAAGGCATGGCGAAAGTATTGTCTAAGCCCAAAATTGTTGCCGTAGAAGGCCAATTGGCTCGGATCGAATCGGGTACAGAAATACCGTACCAAACCGTGGACGATGACACGGTTAATGTTGAGTTTCGCGACGCGGCCTTGTTGTTAGAGGTGAGGCCGTTTGTAAAAGAAGGAAAGCGTATCTTGTTGGAATTAACGATTCATCAAGACTCAGTCGGGGAATTGGTGAATGGTGTGCCTAGCTTGGAAACCAATCGATTAAAAACGCATGTGGTGGTGAACGACCAAGAAACGCTTGTTTTAGGTGGGATTTTTCGAGAAGAGCGTTTTAAAACAACCAGTAAGGTTCCGGTTTTAGGCGATATTCCTATTCTGGGCATATTCTTTAAAAGACAAACAGAACAACAAGAAAAGGTTGAATTACTTGTATTTATTACACCAAAGCTGCTACAAATGTCAGTTAACTAGGCTGCAGCCTGTATCTGCTTAATTCCGATGTAATTGAATACAATGATAAAAGCTCCCAATATAATTTTAGTGGGCCCGATGGGTGCTGGAAAAACGACAATAGGTCGCTTGCTTTCACACTCATTGGGCAGAGAATTCTATGATTCAGACCGAATCATAGAAGAAAATGCCGGGGCTGATATTCCTTGGATTTTCGAAAAAGAAGGTGAAGATGGCTTTCGTAAACGAGAGACTCACGCCTTAGAGTGCATGTTACATAACCAAGACTGCGTTGTTCTTGCGACGGGCGGTGGTATTGTGATGCGTGAAGAAAATCGCGAGTTGCTGAGTAACAGTGATGCGCTTGTTGTTTACCTTTATGCTTCCGTGTCGCAACAGTTACATCGTACCTCGAAAAGCAACCACCGACCGTTATTACAGACGAGCGATCCGAAAGCGACATTGAACGCGCTTTTTAAGGTTCGTGACCCGCTCTATCGCGAAGTGGCTACCTTGGTTGTTGAGACCGATTCACGGCACCCTAAGTCAGTGGCTAATAAGGCTTTAGAGGCCATCAAACGTCATTTAAAATCAGAAAACAAGGCACAGAATGCGAACGTTAACGGTTGAGTTAGGAGAGAGAAGCTACCCTATTTATATAGGCAGCGGAATTCGTCAACAGAAGGATCTTTTTGATCAAGCAATTCATGGCAAACAAGTCATGATTGTTACCAATGACACAGTGGCTCCCTTGTATCTGGATGCCATGGTGTTGATGCTGAGCGAGTCATATCAAGTCGCCACCTGCATTTTACCTGATGGCGAAGCGTTTAAAACACTGGATACCTATGGCCAGATTATTACCGCGCTACTTGAAGCTAAGCATAACCGTACTACCACGATTATTGCCTTAGGTGGCGGAGTGGTGGGTGACATGGCGGGCTATGCGGCGGCGACGTATCAGCGTGGCGTACCTTTTATTCAAGTGCCGACGACATTATTGTCCCAAGTGGATTCTTCTGTTGGTGGTAAAACCGGCGTGAATCATCCGCTGGGTAAAAACATGATAGGCGCGTTTTATCAACCTCAAGCCGTCATCATAGATACGCAATCACTATTAACCTTGCCAGAAAAAGAATTGTCCGCTGGCATGGCAGAAGTCATCAAGTATGGATTAATTTGCGATGCTTCATTTTTTGATTGGTTAGAGCAAGAAATTGACGCTTTAATGGCGTTGGATAATGATAAAATCAGCGATGCAATTTATCGTTCATGTTTGGCTAAGGCAAATGTCGTGGCACAAGATGAACGAGAAGGCGGCATTCGAGCCATTTTGAACCTAGGCCATACTTTTGGTCATGCCATTGAAACCCACATGGGATATGGTAATTGGTTGCATGGTGAAGCCGTCGCAGCAGGGTGTGTGCTGGCTGTTGATTTGTCGTGGCGCTTAGGGAATATTTCTGAGCAAGATGTGAATCGCAGCGTGGCGTTATTCCGTGCAGCTAAACTACCTACTTTACCGCCAGCGGTGATGACATTAAGTGTGTTTAAAGATTTGATGATCTTAGACAAAAAGGTGCTTGATGGTAGTTTGCGTTTAGTGCTGCTCGATGCTCTTGGCGATGCCATTGTTACGTCAGACTTTTCAATGAGCGATTTTGATGACTGTATTACCGATGCATTGGAAGCGAGTAAGCAAGTAACCTCTTAATTAGATCTCTGTCGTCTTAAAGGGCCAGTATGTCAGAACCGAATTTTCAGTTTGACTTAGAAAGCGCACTGAATCAGCCGCCTAAAGCGACGCTGAGGGACCCATTCGGCTCGAAAGACATGTCTGCTTACTTTGCCTCAGAAGAAGGTAACCAGCAACTGGCTCTGCTTGAGCATTTAAGTCGTTACAGTAATTTATTGTCCGTCATACAAGGCCCACAAGGCAGCGGCAAAAGTCGGTTTATGATGGAGTTTGCTCGTCATCAAGACGATTCGACAATTATTAGCCAAGTAAAAGCCAGTATGCTGATGACGGCTGGGCAATTGCTGCAGGCCATTTACAGTGGTTTTTCAACACAGTTAAGAGAGCCGCCGAACGAAGCGACGTTTGGGCCTTTGCTGAAATTCTCTCATGATTTAGAGGCGCAAGGCCAAAAAGCATTAATCTTGATTGATAATGCGCAAGAGTTGAATACCGATGCGGTCAGCATGTTGTTAGACATGATGTCGCTGGCGACCGAAAATCAATCCGTTCCTCATGTTGCCTTGTTTACAGAATTTCCATTGTCACGCAATCTCGATTCTTATCAAGGTTCTCGTTATGAGCAACTTAGCCATACGCTGACCATTGCACCTTATTCACTAGAACAAACCAAAGCCTATTTATTGCATCGTGTTCGGACGGTGGGTGGGAGCATTAATCTGCCATTTAATGACAAGCAGATTAAACAGATCTATCAAGAGTCAGGCGGTTACCCTGGTGCCATTAATAAGATTGCGCAGTCGATGATGGGCAATGGCGCAAAAGGCGCTAAGCCTGGTCGCCGTTTCAATTTGGCGTTGGGCTTTCCATTGGTTCATATGGCGCTGCTGTGTTTTGTCATGCTGGGTATTTTGATCGCGGTTTTATTCAGCGACCCAGATGAGTCAGAGCGCCAAGTGGCTGATCGCACCAGTAATGTCATTCCTTTGAGTCCTAAAACCGAAGTACGAGCAGGGCAATCTTCTTCCGCTACCATTGCGAGAATTGATGCCATGCAACGTAAAATAGGTTCAGAACCGAGTCTTGGCTTGCCGCCTATTCCTACCGACACAGAAGACGCTACTCTTGCGCCATCAATCGCCCCTGTGAAGCCGGCTATTTCAGCCGCTCCGGTTGCGCCTATCCGCCAAGATACGCCAGTTGATATTACCCCCAACCTCAGCCAAGACAGACCTCAAGTTGTGTTACAGCCTATGCCGGTTGAGAAGGAACAGACTGTCACTGAAAAAACGCCAGCCGCCGACCCATTTGATAAAACACAGTGGTGGTTGTCGCAAAGCCCAAGTCGTTATACCTTGCAGCTACTCGGTACTTATAATCTGGATACGGTGAAAGACTTCATTAAATCTCAGGGCAGCATCAGTGTGTTTAGCTACTTTAAGTCAAAACACAAAGGGCGAGATTGGTATGTTGTGGTGTACGGTATGTATCGAAATCGCAGCGAAGCCATTGCGGCAGTGGAATCTTTGCCTAGAGATTTGAAGAATTTGAACCCTTGGGCGCGCAGTGCTCGTAGCATTCAGCAAGACATCCAAAAACTAGAATAATCCACTGGAAACAGACGTATGCACTGTTTTTACTCGCTTTTTTTGCTTTTAAATCACGTATGAAGTCTGTTTTTTACGATTTCACTACTAATTTCTTTTCAAAAAAAGACATTTTCTTATAAAAAAACCATTTATCTCTGAAATACACAGATCCACAGTGGAATTTTCTGTTTGGAAAATCCACAACCATAGATAATTCTCCTAGAAGCCTTTAATTGCACTGAACCCCACGTGAAAAACCCTCGAAATGACGGTAAAACCAGTTAGCTTGATTTGAGTAGTCGCACGCTGCGAGGTAAGATCATTTTCCTTTTTGGTGGTTGACAAGGCAGATAATAATCATTCTCAAAGTCAATTGATCGACTTTCTACGAGCCTGATCACCAAGAAAGTATTTTCTGATCTATTTGATATCTTTACGTTTCAACTGTGGGAGTTGGTGTATGAATGCAGGTCTTTATCGTCCTGGCGAATTCAAAGACAACTGTGGCTTTGGCTTAATTGCGCACATGGAAGGCAATGCAAGCCATGAGTTATTGAAAACAGCCATTGAGTCTTTGACATGTATGACACACCGTGGAGGCATCGCTGCCGATGGCAAAACTGGCGATGGCTGTGGTCTTCTTATTCAAAAGCCGGATACCTTTCTACGCGGCGAAGCCGAATCTTTATTTAGTCACACACTGTCCGACCTTTATGGCATCGGCATGGTCTTTTTGGATCAAGATGAAACATCCGCTGCAGAGCAGCGTGGCGTCTTGACGAAGCAGTTACAAGAACAAGGTCTTAATGTCGTTGGTTGGCGTGAAGTGCCAATGGACGCTTCTTGTCTTGGTCGCATTGCAGAAGAATGTTTACCGCGTATCGAGCAAGTGTTTGTTGATAGTAACCGTATGGACGCCCGTACTTTCTCAACGCGTCTGTTTGTTGCTCGTCGTCAAACTGAAATCGAATTATCACATTTCGAAAATTTCTACATTTGTTCTTTGTCTGACAAGGTTTTGTCTTACAAAGGCTTAATGATGCCTGCTGATCTTCCTGTGTTTTACAAAGATCTTGGCAACGAAGCGCTACAAACGGCGATCTGTGTTTTCCACCAACGTTTTTCTACTAACACCTTGCCGAAATGGCCGTTGGCGCAACCGTTCCGTATGTTGGCGCACAATGGTGAAATCAACACCATTGAAGGCAACCGTAATTGGGCGTTGGCGCGTGGTAGTAAACTGCGTTCACCATTGATCCCAGAACTGCAAGACTTGCAGCCATTGGTTAACTTAACGGGTTCTGACTCGTCTTCCATGGACAACATGCTAGAAGTCTTGGTGACGGGCGGCGTGGATATTTTCCGTGCGGCACGTTTGATTATTCCACCGGCGTGGCAAAACGTTGAGAACATGGATCCTGAGTTACGTGCTTTCTACCAGTACAACTCAATGCACATGGATCCTTGGGATGGCCCAGCGGGTCTTGTGATGACCGATGGTCGCCATGCGATTTGTATGCTGGATCGTAATGGTCTGCGTCCGTCTCGCTGGGTGATCACCAAAAACGGATTCATTACCTTGGCATCCGAAATTGGCACCTATGATTACAAGCCAGAAGATGTGGTATCGAAAGGACGTGTAGGTCCTGGTCAAATGCTTGTGGTTGATACTCAAACCGGCCAAGTACTGCATACCAATGACATCGACAATCGATTGAAAGCGGCGCACCCATACAAAAAATGGTTGAAGCAAGAAGCCATTCGCATTGAGTCATTATTAGAAGAATCGTCTCTTGAGTTCGAACCTTTTACCGCAGAAGAAATGCTGACGTATCAGAAGATGTTCCAAGTGTCTTTTGAAGAGCGTGAACAGATTTTCCGTCCGTTGGCAGAGAGCGGTCATGAAGCCGTAGGCTCTATGGGCGATGATACGCCAATGGCCGTGATGTCGAGTCAAACTCGTCCAGTGACGGATTATTTCCGTCAAAAATTCGCTCAGGTAACGAATCCACCTATCGATCCATTACGTGAATCTGTGGTGATGTCGTTAGAAACCTGCATCGGTGTTGAGCGTAATTTGTTTGAAGAAACGCCGAAGCATGCGAATCGAATCATTTTGTCCTCGCCTGTGTTGTCACCACGCAAATACAGCCGATTATTGGCCTTGAATGACCATCGTTTCCGCTTGGTTCGTTTGAACACCAACTACAACCCAGATGAAGTCTCTTTAGAGCAATCGATTAAAAACCTATGCATCAGTGCTGAAGAAGTCGTTCGTAATGGTGCTGTGATTGTGGTGTTAACCGATCGTGATATCGAAAAAGGCTATTTGCCTATTCCGGCGCCAATGGCGGTCGGTGCGGTGCATCACCATCTAACCGCTGTCGGTTTGCGTTGTGATTCGAACATCATTGCAGACACTGGCTTTGCGCGTGATCCTCACCAGTTTGCGGTCTTGTTAGGTTTTGGTGCTACGGCGGTGTATCCGTACTTATCTTACCGTTTGATCAATGACATGGTGGATAAAGGCGAAGTGTTGGGTGACCCAATTGCTTGTCACGTTAAATACCGTAAAGGCATTAACAAAGGCATGATGAAAATCCTGTCTAAAATGGGGATTTCTACCATTGCTTCTTACCGCGGCGCGCAATTATTCGAAGCGGTTGGTTTGGACACTAAAGTGGTGGACCTTTGTTTCAAAGGCGTACCAAGCCGCATTAAAGGCGCGCGTTTTGAAGATTTCCAGCGCGAGCAAGTGACGGTCGCCAACAATGCTTGGAAACTGCGTAAACCTATTCAGCAGGGCGGCTATCTTAAATACGTCCATGATGCGGAATATCACGCTTTTAACCCAGACGTGGTGCGCAATCTGCAAACTGCGGTAGGCAGTGGTCGTTTTGAAGATTTCACCGCTTACACTGAGTTGGTAAATAACCGCCCAGCGTCAATGTTGCGTGACTTGTTTACTTTGTCAGATAAAGCCAAAGCGATTCCTATCGACGATGTTGAGTCACTAGAAGAGATTCTACCTCGCTTTGATTCTGCCGGTATGTCGCTTGGGGCCTTGTCTCCAGAGGCGCACGAATCACTTGCGCAAGCGATGAACGAATTAGGCTGTCGCTCTAACTCAGGTGAAGGTGGTGAAGACCCAGCGCGTCATGGCACTGAACGTCGTTCTAAGATCAAGCAAATTGCGTCAGGCCGTTTTGGTGTGACAGCAGAATACCTAGTGAACGCTGAAGTGCTACAGATCAAGGTAGCGCAAGGTGCGAAACCAGGTGAAGGTGGTCAGCTACCTGGCGGTAAAGTAAACGGGTTGATTGCGCGTTTGCGTTACGCGGTACCGGGTGTGACATTGATTTCACCGCCACCGCACCACGATATTTATTCGATTGAAGATTTGGCTCAGCTGATCTTTGATTTGAAACAAGTGAACCCTGATGCTCTGGTTTCTGTGAAATTGGTGTCTGAACCTGGTGTGGGTACGATTGCTGCGGGTGTGGCGAAAGCCTACGCGGACTTGATTACTATTTCTGGTTACGATGGCGGTACGGCAGCATCACCATTGACGTCTATTCGTCATGCAGGTTCTCCTTGGGAGCTTGGTTTGGCGGAAGCGCAGCAAGCGCTACGTTCTAACGACCTTCGTGGCAAAATTCGTCTGCAAACAGACGGCGGCTTAAAAACGGGCCTAGACGTTGTGAAAGCGGCGATTCTTGGTGCAGAAAGCTTTGGCTTTGGTACCACACCTATGATTGCTATGGGGTGTAAGTTCTTACGAATTTGTCACCTAAACAACTGTGCAACAGGCGTGGCAACACAAGACCAAATGTTGCGTGATGAGCACTTCATCGGCACGGTAGAAATGATCAAAAACTTCTTCCGTTTTATGGCTCAAGACACGCGCTTATGGTTGGCGAAATTAGGTGTTGCTCGTCTGCAAGACTTAATCGGCCGTACGGATCTATTAACCATCTTGCCTGGTGAAACAGAGAAGCAACAAGGTTTGGATTTATCGCCTATCTTATTGAACGATGCCATCCCAGCCGACAAACCACAGTATTGTGTAGCGCCATTTAACCCGCCACACGATAAAGGCTTGTTAGCGTTGAAAATGTGGGACACAGTGCAATCAACCGTTGAAGAAAAAGAAGGTGGTGAGTTTGCCTTTAAAGTAACCAACTGTGATCGTTCGATTGGTGCGCGCTTGTCTGGTGAAATTGCCAAACGTTACGGCAACCAAGGCATGTCCGATACGCCGTTAACCTTGAAGTTGACGGGCACGGCTGGACAAAGTTTTGGTGTGTGGAACGTGGGCGGCTTGAACATGTACCTAGAAGGTGATGCGAACGATTATGTCGGCAAAGGCATGACTGGCGGTAAGCTGGTGATTCGCCCACCTCGTCAGTCGGCTTTCGAATCGCAAGACACTGTCATCATTGGTAACACCTGTTTGTATGGTGCGACCGGCGGTAAGTTATTTGCCGCGGGTATTGCTGGTGAGCGTTTTGCGGTGCGTAACTCTGGTACCCATGCGGTTATCGAAGGCGCTGGTGATCATTGCTGTGAGTACATGACAGGCGGTCTGGTGACAGTGCTGGGTGATACGGGCTACAACTTTGGCGCGGGTATGACCGGTGGTTTTGCTTACGTGTTGGATATGGACCGTACGTTTGTAGACAAATACAACCATGAACTGGTTGAGATTCAGCGTGTAGGAACAGAAATTACCGAAGAATATCGTTCTCATTTACGCAGTGTGATTGAAGAATATGTTCGAGAAACTGACAGCGAATGGGGCCACGAAATCTTAGAAAACTTCTATGACTACATTGGCAAATTCTGGCTAGTAAAACCAAAAGCCGCGAGCTTAGGTGCGTTGCTAGATAATACTCGTCAGCGTCCAGAATAAAACTTGCTATGTGGTGCTAGGCACCATCAATGAATCAGTTTGACCCATTTGAGAGAAGTGCCGCTTGCTTGCAAGCGGCCATAGGAGATAGCAGCTTATGACTGAGCGCTTGAACAATGCATTTCAATTCGTCGAAGTGGATCGTAAAGATCCGAAGAAGAAGCCTTTAATTACTCGTAAGGCTCAGTTCGTCGAAATTTATAAACCGTTTGAGGAAGAGCACGCCAAAGGGCAGTCTCATCGTTGCCTTGAATGTGGTAACCCTTATTGTGAGTGGAAATGCCCAGTTCACAATTACATTCCTAACTGGTTGAAGTTGGTGAGTGAAGGGAGTGTCTTAGAAGCTGCCGAGTTGAGCCATCAAACCAACTCTTTACCTGAAGTTTGTGGTCGTGTGTGTCCGCAGGATCGTCTTTGTGAAGGCGCTTGTACGCTGGGTGAAGGGGGTTTTGGTGCGGTGACCATAGGTTCTGTTGAAAAATACATTACTGATACCGCCTTTGCTTTGGGCTGGCGCCCTGATATGAGCAATGTGGTTCCGGTCAACAAAACCGTGGCCATTGTTGGCGCGGGTCCTGCTGGCCTCGCTTGTGCCGATGTCTTGGTACGCAACGGCATTAAGCCTGTCGTGTTTGATAAGTACCCAGAAATCGGTGGCTTGCTGACGTTTGGTATCCCAGAATTCAAACTAGAAAAAAGTGTTATGACGCGCCGTCGTGAGATTTTTGAAGAAATGGGTGTTGAGTTCGTATTAGGCACCTCGGTTGGCGATGATGTGCCATTTGAACATGTTCTAGAAGAGTACGATGCAGTGTTTCTTGGCATGGGAACGTACAAATACATGAAAGGCGGTTTCCCTGGTGAAGATCTACCGGGTGTCCACGATGCGCTAGATTACTTGATCTCTAACGTAAACCATTGCCTAGATTTCGAAGAAGACGAAAGCGACTACATCAACCTAAAAGGCAAGCAAGTGGTTGTCTTAGGTGGTGGTGATACCGCGATGGACTGTAACCGTACGGCCATTCGTCAAGGTGCCAAGGGCGTCTCTTGTGCTTACCGTCGAGACCAAGAAAACATGCCTGGTTCACGCAAAGAAGTTCAAAATGCGCGTGAAGAAGGGGTTCAGTTCCTCTTTAATCGCCAGCCTGTGGAAATTGTCGGTGATGGCAAAGTAGAGGGCATCAAGGTTGTTGAAACGAAAATGGGTGAGCCAGATGCCAATGGCCGTCGTAGTGCAGAAGTGATAGAAGGCAGTGAGCAAATCATTCCTGCGGACGCCATTTTAGTCGCGTTTGGTTTCCAAGCGAGTCCGGCGCCTTGGTTTGAGAAGTTCGGCATTGAAACCGATTCTCGAGGACGTGTTCTAGCGCCTAAGAAAGGCAAGTACATGTTCCAAACCACCAACGAGAAAATCTTTGCTGGTGGCGATATGGTACGTGGTTCTGACTTGGTGGTAACCGCCATTGATGAAGGCCGCAAAGCCGCCGAAGGCATTATGGACTTCTTGGACGTTTAACCGCTCCCGTTAGTCTTTTAGCAAGGTAACTTATATCTCTCGTTAAGACTTTTCGGCGGGAGATATAGCACACGAAAAAACACTCATTCGATACTCGAATGAGTGTTTTTTCGTTTTAAGGCGGTACTGAAAACAACACCTGATAAGAACAGAAAATAGTCTAGACTTAGTACAGGTCCATCATTAAGCATGAAGGTGTGTATGACGGTTTCTTCTCCCTGTATTCGACAATGCTGTTTGAATGAAAAAGACATCTGTCTGGGCTGCTTTCGCTCATTACAAGAAATCCTAGCTTGGTCTTCCATGTCGGATAGCGAAAAACAGCACATCCTTAAGGACGCGACTGAGCGCAAAGCACAAGCGAGTCCTGCGTTCACAAATATTATTTTTGATCATCCAAAATGACGTTAGTGACGTACTGTTAGGTAAGTCTTCAATAAAAGAGGTGGTTATGTTTTCTTTTTTAAAGTCTGATCCGGTGAAAAAGCTTGATAAAGAGTACGGACAGTTACTGGAAAAAGCCATTCAAGCCCAGCGCAGCGGTGACATCAAGCTGTATTCAGAGCTGACGGCACAGGCCGAAATGGTGAGAGTGCAAATTCAAATCGCGAAGGGTGACTAGTCTGTCGTTGCCGTTATTAACAAACAAGAGGCATAAAAAAACGATGACATCCATGTCATCGTTTTTGGTGTTAACCACAGGATAGAGACAATTTGATTAGCCCTGACGGATGAGTGCTAAGCTCTCTTCCGCAAACCCCGTACCGGCTTCGGTATAGAAGTTAAAGACATTATCGATACCGCTATTGATGAGGATGTCTCTTTCATCTTGATAGCGAGCAATCGCCGCAATCTGGCCTGTGTAATTGGCCTTACGTAATTGAATGGCGACATTGGTTGTGTCTTCAGCCGCAGGCAAAGCCAGTAAAACCAGATGGATATTAGAGGTGTCTAGGCGCTCCCATAAATCGGCGTCTTCGCCATCGCCGTAGAAGACATTTTCTTGGTCTTCTTGCATTTGGGTAATGCGCTTTCTGTCTGCATCCATACCGGCAACGGTATCGCCAACCAAGCCCTTTAATGATTCAAAAGCCCCACGGCCAACACGGCCTAAGCCGACCACTAAAATTTCCGTATCAACAGGTTGTACAAATACGTCTTCGGGTAAGCATTTTGCACTTTCAAAACGGCGAATGGTTTCTTTGTTTTTGCGGTACAAGCGATGAACATTTCGGTACAACAAGCTGGTAATGATAAAAGAAAAAGACACCGCTAACGCGAGTACTACCAGCCACTCTTTGGCCAGCCAGCCATTGGCCACGCTAAGAGCCACTACAATTAGGCCGAACTCGCTGTAATTCGACAGCACAATCGAGGACAGAAAAGAGGTTCGTCCGCGCAATTTCAACTTGGTGAACAAGGCGAAGAAAAGGGCAAACTTAGCGAGAATAGCCAAGGTGATAATTAAACTGATGACAAGCATGTTAACGGTTGGCAACGCGGTAAAACCAATGGATAAAAAGAAGCCAATCAGAAACAAGTCTTTAAAGTTCATCAAGGCTTTGTTCATTTCCGCTGCTTTACTGTGGGATGCCAGTAAAATACCGAAAACCAGTGCGCCTAGATCTCCCTTCACACCGACTAGGTAGAAAAGCTCATAACCACCCAACGCGAGAAAAAGCCCCGTGAGTGGCAGCATTTCACCGTGCCCAGCTTTGTCGACTATTTTATTAAGAATAGGTCGAATGAGTAATAAGCCAAAAAGCGCCAGCGCCCAAAGGGAGGGTATTTTGCCTGTGGCGAACACCAAGAAGATCACCGCGACTATGTCTTGCATTACCAAGATGCCCAGCGCTAATTGTCCATGGCGTGTTTTTAATTCGCTGCTTTCCTCAAGCAGTTTGATAATACAAACGGTACTGGAAAAACTGAGGGCGAAGCCAAGTAAAGCCGCGGTTTTCAGATCCAGTATGTCGAAGAAGGGGAGACTCAAACTGCCTAACAGTAAGCAAAAAGCGACCAGTAAAACAGTCCACACTCCCATATGGCCTAGTGTTGAAGCCCAGACTTCGCGTTTTAATAAGTCTTTGACGTGGAGTTTTAGACCAATGCAGAACAGCATCAAGGTAATGCCTAGGTTAGCAAGAGAATCTAAGGTGTTGCTGGGTTGCATACCGAATGCATTTAATAAGAAGCCCGCCAGCAAGAAACCAATCAGTGGTGGTAAGTTAATTAATTTAACGGCGAGGCCGCAGACAAAAGCAAATAATATCCAAATAAATTCCATGCAATCCTTCTAATTTTCTTGAGAGCCATCGTAGCGCTAAAACGTGCCAACTGTGGTGCAGAATATGATACGAAATTCACGCCTAAAGCACAGCCTGAAATAGGCGGTAAGTGAACTTTTCATTCCCTAGCGAAGGTATTTTTGCCTAGTGTCTTATGCATGCTCCTATGCAGAAAGACGCGTTTGCTCTTTTGTCTAAAAATTGAGGTACTGAATGGGCATGGATGCTTTTTATGGCCGCTTCGTTAAGGCGAATTCAGTGTAAAAGAGAGATCTAGACGCGTACACTGCGTTTTTTATTGTTGTGAATTGAGGGAAAGAATGTCGAGTTCGGAAACATCAGCGCTAACGTCGCTTAAGAAACGATTGCCAGAGAAAGAGTTCATCGCACTTTTTGCTCTAATGACATCATTAACGGCGTTGACCATGGATGCTGTGTTACCGGCTTTTCCGAGCATTACTGACGCTTTTAATATTGCCGATTATCATCAGACGCAATGGATAGTCACAGGCTTAGTGTTTGGCATGGTGTTTGGTGAGATTATTTTTGGACCTTTGTCTGATGCGATTGGCCGCCGTAAAACCATTCTGATCGGAATCAGCGTTTATGCGCTAGGTACTGTGATCGCGATGACCGCACAAAGCTTGCCTATTTTGTTATTGGGACGCGTGATACAGGGGATTGGCGTCGCTGGGCCGAAAATCGCCTCAAGGGCACTGATTCGAGACCTGTATAAAGGCGCTGCGATGGCGAGAATCATGTCCTATGTCATGGTGATTTTTATTTTCGTGCCAATGCTCGCTCCTTGGTTTGGCCAAAAAGTCATGTTGTTGGGTGGCTGGCGCTGGATCTTTGTCGCCTTTTTAATACAGGCAACCGTGGCCACGCTCTGGCTGATTTTGCGTCAACAGGAAACGCTGCCAAAAGCGCAACGCCAACCGCTTCAACCTGCACGCCTAATACGCGATGCATTGGGGATTTTCAAACGCATTGATGTGATGTGCTATATCGGTATTACAGGGTGTGTCTTTAGTGGGCTCTTGTTGTATCTGAGTATTGCTCAATCCATTTTCCAAGACATCTACGGCACCGGTGATAACTTTCCTTTGTATTTTGCCTTACTGTCTTGTGGCGCTGGGGTGGCGTCTTTTACCAATGGCAGTTTTGTGATGCGCTTGGGAATGGCGTTGTTGGTGAAATCGGCCTTGTGTTTGTTGGCTGGCACGGCGCTGGTGATGTTGGCGAGTGCTTTATTGCATCAAGGTGTTCCGCCATTGTGGTTATTTTTGGCATTGGGTATCTTGGTGTTTTTCTGCCAAGGGGTGCTGTTTGGAAATATTAACGCGATGGCAATGGAGCCTCTTGGTCGCACCGCAGGGTTGGGTGCTGCCATTGTGTCAGCATCATCGAGCCTAATTGGCGTGGTGTTTTCGTCGCTCGTGGGGCTGTTTTATCATGATTCTGTAACGCCATTAGCGTGTGGCTTTCTGATTTTTTCTTCCACCAGTCTGGTGTTGCTGTTTATTGCTCGGCGATACCCATCTGCGGAATAGTCGCAGCTTTATATGATAGGGGAATCTTGATTATAAATAGACAAATCTCGATATTACGAATTTGTCACAAAAATCACGTATAATCAGGATCCTTTATTTGTCTTTAGTTTTCAAAAAAACCTAACTTATGTCTTCAAACACCGCTCAACCATCTCTCGCCCGCGAACTCTTTACCATGACGTGGCCCATGCTCTTTGGGATCTTGTCATTAATGAGCTTCCAGTTAGTGGACAGTGCTTTTATTGGTCAATTGGGGGTGTTGCCGCTGGCTGCTCAAGGCTTTACTTTGCCGATTCAGATGATTGTGATTGGCTTACAAGTTGGTTTGGGAATCGCGACAACAGCGATGATTTCTAGAGCATTAGGCGCGCAAAAAGTGCGTTATGCCAAGCAATTAGGCGGCTTGGTTCTGATGATCGGCAGTATTGGACTGGCGTTTTTCACGCTACTGATTTGGTTATTACGTCACCCTATATTGGCGCTATTGAGTGCGCCTGATTCGGTTTACTCTGTGATCGACAGTTATTGGCCGTATTGGCTGCTTAGCGCTTGGGTTGGCGCTGTGATTTACTTTTATTACAGCATTTGCCGATCCAACGGTAATACCTTGCTTCCCGGTATTATGATGATAGTGACCAGCTTGCTTAACCTGGTGCTAGATCCGATTTTCATTTTTACATTAGGCTTAGGCCTGAATGGCGCCGCCATTGCTACTGTCTTGGCATTTAGCATTGGGGTGCTGATTGTGGCGCCGCTGGTTGCTCGTCGCCATTGGCTTTCATTTGATTGGAAAGATTTAAAAATCAGCAAAAGCTTGGCGGATATAGGTCACATCATGGGGCCTGCGATGGTCAGCCAATTATTGCCACCTGTGTCGTCTATGTTGGCCACAAAGTTGATTGCAGGTTTTGGTACCGCTGCTGTCGCTTCTTGGGCGTTAGGTTCTCGGTTTGAGTTCTTCTCGATAGTGGCGGTGCTTGCCCTTACTATGTCGATGCCACCATTTGTGGGGCGCTTGTTGGGCGCCGGAAGAACCCAAGACATTCGCTATATAGTCAAGGTCGCGTGCCGTTTTGTGCTCTTGTTCCAACTGTTGATTGCCATCCTGACGTTCTTGGTCGCCAGTGGGCTTGCGAATCTTATGACGAGCGAGGCTCAGGTTCAGACGATTTTGCATTGGCATCTCATGATAGTCCCTATTAGTTTAGGGCCACTGGGTATTTGTATGCTGATGGTGTCTATTTCGAATGCCTTAGGGAAATCGTATACCGCGTTGACTATATCTGCTTTACGCCTGTTTGCTTTTTTCTTGCCGTGCCTTTGGATCGGATCGGAAATCGCAGGGCTAAAAGGCCTTTTTGTGGGGGTTTTGATTGGTAATGTACTCGCCGGGATCTGTTCTTGGTATATGTACCGCCGCACGCTACAAATGGTGGAAAATAACTAGAGTATTTTTTAGAACGCTGATTTCCTGCCACAAACAATGCCACTTGCTACTGAGTATCAAGTGGCATTCTTGCTTCTAAAGCCTGGTTATTAACGAAAAGCCAAGACAAAAGCCATCTTTAGCCCTTTTGAAAGACGATATTGTTGAAATATGCATTGCATTGCACAATTGTTTAGTTGAAAACGGAGTTGAGAATGAATACCATTTGTTTTATTAGTCATTCTCTTATTTGGAGCTCAACGTGGAAAATTCAGTACAGCAGCAGATTATTGATTTTTTGCAGGTCGGCGGACCTGTGGTATGGATCTTAATGGGCTTTTCTGTTGTTGCCTTGACGATCGTTTTAATGAAACTTTGGCAGTTTGCTTCGATGCGTGCAGAGAGTCGTAAAACCGTTGATAAGGCATTGGAAGCATGGCGTCAGCATAATCCAAACCAAGCATTAGAATTACTCGATGAAACACGCCCAGTGGATTCGCTGGTGGGCTTTTCAATTCGCTCCTTGCAGTCTGGCAATATGGAAGTTGATCGTATCCGTGAAGAAGTTGAGCGTCTGGCGATGAATAAGCTGAATCAACTGCGCTCGTATTTTCGTCCACTAGAAATCATCGCTTCTTTGAGCCCATTGCTTGGGTTATTAGGAACCGTATTGGGGATGATTACCGCGTTTCAGCAAATGGAAGGCGCCGGTAGCCAAGTGGACCCTTCAGTCTTGTCTGGCGGTATTTGGCAAGCGCTTCTAACGACGGCAGTCGGTTTGGCGGTCGCTATTCCTGTGGTGACTATGCACAGCTGGTTAGAGCGTAAAGTGGAACGTATTTCTCATATGGTGAACGATGCGGTGACGCAAGTATTTACCTGCAAAGAAGCGGAGCGTTTGGTTGCTAAAGCGGCCAAAGAGGTTCTGCATGCCGCTTAATTTAAGTCAGCCGAAACGCAAAACTGCGATCAGTCTGACACCGTTAATAGACATTGTTTTTATTCTGCTTTTGTTCTTTATGTTGACTTCGAGCTTTGTGCCTTGGCGCACAGTAGACACGCCATTATCGGTGGCATCGGATGCGCCAAGCGCCGCAAAAGACAATGATATCGTGCTGCTCACACTGAAGCAGAATGATCAAATGGTGTGGTTAGACGGCAGTGCTTACGCGATATCCGATGCAGCATGGTTTAAAAAACTGATCACAGAGCACAAAAAAGGCACCTTTGCCGTGAGCGCAGAAGATGGCGTTAATCTACAAAGTGTGTTGAATCTGGCTGACCGTCTTAAGGAAAGTGGTGCGAAAACCGTGTCGATTGCGAACGCGTTTTCCAGCAAGGATAAAGAATGAAAATAGCCGATAAGTTTGCGGCCAAGAATAAAGCCGACGACGACAGTATGGTGCCATTGATCAACGTGGTTTTTCTTATGTTGGTCTTCTTTATGGTCGCGGGGCAAATTCGCAAAGCCGACCCAATTCCAGTGATTCCACCGAGTTCTATTAATGACAACAAGGCGGCGACAGAGCCGAATGTATTGATTGTTGTGGGTGAGAATAAACAGATTTATTTAGACGATAAATTGGTCTCGCTTGAGGCCATAAAACCCGCCTTAGAAAGCCAATTTGAACAGGCACAGAATAAAGACAAATTCTGGGTGCAAATTAAAGCAGACGGTCTTATTCCGGTTGATGTCTTACGCCCTATTTTTAGTGAAATTCGGGCGTCTGGGTTGACCAAGGTCAGTTTGGCCACGCAATTAGAAAGAGGTCAGAAATGATCTCTAAGCGTCATTGGTTGATAGCTGGTGCGGCCGCACTTTCCATGCATGCTGTGGGTTTTTATGCGGTGTTTCATCATGCCCCTGAAGGCAGTAAAGGCGCGGGTGCTCAAGGCATTGAATTTGATCTTGGTATGATGGGAGACATGGGCGCAGCGGCACAGACGACGTTGGCGCAGCAAGAAAACGTCACCCCGAAAAAAGCCGAAGAAAAACCGCTGGAAAAGAAACCGCAAGACAATCCTCCTCCTAAGGTTAAAGAAAAACCGCCTAAGCCGGTCGAAAAGAAAAAACCAACACCGGTCGAGAAGAAGCCAGAACCGATTAAAGAGACAACACCTGAGCCGGTGAAAAAACCCGTTATAAAACCTGCTCCCCCTGTTGTGGCCAAACAAACCTCACCTGTGGTTGTGCCTAAAGTGACGCCTAAGCCGAAGGTTGAGCCAAAACCGAAACCGGTCGCTAAGGTTAAGCCTACGCCCAAACCGACGCCAAAGGTAGAGACTCAGCCAGAAACAAAACCAACGCTTGAAAACGCGCCAAGCCAAAATACCCAAGTGGCGAGTGCCACACCGCAGAAGCAAGGACCCAAGTCGCAAGCAAGTCAAAAAGCCACGACTGGTAGCTCGAATGCGGTTACCACAGGCGGCAATCCTGGCGCCAAAGCCAAGTACTTTACTCAGCTCACTACTGCGTTGGCGCAGAATAAGCGATACCCTCGCGCGTCTCGTCGTCGTAATGAAGAAGGCGTTGTGACTCTGGCTTTCACCGCCTATGCCAATGGCAGTGTCTCTGATGCGAAGATAGTGAAAAGCTCCGGCTATCGTCGGTTAGACAAAGCGGTGCTAACCATGCTGAAGCGGGCCGTGCCTCTTCCTAAGTTTTCCGACGATATGCCGGAAAAACAGCTGAGTATTACTTTGCCTGTCTCTTTTAAATTGAGTGACTATTGAGTTTGGACAAACGCTAGAAGCCAGATAGGTTCACTCTAGGATCATTGTATTGTTCGCATACAAGGTAAAAAAACGGCGCATTTTATGGCAGAATGCGCCGTTTTTATTGGTCGTCTATGACCCTTTTAAATAGGCTAAAAAGAAGGTTTTTATTGGGTTAAATCGGTCTCTTTTTTGTTCGGCAATAACAACCAGACTTTACCAAAATGCTTAAGTTGGCCCGCATGAACGTGGGCTTCATCGCCAATTCCTTGGTACCAATCTATGTGTCCTGGTCCTTTTATCGCGCCACCTTTGTCTTGCGCTAGCAAGAGTCGAAACTGGTGACCAATGAGATTACCTTGTTGGTCTAGTTTAGGCATTTCACCCAGCAAAATAGAGCCAAGAGGGATCACTTTAGGGTCTACCGCTACCGAATAAAGTGGGGTTAGCGGGACATTGGCAGCGCCCACTGGTGCGGATAATCCTTCACTGAAGAACAAGTAACTTGGGTTCTGTGAAAGTGTTTCTCTGACTTTATCTGGGTGGTCTTTTAGCCAGCGTTTGATGCTTTGAGCCGAGATATCTGCGCGCGCTATTTCGCCATTTTCAATGAGGATTTTACCTAGACTACGATACGGCCAACCGTTGACGCCACCCCAAGATAGCAGCTCCCGCGTGCCGTCTTCATATTGCACTACGCCAGAACCCTGCACATGCAAAAAGAAGTTGTCGACTAGGTCTGCGCTGTAGGCAATCTCAAGACCTTGGCCTTGTAAGGCGTGTTCGAAATCGATCTGTTCGCGATTAGGAAACTGGCCATTGGCGTCGCGGGTCAATGGCTTACGATAAAGAGGGTAGCGATAGACGGCATCAGGTTTGTGGCGAACCGGTATGACGGGCACATAATACCCTGTGATTTGCACGTTACCGCGGTAATCTTGCCCTGCTAATTGCAGCGCCTTTAATTGTGGTTGGTAAGTGGGCTGTGTCAGCCAGTGCTGGATTTCATTGGTGACTTGTTTGAGCTCTTGTACGCTTACTTTGGTGTCTTCTAACTCGTAGGTTCGCTCAGGCAGCTTGTTTAGGTAAACCATTTGTTGGTCTAGCCCGGTTTGAAAGTTAGGATCGGGGTAAGGTAAACCCGGAGGTAGGCTTTCTTTTAAATAAAGAGCGTCTCGTTTTATGCCTGTTTTATCTAGGCCATTATTCTCAAAGTCATTGGATGAATCGACCTCAAACTGGCTACACGCAGTTAACGACAACAATGAAAATAGGCTAAGTGTGGTAAATAGACTTTTTGCTTTGCTTTTTACAGGGGTGGTGCTCGACGATATAAATAGTGGCATAAGCGCTCTTTCTATTAACTTCTTTCATTAAACAAAGTATAAGCAGCAATGATTGTGTGGTCGCTGCCAAGAAGTATTTATCTTGCGTGCTACGCCGAAGCAACGCAATCTTTAGAGGGTGAATTTACACTTTATAATGGGCTTATTGACGGCTAGAACATCAGGCATTCATAGGCATGACGTAATGAAATAAAGGCCTCTGTGTCACCACCCCTATCTGGGTGTGTTTGGTGTGCGAGCTTTCGATATTGGCGTTTGATTTCGTCTTTACTGGGGGATTTTTGAGTCAGCTGTAAGGTGGCAAGCGCCGCTTCACGATCGTCCGTTTGATAAATGCCTTGGTAAAAGCTGTCTAATAAGCGCGTTACCGCCTCTTCATTGGTCTTCTCATATTCGTTCCAATCGAGATAATACGCCGCGAGCTTTGCGTCCACGCTATTATTTAACTCCTTACTGTTGGCAAGGGGAACTTGTTCACTTGGAAGGATTCTAATGTGAGTGGCGCTGATCGACAGAGTCAGTGATTCTTCTTGCCATAAGCTTGATTGCAGTTGATAAAGCGCATTCATAATTAGAAAGTGCTGCCGAAACAATTGCAGATTGGGGTCTGTGGCAATATTTTTTAGTTCAGGGAGCTGTTGTTTTAGTGTTTTAAGAATCTCAAACTCACCAACGCCTTCTGGGTGTGTTCTTAATATGTCTAAAATGGGACCGATTAGAGGGTTTCGCATAGCTCGTTTTTTTCCTTTGAAAACGCCTAAAGTGTAGAGGAGTGGCCCCCATAGGGTCAAAGCCATTACGCTGGATGGATCAATTTTTTGTTATTAATAGACGGTGCGTTATGTTGTGGATCTTAGCTATTTTACTGTTTTTAGCGCTTATTTGTGGGCCACATTTATGGGTTAAATTTACCTTAAAGCGCTACTCGGGTACGCGAGATTATTTACCCGGTTCTGGTGGCGAGTTGGCGCAACATTTGATTCGTCGTTTTGAATTGCATGACGTCACGGTTGAAACCACTCAAGAAGGTCATGATCACTTTGATATTCAGCAACATAAAGTACGCTTAAGCCCGAGTGTTTTTTCGGGCCAATCTTTAACCGCTGTGGCGGTGGCAAGTCATGAAGTTAGCCACGCAATAGCCCATGAACGACAAGAGAAAATTGCGCGGCTGCGTGTGCGATATTTACCCAAAGCGGTTTTTTTACAGCGCCTTGCGGGCGGGTTATTAATTGGCTGGCCCTTGTTATCGATTGTGCTGCATATCCCTTACGCGGTGGCAATTCATGCGCTTGTGGTTGGTTTGTCAGGGATCTTAGCGGTCTTGGTGCAGGTGGCTATTTTACCAGAAGAATGGGATGCCAGCTTTAACAAGGCATTGCCTATTTTAGAAAAAGGCGGCTATTTACCAAACGAAGATTTGCCTAAGGTTAAGCGGATTTTATTCGCTTGTGCGATGACATATGTTGCGGCCGCCTTGTTGAGAATGTTGTTTGTGTGGCGTTGGTTTAAGCGTTAATCCCTGTCGTTGAGTCAGAGCCAGTACCACAATAGGGCGCATGATATTGGCTCTGACAAAGCACTTTGAGGGTTATGTTGCGCTCGCCCAAGTGCCAAAAGGTTGTTTTTCAAACGCCATTTCACCCTTCTCATCTTGGTAGATATTAATCCAAGCCTGCCAGTTTTTATCGTCTATTTTTGGGTAATCCAATCGATAATGGCTACAGCGACTTTCTTTTCTCATTATCGATGCCTTGAGTTTCATCTCTGCCGTGATGATCATATTCTCGGTTTCGTGGGCAAGTCTTAACTTATGCAAATCATTGGCAATTAACATAGGAACATGATGTTCTTTTAGCTCTTCGACATACGCTAATGCCGCCTGCAGCAGACGTTCTTTCTTTATGTACAATACAAAATTAGGGATCATGATGCCCTGTAGAACCTGTGTTACCCAGGCCGGGCTGTAGCCACGCTTGCGTTTTAGCGGCGCAAAAATTTCTTGTTCAATGTCTCTTAATCGACTTGAGCTTATGGCGACGGATGATATTTTTTTGCTGGCCTGTGCGGCGGCTTCCCCTGCGATGGCGCCCTGTACGGCGGAGCCTGCGAGAGAGGAACCAATTTGTGCATAAATGCCTCCCGACATATGCGAGCCGAGGGCATCGCCAGCGGCATAGAGGCCTGGAATGGTACTGAGCCCCGTTTCATTAATCGGCGTCAGTCCTTCTGATTTATGAATGGCCATGCCAGCGCTGGAGCCACCGACTTGTTCACCGCCCATTCCTGGTGGTGGACCTCCGCCGGGTTTTTTACCTGAAAACAAAGCCAATATGCCGCCTTCTTGTTCTGGCGGTGGTGCCGCTCTATGGCGAAAGGCGGATGGTACAAAAGGACCGCCTTTTATCTGCGTCATTTCTGGTCGTTTTGGATTATTTCCTGATGGCCCCATTGGTGGTGGACCCATGGTGATCGGCGGACCTATTTTATAAGCTTGGTAGTTCATATCGACTCCAAGATCATGACGTACTTCAGCGCCATTGATTTGCGGCTTTTCTTCAATTTGACCGTGCCAGTTGTCGTAGCTGGAGCCTGAATTCTTGGCGGACCCTGGATGACCGTCATTCCACTCTTTTCCGGTGACTTTTGCACCAATTTTATAAGCCATAATTGTGCCGTCGTGGGTTAGGTCACAGACCGGAAAACCACTGGGTTTGAAGCCTCCAGAGCCAGAACACAGAATCACTGTCTTTGCTTTGAAATGGATTAAATTTGGCTTGTCTAAACTGAAACCAGAGGCGCCCACAACGCGACCATTTTCTTTGATTAGGTGCGTGATCATGACCCTTTGATGCAGGGGAATGCCTCTTTCATTGATGGGACGAGAGAAGGTTTCGTTGTAGAGCGGAGAGTCAAAGAAGCCCCACTCTTTGAGTTCTTCTACGCGCGCTTTAGAGTGCTCAGCAAGCTGGCGAGTAAACACGGGATTATTGGTTTGAATGGCAGATTCTGTCACCTTAGCAACAAACTGATCAATGCTCATGTTGCTGGTGTTTTTGTCGTAACTAAAAATACCTTTGGCGAACGGGGTTAAGCCTGAGCTCCCCAGTCGCCCTTTCGACACCATGGTCACTTTGGCGCCTGCGTCGTGTGCTTTTACGGCCGCAAATAACCCTGCCATGCCACTGCCAATGACCAGCACATCGCTTTCCATGTGTTTGACTGAAAAGGTGCTGGGTGGTATCGGCGTATCATTGCTGATCGGTGGCTTATTGAAATCCATTTGATTAAACACATACGCCCCCGCGGCAGCAACACCCAGAGCGCTGCCTGCTGCGCTAATAAACTGGCGCCTTGAGAGTCCTTTTTGTTCTGAATCGCTCATTCTTACCTCCAAGAAACCATCACGGGAATGGATTTTTCAGGGGTAATAGTGATGGCGCCTACCGGACAATATAACCGACACAAGTGGCAGATTTGGCAATCTTCAGGGTATTGAATAACGGCTTTTTGCGTTGCTTCATCGAGCTTTATTACATCGGTAGGGCAGCTTTCAATACAAGCATTACAACCGATACAGCCGGAAATTTGATGAATGGGCATAATGTGATCCTATTAAAATGAAAGTTGTTCGAAATGGATATTTCGCGCCGGAATGGGAAATTGTTTCAGGCCTTTACGGATGTTTTTTACCGCGATGTCAGAACCACAGAGATACACAGAGCTGGTCTCGACCGGAACATCTTGCAACGCACTTTGTAAGCAAGTTTGGTCAATAAAACCTTGGTAATAAATCGCAAAGGTTGAGGGTAAATAACAAACAAAACGGGTTTTAAAATTATTCAGCGTGTTCTCAAAGTGCGCCAATTCTTCAGTGAAGAGCATCTGCGAATAGGTTCGGTTACCGTAGATGAGACGAATCGGACGAGGATCATTGGCTTCAGCGAGAGTGCGTAATAAGCCGATAATCGGTGCTATGCCGACGCCACTGGCAATTAAAATGATAGCGTTACTGGCATCATTGGCCGCTAAGGTCATATTGCCATAAGGTCCATCGACGAAGACGGCTTGTCCTGGTTTGAGTTGTTCAAGTGACCTTGTATAGTCGCCTAATTCTCTGATTACAAAGGACAAATTCGGTAGAGACCTGGGCGTAGATGCAATGGAAAATGGGTGGTAATCTAGCTCATAGGCGCTTGTCTTAGTGCTCAGCCAGACAAATTGTCCCGGCTGGAAAGTAAAAGCAGAGTGGGTTTTTAAGGTGATTAACCAATCGTTAAAACTGACTTTTTCTCGGCTCACCAAGGTACAGGCATGCTGGCTTAATAATTTGGGTTTAATCGCATAACCATAGACGGTAAATGCCAATGATAAGAAACAGGCCGACCACCAAAGCAGATTGATATACTGACCAAACTGCCCGTGACTGCCTACTTGGGTGATGTGCCAGGTCGCCAGAATTAATACCACCATGAAGCCTGCGGTATGCCATAATTTCCACTTATCATAGGCAATGGGAAGCTTGTTTTTATAAATGGAAGAAAGCACCCAAACGGCCAATAAAACCCACGCAATAATCCCTGTTAATAAACGTGGCGCTGTGATCGATTCAATAATGGATAAGCGTAAATCTGCGCTGGATAACAGCCATTTCGGCAGCAAAATTAACAGAGGATGTAAGAAGAAAAACACACCAATCCACTTTCCCATACGCTTATGCTGTTGCATATTCCAATCAATACGAGAGAAGAGTTTTGCGTGTTTTAAGCGCGCGGCCAGCGGGAATTGCAGCATCATGGAAAGCATCATTACGAGATTTAAAAAGCTTAATATTTCTACGTAAATGCCTTTGTTATCCATCGGCAATATGGCTAGAAAAACATAGGGAAGCAGCACCAGAAGAGCAAGTTGAATGGTTAACCAGCCTTGTGTTGGATAGGTCTTCTGTTTTATAAACTGCGAGAAGGACGCTAAGATCCGATTTTCTAGTAAGCTTGCCATGCGCGTACCCAAGAATGAAATAATAGAGCCCAAGGTAGCCATAAATTTTGTGGTGAATATGGAGAAAAGTGAGAAGTTTACTTCGCCAAAATACGTGCTTTTTGAGCCTAAAAAGCTTGTTTTATGCCATATAGAAAGGAAATATTGTGCGAGTCCCTATATTTACGAAACTGTTTATTTCCTTGTTTATGACCAGTATTTTATTGGTCATCGGAATGACTTTTTCTGTTAGTTACAGCTTCAAATCAGGTTTTCAAGAGTACTTAAATCAGCAAGAAAAAGAGCAAGTCGAACAGCTAGCGAGTCTTTTGTCTGGGTATTATTCAGCGAACGTTGGTTGGCAAGAGTTGCAAGAGCAACCTGAAATTTGGGGGGATCTTTTTGTAAAATTAGGCGTGCCGTTTCCTAAAAATAGCGCGGCGCCTGAGCGTCATTTTAAACCGAATATTGACCTTGGCGGCCCAGATTCAGGCTTAGAGCGAGGGCCTAATCGAGGTCCAGATCGAGGTCCAGATCCCCATGATCTCCCCCCTAGAGATGCGGCTATGTCGGAAGAGTTTGGCCCCATCAGTCATCGACTTTTTCTTGAAGATGACAATCATCATTGGATCGCTGGCGTGTATTTTTCTGATTCAAAAGAGAGCAGTGTTGAGTGGTTTAGGGAGCCGATTAAACAAGGAAAACAGATTGTTGGTTGGCTTGTACTTAAACAAAAAAATCAGCTTTCAGGGCCTTTGGTAGGGCAGTTTTATGCGCAACAGCAGCATAACCTCATCTGGATTATCGGCCTAGCTGGCTTGGCTTCCTTGCTTGTTGCCTTGGGGTTGGTGCGTCACTTTTTGTCACCATTAAAACGCTTACAACAAGGGGCAAATGCCCTATCCGAAGGGGACTACAGCTTTACGTTTGAGAGCAGTAGTAATGATGAATTTGGTGAACTTGCTAATCGCTTTCAATATTTAGCTGGCAGCCTGAAACGCCAAAAAGACAGTCGTGAACAATGGTTAGTCGATATTTCTCATGAACTGCGAACTCCGATAGCTGTTTTGCGCAGTGAGTTAGAAGCCATTCAAGATGGTATTCGCAAACCAGAAATGACGCGCATGGATTCTATGCACCATCAGGTGATGGGATTGCGTCGTTTGGTGGATGATCTTTACCTCTTGTCTAAAACCGATGCGGGCGTGTATCAACTGGACGTTCGTCGGTTGGACATTGTGGCCTTGCTGCAATCCGTCGCCAATCGTTTCGAACACAGGATGGCACAAAAAGGTCTGCGCTTAGAACGATTGATTTCAGAGCCTATTTTTATTAAAGGAGATGAAAAAACATTAGAGCAGCTGTGTGTAAATCTATTAGAAAATAGCCTTCGCTATACGGACGCACCCGGCACAATAAAGCTGTCGGTTCTAGAGCAAAATGATGACCTTGTGTTGCTCTTCGAGGACTCCGCTCCAAGTGTTGATGATGCTCACTTAGGCAAACTATTTGTGCGTCTATATCGAGTAGACCAATCCCGTAGCCGTTCCCACGGTGGTTCAGGTTTGGGATTGTCTATTTGCCATAATATCGTCATGATGCACGGCGGAAGCATTGTGGCGAAGCGCTCCGAACTGGGCGGTTTAGTCATTGAAGTAAGATTGAAAAGAGAAATGAGTAATGGATGAGAAAAAGAAAAGTATTCTAGTGGTTGAAGATGAACCGACGTTAGCGGCGATCCTTTGTGAGTATTTAGAACACGCAGGCTATCATGCCAGCCAGTTGAATGACGGTTCGCTTGTTGTTGATTTTGTTAAAGAAAATCATACAGATATGATTATTCTAGACTTGATGTTACCGAACCGAAACGGGCTGGATATTTTCCGAGACATCCGCAGCTTTAGTGAAGTGCCTGTGATTATGGCGACCGCTAAAATAGAAGAAATTGATCGATTGATTGGTCTTGAATTGGGCGCAGACGATTATATTTGCAAACCGTATAGCACCAGAGAAGTGGTGGTCAGAGTAAAAAATATTTTACGCCGTAGCGAAGCGCCAGCCATTAAAACGCAAGGCACACTGCAAGTGGATGAGCCTTCCATGACGGTGCGTTACCACCAACAAAAAGTTGCTCTCACACCAGCTGAATTTAAAATTTTGGCGCTTTTGTTCAAAAATGCCGGCCGTATATACAGCCGTGATCAGTTGATGGATCATATTTATTCCGATCACAGAGTGGTTGCAGATCGTACTATTGATAGCCACATCAAAAACCTAAGACGTAAACTAGAAGAAATAGAACCAGAACTAGACTGCATCAAATCTGTTTACGGTGTTGGTTATAAATTTGACGACCAGTAGGCATTTTCTCCATATTGAATACTAACTTTCTACTTATGCTTCCCTTACAAAATAATCTGATTCACGTTCAATGAACGAGTAGGGGAAGTAAAGTATGAAAAAGCTGTCAATGGCCGTGTTACTGCCTGTTATCACGGCGAGCGTACTCGCGCTGTTTTCTGTTAATAGCCTAGCCGGTGGACAACCACCGAAAGACCCACCTTCTTTTGCACAGCTAGACGCTAATGGCGATGGTGTGCTGACCAAAGACGAAGTACGAGGCCCTCTAGCGGATGACTTCGATCGTTTTGATACGGATAACAGCGGCACGTTAACAGAAGACGAATTGCCTGCGCCACCTAGCCATCAATAAACGCCTTATTCTTAATTAAATCGATGTATGAGCCAGTCTGATACCTGCATTTAGAGAGGCGTAGCCGATGCTTTTGGGGCAAAAAACAGGTCGGACTTTCCCCTTTCTAGCACCAAACTCGCCTATCTGAGAAGGCTTAGTAGCTCATCATAAAATAACAAGGAGATCGTTATGAGATTTCGTTCTGTTTTAGCATTGAGCTGCTGCCTCACCTTATCAGGTTGCGCTATGGGGCCGCGCGGCGGTGCGCCACTGGGTCTATTTGCTTTTGGTGCTGGGGTAGCAATTGGTTCTGTATTGACGACACTGCCTCCGCGTCATGTGGTCGTCAGAAACGACATTTATTATTCAGATGGCGTTTTTTATCGCGATGGACCAAGAGGATATGTCGTTATTGTGCCGTCACCAGGTGTTTGGGTAGACGACATACCTGAAGACCATAAAGTAGTGCATTATCAAGAACATGACTACTTTAAGTGTAAGGGTATTTGGTATCGATTTGATGCTCACCGTAAGCAATATCGTGTGGTAGAAGACCCTTTTTAGGCACTAATATCCAGCGTCTTTGCCGCCATTAAAAAAACCCAAGTAGAAAAATCTACTTGGGTTTTTGTTTGTTCAAGTACTGATCTAGCATTCACCGTCGCGGGCGTATTAGGTCCGATGGATTAACGCTGTTTGCTTTCAAACTCTGGGTGAATCCAAACCGGCGCTTCTAAGCGAGGCAGCGCTTGCTTACCAAGAATCATATCGGCGGCTTTTTCAGCCACCATGATAGTCGGCGCATTCAAGTTGCCGTTGGTAATAGTAGGAAACACAGACGAGTCGACCACGCGCAAATTTTGCAAGCCACGAACTTGGCAATATTCGTTTAATACGGCCATTGGGTCGCTGTCGTCACCCATCTTACAAGTACAAGAAGGGTGGTAGGCGCTTTCAACGTTTTCTTTTACCCACTGGTCGATGTCTGCATCGCTTTGAATGTCGATTCCAGGTTGAATTTCGTCACCACGGAATTCGTTCAAGGCGGGTTGCTGAAGTATTTCTCGCGTCAGGCGAATAGTATCGCGCCAATCCTGCTTGTCTTGTTCTGTTGAAATGTAGTTAAACAGAATTCTAGGCTTAGCTTGTGGATCTGCAGATTCAATCCATAATTTGCCACGACTTTCAGGCTTGTTCGGCCCTACATGCACTTGGAAACCATGGCCTTCTACCGCGGCTTGGCCGTCGTAGCGCATAGCAGCAGGTAAGAAGTGGTATTGAATATTAGGCCACTTTAAGCCAGCACGGGAGCGGATAAAACCACAGGATTCAAAGTGATTCGTCGCCCCTAAGCCTGTCTTAAAGAGCATCCATCGGGTTCCGATCATGCCTTTGCTGATCAAGCCAAGCTTGCTGTTTAGTGTGACGGGCTTCTTACAGAAGTACTGAAAGTAGACTTCCAGGTGATCCTGCAAATTTTCACCCACACCAGGAAGCTCGTGTAAAAGTGGCACGCCAGCTTTCTCAAGTACGTCTTTTGGCCCCACACCTGACAATTGCAATAATTGCGGAGAGCCAACAGATCCCGCAGATAAGATGACTTCTTTGCGCGCGTTGACTTGTTGGGTGTGGCCATTGTTGCTGAATTCTATGCCTACGGCTTTTTTGCCTTCGAATACGACTTTATGGCTAAGAACACCCGTTTTTAATGTCAGGTTAGAACGTAGCATTGCACGGCGCAGGTAGGCA
The DNA here is from genome assembly GCF_044542435.1 of Marinomonas sp. NPDC078689. Classification (NCBI taxonomy): domain Bacteria; kingdom Pseudomonadati; phylum Pseudomonadota; class Gammaproteobacteria; order Oceanospirillales; family Oceanospirillaceae; genus Marinomonas; species Marinomonas sp. NPDC078689. The sequence continues at coordinate 41,988 of NZ_JBITUJ010000010.1, read as the reverse complement.
TTAGAGGTTGAGGCTCGTACGCCTTTTTTTACCGTCATATGCATGGCACCAAAACCTTCTTGGCGGTAGCCATTGTAGTCGTCGGTTTTGCCGTAACCTGCTTCATCACCTGCGTCTATGAAGGCTTGATAAAGTGGGTTGTAGGTCATGTCGTTACCATTGTTGGTCGACAGAGGGCCTTGACCACCACGGTAAGTGTCCGCACCGTTTTTCCATGTTTCTGCTTTTTTGAAATACGGCAGACAGGTTTGGTAATTCCAACCTTTGGCGCCATGCTCTTCCCATTGGTCAAAGTCGCAAGCGTGGCCTCGAACATACACCATGCCATTGATGGAAGAAGAGCCGCCTAATACTTTGCCGCGTGGGCAGTGCATTTCACGGTTGTCTAAGCCTGGCTCTTTTTCGGTATGAAATTGCCAAGCGTATTTTTCCGTGTTCATCGGGTAGGACAAGGCGGTCGGCATCTGGATAAATAGGCTTTTGTCTGAACCGCCCATTTCCAATAGCAGTACCTTGTTGTCACCACTTTCTGTGAGTCTGTCTGCCAGCACACACCCTGCGGAGCCCGCGCCGACTATGATGTAATCGTACAGTTCGTTGCTCATGTCTGTGCTCGCTTAATAAGGGTTTTGAATGTCGTTTAAGTCAACAAACACGCTTTTGTTTTGCGTGTAGTGATATAAAGTCTCGATGCCATTTTCACGGCCCACGCCAGACTCTTTATAACCACCGACAGGCATTTCAGCCGGAGAAGACCCCCATGCGTTGATCCAACAAATACCCGCTTGCATTTGGTTGATCACACGGTGTGCACGAGCAAAGTCTTTGGTGAAAACACCGGCTGCTAAGCCATATTTTGTATCGTTTGCACGGGCAATAACCTCGTCTTCGTCGGTAAAGCTTAAGACTGACATAACAGGGCCGAAGATTTCTTCACGCACTTGTGGCATGTCGTCGGTGCAATCCGTGAACACGGTTGGCGCAACGAATGCGCCGTTTTCTAACCCATTGTCAGTGACTTGGTAACCACCGCATAACAAGGTTGCGCCAGAGGCTTTTGCCGCTTCAATAAAGCCCAATACTTTTTGCATATGGTCTTTAGAAATTAGCGCGCCAACTTGGGTTTCCATGTTCATGGGGTCGCCAATGATCATGGCTTCTGTGCGGCTTTTTAGTTCTTTGGTGAAGGCTTCCATGATGTCTGCATGCACAAAAACGCGTGTGCCATTGGTACATACTTCGCCTTGCGTATAGAAATTGGCAAGCATCGCCGCCGACACGGCTTGATCGATTGGCATGTCAGGGAAAATGATCATAGGGGACTTACCACCTAATTCCATGGTCACTTGCTTCAAAGATTGCGCTGAAGCCGCCATGACTTTTTTACCTGTGCCAACTTCGCCGGTGAAGGACACCTTGTCGATGCCAGGGTGCGCGGTAATCATTTGACCGGTGCGAGCATCCCCTTGAACCACATTGAAGACGCCATCTGGTAAGCCGGCTTGAGTGTAAATCTCAGCCAGTTTTAGCGCCGTTAGTGGGGTTTCTTCAGAAGGCTTGAAAATCATCGCGTTGCCAGCTGCTAGAGCAGGACCGGATTTCCAGCAAGCGATTTGAATAGGGTAGTTCCAAGCGCCAATGCCGGCACAAACTCCTAACGCTTCTTTGCGAGTGTAATAAAAGTTACCGTTACCAAGGTCCTGGTATTCGCCTTGGATTTTATCGGTTAGGCCTGCGTAATATTCGATGACATCGGCGCCGGTTTCGATATCAACACAAATGGCTTCTTGTAGAGGTTTACCTGTGTCTAACACTTCTAGACGAGCCAGCTCTTCGTTGTTTTCACGCAACAATTCAGCGGCTCTTTTAAGGATGCGACCACGCTCAACTGGGCTCATTGCAGCCCATACTTGCTGGCCTTTTTTTGCTGACTCGACAGCAGCATCCAACTCAGCTTGTCCGGCATGCTCGATGGTAGCAATCACTTCGCCTGTTGCTGGGTTTAGCGTGTCGAAATGTTCTCCGCTTGTTGATGCAAGGTAGCGACCGTGAATATATTGCTGCTGATGTGCCATGATAAACCTCTTTAATCGTTTGGTTTCTTGACGATAAATTCGCTTGAATAATCGGTGTTTTGACTTTCGCGTTTTTATTAAACGCTCGTTTAATAAAAACAATTGTACATTTTTTGACTATAAATTGCAGCCGCAATCCAATAATTAGTGGTCTAAGGATAAAGTTAAGTTACTAGAGAAAGAAAGGGCTTTATGGCAGCCGGACGTAAAAGTCCGTTAATTAAGAAAGCTTGAGACGAACGAACACCCCCTGCTTCGTGCTATGAAGCAAGGGTGTGAAGAAAACTATAAAGCCTTCTTAGAGGCTGATGACACCATTGTTGTCGTAGCTTATCGGGCTTGGCACGTAATCATCGGCCATGTCATCGTTTAGCCACTGGGTGCCATCTAGCACATAGCGAAATTGGTAGGCTGCGTTCACTTCTAAACTGAGAGTTGAGGCAAATACCCCTGATTTTTGTTTTTTCATTGGGTTGGCGGTGCAATCCCAATTATTAAAGTCGCCAACGACCGCAACGCTTTTCGCAGTACCTACTTTGTCAGCAGGAAGGGCAAATTTTACTTTGCATTCAGGTTTGGTTTTTAAGTACTTTTTCTCAATCATTTCCAACTCCATCGTCCATTTTGAGAGGCCATTAATGTTTAGGGTGGCAATTAAAGACACCCCTGATATAAGCAAGTCCTGCGCCATGAATCGTAACTTGTTAATACTATTAAAGAATCCAATTCTTGCTCTTGCTACTCAGAAAAACACTCTACTATCATAATGAAAATGCGACGAAATCGCTGCCATTGTTTGGTGCTGTAGATCAAAAAATGCACATTTTATTCTCACCTATACACTATAATGAGAGAGTGACATAACGCACTCACTGTAAAAAGAGAGGTGATAGTATGGATCTTCAGCTGACTGTATTAGTCGTGTTAAGTGCTATTTTGGTCATTAAGATCATTTACCTTGTCGTTTTCAAACGATCTCACGTTAAGCATCATCGAAAGTTTCACCATCACTCTAAACGCCATCATCATTGGCCTAGGTAGCGTTTTCTTTTCGCTTCTTTGATTGTATTTAGGTCTACTAAGACTAAACCGTCTACACAGTAGCCAAAGTCGGCATCGACACCAAAGTCTAAGAAGCGAACCCCTCCTACCTCACAAATTTCACTGTATTGTTTGAACAAGGTCGGAACGCTGGCGCCAAAATGCCCGAGTTGCTCCTTGAGTACTTTGAAATCCTCTTCATAGCTTGTACCAGAAAATAAACCCGCAATGATCTCAGCGTGTTCTGGGGTTACTTGGTACGGCGTAAAAGAGCGTGCTAGATGTTCTTTATCAGAAAAATATAAGCGGTAGAAAGAAACAATAAAATCTTTGGCAATTTGCGGGTAGCTGTTGCTTAAACTGACAGGCCCAAACATATAGCGAATATCAGGGTGACGATTGAGATAAGCGCCAATGCCATACCATAAATAATCTAGGCTGCGTTTGCCCCAATATTTTGGCTGAATAAAACTGCGGCCAAGTTCAATGCCCTGTTCAAAATACGTTGCCATGTCGCATGAATATCGAAACAACTCCGCACTGTATATGCGATTAGGGCTTTCTTCTTTCATATAGCGAGCGACTTCACCAATGCGATAAGCCCCAACGATTTCTAGCTCTTCTTCATCCCATAAAATAAGGTGACGATAGTATTGGTCAAACTTATCTAGGTCAGAGCGCTCTCCAGTGCCTTCCCCTACTTTACGAAAGGCTATCTCACGTAAGCGGCCGATCTCTTTCATGGTGACCGAGGATGGGTCGTGGTCGAACAAATAGATTTGTTTATTGTCCTTGGTGCTGCCTAGGTGTTCGGATTGTTTTAGTTCAGCCCGAATCATCTGTCTGTTTTGTGGGTGCTCAACGGTCTTTTCCGTTTTCAATAATGGCTTTTTCCCCTTAGCGATACGGTAAAGATGACGTTTTACCAATTTGCTTTTTTCTTTGTCGCTTAACGGTAATTTTGCGAGCTCTTGAATCGGGATAGCCTGACCGACTTGCATTGGAATTTTTCGGTTTCTTTGGCGAAACATTTCGTTAGCAAGTTGGATCGTAGAAAGAGGGCGATACACTAAAGAGCTGGTGTAGAACAACATAGAGTTGCGACCGCCAATGTGCACAGGAAGTAATGGGCTGTTGGTCTTTTGCGCCAGCTTCAAATAATTATGATTCCAGCCTTGGTCTTTGACACCGCTTGGGGACAATCGAGACACTTCTCCTGCAGGGAAAATAATCACGGCTTCTTCATTGTGTAAGCAATTCATAATCGCTTTCAGCTGCTGGCGTCCTGTTTTTCCGCCCATGTTATCAACCGGCAGAACAAGATCTTTGAGGCCATCGAAGCCCATTAATAAGTCATTGCCAACGATTTTTACGTCAGGGCGGATTTCACCGATTAGGCGCAGTAGAGCCAATCCATCGAGCGCGCCAAGAGGGTGATTCGCAATGATCATAACCCGTCCGCTGGCGGGAATATTACGACGATCCACTTGGCCGACTTGATAAGTAAAATTGAAATGGTCTAAAACACGGTCAATAAATTCGAAGCCGATGCAATCGCCATTGGCTTCTAAAAAATGATTCACTTCATTTTCATGAAAGAGGCGTTTTAGGACGCTTAAAGTTGGGCGTGTGATTAAAGGGCTCTTGTCGAAGAACTGAGGTGATTTACTGGCAATCAATTGTTCTACTTGTATCACAGTGACGCTCCACGAAAGGGAAAGTTTCTTTGTTAGTTGCTTTGAGACTAGAGGGCGGATGTGACAAACGGGTGACGATAAGATGTCGGAAAAATGACAGGGAATATGAGTACTGGATGGCGATAACACAGAGGGTTGCTTTCATAAATGAAAGGCAAAAAAAAGCCCACCGAAGTGGGCAATAATCGCGAGCTGCAGGGCAGCTGCGACGGAGTCATCTGGGAAACTTTCTTTTTCAGATGAGGCAAAAGCCTATCTAGCAAGAAAAAGAAAAGTAGAAACTCAACGCAGAGAATTATAACAAAGAGTCAGTAAATTAAGCGTCTCAAGATGGTATGGAATGCGCTTCTAGTAAGGAGCTGTCTTCACATTTTTGTGACGATTTTCATTTACTTAGAAAAACGTCGGCAAGATCAACAAGGAGCGTCTTGAGATTATTCTTCTGGTGTCTCGTTAAAACGGTAGAAAAAATTCCATAAGCAATAGATGGTAATTCCGATGGCCACGGTTCCCCAGAATTCTTCACCCGATACCCATTCGAGTACGGCCCAGGCGGCACAAAAAACAGTGGCCGCCACGCGGCGCCATTTAGGACGGAAAAAAGCACGATCTGAATCGGTTAGCATAATGAGGGTAATTCCTTTGTAGAATGTGGCGACTGAGTACTCTTCTAGTGTGCGATATTATTAGAATGCGATCTATATTTAATAAGCAGGCAGAGAGAAAAAAGCATAACGCGGGGCGTGTTTTTGTTTAGTACAAAAAGCAGCAAAGGATGTTGCTGGCATTAGAAAGGAAATGCGCAGTGATTTGGGCTGTATAGCAAGGAAAGGGTCATTTGATCGCTATCCTTGCAATACAAATTAACGCTTTGAACAATAAAAAGAAAAGCTTATTGGCTTTTCGTTTTATTGTTACCTAGGGAAATATGACGAGATCCCGTAAGCTGAGATTGGCCACTGACACCTGAGTTAATTTGGTCGATTTGACCACCGCGAGCAAGGAACTCTTGCATTTGTTTTTCAATGGATTCCGAAGTTTCCGAGGCGGCAGGTTGCTTCTTTTTAGTAGCCATAATGTGAGTCCTTATTGTTAGTTGAACAAGGACTGTACCATATTTTCATAATTATTTCTTGTTGTAGCCTATCTTCGGAAAACGCGTCGCTATCGTTCCGCTTATTCATGAAGCCTTCCACTTTAGCCACGCTGCGTACTGGGATGATGGCGGCGCATAATAGGGTTGAGAAAACGCGTCAACCAGCCGGTAAATTCGATGGGTGCGTCCAATACCGTTAAGCAAATACATTCCGCGTCTTTGGTGACTCTTGGCTTGTGTTTGTGTTTGGCATTACGGCTGACAAAATCGCCACACGAATAGATGCCTTTTTCATCGGAGAAGGCGCCTTCAAGAACCAGAGTGATTTCTTCGCCAGCATGAGTATGGGTCGGGATATGAGCGCCCGCTTTTATACGAGTCAGCGCTACTTGTACGCCATCTTCTTCGCACAAGGTGGCGATTTTGACCGCAGGGGACAGCCTCATCCAACTCAGTTCATCATAATTACGGCTGACAAATTGGCGCAGGCTACGGGGAATGCAATAGCCATCGAGTGGTGCTTTTTCCGTATCTTCTAAAGTACTAGCCATTGCTTGAGCCGCCGTATTCGCCTCAACTTCAGCGTTGAGTTTGTCAAAAAAGGTCTGTTTTAGCGTGTCTGTTGTCTGCTGATCAGGGGCTTTTTTGGTGAATAAATTAGCGCCTAATAGTTCCAGTTTACGTACGTGTTGCTGACATTCTTGGCATTGCTCTAAGTGGGTGGAAACCGCCAAAGAATAGGTCAATGGTAATGAGCCAGCGGCATAGTCCGTGAGCATTTCTATGGTTGGATGGTAGTTAAGCATCATGACTACCTCTTTATGTGAATCGTTAGTTTATGGAGCGCTAATCGTACTCGAGATTTAATTGTCCCAAGTGGTAGCGATAACTCTTGTGCCGCTTCTTTATGGGTTTTGCCTTCTAAATACACTTTATACAGCACCTGTTTTTGGTCTTCCGGAAGATGACTAAATCCTTGCTTAATCTGCTCTTGATCACGTTTATGCTGAGCACTTTTGAAAGGGTCTGCGTTTTCATCAACAATGTCTTGAAACAAAAAGTCGGAATCAATGTTGGTTTGATGACGCCCATTTTTACGAAAGTAATCGATTCTGGCGTTTCTTGCTAAGGTGAAAATCCAGGTATTGAGGGCCGCTAATTCTGGGTTATAAAAATGCGCTTTACGCCAGACTCGAATCATCACCTCTTGAGCGATGTCATCGGCCATTAAATTGGCTCCCGGTTGTGCCGCTAAACAAAACGCTCGGATTTTAGGCACGTAGTGATCAAACAGACGAGTCAAGGCAACTTGATCTCGATGTTCAGCTACAGCAAGTATGTCTTGCACTAACTGGTCATCAGATAGTGTCTGTTTGGCACGCTCCATATATGACTCCATCAAAGGCTAAGAAGGCGACGTCGTAGCACTGTCGTGCCGTGTGTTTGTTATCTATACGCTGGGTTAAGCATAGTGGATCACTTGTGAATTGATAAACCTATAAAGATTTTTCTGGTGTTTATCGTTTTTAAAGTGGTCCAAGTGAAGAATGCATACGTTTAACCTCTTGTAGTGCGATGGCCAAATAAATACCGCCATTGCGAAGATGACTTGCAAAGCGACGGTGGAAGCCAAAATGGACGCTAAAGACACATTGATAGAGCGCTTTAAATTTTTTTATAAGGATCTAAAGCGGATCCCATTGCCTCAAATTGGCGATATTTATGACGACAATGTCATTTTTAAAGACCCAGTACAGGAAGTCAGAAACATAGAGCAATTGCATGCTTATTTATCCGATTTATGCCTGGATGTTCACAGTGGACGTTTCGAATATCTGGATCAGATGGTGGCAGAGCATAGCGCTTACATTAAATGGAATATGCACTTTAAGCACCCTAAATTAGGCAAGCAGACCATCACCGTTCGTGGCATCAGTCAAATCCAGTTTAATGAGCGCATTTACTACCATGAAGACGTGTACGACCTAGGCCAGATGCTCTATGAGCAGGTGCCATTATTGGGCGGGGTCGTGAAAGGGTTAAAAAAACGCTTAGCGGTGAACTAGGGAGTAAAGCATGGGAGACGTACAGCAAAAGCTCACCATTTGGATTACCGGAGCAAGTTCTGGCATTGGCTATGCCTTGGTTGAGCGCTATTTGGCGCGTGATTATCAGGTCTTCGCAAGCGCCAGAAACGAAGGGAAGCTGAGCGAATTACAGGCAAATCCAGCCTTAACATTTATTCCTTATGACGTGACCGATGCGTCTCAGATTGACCATGTACGTGCCTTAATACAGCAGCAAACCCAACATTTAGATTGTGTGATTCTCAATGCGGGCAACTGCGAATATTTAGATCTCCAACACCCTGATTGGGAAATGATGAAGCGCATCATGTCGGTGAATTATTTTGGGCTGGTGAACTGCGTCGCCGTCAGTTTGCCATTGCTGAAAAAGGCCCAGTCTGCACACCTTGTAGGCATCAGTTCTCAGGCGGTACAAGCGGCCTTTACACAAGCTGAAGCGTATGGCGCGAGTAAAGCGGCGGTGCGCTATTTTCTGTCTTCGTTACGGGTCGATTTGCAGTCTTCAAATATTGATGTGACCTGCGTGCTGCCCGGTTTTGTCGACACACCACTGACTCAAAAAAACACCTTTTCAATGCCGTTTCTTATGTCGCCCGAAGACGCAGCCGCGCGCATTGAGTCGGCGTTAATGAAGCGCCCATATGAATATGCGTTCCCCAAGCGGCTGAGTGCCATGTTGTGGCTCGCAAGGTGTTTTCCAAAACGTTGGACCGCTATGACGGCCCCCAAACAATAGAGTAATAGTATGCGCTTGTTGGATGAAACAAGTGAGTTTAAGGAGACAGTAAGTGAATATTGCCATTATCGGATCAGGGATTTCTGGGTTAACGAGTGCCTACTTATTACAAAAGAAACATCAGATAACTGTGTTTGAATCAGCCTCAAGAATCGGCGGTCATACGGCCACAATGCAGATTCCAGAAGGGCAACAACTGCGTGCTATTGATACCGGTTTCATTGTTTTTAATGACTGGACTTACCCTTACTTTATTCGCCTGATGGATGAATTAGGCGTGGCGTCTACTCCTACTGAAATGAGCTTTAGCGTGAGTTGCCAGAACACTGGACTTGAGTACGGTGGCAACAACCTGAATACCTTGTTTGCTCAACGCCGTAATCTCTTTAATTGGTCCTATTTAGGCATGTTAAAAGACATCATGCAGTTCAACAAAGAAGCCATTCAGGACTTAGACAGTGGTGAGTTAAAAGAAGGTTTGTCGCTAGGGGAATACCTTAAAAATAAAGGCTATGGTGAACGCTTTGCTAGCCATTATTTGATTCCTATGGGCAGCGCGATCTGGTCAGCAACGCTTGAAGAAATGATGGATTTCCCCTTGGTGTTTTTTGTTCGTTTTTTTAAAAATCATGGATTGCTCAGTGTGAGCCATCGCCCCCAGTGGCGTGTTATCAAAGGGGGATCTTCCGCTTACTTACAGCCCTTAGTGGCCTCGTTCCAAGATCGTATTCGAACCAGTTGCAACATCAAAAAAGTGACGCGCTCAGGGGACTCTGTGACGCTACACTTTGAGCATGGGGAGACAGAAAACTACGATCAAGTAATCTTTGCTTGCCACAGTGATCAAGCGTTGGCTTTGCTCGATGATGCCAGTGACGACGAACAAGCGATTTTATCCGCTATTCCTTACCGTAATAATGAAGTGGTGCTGCACACTGACACAGGCTTGCTGCCAAATGCCAAACTGGCGTGGTCGAGTTGGAATTACCATCTTGGAAAAGAACAAAATAAGCCTGCGACGTTAAGCTATAACATGAATATCTTGCAGGGCTTTAGCAGCGAAACAACCTACGTTGTTTCGCTCAATCAAACAGAGATGATTGACGCCAAAAAGGTGCTTGGTCGTTATCAGTATGCTCATCCTACATTTACCTTAGATGGCATTAAGGCCCAGCAACGTTGGCAGGACATTAATGGCGTGAACAACACATGGTTTTGCGGTGCTTATTGGCGTAATGGTTTCCATGAAGATGGCTGCTGGAGTGGCGTACGGGTGGCCAATGGTTTGGGGGTTGAATGGTAACGGACAAGGCGATCAAGGCTGACGGCTATCACAGTGCTATCTATCATGGCACCGTGAGACATCGTCGGTTTGAACCTAAAAAACATGATTTTAGTTATGCGGTTTTCATGATGTATTTTGACCTTGATGAACTGGATGAGGTGTTAGCCCTGAGCCCTTGGTGGTCAAAAAAGGCGTTCCGTCTGGCGCGATTTAAACGCCAAGATTATTTTGGTGACGACACAGTGCCGCTAAAAGACGCGGTGCTCAATGCGGTTAACAATAGGCTTGGAACGCAGCTAAATGGTCCGGTTAGGGTGCTCACAAACTGTCGTTATTTTGGATTTATTATTAATCCTATTACTTTGTATTACTGCTTTAATGAACAAGAGCAGCTTTGCGCCATCTTACTAGAAGTAACGAATACGCCATGGCAGGAGCGAGTAACTTATGTACTTTCTTGTGATCCGACTCGTCATTCTCAACGTATTCTTTTTAATAAAGAAATGCATGTTTCGCCATTTCATCCGATGAACCATTTTTATGATTGGCGTAGTTCGTTACCAGGTCAGAAGTTGGCGATTCACATGCAGAATAAAGAACAAGATGACAACGAGCGCTGCGTATTTGATGCGACTTTAACGCTCAATCGAGCGAGTATTTCTCGCTCTGCTTTGGCTAAGGTGTTGTTTAACTATCCTGTTATGACACTCAAAGTGGCGATGGGGATTTACTGGCAAGCGTTGAAGTTATGGTTGAAAAAAGTGCCATTTCATTCTCATCCAAGCGACGCGTCATCGCATCATAAATGATCAAGATAAAGGGGCATGGTTGCATGAATTCAGTCAGTATCAATAACCAGAAAGTCACTAAGAGCCGCCGCAGTGAGTGGTTTAATGCACTTGCGAAACGTGTCGTGTTTAGCATGTTAAAAAAACTCGACGTGGGGCATTTAACCTTAGACGATGAGGGGCAAATGTATGAATTCGGTGAGCCTAAAGAAAGCGCTAGCTACCATGCTCATATACAGGTTCATAATAAGAATGCGTATCGGGATATTTTCTTAAACAGCAGCATTGGCTCTGGGGAAGCCTATATGAAAGGCTGGTGGAGCTCGTCGGACCTTGTTGGTGTTATTCGTCTTATGGTTGCGAACCTAAATGTGATCAATAGGATGGATGCCAAACGTCCTATCTGGAGCCGAGTGGGCGCCAAAATCGCCCACAAGTTGAATGCCAACAGTCAGCGAGGGTCAAAGAAAAACATTTCTGCTCACTACGATTTAGGCAACGATTTCTTTTCGTTATTTCTCGATCCTAGCATGATGTATTCAGCCGCTATTTACCCCAGTAGTAGCGCCTCTTTAGAAGACGCTGCGGTCAATAAACTGGATCGTATTTGCCAAAAACTGCAGCTCTGCGCGGACGATCATCTGTTAGAAATCGGAACCGGTTGGGGCGGGATGGCCATTCATGCGGCGCAGCATTATGGTTGTCATGTTACCACGACCACTATTTCCCAAGAGCAATATGAGTTTGCTAAACGCCGCGTTGAAGAAGCGGGCTTGAGTGATAAAGTCACCCTTTTATTAGAAGATTATCGAGACTTAACGGGGGAATATGACAAGCTGGTCTCCATTGAAATGATCGAAGCGGTGGGTCATGAATATTACGACAGCTACTTTAGTAAATGCAGTGAATTACTGAGGCCTCATGGTGTGATGGTGATTCAAGCGATTACCATTGCCGATCAGCGTTATGACTACGCGCGCGGTTCGGTGGATTTTATTCAGCGTTATATTTTCCCCGGCGGCTGCTTGCCATCGAACCAGGTGATAGCCCATAAAATAGCCCAAAAAACGGACATGCAGATTATCGGTTTAGAAGACATTACCGAGCATTATGCGAAAACCTTGGCAGATTGGCGGGCTCGTTTTCACAATGCCCGTCGAGAAGTGCTCGATATGGGGTTCGATGATGTGTTTTGTCGTATGTGGGATTTCTATTTGGCGTATTGCGAAGGCGGCTTTAAAGAGCGTGCTATCAGCACCGGGCAATTTGTTTTTGCCAAACCTGAGCATCGTTTTGAATTGGCTACGGTACGGTAGAAAGGGATGAAGCCCTTGATGAATGCCATGATGTTTCAAGGGGTGTGGTTCGCTTGTGTGTTGGGTGGCGATACGCTGGCGTTGATAATTACGTCAGTGTACTTATTTTTGCATGATCATTACTTTATGAATAAGCGCTCTGAGTGGCGTTTAGTGTTACTGTTTTTCCTCTTGGGCGTTCTGATAGACGGTAGTTTTTTCCACTTTGGTATTTTCTCCTCATCAGCCGACGCGCAATATTTTGGTAACCTCCCGCCAATATGGTTGTTGTGTTTGTGGGTGTCGGTTGCCACTTTATTTGCCCATAGCTTGGCCTTTTTGAGAACCCGCTATTATTTGAGTGCTATGCTGGGTTTTATTGGGCCAACCTGTAGCTACCTTGCTGGTGTAAAGCTAACTGGTATTTCATTAGCTGAACCTTGGTGGCTGTCTTTATTTGCCGTTGCTTTAGCTTGGTCGCTGATTTTGCCCGTAGGTGTTTATTACTGCGAAACATGGGCCTTGTATTCGAAAGAGGATAAGCCGTTATGATCAAACAATCTATTATTCAAAAACCACTTTTGCCTTTGTTGTTTACGCTTTTTTTAGGGGCGACGTTTAGTCAAATTGCGTCGGCCCAAGAGAGCTTTCAGAAGGTAGTGGGGTCGGCTTATAGTGTAAAAACTGGTGCGCTTTTATACCGAGAAACGCATACCATCAGTGAAGATGGAAAACACAAGGTGGAGTATTCAGAGCCGGATGGTTTGGTGTTTGGTCATAAAGTGATTGATGAAAGCCATTCCAAAATTGCGCCAAGCTTTACTCAGACCAATATGCGCAATGGCGAAGAAATCAAAGTAGACAGCAGTGCCAAGAAAATTGTTGTGCATTATAAAAAAGACCGAGAAACAGAGCGCAAAGTAGCCAGCATTGATTATCAACCGGGTATGGTGGTGGATGCAGGCTTTAATGCGTTTGTGAAGCAGTATTGGCAGTCGCTAGAGAATGACACCAAAATGGACATTCAATTTGTCGTACCGAGCCGACAGTCAACGGTTGGTTTTACCGTGAGTCGCAGCTTATGCAAACCAGACACACAAAAAGGCGCTGAGTGTTTTGTTCTGACCCCAGATTCTTGGGTAGTCAAAATACTCGTTGACCCTATTTTATTAGCCTATGATTCAGACACAAAACGCTTACTGCGTTTTACCGGTCGTGCCAACATAGCGGATAAAAACGGCGACTACCAAGCGGTTGATATCCAATACCACTATTATTGATTCAGTATTTAGGGGAGCCAGACATGGCGTTATTAACAAGACGAATGGTGTGGTTAAAAGGAGTGGTGTTTGCGAGCTTTATCGGCTTGCTCGGCTGTTCCTCCCCAACGGTATCTGAGTATGCCGATAACTCCCCCGATTTTGCGTTATCTCAGTTTTTCTCAGGCCATCTTACGGCGCATGGCATTTTAAAAAATCGCAGTGGTAAGGTGATTCGGTATTTTGATGCCGACTTACACGGTCAATGGCAAGATGGCGTGGGCACGTTAAAAGAAGACTTTGTCTTTGACGATGGTGAAAAACAACACCGCACCTGGACGATGACCTCAGACGAACATGGGCAATATATTGCAACCGCTAATGATGTCATTGGTCATGGTGTGATTCGTCAAGCGGGTAACGCCCTTTTTATGCAGTACGTTTTACGCATCCCTTATGATGGCGATACGCTTGATGTGAGCGTGGACGATAGAATGTATCGAGTGAATGATCGTGTTGTTATTAATGAATCTGTGCTGAGTAAGTTCGGCTTTGACGTTGGCTATCTGACGTTAGTAATAGAGAAAGTCGTAGACCCAGAATAAAGCGGGCGATTGTATTTCTTAGGGGCTTCTCTTATCCTTGCGCGGTTCCCTCCCTCATGAAAGCAAAAGGCGTGTTATGGCAACTCTGGTTTTTCGACTTAAATATGTTCCTGATGAAGAAGCAGACGACATCCGCCAACTGCTGTTTGATAATGATATTCCTTTTTATGAAACATCCGCAGGCCGCTGGCAAATCTCGTTAGCAGGCATTTGGGTCAAAGAGAAAGAGCAGGCGAAGGCCGCGTTGGCACTCATTCGCGAAGATCAGGCGAAACGCGTAACCGATCGAAAGCCGCCAACGCCTTGGGAATGGTTAGTAGGTTATGTCCAATACGCTCGACAAAACCCAGTAGAAAGCCTGTTTACGTTATTTGCGATCTTAATAATATTAAGTGTTTCTGTGCTGCCTTTCTTGGCTTGGCTTTAAACTGGAACGCATTTTTCCTGACTTTGAATCAAAGCCCGCACAACATGCTTGCGGGTAATGACGCCAATAAGTCGGGTACCTTCCACCACAGGGTAAACTTTAGGTTTGGCCTCCATCATGAGTTTGGCGACTTGTAAGACATGCTGATTCGGACTGACGCTTAACACATTATGCTGCATGACGCTGTCTACGCTATTCGATTCATCGCAGTAGTAAGCACTCTGTACTAATGCCGATAACATGTCCTGCTCTGAGACAAAACCTATTAGGTTTCCATGCTGATCTGCGACAGGTGCGCCAGATAGGTTGTGTTGAGCTAAGCCTATGGCGCATTGCGTGATACTGTCTTCTGGATGCACAAAAAAAGTATCTTTGGACATGATGTCTCTCACTAAAAGAGTTTCTGCTGCCATATTGTTCTCCTTATGACAAACCCATTAAGATTCGATGTTGCGACTCTTTTAGTGTAGTTCGCTATGGACGTCCTTGCTGTTTTTTTCTGCGGACTTGAGGCAAATACTCACGCCACTTTAAGCGGTTGTTCTAGAATTTCTCGATTTTTCTTACGCTGCATTGAGGCGCTAATGAACTGCACGCTGATGGCGCTCACAATCACTAAAAACATACCTAATAGACTTAACATGTCGGCATGAGAGGATTGAATGATCTCCGGCCACACGCCCCATGCCACGCAAACTTCAGTCAAAATAAAAGCGGTAACAGGAGTGAGTGCGATCGCAGCACTTACTTGAACGGTTTGCCAATAACGTAACGCCTGAGCAAATGCTCCGTAAGCGATCAAGGTATTGAAACAGCAAAATGCCGCCACCATGCCATCCGTAAAGGACATCTTGGTTAGCTCCGCAGGGGAAGAAAAAGGCAACATAACCACCAGAGCATAGCCATAAATAGCGAGCAATATATTGGATGGCGATAGCTGAGTAAAAAGCGATTTTTGCAGCAATGCGTAGAGTGACCAAGCCAATGCAGACATCTGCACAATGGCAAATCCAATCCAGATGGTATTGCCTTGATTATTCGAAAATACTGGGTGAAAAAACACCATCATACCGATACCAAGCAAGGCAAAGCAGGCCCATTGTTTGATATGAATGGTTTCCTTTAAGAAAATTAATCCGCCTAATGCTAAGAACAGTGGCGCAATTTGAAAACTCAACTGTGCTGAGCCAGGAAGCAAAAACTGTAGGCTCCAAGCAAAGCTGGTGTAGTTGATAATTAAGAAGGTGCCGGCGGCAGCAATGCGCAGCCAATCCTTTTTGGACAAGCGTTTAAACTCGCCCAGCTTGCCGCGTTGCCACTGCCATAGGGCTAAAATAATGCCGGCCACTGAAAAACGTAGCCAGGTTAAGGTGATAGGGTCCGAAAAACCAGATGACAGTTTCAAGGCGATCGGCAGCATTCCCCAGAACAGCACGGTAATACAGCTAAAAAAGAGGCCATATAGGAAAATTTGTTTTGAGGTGAGCATAATGATGACCTTGAAAAAAGTAAGGAGTGACTCAGCATCATGGCTTTCCATTGGTGCGAAATCCAATGCATAATAGTCCTAACCATTATGCACAAATCGGAATTAGCTTATGATCCCCAGCGCGTTACAGCATTTGGATTTGAAATCACTAACAGGGCTTCTGTATTTGCTGGAAGAGCGTAATGTTGGGCGTGCTGCAGAGCGGTTGTTTTTAAGCCAATCGGCGATGAGTCGCCTGTTAAATCGTCTACGTAATGCGTTTGACGATCCTTTGTTTATCCGTACCTCAAGGGCCATGGTGCCCACGTCAAAAGCCTTAGCATTAGAAGCCCCCTTAAAGCAGATGCTAGAACAAATGGCGGGCTTGGGGTCCTCGTCTGAATTCCAAGCGCAAAGTAGCCATCGAACCTTTCGTATTCAAACCACGCATTACCAAGCGCAAGCCTATATGCCGGCCATTGCTGAGCAGTTCTATCAAGAGGCTCCATTCGCTTCGTTAGAGGCCAGCACCTTGACAGAATCTAGCTTGTTGAATCAAGCGGAGCATTCTATTGATGTCGCCTTATGCAGTGACTACATACATCTGCCAAAGCGTTTTGAAAAAGTCCTATTAGGGCGTGAAAAGTTCCGTTGTATTATGTCGGCTAATCATGAGCTGGCGAGCAAAGACAGCATCACCATAGAGGATTATTTGGCGTACTCGCATGTTTTAGTGAATCTAGGAGGGTCTAACCCAGTGGTAAGCGACGCCTTATTAGGTGAGCGCGCCCGCGAGCGGCATTTTGCTTTTCGCACTCCTTATATGTTGGCCGCGTTGGAAACTGTGGGCAGAACCTCGTTATTAATGAGCAACAGCGGTCTATTGCCAGAACGTTTTAGCGCCCAGTTTGGGTTGGTGATAAAAGACTTACCGATGGAGTTTCCCTTTCTAGATTATTACTTGAGCTGGCCGAGATCGGCACAAAATGACCCAGGCGTTATTTGGTTTAGAGGTATTTGCGAACGCGTCGTTAAGACCTTAATACCGTATCCTGCAGATTAGAGGGGATCTAGTTAGTCCACCTTAAAGACAAACTCAGTTATACTAACGTTTTGATCAAATCGACAACATTATGGCGGCATTGAAAAACAAACAATCAAAGGGACGACGCACTAATAAGCTTGAGTTGCACCCACGCAATCCACATCAAGCTCGGTACGACTTTGCGTTGTTAGCGGACTCTTGTCCTGAACTCTCTCATTACATTAAGCCAAATCAATATGGCAATGAGTCGGTGGATTTTGCTAATCCTGATGCTGTCAAAACGTTAAATCGTGCTCTCTTAAGCCATTTTTATGGTGTGGCATTTTGGGATATCCCAGCAGGCTATCTTTGCCCGCCTATTCCGGGTCGCGCAGACTACATACATTATCTGGCCGATTTGCTGGCAAGCAGTAACCATGGCGTTATTCCTCGAGGGAAAAGTGTCAGGGCGCTCGATGTCGGTGTGGGAGCAAATTGCGTTTATCCTATTATCGGTCATCAAGAATATGGCTGGCAGTTTGTTGGTTCAGACGTTAACCCTATTGCTGTGGCAACCTGCGAAACCATTATTAAATCCAATGCCTGCTTAAAAGGCGCCATCAGTGCTCGCTTGCAACACAATGCAGCCAAGTTATTTGACGGCATTTGGAAAGAAAAAGAACGTTTTGATGTGGTGCTTTGTAACCCGCCTTTTCATACCAGCGAAGCCGCTATGCAGAGTGAGTCGAACCGTAAGTGGCGCGGTGTAAAAGGCAAGGTCGTGACTAACAATCAAAAGCCAGTATTGAACTTTGGTGGCACCGCACCTGAATTATGGTGTGAGGGCGGCGAAGCAGGTTTTGTGTCTCGAATGATCAAAGAAAGCACGCACTATGCGGATCGCTGTTTTTGGTTTACGTCCTTGGTGGCAAGACAAGGCAATCTTGATGCAATCTACCGTGCTTTGAAAGAAGCCGGCGCCCGACAAGTAAAAACCATCGAAATGGCCCAAGGGCAAAAAATAAGCCGCTTCGTGGCGTGGAGTTTCTTACAAGACGATCAAATAGATTACTGGCAAGACAACCACTGGCAATCTTAACCTCTTGGGAAGGTGCGAATGCGGCTGATGTACTTTGTAGAAATAGCCTCACATGTAGCCCCTTCCTAAGAAGGCCTCGTTAGTTTTTATGGTAACTGCGCTCACTCTCCATATATTTTTTATTAACAATGTCTTACCCACATCAATCATGCCTCCAATAAGGCGGCTCGCTTCATTTCTTAATAGTATTATCTTGGCGGAGATTTTTTAATGACGCTTCTATTGAACCTGAGGGATAGATCAATGGTCGAAAAAAGGATAGTTTCTAATTAAGTCATTAATGCGCCACGGGAGAATGGTTTAACCCTGTTCGTGGTGGGGTGGGTAGTGTGGTGAACTCTTGGCGGTTTCGCTTGTTTAATAAGGCATATATTGATGCTTACAGAAGGGAATATACATAGATGTTAACCAGCTTTCGGTCGCGGTTAATTGCTTTATTGTTGGGCTTGCTTGCGATGGTTCAGTTAGGGACCGCAGTGGCGGTGCTTAGCTCATTAAAAGAAGACAATTACAAGCAAGGCGTTCAGGCGATAGACGTAGCGAAAAATGTGTTTGATCTCTCGTTAGGCAGCCGAGCGGACCAGTTAACCAAAGGCGTAAAAATTTTAGCGTCAGACTTTGGTTTCAAACAAGCGGTCGCTACTCAAGAGATTGGCACAATTCGTTCTGTTCTTGCGAATCACGGCGCTCGTATTGGCGCCGATGTGTCTTTGCTTATTGCGCCCGATGGCAAGATTATCGCCGCCACGAAAGAGCTTAATATCGACCAGACAGTGACGCGTTTAGTGCAATCCGCACGCCGCTCTGGTGGGGCTTCCATCAACACAATGATTTCGTTTGACGGCCAAGCCTATCAATTGGTTCTGGTGCCAATTAAAGCCCCGAATACCATTGCTTGGGTGGGCATGACTTTTTTATTGGATAAAAAATTAGCCGAACAAATCAAGGCGGTCACAGGGCTGGATATTAGCTTTTTAGGCGACACGAATGGTGGGCAAGATTTCTCTGGCTATTCCACCTTGCCCGAGCAAGACAAACACGACTTATTTCAAGAGATACAAGATGTTGCTGGCATGTCGGAAAAGCCACAATTTACCAATGCGGATAAATACCTTTCGTTGAGCATTCATTTAACCGCTAAGGATCAATGGGGTGTTTTGCATCTGCCTTATAAACCCTGGCTTGAAAGCTACAATCGGGCGCGCAATCAATTGTTGTTGATCTTTACTGGGGCGCTGGCGCTGGCATTGTTGGTAGGTATTTTACTGGCGAGAAACTTGACCGCGCCGATTGAGCGTTTAGTCGAATTTGCTCGGCAAATTGGTTTGGTCGGCAGCGACGCAAAAGCCCCGGCGGTGACGGGAGAGTTTTGTGTGCTTTCCAATACCATGATGTCGATGCAAAGTTCGATCGCGTTGCGCGAAGAGGAGCTGACCAATCGAGCGTTGCACGATTTGCACACTGGATTGTATAACCGAAACGCTGTTGAACAGCACCTAGCAAGCACGCTGCCTCGTGAAAATGGCTGCTTAGTTCTAGTGGATATTCGTCATTTCAAAGACCTTAATAATATGTTGGGGTTTGATAACGGAGATGCATTATTACTCAGTGTGACAGAGCGTTTACTTGGTTGGGCGAGTCACGCTGTGATGCAGGCTCGTATCGCGGGAGATCAGTTTTTATTAGTGTTTGAAAGCGACATCACACCTGAGCAATGTCACTCTTTATGCGCCTGTTTTGATCCGGTCTTTATCGTAGAAGGTTCGGAAGTGCATTTGTCGGTCGCGGTGGGCATTTTGCCTTTTGAAGAAACCATTACTAGCGTCAATGATGCGATGCGCCGTTTGGACATCACCGTTGACCGAGCTAAAGAAGAGTCAGCAGGCTTTGCCTTTTACCAAACCGGCCAAGATGAGAGTCATCAGCGCCAGTTGCGCATTATCGGCGATTTATCCACCGCGCTGGAATCACAGCAAATGTTTGTTGTGTATCAGCCAAAAGTGGGTGTGGCTGGGAAGGATTGTAACGAAGCCGAGGCTTTGGTGCGTTGGCAGCATCCTGAGTTAGGTTTTATTCCACCCGATGAGTTTATTTCTTTGTTAGAACAGGCTGGCAATATTCAGTTGCTGACCCATTGGGTTATCAACACGGTATTGTCGCAGTTGCAAGTATGGTGGCGTGATGGGCATAGAATTCGGGTAGCGATTAATTTATCAGCCCATGATTTGGTCAACGAGCAGTTGCCGAAGTTTATTGAGCAGGCGCTGAAAGAAAACGAATTGCCTGTGGAAGCGTTGGCGTTAGAAGTCACAGAAAGTGCGGTCATGAAAGACCGTAATAAAGTCATTCAAGTACTAAACGGTTTGCAGTCGTTAGGGATTCATTTAGCGATTGATGATTTTGGCACGGGACAGTCTTCATTGGCGTATTTACGCGAATTGCCGGTCAATGAAGTGAAAATTGACCGGGCATTTATTCAATACATTGATACCAACAAGGGGGATGAGTTTATTGTGAAAGCATCGATTGAACTATCTCACAGTTTGGGCTTCCAAGTGACCGCAGAAGGCGCCGAGAATATCGAAGGTGTTGCGCTTCTTGAGCATTATCAATGTGATAAAATACAAGGTTATTATTTCTCTAAACCACTTATGGCAGACGATTTTCTACAATGGCAGCAAGCGTTTCAGCCTGCTTAACAGATCGTTGTGCCGCCTTGATGGCTGAGCAATCAGAGCGGTTGCTCATAACAACTAGCAAGAGTCGCAGCGTCTGAGTTGCGCCAATGTGGTTTGGTTGTATTTATTTTTGAGGGCAAGGTAAGTTCGCATATGTTGTTTCTAATACGCATGATTTTATTACTGATTCTGATTATCGGCGTCACCTTATGGGGGCTGGTTTATTGCGCTTTTAGGTTGGGGTCTAAAGATCGGGTTTATCACCTTAGCAAAATTTTTATTCGAGTCGCGCCCTTGTTTGGTCTATCAGTAGAAGGTCGAATGGCAGACGCCTCAAAGTCGGTTCCTCAAGCTGTGTATGTGTCTAATCATCAAAACAATTTTGACCTTTTTACTGTGCCTGTGGTGTTTCCTAAAGGCGCTGTGACGGTGGGCAAAAGCTCTTTACGTTGGGTGCCTTTTTTCGGCGCCTTGTATTGGATTAGCGGCAATATCATGATCAATCGTGAGAACAAAAAGAAGGCCATCGCAACCATCGATCAAGTCGTGGCAGGGATGAAAACCACCGGATTGTCTATTTTTATGTTTCCTGAGGGATCTCGCAGCCGAGGTCGAGGCTGGTTACCGTTTAAGCGAGGGGCATTTCATGCGGCGGTACAAGCTGGCGTTCCTATTATTCCTATCGTGTGCAGTAATACCCACGAGCAAGTGAAGGTGAACCGTTGGAGCAATGGCAAAGTGATTGTTGAAATGCTGCCACCGATCAGCACCGAAGGGTTGCATGAGACCGATGTCGTGCATTTGGTGAAACAGTGCGAAACGCTCATGCACGAAACAAAACAGCGCCTAGACGACGAGCTCAAGAACAACGCCTAGACGACGAGCTCAAGAACAACGCCTAGACGACGAGCTCAAGAACAACGCCTAGACGACGAGCTCAAGAACAACGCCTAGACGACGAGCGCTGGCTATTAAGCTGTTCTTTTTGGCCGGCTGCTCTGACGCAGCGTGTCGGTGAGCACCTGAATAAGCGTCTGTTTACTCGCGTGGTCAGCAGCCAATTCTTGACTCGCCCACTCTGGGTGCTGTTGAGCGTTCTTCCAGATTGGTGTTAACGTCTCGATTAAGCGTTTAACGTGCTTTTCTTGTGCTTCTTTTTTGTCTGACGCTGTGTTGTTCAGAGCCGCTGTGTCTAAGTAGTAGGCTTGTTGTGATGCGTGTCCTCGTTGGTCAAGGTGACCAATAAGCGCGAGTCCTCGCAAACAGAGCACGCCCAATGTGGCGGGTTCAACACACAGGTAATGGCGTCCTGTGAGTTTGCTTTTTAAGGTGTCTTTATAGTGACGACTGGTTTGCCAAGACGCGCCTAAAATAGCGCCTATAGTGGTGGCGGCACCTAATGATAAACCACCGGTCATTACATCGATTCCTGCCCCAATCGCGGCGCCGGTCATCGCGCTAGCCCCAGTGTTTAGTCCCCATTCTTTTAACGTGTCTAGAGCAAAAATATCTTGCTGCCAGGCACCACTTTGAATAGAAAAATTATCAGGTAACACATCCTCTTCTCGAAACGCATATAGCTGTAATAAGGCACGAATAAATTGGCTTTCCAAGCGTCTGATTTGATTTTCAAACTC
Organism: Marinomonas sp. NPDC078689; assembly: GCF_044542435.1. Lineage (NCBI taxonomy): Bacteria > Pseudomonadati > Pseudomonadota > Gammaproteobacteria > Oceanospirillales > Oceanospirillaceae > Marinomonas > Marinomonas sp. NPDC078689. Next base: position 19,691 of record NZ_JBITUJ010000010.1, on the reverse strand, counting down.
GCTCACATCGGAGGCCAGAGGAGGGTGTTGAGCGCAGCGTTTACGACTGCTTGCGGCATTGATTTGTAAGTTGGCGAGTAATTCAATGGCGGCGCTTCGACGTGATTGTGCGGCTTCTTCACGGTTTTTAAGCAGGGCGTCAATGTCGTTGTAATGGTCGGGCATCAAGCTTTGTAGGCTCTGGTAAAGTCGTTTTTCATCTTCGAAGTAAAAGGCGACCGAATCATAGCGTACCACCGCATGAAGGTGGCGAGCCGCTAACACTTTTCGCCAGGCCTCTAAGTGCGCGCTGGGCGCCGCGCTGAAATTTAGAATCGGTACTATGGGTTTACTGGCACTGGCGAGCAGTGTCAGTTCGTCGAGGTATTTACCCAATGGTGCTTGGCGGATATCCACCACGTACAGAATGATATCGCAGCGATCCAATTGTTTGAGAATTTTGGCTTCTTGCTCAAACTCATCATTGGCTAAGTGGCTCTGGCAAAAAGGGGCGATCCAATCTGCGCCTTGGTAGGCGGCGAATGGGGCTTTTTGGCGAGCTTCCCAAAGGCCAATAGAATCTTCAAAGCCTGGGGTGTCGGTCAAGGTAAGCAGGTTTTTTCCGGCCAATGTGAGCACCGCGCTTTCTACATGGCGTGTGGTGCCTGCTTGATTGCTGATTTCACCAAACGATTGTTGGCGCAGCAAGGTACGAATCAAAGAGGTTTTGCCTGTATTGGCATGACCCACTACCAAAAGAGAAATCGACACAGTTACTCCTTATCATCCATTAGGCGAAAAAGACGCTCTGGATGAATGCCAGATTCCAGCCCTGTACGTTGCCAATCGGTGGCAAATGGGGCGCTCTGCCCATTCGCTATGACTAAAGAGACATCAGGGTGTGAGGTGATCGCGTTTAATAAAAAGCGCCGAGAGCCACGATCAGGGCTGTGCTCGCCATCCACCAGAATGTACATCGGCTGTGGATGAGGTGTTGCTAAAAAGGCGTGTTGTTGGCTGGCGTCATTGAGCATGGTGACAAGGCTGGCTCCGGCGAGGCAAGTTGGCGCGGCTTGGCTCCATTCAAACAATCCCCATACTTGGCTGAGAGCCTCTTGGGGAAGGACGGTTAGTCTAACTTGCTGGTGAGCATTGGACGCGCTTGTGTGGCGTTGTGTTTTTGCTTTATCGAGCGTTTCTTTATCGATTATGTGGCTATTGGCGTGTTCTTGATAGCGGCGCTCAATGGCTTGCTCTTGTGTTGTTTTGGGTAAGGTTACGCGTTTCAAGCGATACATAAGCAGGCTAATAACACCCAGTAAAAGTCGCGGCAATACGCCATACAAGATTAAGCTGGCGAGCAGTAAGCTAGCCCAGTGCTGTCTGGTGCTGGCGGATTGAGAAATGATGTCGACGCGGCTGGCAAGAATGTCGACTTGATTGGGGACTGTGATCCCCAATAAATTTGGCAGAATACTGAGTTGTTGCGTGAGCCAAAGAAACTGTTGGTCGTCTAATAGTGTGGTTTCCCAAACAAAATTGACCTGATTGGTGAGCAACAGCAGCAGGGTCATAAGAAAGCCCGCGAGTAAATAACTCAGCCAAGCAGTATGTGAAATAGTGCTTAATAGCCAACGATTAGAATGAGCAGGGCACTGCCAATGCCAAAATGCCGAACTGGTGTCCGTGTTTATATGTGAATACTTACTAATCTTTTGGTTCAGGAATATAAGGGTGCTGAGTACAATGCCTTTCGATTGGTTCGATGAACGTCCCAGCGCCAACATACCAATAAACCAGATGGCGAGATTGATTCCATGAAACCCCAGCATGACGATCAGCAACCAGAAAATATTCACCTTACCAGACGCTGAGACCGCAAAAGCAGGTGGCACAGCCAGCAAGCCTAAGACAAAGGTCAGTGCAAAAAGCAGCAACAAACCGCGCATAAAATAGCGTCTTAATTGCTCCGCTTGCGCTAGGTAACTTTTCTCTTGTGGCAAGGCGCTCAGCGATTGCAGAGCCTCTTTTAAAGTCGCTGCTTGGTTGGGTAAGCGAAACTGTGTGTTGGATTCCAACCAAGCGGCAATGGATAACTGCGCACGTTGTGAAAGACCTGTTTTTGGTGCGTTAAGTGGATCTGTTTTGTGTGGCGACGATAAAGACATTTACAAGCTGACTCGTTGAGTAACGGTGGAAGGCTGTCGTTGCATCAAAATTTTGCCATGGCGCAGATTCAATAGTACCTCACCTTGGTTACGCAGTACGCTGTAATCGTCTTCGCCGCTTAACAAAATAGCATTGGCTGGATGCCCCTCAACAATGCCGTAGTTTTTCAGCTGCATCAGTTTGGCGCTGTTGTCGGTAATAAAATCCAAAGCACGAACAAAATCGTCATAGCCCATCATTTGGCAGATATGCAGGCCGAAATCCAGCGAGCGTAACAGCTTGCCATTACCCAGCGAATACCAAGGGTCGAAGATGGAGTCTTGCGCAAGGCCGACGTTCATTCCTGCCGCGGTGAGCTCTTTAACACGGGTTAAGCCGCGGCGTTTTGGGTAGGAGTCAAAGCGACCCTGCAGATGAATGCTTTCTGTTGGACAAGAGACAAAATGAATGCCGGAATGCTTGAGCAAACGGAATAGCTTTGAACAGTAGGCGTTATCGTAAGAATGCATCGCGGTTGTGTGACTTGCCGTGACTCGATCGCCAATCCCAGCTTGCATTGCCTCGTGCGCGAGAAACTCCAAAAAGCGCGAATTTGGATCGTCGATTTCATCGCAATGCACATCCACTAAACGATCGTACTTCAGCGCTAATTGAATCAGGGTTTTAACGGACTTTTCGCCCAGCTCTCGAGTGTATTCGAAGTGCGGAATTCCACCGACAACGTCGGCACCGATTTCCATGGCTTGTGCCATTAAAGCTTCGCCATTTGGGTAAGAGTGAATGCCTTCTTGCGGGAAGGCCACCACTTGAATGTCTAATACGTCTTTTAGCTCGTCGCGCAGCTCACATAGGGTGCGCATAGCAATCAGTGAAGGGTCTGTGGTGTCGATATGAGTGCGAATGTGCTGCACGCCATTGTCGATCAATAACGCTAAGGTTTCTTTAACGCGGCGGCGAATATCCTCACGGTTGAGCATGGGCTTGCGTTGTGACCAGCGCTCGATGCCTTCAAACAAGGTGCCGCTGCGATTCCATTCTGGTTCGCCGGCGGTTAAGGCTGCATCAAGATGAATGTGAGGCTCTACAAATGGCGCGCACAACAGCTGCCCACGAGCATCAATGTCACCTTCGCTCGCGGCGAGTGACTTGTCTTGCGTGTTAATGGCAGAAAACAGACCTTTTTCGATCTCTATGGTATAGAGCTCGGTTTTTTGTCTTAAGCGTGCATTGATGATTCTCATATCCATACTCCATTATGCTGACGGTATTTTATTCAGACTATGCCTTTGTTTTACCTGATGCTTTTGTTAAAGGCAAAGGTGCTGCGGTTTTCACCGTGCGAATGGCGAAATGGCTTTGAATGTCTTTTACGTGAGGCAAGTATTGTAGTTTTTTTAGAATGCGCTCGTAGTCTTGTAGATCAACCGCCACGACTTCCAAACGGTAATCCGCGCTGCCAGAAACAAGGTGGGCACTGATGATGTCGCTGACCTCTAAAATCGCATTTTCAAAAGCGATGTGTTTGTCGTCTGTGTGGCTTTTTAAGCGCACTTCAACAAATACCGTCATTGAAAATCCGGCTTTTTGGCGATCAATACGAGCGTGATAGCCCTCGATGACGCCCGCGTCTTCTAATTGCTTAACGCGACGTAAACAAGGGGACGGCGAGAGGTGGATTTCTTCTGCTAACGCCACATTGGTTAGGCGGCCATCGGATTGAAGATGAGACAGGATTTCAAGATCGGTTTTGTCCATATTGGCATACTTCATATTTTATAGATTGTATTAGGGTGTTATATGCTAAAAAGTAGCCTTTTATAAGGGGTAATAGCAAGGACATGCTCACGGTTCTGCACAGATAATGGCGTATCGATTTCCGTGAGGTGGCTATGTCACAAATATACCTAGAAAAGTCTCAACAAACCGTGGCGGCCGAGCCTCCAAAATACAAACAATACGCGACCGGGTGGGGTTTTCGCCTTGGCTTATTAGCGGCCTTGGTGAGCATTTTGATTTGGGCATCTTGGTTGGTCAGTATGCGTGCTGGCATGACCAATTCATTAACCGCCTTTGACCTGGGCATATTGCGTTTTTCGCCACCGGCATTGCTGTTGTGGCCGATTCTTTGGCGCGCTCGCGGGCAAGTAAAAGCGGTATCGCCGCTGCTGTTATTAGGCATTATTTGTGGTGCCGGATTACCATTTTTCTATTTAAGCGCCACAGGGCTAAAGTACGCACCAGCGTCCCATGCCGGTTTATTGATCCTCGGCGCCTATCCGTTTTTTGTCACCTTGTTGGCGGTGCTTTTTTATCAAGAGAAGGTCAGCCCTGCGCGTAAAATTGGCTTGAGTTTTGTGTGTGCAGGCGTCGTGGTATTAATGGTTTTATCATTGTTTACCGCACCAGCAGGCACCTGGATAGGGGATTTAATGTTGCTGGGCGCCAGTGTTTTCTGGGCTATATATACCGTAAGCCTTCGCATTGCTGGTTTGCCACCCTTAGTGTCCACCGCGTTAATGGGATTATCGTCCACCGTGATTCTCTTGTTTATGTACGCCACAGGAATGGTGTCTAGCGGATTGGCAGATGCTTCGTGGGATATGTTAGCAGGACAGATACTGGTGCAAAGTTTGCTGGTGGGATTGCTGACTGGTTTTACCTATGGGTATGCCATTCATAAGTTGGGGGCCGAAAACATGGCGGCCATCGGTGCCTTTACGCCTGTTCTCGCTGCGCTTATTGCCATTCCAGTATTAGGCGAGGCCATTACCAGCTACGCTATTGTTGGCTTAGTTCTTGTGAGCGTCGGCGTGCTTATCGCCAGTGGCATCTTGAAAAAACGGCCGTGATCAAACCGCCACTATTACGACTCTATGACCGGTAGGCTGGTTAAAGCAATGTCTATCGGGAGGAAATAACTCTGCGTAAATTTGATGCCTTACTGGTATTTATGGTTTCATCCTAGGGTAGGTCAAGGCTTTAAGGCTCATCAACAAACGGTCGCCAGCGTTTTCTACACCATGCTTAAATGCTAGCGACAAGCGCGTTAACAATGGGGGCAAGGCGAATGCCCTCAAGATGTTGTGCTGAAAATACTGTCATTGGCTGAAAAAGACATTGCTGTGATGGCCGAGCTCGTCAAAAGTTATCGATGGAGTATTGGATGAATCTATATAAGTTTCAAACGATCAATAACCTTTCGTTAGAAGGGTTAATCAAACATAGCCTATATTTTGCCAGAACTGATCAGTTAAATGACCCAACAGAAGGCATGTTTGCTTTAGAGGGGCACAGTAAAGATTTAAAAAAATTTGGCATTCTTAGTATGACGAAAGGGGAGCCTTCTCAAATAGAAAACTCCCCTTTTATGTGGGCGCATTACGGCAATGAATTAAAAGGTTTCTGTTTGGTGTTTGGCTTCGACAGCTTTGTTTCAAGTATAGAGAGTGCCGTTTTATTCAATGGAGATGTGCATTATCAATCGGGTAGAACCTTGTTAGATCCCTTGTCTAGCGACCAAGGGCCAGAGCCGCTATCCGGTGTTGATCATGAGGTTTTGCGCGACAAAAACATGTATCGAAACCTCTTTTTCCAAAAGCCGAAAGAATTTGAGAATGAAAGGGAATATCGTTTTATAACGGAAAAATCCGACTCTCTGCAATATGATAAGAAGTCCTTGTCTAAAATCATCATCGGCGAGCGGATGGAGAGCTGCGATGAAACCGTCTTACTGAGCGTGCTAGGAAACTTAGGGCTGTTAAACAAAGTAGAATACGCGTTCGTACAAAAAGACAGTTTTAAGATCCAGATCGGAAAATTCTTCCTCTAACCCCCTCAAAAATCGATAAAACCACCCTCTTTATGTCTTAAAAAGCCGCTCCCATTTCTGAAGGCGGCTTCTCATTTCTAACCCTACACGATCGCACTGCGTTGCAAACGCATAACTTGAGCCATAGCGATCGGCTTTTAAGGTGCTTAGTTGAAGTGTCTAAAAGAGTGCTACAGTGAAATAGATGGCAAGATAAAACAAACACAGGATGTGTAGAGTATTGTTGAAATACTACCCAAGGAGGGTATACTTTGATTTATAAGACAAGAGCGTTTTGTTCTTTAACTAAGAAAAAAGGCATGTCTGATGCAGATTTGATTCAGGCATGTGACGAAATAAAGCGAGGTTTGATCGATGCGGACTTGGGCGGATCGCTTTATAAAAAGAGAGTTGCGTCAGGAAACAAAGGTAAGAGTGGAGGCTTTCGTACTCTGATTGGTGCGGTTATTGATGAGAAGTACTTCTTCTTATATGCATTTGCTAAGAATCAACGAGCAAATATTTCTCATCAAGAAAAACTCGCACTTAGAGAGTTGGCTCAAACTTTTATTTCTTTCGATTCGGAAGAGATAGATCGCCTGATCTTGTCTGGTGAATTAACGACAGTCGGTGCTAGTGGGAAAGGAGAGGGTCATGAGTGATATTTTAACATCTGTACATAAAACGGCCAAAGGGCTAAGCAAAGCTGGTGTGATAGACAAAACGACTATGCGTAAGTTTGATGCATTGTGCCTCACGTCTATCCATGAATTTACGCCTGAGAAAGTTCGTCAACTGCGACTGGCTAACAACCTCTCCCAACCTGTTTTTGCTCAATACCTAAACGTCAGCGATAAACTTGTCAAAAAATGGGAACAAGGCGAAAGCAAGCCTAGAGGCGCTGCACTTAAAATGCTGTCGCTGGCTGAGAAAAATGGAATCGAAGCGATCGCTTGATACTAGCTTGCTTATTATGAAATCAAAGAGAGCTGTGATAAGGATAATCAAAGAATGAAAAAGGAACGTCCACAGAAAGGCAACCCACATAAATTGACATGGAAGCAGCATATTTTTCCAGCAGCGAGTATTGAGCGGTTTTTAGATGTTAAAGGAAATGTAGAAGTTAAAAGGATAGGAGCTAAGCAAAGCTTTACAGCCAAATCTGACAATAAAATATTTTGCGCTGATTTTGTATGGGATCATGGATCAGAATCTGGCTTTATGAAGAAAATTGAAGATCAGTTTCAGGCACTTATAAGTGATGTGTTGAATGACAAAATTTTTCGGTTTTCAGATGCTCAAAATGAAATAATTACTAAAATGCATATTCTTTGCTGTTTACGTTTTGAACGTAATAAAATCCCGATTCCTAGCCAAAAACTTAATGGTGTTGAGCCAGAATATTTTACTCTAGATGAAAGAGAAATACTGGAAAAAAAAGGGTATATATATGTAGATTCAAATTCTTGCGTATCAAGCCGAATCTTAACCGGCGAAAAAATACTGTATGAATTTGATCAGGTTTGTAGACAATGTGAACACGTTTACTGGGGTGTTCTATCTGCTACAGGTGGAGAGTTTATTATCCCTGATAATTTTATAAAGCATAGGTACTTACCTTTAACTCCTACAATGATATTAGCAGCGAACCAAGTAAGTAGATCTATTGGAATTACAGAGGTGGAAAAAATAAACCGTGATGCAATTCAGCTGTCTGATACTTATTTTTTTGCACGAAAATTATCTGCTGCCCACTGCTGAAACCGTTATTTGTCCTTATTCATAATGAACTTTTGAAAATAAAAAGCCGCTCCCATCCCTGAAAGCGGCTTCTCATTTCTGATTTACCAATCCTATTAAATAGAATTAATTACGCATCAATACGTTTGTATTTGATACGGGTTGGTGTCGCGTCGTTACCGGTACGTTGTTTGTAGTCGGCTTCGTATTCTGCGTAGTTCCCTTCGAAGAAGACGGCTTTAGAGTCACCTTCGTACGCTAGGATGTGTGTGGCGATACGGTCAAGGAACCAACGGTCGTGGGAAATAACAATCGCGGCGCCTGGGAAGGCCAATAGCGCGTCTTCCAGTGCACGTAAGGTTTCTACGTCAAGGTCGTTGGTCGGCTCATCCAGTAGCAATACGTTGCCGCCTTCTTTAAGCAATTTCGCAAGGTGCAAACGGTTACGCTCACCACCAGACAGATGCTTAACCAATTTTTGTTGATCAGACCCTTTGAAGTTAAAGCGACCAATGTAAGCACGAGACGGCACCTTGTAGTTGTGAACCGTGATCATGTCTTGGCCGTCAGCGATTTCTTCAAAGACGGTTTTGTCACCGTCCAATTCACGCATTTGGTCTACGTAAGCAAGCTGTACGGTTTCGCCTATGGTGACTGTGCCTGTGTCGGGTTGTTCGATGCCTGCGATCATTTTGAACAGCGTCGATTTACCCGCACCGTTACCACCAACAACACCAACGATCGCGCCTTGCGGTACCACCATGTTGAAGTCTTCTAGTAGCATCTTGTGTTCGAAGCTTTTGCTAACGCCTTCGATTTCGATGACTTTAGAGCCAAGACGTGGTCCTGGTGGAATGTACAATTCGTTGGTTTCGTTACGATCTTGGAACTCTTGAGAGTTCATTTCTTCGAAGCGAGCCAAACGTGCTTTGGATTTAGACTGACGACCTTTGGCGTTCTGGCGAACCCACTCAAGTTCCGATTTAATGGCTTTTTGGTGAGAGGCTTGTTGCTTCGCTTCGCTGGCCAATCGAGCGTCTTTTTGCTCCAACCAAGACGAGTAGTTGCCTTCGTATGGAATACCGTGACCACGGTCAAGTTCCAGAATCCAGCCCGCTGCGTTGTCTAGGAAGTAACGGTCATGGGTAATCGCCACAACGGTACCTGGGTAGTCTTTCAAGAAACGCTCTAGCCAAGCCACGGATTCTGCATCCAAATGGTTGGTAGGCTCGTCGAGAAGGATCATGTCTGGCTTGTTTAGCAATAGACGACAAAGGGCAACACGGCGACGTTCACCACCAGAAAGGTGCTCTACTTTCGCGTCCCAGTGCGGCAAGCGAAGGGCGTCGGCGGCAACTTCAAGCGCGCGCTCTAGGTTGTGGCCTTCTTTTGCTTCGATCAAGGCTTCAAGTTGGCCTTGCTCTTTTGCTAGTGCATCGAAGTCAGCGTCTGGCTCTGCGTATTCCGCGTAAACGGCATCCAAGCGGGCCATCGCTTCAATAACGTCAGTAAAGGCTTCTTCAACAATGCCACGGACGTTCTTTTCTGGATCAAGATGAGGTTCTTGCTCCAAGTAGCCAATTTTGATGCCCGGCATTGGGCGAGCTTCACCGTTATGTTCAGTGTCTACGCCTGCCATGATGCGAAGCAGTGTGGATTTACCAGAACCGTTAAGACCCAATACACCAATCTTGGCGCCAGGGAAGAAAGAAAGAGAGATGTCTTTAAGAATCTCGCGTTTAGGAGGTACGACTTTCCCTACGCGGTTCATGCTGTAAACAAACTGAGCCATAAGCGAGTAATAATCCTGAAATAGATGAATGAATATACGAAACACGCCTCGTTTTTACGGCGATTTTTTAACCGTTAAAAACCAGGGGTGCTGATAAAACAAAGTGCGCTAAGGATAGCACAGCTGACCCTAATGCAGAATAATTAGAGAGGCTCCTATAACAACTAAAATTGCCCCTAACCAAGCACCAAAAGAAGGTATTTGTCGGGTCGTTATCCAAAGCCCCGGCAAGATCAGCACGGGCACTGTGGCAGATAACGTGGTCACGAGCCCCACGTCAGCATGGCCGATCCCCCAAACCAAAACACTCATGCCGATGACCATGCCAACAATCGCGATCGTCATTAAGCCCAGCGCATCTTTGTACGTCAGTTGTTGAAAAGAAAGCGCCGTCGCCGGTAAGTGATGACGGTAGTAAAGGCCGTAAGCAAGCGCCAGAGCAATGGCGCCAGTGGAAACGCGGAGTGCTGAGACGGCAATCGGGTCTGCGCCATCCAACAGTGCGGGTTTGCTGAGCAAGGCGCCACTGGCTTGGCCTAAGGCGCCACCTAATGCCATCAAGATGCCCACACTCAAACGACCTTTGGTCTGTTCCCAGTCATGGCTTTGAGTACGTCTGCCGAACAGGATAGCAATGACGACACCGGTGAGTACTAAACCACAAGCGAAGAGTTGCCATAGGGTCAGTGTTTCATTTAAAAACAACCAGCTTAGTAAAATCGAGATAGGAGCGTTGGTCGCAAACAAGATGCCCGCGCGTCTAGGGCCAAGCCGGTGAACCGCGCTGAATAAGCAGGTGTCACCCAAGAAAATGCCTAATATGCCCGACAACATAACGCTGTTTTTATGTTCCCACAAAGAAGGGTCAAAGCGCTGGGTGAGGAGGCTAATAGAGAGCAAAATAGTACTGGCGGTAAGGATTCGAAAGGTGTTGAATCGCATGGTGCCAAAGCGGCCAATCAATCTAGGGGCCATTAAACTAGAGATGGTCCAGCACAGTGCTGCGACGAGCCCAGATAATTCCGCGAAAGGCATGTCATGTCCTTATTAAAATGCTTATGAGAGGCTTTGTTAAGCGCCTTTATTGTATTTATCGCATTGTACAAAGGTCTCAGTTTATAAATCCAATGCTTCTTAATTAAAGTACTCATTGGAGGCTAAGCCAGCATTGCGAGAGCCATGACCCAAATCACTGTATGGGGGAATGCTTGTGTGTCGTTTGGTAGCTATATTAAAGTGAGGTTGGTATTATTCTGGTTAGAAAATAGAGCCGTTCAGGCGGCTTTTTCATCCTTTTTTACAGTCATTCTGGAAACGCCATGCGATGTCCATTTTGCGGAACGCAAGATACCAAAGTTGTAGATTCCCGCCTAGTCTCAGAAGGTTCTCAAGTGCGCCGTCGACGTGCTTGTAGCCATTGTCAGGAGCGCTTTACTACGTTTGAAGTGGCCGAGTTACAGATGCCCAAATTAATTAAAAGCGATGGTAGCCGAGAGCTTTTTGACGAAGAAAAATTACGCAGTGGTATTTTAAAAGCCATTGAAAAGCGTCCAGTGAGTATTGAAGCAGTAGAAACCGCCATTACTCGGATCATGGAAAAAATGCAGGCAACAGGGGAGCGCGAGTTACCATCGCGTTGGACCGGTGAGGCGGTGATGGACGAATTACAGCGTCTTGATCAAGTGGCCTACGTTCGTTTTGCTTCCGTGTACCGAAGCTTTAAAGACATTAGTGAATTCCGCGATGCTATTGATCATCTAGAAAGCAACAACGACGACGATCAACCATCCCCTGTATTGAAAGAAGAGAAGAAATCATGACCTATAACCACGAATATTGGATGGCGAAAGCGCTGCAACTGGCCCGTAAAGGTCTGTACTCCACGCACCCAAACCCAAGGGTGGGTTGTGTTCTGGTGAAAGATGATGAGTTGATTGGCGAGGGCTACCATATTCGCTCTGGTGAAGGTCATGCCGAAGTGAATGCGATTGCGAATGCCACACAAGACGTGGCTGGTGCGACGGCGTATGTGACGCTAGAGCCATGTAGCCATCAAGGCAAAACGCCACCCTGTGCCGACGCCTTGGTGAAAGCCGGTGTGGCACGCGTGGTTTTCGGCATGCAAGACCCTAACCCTGCGGTGTCAGGAAAAGGGCTGACTAAACTAAACAAAGCAGGCATTGACGTCATAGGACCCGTGTTAGAAGCACAATGCGAAGCATTGAATCCAGGCTTTGTTAAACGTATGCGTGAAGGCTTGCCTTTTATTCGAGTGAAATTGGCCATGAGCGTCGATGGTCGCACCGCGATGGAATCCGGTGAAAGCCAATGGATTACCGGCGCGGAGGCTCGTCAAGATGTACAGCGCTTACGAGCACAAAGCGATGCGGTTATTACCGGTATTGGCACTGTCTTGGCTGATAACCCAAGCATGACGGTACGTATTAATGAGGCTGATCAGGCGATTGAAGCAAAACGGGTTCGCCAGCCGCTACGTGTTGTGATGGACACGGCCTTGTCGATTCTTCCAGAAGCCAAAATTCTCTACCCAACGAAGCAAGCCTGTGTGTTTGTGTTGGAAGATGAAGTGGAATCTGAGCACTTGGATGTCTTACAAGAGAAAGGCGTGAATGTGCGTTTTGCGCCCCGTGGTGATGACGGTCGTTTGGATCTGCTAGATGCCATGGAACAATTGGCCGACGCGGGCATTAATGAAGTGCTGGTGGAAACCGGTGCTGAGCTTGCTGGTGGCTTTTTACAAGCCGGTTTGGTCGATGAAATAGTGGTTTACATGGCGCCTAAATTGCTGGGGTCAACCGCTCGACCTATGTTTCAACTACCATTAGATAAGATGGATGAAGCGCTGAATTTAGAATTAACCTCAGTGCGTCAAGTAGGCCAAGATTTGCGTTTGGTCTATGTGCCTCAATATTTAGAATTTGAAGAAGATGACAGCGACTTAGACGAAGCACCTCAAGAGTAAGCTGGCCAGTTTTCGACGATAAGCACGATGAAGCAAAGAAAAGACTCGCTGAATCCGTGGGGCTTTTTTATCAGAACAAGGGTTTATTGGGCGTCTCCATTAGGTCACGCCTTGGCGTATTTTAAAATACATACAACGACAACCATGAATAAGAAGTGAGAAAAACATGGCGTTAAATAGTGTAGATGAAATTTTAGCCGATTTCCGTCAGGGTAAAATGGTTATTTTGATGGACGATGAAGACCGCGAAAATGAAGGCGATTTGATCGTTGCAGCAGAATGCATTACTCCAGAAATCATTAACTTTATGGCGGTTCATGCCCGTGGCCTGATCTGCTTAACGCTGACTCCGCAGCGTTGCCAACAGCTGAATTTACCCTTGATGGTGAATGACAACGGCACGGTTTATGCGACCAACTTTACCCTCTCGATAGAAGCGGCAGAAGGCGTCACGACAGGGATTTCTGCGGCAGACCGAGCCTTGACGGTTAAGCGTGCCGTGATGGCGAACGCGAAACCCTCTGATATTGTTCAGCCAGGTCATGTGTTCCCATTAATGGCACGTGCTGGTGGTGTATTAAGCCGTGCAGGACACACCGAAGCAGGCTGTGATTTGGCTCGTATGGCAGGCTATGAAGGGGCTTCTGTGATCGTTGAAATAATCAATGATGATGGAACTATGGCGCGTCGACCAGATTTAGAGAAGTTTGCCGAGAAACACGGCATAAAAATTGGTACAATTGCCGACCTGATACATTATCGTACGCTGAATGAGACCACAGTGGTTCGTGAAAACGAGCGTACCGTGCAAACTGAAGCGGGCGAATTCAACCTAATTACCTATCGTGATACCGTTCAAGGCTTATCGCATCTTGCTTTTGTGAAAGGTGAGATTAAAGATGATGAGCCGAGTTTAGTGCGTGTTCATGTGGCCGATCCTGCGCGTGATTTCGCAGGCATTATTTGTGAATCAGACGAACCACGTTGGTCGATGAGCAAATCACTTGAATACATAGGTAACGCTGGGCAAGGTGTGGTTGTGTTGATCGACAGCCCAGAGAAAACGAATGATTTAGCGAGCAGCTTCGAAGCGTCGTTATCTCCTCCAGCTGGAAAAGGACCAGATAAAAGTGGTTCTGGTACCTATTTGACAGTCGGCACAGGGTCACAAATTTTGCGAGACCTTGGTATTCGTAAAATGCGTTTATTAAGCTCACCGAAGAAATTTTCGGTGACGGGCTTCGATTTAGAAGCGGTTGAATTTATTCCTTATCCGGGTGCAGACAATGCAGCCGTGAAACAAGATTAAGAGAGATGATAATGAACGATATTACTACTTACGAAGGTAACTTCTCAGCACCAGGAGCGAAATTTGCGCTTGTCGTTGGTCGCTTTAACAGCTACATCGTTGAAAGTTTATTAGAAGGTGCTGTGGACACATTAGTGCGTCACGGTATTCGCAAAGAAGATTTAACCATTGTTCGTGCACCTGGTGCATTTGAAATTCCAGTGGTGGTAAAAAAAGTGGCTGACCAAGGAAAGCACGATGCCATTATCGCATTAGGTGCGGTCATTCGTGGTGGTACGCCACATTTTGAATATGTGGCTGGTGAGTGTGTGAAAGGCCTTGGCCAATTAGCGCTACAATATGGTATTCCGGTATCTTTCGGCGTGTTGACCGTAGATACCATTGAGCAGGCGATTGAGCGTGCGGGCACAAAAGCGGGTAACAAAGGGTCAGAAGCAGCAATTTCTGCCCTAGAAACCGTGGCTGTCCTACGTAGTCTGGATAACTGAGGCAGAAAATGAGCGAAGTGGAAACAACAAACGACCAAAACCCAGCACCGAAACGTAAGGCGAAAAAACCTTCACGTTCTCAAATGCGCAGTGCTTCTCGTCGTTTGGCATTACAGGCGATTTACCAATGGCAGATGAATCATTCCGCTGTCAGTGAGATCGAAACACAGTTCACCCTAGACCAAGACATGAGCGATTGTGATAAGGCCTACTTCCGTGAATTGTTGCAGGGCGTGACTAGCCGTGCGAAAAAACTAGATGATTTGTTTGAAGAGCTGCTAGACCGTTCTTTGAGCGAACTAGACTCTATTGAGCTTGCCGTGATGCGCATCGGTGCGTTTGAGTTATCTGAGCGTTTGGATGTTCCATATCGTGTTGTTATCAACGAAGGCGTTGAGCTGGCGAAAGGATTTGGCGCGACAGAAAGCCACAAATACGTAAATGGTATTCTTGATAAGCTTGCCCAGCGTGTTCGTCGCGAAGAAATTGCCGCACGTCGTAATAGCTAAAATATCGTCTTATGGTCATGGTGGGCGTGGGTAATAATACGATCGCCTTGCCCGTTTTGATGCTGTATGAGCGATGTGAGTCAATAAGATAACGCCATTATAAAATGGCAAATAGCCCCCGCAGGATGACTGAAAAGTGATCGTGCGAGGGCTTTTTTATGGCCAACACTTGCCTTAGGGATAAGCGGTAAAATAAGGCGTCCATAACGGGCTCTCTTAACGTCTTGGATGGCGTTAATAGATAAGATAATGGCGGTGTGAGTCGATGTGCTTTTAGATGTGGGTTATAGACTGAAAAATGCCACCTTCACTAGGATAAATGGTCTTTTGACGTCCCCTTAGTGGTTGCATCGACGGTGATAGATTACGTTTTTAGCCTGCTCACCAGGAGCTAAAGACGAGCCATTGTTTATAAATCAAATGCGTGTTGATAGGGATGTTTATGGTTCAAGTCTTATTGCGGGTCTGGGCTTTGTTGCTGGGTATTGTCCTGATTATGTTGGGCAATGGTATGCAATTCACGCTCATTGGATTGCGTGGCGGAATCGAAGGCTTCTCAGCAGCGGAGCTGGCGATCATCACCTCTGGCTATTATATGGGCTTTTTATTAGGCGCCCGTTTTTCACCTTTATTGATCCTTCGTGTTGGGCATGTACGAGTGTTTGCGGCGCTTGGCAGCTTTATGTCCGCCGGTGTGATTGCTTTGCCGTTGCTCGCAGAGCCTTGGGCTTGGACGATATTGCGTTTGCTGTTGGGGTTTTGTATGTCGGGTATTTATGTGGTGGCAGAGAGCTGGTTGAACGCCGCCGCGAGTAATGACACACGAGGTAAGGTGCTGTCAGCTTACATGATTGCCCAAACGCTTGGTGTTATCGGTGCTCAAGGATTATTAGGCTTTGGTGATGCGAGCAATTCTGCACTCTTTATTGGTGCTTCTATATTGGTGTCTATTTCTTTTGCGCCGATTCTGTTATCGGTCACATCGGTGCCGGTTGTGGAAGTAACCAAGCCAATGTCTTTAGCTACGCTCTTTGCTGGATCCCCATTAGGGACGGTAGGTATTTTTCTGTTGGGTGGAGCGTATGCGGTGCAAACAGGGATGGGGGCCGTTTTTGGTAGCCAAATTGGTATGACGGCGAACAATATTGCTCTGTTTGTGGCTGTCTTGTTTGTCGGCGCGCTTATTCTCCAATACCCCATAGGATGGCTGTCTGATCGGGTGGATCGGAGTAAGTTAATCTTTGGTTTGTCGTGTGTTGGCGGCATTTTTTGTGTGATGGGCTGGTATTTTGGCGATGTTTTTTGGGTGCTAATGGTCACCGCTTTCTTTTCTGGTGGGGTGACTGTGCCGCTTTATTCGCTGTTTCTTGCATACACAAATGACTCCTTATCCACCGATGATATGCCAGCAGCGTCAGGCGGTTTGGTGTTTACCTTTGGGTTGGGTGCCATCGGCGGGCCTCTCGTTAGTGGTTGGATGATGCAAACGTTTGGCCCCTTTGTGTTCTGGTTGGTGCTGGCGGTGACCTTTGCCGCCATCGCTTGTTATGCCTTGTATTGCATGACGCAACAAGGGGTTGTGGTGCCCGTCGAAGAAACCGACAGTTATTTGGGCGTGTTACCAACAGCGACGGCGGTCGCAGTAGAAGCGGCTGGGGAGTGGGCGGTTGAGCACAGTGAAGCCGAAGCTGAAGCTGAAAAAGAAGAGCGTGATCAAGACGGTTAGCATCAGAGTGTTAGATAAATTGCTGACGTTTTGCAGTATTATAGGGCGACTTATATTAACGATAGATAGCAATGACCATTCCGATTAAAAATGTCACCGTCCCTGAAGTCTCGTGCTCCAATTGCGAGGCCTGTTGCTGTCGTCTAGAAGTGATGATCATTACCGATACTGGCGTTCCTGAAAAACACATTTCTGTGGATGAATGGGGCGCTGAAACCATGCTGCGTTTAGACGATGGTTGGTGTTCGGCGGTCGACCGTGAAACCTTAATGTGTACCATCTATGAAAATCGTCCTTGGATCTGCCGAGAATTCGAGATGGGTTCCTATGAGTGTTTGGATGAAAGGGCTGAGATTTTAGGTCGTTAACGCCGAATCAAAGTAACGATCCACAACCTGCTTTGCGCGTTTTCGAGTCGCAGCTGTCGCGCCAATGGGGTATCCTCTTTACGGATCAATGGCAGCCTCTATAAAGATCAGTATGAAGCAGATATGGGGCTGTCATTAAGGCATTACGTCGTATCAGAAAAAGGGCATTCTATTGAAAGAATTTGAGTTAATACAAAACATCTTTCAAGCGTCAATGATGGCCAACACACAGGGTCGTGACGATATTCTAGTTGGCATTGGAGATGATTGTGCTCAGGTGGCTGTGCCCTTGGGACAAAGCTTGGTTTTTTCCATGGATACCTTGGTGGAAGGGCGTCATTTTCCAATCGACGCGGACCCGGTGGATATTGGTTATCGGGCCGTGGCAACGTGTGTAAGTGATTTGGCGGCGATGGGCGCGAAACCTGCGTTCTTTACGCTGGCATTGACGATACCGGAATCAGACCCACAATGGCTCGCAGGGCTTGCGCAAGGCATGGCCGAATTGGCGGAGCCGATTGGCTTGATTCTCGTCGGTGGAGACACCACCAAAGGCCCATTAACTCTGACTCTACAGGTTCATGGCTACGTAGAAGCCGATCAGGTGCCGTTGCGTTCCCATGCCAAGGTGGGCGATGACATTTATGTGACTGGATTACTGGGCGATGCCTCCGCTGCTGTCCCTATTGTGACGGGTGAGGTGCAAGTCTCCAGTGAGCGTTTTGATTACTTTTATGATCGCTTTTGGCGCCCTACGCCGCGTCTTATTGCCGGTATGGCATTGAAGAGAGTCGTGCACGCCATGATGGATATTTCCGATGGACTGGCGCAAGACCTTCAGCACATCGCCAAAGCCTCTAACGTTGGGGTCATGCTTGATGCTCACGCGTTGCCTATTTCTGATATCTTGTGTCAGTGGCAACCAGACGCCGCGATTGCGTTGGCCTTAACGGGCGGCGACGATTATGAACTTTGCTTTACCGCTGCTCCTGAAATGGCTGAAGAAATTGCCTTGATCACACAAACGCTGCATTTGCCTTGTACTAAAGTGGGGCGCATTGTGGAATCTGGCTTTGAAATCGATGGTTATCATGGCGAGCGTCACGGCTGGCAACATTTTTAAAGACTTGATAGCGATGGTTATCAACTTTGTATTTAGATTTTAATAAACACGGAAAAGATTCATGGCTCATCCTGTTCCTCGTTCAATTTGGCGTAATCCCATTCATTTTTTGGCGTTTGGCTTAGGGTCTGGCGCTGCGCCAAAAGCCCCAGGCACATTTGGTACTTTGGCTGCGGTCATTCCATTCTTTTTTGTTCTGCAACATCTGACGGATCAAGCGTATTTAGTAATGCTGATCGTCACCTCTTTAGTCGGCATTTACTTGTGCCACAAAACGGCCAAAGACCTCGGCGTGCATGATCACTCTGGTATCGTTTGGGATGAATTTGTCGGTTACTGGATTACCATGTGGCTAGCACCAGCAGGTTGGTTTTATATTGTGCTGGGCTTTGTGCTATTTCGCTTATTTGATATTTTGAAACCTTGGCCGATTTCTTGGTTGGACAAAAATGTTCATGGTGGTTTCGGTATTATGGTGGACGATATTCTAGCGGGCGTGATGTCATTCGTTGTGCTGCAAGCCTTGGTACACTTTGTTTTTTAGTGCCTAGAAACCTGCTGTTTCTTTGTTATGGTTAGATTTAAAAGCCACCATTCGCTAAGCGTATGGTGGCTTTTTAATGTTGTCTTTTTTGTTTGCTAAACGATTAGCGATAGACCATGCCGCCATCGATTAATGGGGCTTGCCCTGTCATATAATCCGAGTCTGGGCCGGCAAGATACGCGACAAAGTTAGCGACATCTTCAGGTGTTTGCGCCCGTCCAAGCGCAATCCCTTCAACATATTTTTTGTAGGTTTCACCTTCGGGAACACCAGTAATTTCGGAAAAACGCTTATCAATCTCAACCCACATATCTGTCCCTACGACACCTGGGCAATACGCATTGACGGTAATGCCTTGGCTTGCGTACTCTTGCGCAGCGGCTTGGGTTAACGCACGTACGGCAAATTTTGTTGCTGAGTACACGCCGAGCAAGGCAAAACCATTATGACCAGCAATGGAAGAGGCGTTGATTATTTTGCCTTTCTGCTTGCGCTCTATGAACTTTTTCGCCGCCGCTTGAATCCCCCAAAGCGTACCTCCAACGTTTACTTGTTGGATTTTTTCAAACTCTTCTGGGGTGACGTCTGTAATGGCTTGAACCTGTGCAATGCCAGCGTTGTTTACCATGATATCAAAGCCATCTAAGACTTTTTCAGCGTGATCGACTGCCGCATAAACTTGTTTTTGGTCACTTATATCCGCTGTAAAAATGGCTGTCTTACGACCTAATGCTTCTATTTTTCGTGCCACCGCTAGAATTTTTTCTTCGTTTAAATCAACCAACGCAATATCCGCACCTTCCTTTGCTAGGCGAAGTGCAATAGCTCGTCCAATGCCCTGTCCTGCACCTGTTACAAGTGCGACCTTACCGTGTAATGACATAACTGACTCCTTGTGGGTATGATTCAGGCAATATTGCTTGTGAGAAGGCTGTTTGTTTTATAAGCCATCCGTTGGATTTGAGTTTACAGCTCTTATAGAGGGTGGGATTAGATGCAGATCAATAAATGAACAGATTGTCAGGTAAGTTTTAATGGCGCTACTCAACGTATGGGTTAGAGCCTGAGGTATCCCCACGAATTTGATATAAATAACAATTAGTTAACGCAAGAAGGGAACGTTCATGGCCCTTGGTGATCAATAATTTCGCCA
>NZ_JBITUJ010000009.1:86912-158166 GCF_044542435.1 Marinomonas sp. NPDC078689 | reverse complement strand
ACATCGTCTTCGTTGTTGTGAAGCGTTGTCCGTGTCAGCGAGGGCGTATATTAAGGATCTACAGATTTAGTGCAACCCTTTTCTGAGAAAAAGTGCCATTTAATCCAATTAATTTAAAAGAATCGCAAAAGCGATCAATTAACCAACAGAAAAGGGTATTTTTGTTCAATTTTCAACCACAAAAGAGGCTTTACAAGACTCTCTACTTACACCCTATTGCTTAGCTAGGGTAAACTCCCCTTTCTTATCAACACACCACGGCGTAACAATAGTGACTCAACCTTCTACTTCTTCTGGCTCCAATGCATTACATCTACCAGTAACACTAGCGGTTGCTCCAATGGAGGGCGTTATGGATCACACCATGCGCAATCTATTATCAGAAGTAGGCGGTATGGACTATCTTGTCTCGGAATTCATTCGAGTCACTCAATATGCAATACCTGCACACACCTTTAAGCGTCTTGTGCCAGAAAACGCCAATCACGCAAAAACCAAACACAACCACCCAGTGCACACTCAGCTACTAGGCAGCAATGCAGAGTTAATGGCTGAAAGCGCATTTAATGCAGTGCAATCTGGCGCCACACACATAGATGTGAATTTTGGCTGCCCAGCAAAGCGCGTTAACGGCCATGGTGGCGGCTCAGTACTATTACAAACACCGAGGGCGCTATATGACATCATGAGCAATATCCGACAACAGCTTCCCAAACACATACCAGTGTCTGCAAAGATCCGCTTAGGTTATGAAGATGAAGAGCTATTGCTTGATAATGTCGCTGCTATTGAAAATGCCGGCGTAGGCACCTTAACCATACATGGCAGAACAAAAAAAGACGGCTATAAGCCACCCGCTCGATGGGAAAAAATTG
Organism: Marinomonas sp. NPDC078689; assembly: GCF_044542435.1. Lineage (NCBI taxonomy): Bacteria > Pseudomonadati > Pseudomonadota > Gammaproteobacteria > Oceanospirillales > Oceanospirillaceae > Marinomonas > Marinomonas sp. NPDC078689. The sequence goes on along the minus strand of NZ_JBITUJ010000009.1, from coordinate 157,291 downwards.
GACTAATCCAAGACCAGACAAAAATGACGGTCGTTGCCAACGGTGACATTACAGATATGGACTCTTTACTGCGCTGCCAAGCCATCACTGGGTGCCAGCATTTTATGATCGGTCGAGGCTCATTGAATAACCCATTCGTTTTCCAACAAATAAGAGCGCAACTCTCTGGAGCGACTCTTCCTACAGACAATGACGCCCTATTAAATCTATTCAATAGTTACTGTAATCAGCTAAAAGCGCATTATGATGAAGTAGCAAGCCTAGGAAGACTAAAACAATGGTGCGGACACTTACGCTTCGAATACCCAACGATAAAAGAAAATCTACAAACACTAAGAAGAAGCAAGAGCACAAACGAACTATTAGAAAGACTGGATGAGAAATTTTAGCAAGGAAGACTGTTTCGCATAGAAATTTTAATAGAGAAATGCGATGGGAAAAAACAGAAATGGAAAAGAAATTATGAGAACAAGAAGGGAAACAAGAGAATGGTGCACCCGAGAGGATTCGAACCTCTGACCGCTCGGTTCGTAGCCGAGTACTCTATCCAGCTGAGCTACGGGTGCTCAATCGTTTTTTCATAAAGAACTTAAAGAAGAAATCTTTAAACACTTTTAAGTAATGGTGCACCCGAGAGGATTCGAACCTCTGACCGCTCGGTTCGTAGCCGAGTACTCTATCCAGCTGAGCTACGGGTGCTCAAAACTTTTTTCTAAGACATTTAAAAGGATAGCTTTAAATCTCTTTCTGTAATGGTGCACCCGAGAGGATTCGAACCTCTGACCGCTCGGTTCGTAGCCGAGTACTCTATCCAGCTGAGCTACGGGTGCTCACTACAAATAACCTTGTCTTTCTTAAAAAGGATAGTCTTTAAGAGGACAAACTTGAAATGGCGGAGAGTTAGGGATTCGAACCCTAGATGAGTGTTAACCCATACACCCTTAGCAGGGGCGCGCCTTCAGCCACTCGGCCAACTCTCCAAACAAGTGCGGCGTAGTATATACGCCTTATTTGTTTTGTAAACCCTTTTTTTAAAATTATTCTTCTAAATCTTGTTCGCCCTGTTCTTTTTGGATTCTAAGGTAGATTTCTTCACGATGCACAGAGACATCTTTAGGCGCATTGATACCAATGCGAACCTGATTACCTTTAACACCCAGAACAGTGACTGACACGTCGTCACCAACCATCAAAGCTTCACCAACACGTCGAGTAAGAATAAGCATAATATTTCTCCCTGTAATTCCTTTATAATTTATCTAGATTTAACCTACACAAGCTGTAGGGAAAATCCTACAAAAGAATTGTAGCTTTTAGGTGCACATTAAGCCATCCCCACTTTGTGGTTATATTGCGATCACTTTGTGACTAAAGCGTGACTAAATGTCACGCTTCGCTAATACCGGCTGCACTATCACTCAATTTAAACGCAGAATGTAACGCTCGAACCGCCAATTCCATGTATTTCTCATTGATTATCACAGAGACTTTGATTTCAGACGTTGAGATCAGCTGAATATTAATAGATTCACCTGCTAATGCTCTAAACATAGTGCTGGCTACACCAGCATGAGAGCGCATACCTACCCCAACAATCGAGACTTTCGCGATCTTCCCATCGGTCAGAATCCCACGAGCGCCTAATTCACCCTCAATACCTTCTAGAATGGCTAAGGCTTTATCAAAGTCATTACGGTGTGCCGTGAAAGTGAAATCCGTTGTACCATCCGCAGAAACATTCTGCACAATCATATCAACTTCGATGTTTGCATCACTGATCGGCCCTAAAATACGGGCAGCGATACCTGGAGTATCAGGCACCCCTTTCAATGTCAGCTTGGCTTCATCACGATTAAATGCAATACCAGAGACAGCTGGCTGCTCCATGTTCTTATTCCCTTCAGTCGTAATCAATGTACCTTCACCTTCAACAAAACTAGACAAAACCCTAAGGGGCACTTGGTATTTTCCAGCAAATTCAACCGCACGAATTTGCAGCACCTTTGAGCCTAAGCTTGCCATTTCAAGCATTTCCTCAAAGGTAATCTTTTCTAATCGACGCGCACTATCTACCACACGTGGATCCGTTGTATAAACGCCATCAACATCGGTATAGATTTGGCACTCATCCGCTTTTAGCGCCGCAGCAAGCGCCACGCCAGTCGTATCAGAACCACCTCGACCTAATGTCGTTATGTTGCCATATTGATCCGCGCCTTGAAAACCGGCCACAACAATGACACGCCCAGCGTCTAAATCCGTTCGCATTGCGTCTGTATCAATCTCTTGAATACGCGCTTTACCATGAGCGTTGTCAGTTGTAATGCGCACCTGCGATCCAGTATAGGAACGGGCATCAACTCCGCGTTTCATTAAGGCCATAGACAACAATGCGATGGTCACCTGCTCACCAGTAGAAAGCAGCACATCCATCTCTCTCGCACTTGGTGCTGACTCAATGCTTTTTGCAAGCTCAATAAGCCGATTGGTTTCGCCACTCATAGCAGAAACGACTACTACAATGTCGTCGCCATTCTGTTTATGCCTATGCACCCTATCTGCAACCGCTTCAATCCGCTCTATTGTGCCGACTGAAGTGCCACCGTATTTTTGAACTAACAACGCCATAGTCTTTCATTTACCTACATAAATGCCCAATGGGCGAATATTACTTACACTCTTTCAGCAACCCACTCAGGGACTGCAGCTAAAGCACTAGGCAGAGCATCAGGATTATTCCCGCCAGCTTGAGCCATATCAGGGCGACCGCCCCCTTTACCATCAACCAAAGGCGCTATCATTTTAATCAAGTCACCCGCTTTGACTTTTTTCGTTAACTCTTTCGTCACACCAGCAATTAGGCTTACTTTGCCGTCATTGACCGATGCCAATAGCACCACTGCCGACTCAAGCTTACTTTTAAGCTCGTCGAGCAAATCACGCAATTCTTTTGGATCATTCACATCCACTTGCGCAACCAGCAGCTTACCACCGTTAATATCCACAGCTTGAGAGGCTAAATCTGCACCCGCTAAGGCCGCCATTTTACCCTTCAACACATCCAGCTCCTTTTGCAGCGCGCGAGCATGTTCATTTAACGCAACCACCTTATCTAGAGCATTTTCTTTATTGCCCTTCACTAAGGACGCTACTTTTAACAACGCCGCTTCTGTTTGACGAGTGGTGTCGATAGCCGCTTTGCCTGTCACCGCTTCGATACGGCGAACGCCAGCAGCAATACCATTCTCAACTAAGATTTTGAACAAACCGATATCGCCAGTACGACTAACATGCGTACCGCCACACAATTCAATAGAGTAATCCGCCCCCATGGTCAGCACGCGCACTTCGGCGTCATACTTCTCACCAAACAAGGCCATCGCCCCTTTGGCTTTCGCCGACTCTATGTCCATGATGTCGGTTTCAACAGGACGATTTAAACGAATCTGCTCGTTTACCATGTCTTCGATTTGCTCAATCTCAGCGGCGGTCACCCCTTCAAAATGAGAAAAGTCGAAACGCAAGCGCTCAGGATCAACCAAGGAACCTTTTTGCGTAACATGATCACCCAACACACGACGTAACGCTTCGTGCATCAAATGCGTTGCAGAATGGTTCAAGGTAGTTGCATTACGCAAAGAACGATCCACTTCTGCAGTGACCTTATCGCCAACAGACAAACGTCCTTCTTTCACTTCACCATGGTGAAGGTGCGCTTTAGCCAATTTAGTTGTATTAGAGACCTTAAAGGCCGCAGGTCCACGCAACCAACCCTGATCGCCAACCTGGCCACCGGATTCGCCATAAAAAGGCGTTGTTTTCAATACGATCACAGCAGATTGACCGGCTTCAATCGACGCAACAGACTCACCGTCAAGCAAAATTGCTTCCACTTCACACTGATCTTCAAGCTGGTTGTAACCAGTAAATTCCGTCACCGCATCTAACTGCACACTGCCCGACATATCCATCGTAAAGTTGCTCGCCGAACGCGCTCTGGCACGTTGCGCATCCATCGCAGCATCAAAGCCTTCTTCATCGATTTCCAGACCATTTTCACGAGCGACATCATTTGTCAGATCCGCAGGGAAACCAAAGGTATCGTACAATTTGAATACGGTCTCACCTGGGATGACTTTCGTATCGCCCAAGTTCGCAATCGCGTCTTCTAAGATTTTCATACCCTGATCAAGCGTTTTAGCAAATTGCTCTTCTTCTTTTAGCAAAATAGAGGCAACACGCTCTTTTAGCTTACGAAGTTCTGGGTAAGCATCGCCCATCTCTTTATCAAGCGCTTCTACTAGGGTATGGAAAAAGACACCACTTTGACCCAATTTATTCCCGTGACGAATAGCACGACGAATAATACGACGCAGCACATAACCGCGACCTTCGTTAGAAGGAATAACGCCATCCACGATCATAAAGGAACATGAGCGAATGTGGTCGGCAATAACTTGCAAAGATTTAGAAGAAAGATCTTCCGTACCAACGGCTTTCGCAGATGCAGCGATCAAATTTTGGAACAAATCAATTTCGTAGTTACTGTGAACGCCTTGCAAAATCGCCGCAATACGCTCTAGTCCCATACCGGTATCAACGGATGGTTTTGGCAATGGCGCCATAGTGCCGTCCGCAGATCGATTAAACTGCATGAAAACAACGTTCCAAATTTCGATGAATCGGTCGCCATCTTCTTCTGGAGAACCTGGAGGCCCACCCCAAATATGCTCACCGTGATCATAGAAAACTTCAGAACAAGGACCACAAGGACCTGTATCGCCCATCGCCCAGAAATTATCAGACTGGTAACGACCGCCTTTGTTATCACCAATGCGGATGATTTTCTCTTCAGGCAAACCAATGACTTTATTCCAGTAGTCGTAGGCTTCATCGTCTTCTGCGTAAACGGTAACCAACAATTTCTCTTGCGGCAGCTTCAACACAACCGTTAAGAATTCCCACGCGTAACTAATGGCTTCCTTCTTAAAGTAGTCACCAAAACTAAAGTTACCCATCATTTCGAAAAAAGTATGGTGACGTGCGGTATACCCTACATTTTCAAGGTCGTTATGCTTACCACCGGCTCGCACACAACGCTGAGAAGTCGTCGCTCGTGTGTATGGACGAACATCATCACCAAGGAAAACGTCTTTAAATTGGACCATACCAGCGTTGGTAAATAACAAGGTCGGATCATTTCCAGGGATCAACGAGCTTGATTCTACGATCTGGTGCTGCTTGTTTTCAAAATACGATAAAAATGACTGGCGTAACTCAGAACTCTTCATAATTGGATGAGTCTCTATCTCTTAATTTGTCTGGCGAATTGAAATGCGTGAATGGTCTATAGAAAAGCCCATTCGGTGCAATGAAAAGCACAAAATAGTACACGCAAAGGATAGGTGTTTTCAAAAGAAACCGAGGGGATTTTAAGCTTATTTTGCGCAAAACTTAAGCAAAAGTATCTTTCTCTGCAGAAAAGACACTTTTGCTTAGTAGAATTACTGAGAATTGTCGTTATTAATGTAACGATATTTTGGGCGAGCCGTCATTCGAGTAACCAATTCATAGCCAATAGTATCGGCATACTCGGCCACTTGTTCAACGGGGACATCACCACCCCAGAGCACCACTTCTTGGCCTAATTCTGGCGCAGAATGATAATCCGCCATTCTAACCGTGATCATATCCATGGACACACGACCGGCCAAATAAGCGGATTGCCCTGCGATTTGCAATGGCGTCTCTTCTTTTGCATGGCGCGGATATCCATCGCCATACCCCACCGCCACCGTGGCTAGCACATGATCTTCTTGCGCTTCATAAGAATAGCCGTAGCCCACGGTATCGCCTTTTTTGAGACTGCGTACCGACATCACTTTAGAAGACAAGGTCATCGCTGGTTGCAAACCAAGCTGCGTTCCTGTGACTTCAGCAAACGGAGAAATACCGTATAGCATGATACCAGGACGAATCCACCCACCTTCAGGCACACTCCATTTCATGATAGCCGCAGAGTTCGCCACACTGGCAGGTATATCACCAATCAATTGTCGAGTGCGCTCGAAATACGCCAATTGTTCCATGGTCGCCATATCGGACAAATCGTCCGCACAGGCAAAGTGTGTCATTAACAACACTTCACCCACCTGACCTGATGATCGTAATTGATCAACAAAATCGTTAGCGCCATCCATGTCCACACCCAAACGGTGCATTCCGGTATCCAGCTTAACAAACACCTTTTCGATGTTCACTTGGCTGCTTAATAGTTCAGACAATTGTTGAGCGTTTTCCAGCGCCGCCCAAAAGCCATGCTGCTCACATAGCGCCCATTCATCTGCTTCGAAGACACCTTCAAGCAACATGATTGGAGATTCTACGCCCGCGTCTCGAAGCGCCAACGCTTCTTCAATTGCAGCCACGGCAAAGGCATCCACTTCTTTGTCTAAAAAGCGCGCAACTTCCACCGCGCCATGCCCATAAGCATTACTTTTAACTACCGCAAACGCTTTACAAGTTGGCTGTAGTTTTTTTGCATAACGATAGTTGTTTAGAATGGCATCTAAATTAATCGTTGCAGTCAGTGGCCTTGCCATCTTTATCCCTTATTACTTATAACGTTTAATAGATAGGTCTTGTGAATCGATAGCTGTTTTGTCATCTGACATGATATCAGCAATCACTGCCGCTGAGCCGCAACTCATTGTCCAGCCTAGTGTTCCGTGACCTGTATTCAAATACAGACCAGCAATACCACTGGCACCAACAATCGGCGTACCGTCTGGTGTGTTTGGACGCAAACCTGTCCAGTATTCCGCTTCTGCAAGATCACAGCCTTGGTTAAACAGCTCACGTACCACGTGGGTAATGGTTTCCGTTCGTACTTTTGGCAACTCTAAATTAAAGCCATTCAACTCAGCCGTTCCTGCCGCACGAATTCGGCCACCTAAACGCGTCACTGCCACCTTATAGGTTTCATCCATTACGGTGGATGTTGGAGCAAACTGGCTGTCTGTGATTGGTACGGTTAAGGAGTAGCCTTTTACTGGGTAAATGGGCACAGAAATGTCGATCGCTTTTAACAACTCTTTAGAGTAGCTGCCCATGCAAACCAATACTTTATCAAAGGTTAAATCACCTTGGTCTGTTTTCACCGCACGCAGCTTGCCACTTTCAACCACCAATTTATCAATTGAGGTATTGAATTTAAATGTGACACCCATGTCATCACAGTGCTTCTTCAATTCCTGACAAAACATAAAGCAATCGCCTGTTTCATCGCCCAGTAGGCGCAACCCGCCTTTAAACTGATCGATGACAGGTGCCAATCCTGGCTCCACTTTTAAAATGTCGGCAGGCGTCAGTACTTGATGCGGCACATTCAACGCTTGCAGTACTTTTATGTCTTTTTCAGAAGCTTCTACTTGAGCGTCTTTACGGAACAATTGAGTCGTGCCGCCTTGACCGCCATCGTATTGAATTCCAATTTCTTTGCGGATTTCAATGAATTGATCTCGACTGTATTCAGCCAGCGCCATCATGCGTGATTTATTCACGTCATAAGCTTTCTCTGTACAGTTGGCCAGCATTTGACCCATCCAGATAAGCTTCTTCATTTCAGGTTCAGCACTGATTTTAAAAGGAGCGTGTTTTTGCATCAGCCATTTAATGGCTTTCAATGGCACACCCGGCGCAGCCCAAGGGGCAGAATAACCAGGAGAGATTTGCCCAGCATTCGCAAAGCTAGTCTCTAGTGCTACACCAGGCTGACGATCAATAACCGTCACTTGATAGCCTTTCTTTGCCAAATAGTAAGCTGAGGTTAACCCAACGATACCAGCACCTAATACACATACCTGCATAAGAACACACCCAAAATTAATCAAAGTCGATATGGGCATTCTTTCATAAGATATATAGTTTTTTCATCTTATTTAAAAACACCAAGCAGTTTAAACAACTTCTTAAATGAAAAAAATTAGATTATTATAAAAGAAAATATAGAATCCTCTCATTCTGATCAATGCTAAAATACAGAAACGCTAGCATAAAGAGACACCCCCTAATGTACACATCCCCTTCCACCATGGACCACGCGCTTATTCTACTAGGTGGTCGAGAGCACGCCGTCAAAGAAATACAAAGTAAGTTAAAACAACGTGGACATAGCGCAGAAGACATTTCCACTACGATCCAGTCTCTTATTGAAATGAACTACCTGAACGACCAACGCTTTGCAGAGATGTTTGTGCGCAGCCGAATAAACAAACCTCTTGGCGCCTTAAGAATCAAACAAGAGCTAATGAGAAAAGGAATTAAAGAGGCGCTTGCTAATCAAGCCATCCAAGACTGTGATGCGGATTGGTTTGAGTTAGCCAAAGAATTAAAAGAAAGAAAATTTGGTGACGGCCAGACGAAAGACTTCAAAGAAAAGGCCAAACAAATGCGCTACCTACAATACCGAGGCTTTAATTTTGACCAAATTAACTACGCCCTAGCGCCAAACTCAGACGCATAAAGATGCCGTCATAACCCTATTACCCGCTAGAAAACAGTCATAAAAAAAAGCAGGCTTAAAGCCTGCTTCTTTCAAAAAACACTAAGATGACAGTTCAGCGTCTAATTACTCTTCTGCTTCAGCTTCAACATCTTTCGCGGCATCAGCAACAGGCGATCCCTTTGGCAACAAATCTTCACGGATCTTAGCTTCGATTTCTTTCGCCATGTCTGGGTTTTCCGCTAAGAATTGAGCAGCATTGGCTTTACCTTGGCCAATTTTATTGCCTGCATAGGCATACCAGGCGCCGGCTTTGTCGACAAAACCTTGTTTCACACCCAAGTCAATAATCTCACCCATGCGGTAAATACCTGCACCGTAGTGGATTTGGAATTCTGCTTGTTTAAACGGAGGAGCGATTTTGTTTTTAACGACTTTAACTCGTGTCTCGTTACCTACCACTTCCTCGCCCTGTTTAACCGATCCGATACGGCGGATATCCAAGCGAACAGAAGAGTAGAATTTCAGTGCGTTACCACCAGTCGTTGTTTCTGGTGATCCGAACATGACGCCAATTTTCATACGAATCTGGTTAATAAAGACAACCAAGCAGTTCGCATTTTTGATCGAGCCTGTTAGCTTACGCATTGCTTGTGACAGTAAACGCGCCTGTACACCAACAGAAGAGCTGCCCATTTCGCCTTCGATTTCAGACTTAGGTACCAACGCCGCTACCGAGTCAACAATGATCACGTCAACACTGTTAGAGCGAACCAACATGTCTACGATTTCAAGCGCTTGCTCACCGGTATCAGGTTGCGAGATCAATAAGTCAGCGATGTTAACGCCTAGTTTTTCAGCGTATGAAGGATCAAGAGCGTGCTCGGCATCAATAAAAGCACAGGTTTTACCTTGTTTCTGAGCTTCGGCAATCACGCTCAGCGTTAGTGTCGTTTTACCTGAAGACTCAGGGCCGTATATTTCACAAATACGACCATAAGGAAGTCCACCAGCACCTAGCGCAATATCCAGACCGAGCGATCCAGTAGAAACCGTATCAATATCAAGCTTAGCACCTTCGCCCATCTTCATGATGGCGCCTTTACCAAATTGACGCTCGATTTGAGACAGCGCTGCGTCTAGCGCTTTTTTCTTATTGTCTGCAATAGATGACATAGTGGAATCCTTGTGGCTAATTTTCGTTGTGGCTAACTCTAGCGGTTTTTATTAAGAAGCTCAAGAAATACTGTATATAAAAACAGTATTATTTTTCTTGCTGCAAAATCCTCTCTACCACCCCTTCTAAGGCGGCAATAACGGTGGCTTCTCGGACACATTGACGATCACCAGAGAACTGAAAACGCACCGCCTCAGCGTCTTGATCTCTTATTTTCCAAGCAATATAAACACAACCGACAGGTTTTTCTTTAGACCCTCCTGTTGGTCCAGCCACGCCACTGACTGCGACGGCCATATCGCCTCCTAATAATAAAGCGCCGGCGCACATCTCCTTCACCGTCTGCGCCGATACAGCCCCTTCACTTTCCAAGGTGCTGTGCTGCACAGACAAGGCGTTTTCTTTCGCCTCATTGGCATAACTGATCACGCCACCAAAAAACCAAGCAGAACTGCCCGACAACTCAGTACAAACCGCGCCAATTAATCCTCCCGTGCAGGACTCCGCCGTCACTAGTTGCCAATCACAGTCTTGCAATGCGGTCGCAGCCCGCTGTGCTGCTTGCGTCATTTCTTGCATTCGACTCATGTTATTTCACACCTTAAATCCTGATTCAATTTCCCGTAGAATAGCGCTCTTATTTTTGGATCACAATCGAGCAAATCGCATGAGTAAAACGTCACCAGACAATCACACGCCCATGATGCGCCAATACTTTAGTTTAAAGTCTCAGCACCCTAAACAATTACTGTTTTATCGAATGGGTGATTTTTATGAGCTATTCTATGACGATGCAAAACGCGCGGCACAATTGCTCGATATTACGTTAACGGCACGAGGCTCCTCTGCCGGCCAACCTATTCCGATGGCCGGCATTCCATTCCACGCCGCAGAAAACTACATTGCTCGCCTTGTTCGCCTTGGCGAATCCGTTGTTGTTGTTGAGCAAATTGGCGACCCAGCCACCAGCAAAGGCCCAGTCGAGCGTCAGGTCGCACGCATTGTGACTCCTGGTACCATCAGTGATGAAGCCTATCTAGAAGAAAAACGCGAAAACTTATTACTGTCTATTGCTCACCAAAGCCGAAAAGGCCTAGATGTTTTTGGTTTTTCTTATCTCGACATGGCAAGTGGCCGCTTTTGCGTATTCGAAGTCGATGGCTATGACGCTCTAGCAAGCGAATTGCAACGTCTGACACCCAGAGAGATTCTTATTTCTGAAGACTTTCCAGCACGCAAAACGATCAATCTAGAAAAAGGCGTCTCTGAACTCGGTCCTTGGCACTTTGATTATGAATCCAGCTATCGCCAATTGATCCAACAATTCAATACCAAAGACTTATCTGGCTTTGGTTGCGAGGCACTGACTGCTGCTGTGGCATCGGCTGGCGCTCTGTTGCAATACGCCAAGGACACTCAGCGCTCCGCGTTGCCCCATATTCAATCGATCACAGTCGAACATAAAGACGATTCGGTGCTGATCGACGGCGCAACACGACGCAACTTGGAAATTGATATCAATCTTGCCGGTGGCACAAGCAACACGTTAATCAGCGTGTTGGATGAATGTGCGACCCCCATGGGCAGCCGCTTATTGAAACGTTGGTTGCACACCCCTATTCGTGACTTAGGCGAAATACTGGCACGCCAACAAGTTGTGGCTGAACTCAAAGATCAGCGCTCGTTTTCAATGCTGGAAGCGCCGCTTAAAAAAGTAGGCGATCTCGAGCGTATTTTGTCCCGTGTCGCGCTACGCTCTGCACGTCCGCGGGATTTACTCAGATTAAGACTGGCGTTAGAAGCCGTTCCAGAAATCAACCAACTTATTGCTGACACGCAAGCTGAGCGCTTAGCGCAACTTAACAGCCGTATTATTGCCCAACCAGAGATGACAAACACACTGATCAGTGCGTTAGTCGAAAACCCTCCTTCTGTGGTGCGTGACGGTGGCGTCTTTGCAAAAGGCTATGATGCAGAACTGGATGAGTTGTTATCTCTGTCCACGAACGCGACTGACTACCTAGCCGAAATGGAACGCAGTGAAAAAGAACGCACAGGCATCAGCTCGCTAAAAGTTGGCTTTAACCGTGTGCATGGCTACTACATTGAAATCAGCCGTTTGCATTCCGATCAAGCTCCTGTGGAATACATTCGCCGCCAGACACTTAAAAATGCCGAACGTTTTATTACCCCAGAATTAAAAACATTTGAAGACAAGGCGTTAAGCGCCAAGTCAAAAGCACTTGCGCGTGAAAAAGAGCTTTATGAAGACCTACTTGATCAGTTAAATAACTCCCTGACTGAGTTGCAAACGACAAGCCAAGCATTAGCCCAACTGGATGTGTTAAGTAACTTTAGCGAGCGCGCAGAGACCTTAAACTTGGCTTGCCCTGAACTGCATAATCGCGGCGGCATTCAAATCCAAGGCGGTCGCCACCCTGTTGTCGAAGCGGTTATTTCAGAACCGTTTGTTCCCAATGATTTAGATATGCATGAGAAGCGCTCGCTGTTGATGATCACAGGCCCTAACATGGGTGGTAAATCGACCTATATGCGCCAAATCGCCTTGATCGCTTTATTAGCGCACACAGGGTCTTTTGTCCCTGCAGAAGCCGCGTCCATCTCAGTGGTCGATCGTATTTTTACCCGCATGGGCTCTTCAGACGATTTGGCCGGTGGCCGCTCTACCTTCATGGTAGAAATGACAGAAACCGCCAATATACTCAATAATGCCAGCCAACAAAGCCTAGTATTAATGGATGAAGTTGGGCGTGGTACCAGTACCTTTGACGGCTTATCATTGGCATGGGCTGCGGTTGATTACTTAGCGAATCAATTAAAATGCTATGTATTGTTTGCCACCCATTATTTCGAGCTGACAACACTTGCTGAGCAACTTGAAAACGCGGCAAACGTTCATCTAACCGCCACAGAATACGATGATGAAATCGTCTTTTTACACAAGGTTCATGCCGGTCCCGCTAGCCAATCTTATGGGTTACAAGTTGCGCAACTCGCAGGCGTTCCAAGAAACGTCATCAGCCATGCAAAGCAAAAGCTTGTTCAGCTAGAAGTGACCACGGGAGTGGACGCCTCCACGGTGGAGATAGCAAAGGCGCCAAAAGTAAAAGAAAAAAGCGAGCTCTATTCACCGCAACAACCTGATTTATTTGCCCAAGCGGATCAAAATGCACTTAAAGACGCTATCAGCGAGTTGGACCTAGACAATATGACGCCCCAACAGGCAATCAATGAGTTGTATCGCTTAAAATCTGACTTTTAAGCACCAGATGAATAAGCTAATAGCGGATAAATGTAGAGGATAGGCGATTGCTGCTTGATGCCAAACCGCCTATGCCTCTAAAATGACGCACAATTATATTTACTAGCTTGTGAGGAGAAGTCGAATGGCTTTCATCGTTACCGATAACTGCATTCGCTGCAAATACACTGACTGTGTAGAAGTCTGCCCTGTTGACTGTTTCTACGAAGGTCCTAATTTCTTAGCCATCAACCCAGATGAGTGTATTGATTGCGCGCTTTGTGAACCTGAATGTCCAGCTAATGCCATTTTCTCTGAAGATGAGCTGCCAGCAGATCAAGAAGTGTTTGTTGAACTAAACCAAGATCTTGCTTTGATTTGGCCAAACATCACTGAAAAGAAAGAAGCTATGGCTGACGCAGCAACCTGGGATGGTGTTGAAGATAAGCTTGAGTACCTAGAGCGTTAATCACGTTTCTCGGCACTTAGGATGACAATATAAAAGCGGCGGATGTCGCTTTTTTTGTTTTTGAGTGTGCTACGCAAAATAGCAGGCACAAAAAAGGGCGACCTAAGTCGCCCTATTATCGCTTCACATCCTGTTAAGCGACTCATCCAATGAGTTAACATCCCTGCTCGCTTCTTCCAGAAGCTATCAACCATTCCCTGTTAATCCGACACAATCCATTGAGCCTTGTTAAATCCGTTTCGCTCATCCATAGCAAAGACCATCCTAGTCCTTTCCATTTATCCACCAACATCCTGTTTGGTGCACTTCCTATGCCAATCATCCGTGAATTCCCTTTGGATGAGTTAAATGTAACACGAAATAAGTAAATAACAAGCAAAGAAAAAACAGAAAACAAGCTAAAAAACAAATACAAAATACTTATAAATCAATAGCTTATAATAAAACCACACATTCTCTCCTTTTTTACTACATAACAATAGGTTAAGGACTACAAGAATGTCAGATTTCCCCTACAAAAAAGCGTCATCACACACAAGAAATAAAACCATCTGACCACTTAATCGCATCTAGGTAAGTTTCATAAAGCTCATTTTGCTCACTGCTTTCTACGGCGTGATCACGACGATACTGTTCCACTTGATTGAGTGTTTGGCCGACGCGACCAGAACGATGAACAATGGCATTAATAAACTCATGGGGAAGTGGTAACTCACTGAGTGCTTTGTCTAACCGTATGCCAACACAAACATCGATCATCGACAGCATGCCCGCTAGAAAATATTTGTCTTCATTATCGTAAGCTCTGCGGCGCGCCAAAAGCTCTGCATGCTTGGCTCGTATCATAATACTTTGCAGTAAAACATGACGATCCCCCGTCATTTCCGACATGAGCAGCAAGTTAACCAATGACTTCAGTTTTTCCATACCGATCAAAGTAATGGCCAAGCGGAGAGAATCGACAGAAGCCATCAAGCCGGTAACGGGAGAATTTAGAAAGCGCAATAATTTGTGAACAAGCCCAGCATCTTGACCGATAAGACGCTCCAACTCAGCCACATCCATTTCCGATGAATTGAGCATCGCCGCCATCAAGCGCAGCAATGTCATACTATTTACTCGGGACGATTTGCTCGCCATTAACTCAGGCTTTTCAAAAAAGTAGCCTTGTAAGTACTTAATATCCAATAAGCGACAAAACTGGTATTCCTCCCAAGTTTCCACTTTCTCAGCAATAATCTCAACCTTAAAGCCTCGTAGTGCCTCAACCTGGCGATGAAACGCATCCTGCCCTAACGCCATAATGTCTAGTTTTATGTAATCCGCCAGCTCAATAAACGGCACGAGCTTAATATCAAAAACAAAATCGTCTAACGCAATGGTATACCCTGCTTTTTTCCAACGGCGTAAAGCGGCTAATAACACGGGATCAAACTGGGCATTTTCAAGCACCTCAATCACCACCACGTTAGGGTCTATCGGCACACCATTAGGATTAAGCAAATAGGCTCGAGGAAAGTTAATAAAGGCCTTTTTATCACCAACAAGGTTCAACATGCCCAATTCTAGTAAGCTGGCGGCCACAACTTGTGCCGTAGCACCAACCTCATCAATGACTTCAGCATACAAAGCATCGCTATTTTTGCGATAAAGTAACTCATACCCCATAGGAGCAAGACTGGTGTTTACAATCGGCTGTCGAGCCAGCACCACCTGGTGATGAGTCTTATCTAAAGAGGTGTCCATGTCTTTCACTTCGCTCCGTTGAAAAATAACTTTCTTAATCTGTACCCAGTTCACTGAAAATTGCCATTGGGCAGAGACAATAAACTTGGTAACATGAGTGCCTATATAAAGCAAAAAAATCTGTGGGGAAAGCAATGCCAGCATATCGCTCAAAAACAACGACTTCAGGCCGCAACATGGCCGGCGCGCGCGCTTTATGGCGTGCAACTGGTATGAAAGACGATGACTTTCATAAACCAATCATTGCCGTCGCGAACTCTTTTACGCAATTTGTACCAGGTCACGTACATCTTAAAGACCTTGGCCAGTTAGTTTGTCGAGAAATCGAAGAAGCTGGCGGCGTGGCAAAAGAATTCAATACCATTGCTGTCGATGACGGTATTGCAATGGGCCATGATGGCATGCTTTACAGCTTACCTTCTCGCGATTTGATTGCCGACTCTGTTGAATACATGGTCAATGCTCACTGTGCCGATGCACTGGTGTGTATTTCTAACTGTGACAAAATCACCCCTGGCATGTTAATGGCAGCAATGCGTCTAGACATTCCGGTGATTTTTGTTTCTGGTGGCCCAATGGAAGCAGGTAAAACCAAGCTTTCAGAAAACAAACTGGATTTGGTTGATGCCATGGTCATCGCGGCAGACCCAACCGCCTCAGATGAGAAAGTCGAAGAGTACGAGCGTTCTGCTTGTCCTACTTGTGGCTCTTGTTCTGGGATGTTTACTGCCAACTCAATGAACTGTCTAACCGAAGCACTAGGTTTAAGTTTACCGGGTAACGGCACAACGCTTGCCACCCACTCTGACCGTCATCGCCTATTCCTAGAAGCAGGCCGTCGCATTGTCGATATCACAAAACGCTTCTACGACAACGATGAACCACAATGGTCTCCTCGTGCCATCGCTACCTTTGAAGCCTTTGAAAACGCCATGACGCTCGACATTGCCATGGGTGGGTCAACCAATACGATTCTTCACCTATTGGCCATTGCTCGCGAAGCGGGTGTGGACTTCACAATGGAAGACATCGACCGCTTGTCTCGTCGTGTTCCTCAGTTATGTAAAGTAGCGCCTAACTCACCGAAATATCACGTAGAAGACGTGCACCGTGCGGGTGGTATTTTTGCCTTATTAGGTGAACTGGATCGCGCTGGTCTACTGCATAATCAATGTCACACTGTGCACTCTAACACCATGCTTGAAGCTCTGAAAACATGGGATATCATGCGTTCTCCAACGCCTGAAATCATCGAGTTTTTCAAAGCGGGTCCTGCTGGTATTCCGACACAAACGGCCTTTAGTCAGTCCACTCGCTGGCCATCACTGGATGGCGATCGTGCGGAAGGCTGTATTCGCTCGATTGAAAATGCCTTTTCCCTTGAAGGCGGCTTGGCCGTACTTTACGGCAACATCGCACTAGATGGTTGTGTCGTGAAAAGCGCCGGTGTTGACGAGTCTTGCCTTGTCTTTGAAGGCCCTGCTCACATCACAGAGTCTCAAGACGAAGCGGTTAAAAACATCCTTGATGACAAAGTAAAATCAGGTGAAGTGGTTATCGTACGTTACGAAGGACCAAAAGGCGGCCCGGGCATGCAAGAAATGCTTTACCCAACGTCTTACATCAAATCAAAAGGCTTGGGCAAAGCCTGTGCTCTATTGACTGATGGTCGCTTCTCTGGCGGTACGTCTGGTTTGTCTATTGGTCACGTTTCTCCTGAAGCGGCTGCCGGTGGCGCTATTGGTTTGGTAGAAAGTGGCGATATTATTCGTATCGACATTCCAAACCGCACCATCAATGTTCTGCTTAGCGACGAAGAATTGCAAAAACGCCGTGATACAATGAACGCGAAAGGTGCCGATGCTTGGAGACCGGTTGAAGACCGTCCTCGTAAAGTCTCTACATCATTAAAAGTGTATGCTCATTTTGCGACCAGTGCCGACAAAGGCGCAGTGCGCGATCTTGATCAGCTTAAATAATTAATAAAAGAAACCCAAAAGGCCGCATAGCGTCATCTTAGGCGTTGCGGCCTTTTTTCATTGAACACAGGAAACGACATGCTTAGCTATCGCCATATTTATCACGCTGGCAATCACGCTGATATTTTAAAACACATCATCGTCAGTGAGATCTGCAAACATCTGATTAAAAAGGATGCGCCTTTTTTCTATCTAGATACCCACGCAGGCATTGGTCAATATCCTCTAGATTCAGCCCAAGCACAAAAGAACAAAGAATTCCAAAGCGGCATCGCGCGTTTATTAGAAGAAGAGAACTTACCGGATGCGATTGAGTCCTTACTCGATATCGTGCGGGACATGAACCCAGACAATAAGTTGGCCTTTTATCCGGGCAGCCCAAAAATTGTCGACTACTATGTACGCCAAAAAGACAAACTTCACCTTTGTGAGTTGCACCCAAACGATTACCCAGTTTTGGCGGCGCTATTTCCGAATAAACGAAAAGCCAATGTGGTCAAAGACAACGGCTTTGATGCCGTGAAGTCGATGCTCCCCCCTCCTCAAAAACGCGGTTTTGTTCTGATGGACCCGCCTTATGAAGTGAAAAAAGATTATCAGTATGTTGTGCAGGCATTGCAGGATGGCCACAAGCGCTTTCCTCAAGGCAGCTACGCCATCTGGTATCCAGTATTAAACCGCAAACAGGCGGATAATTTGCTAAGAGCGGTAGAAACAACCAAAATACGAAATGTGCTATTGGTAGAAATGACCATTAGGGACTCTGAAAAAGAGCGCGGTATGGCCGGTAGCGGCATGATCATAGTCAATCCTCCTTGGACATTGGAAAAAGAAGCCAATGAGTTTCTTCCTGTTTTGACTAAGCTGTTAGCCGAAGACGCACACGCTGACTTCCAAGTAAGTTGGATCACCCCGGAATAAATTGTTTAAAAGGAGCGGCACAATGAATACCGTGATAGACCCTTTTGAGTTGGCCTTTAAGCACATGCCAACACCGGCCTTCATTATAGAAAGCCAAACAGGGAAGCTGCATTCTATTAACCATAGTTTCGCACTCTTATTTGAAAGCTTTAACGCGACACCAGGCGACTCCTGGGTCGAGCTGTGCGAAGAAGCAAACAGCCTAGAAGATTGGCAAGACTTGTACAAAAAGATTCATAATGGCCATATTGATCGCTGTGAAAATCTATTACGCATTGGCAATAAACAGGTCAACACTCAACTTGAATTTCAAGCCATGGGCGGCTTTGTGCTCGCTTGTGTTTACAACACAGATCACATGGATCTGGTTGATGCAGAAAACACTCTGCTTAAATTTGCCCTAACAGAGTCATCGGCAGGCCTTTGGATTTGGGAAACTGATTCGGATCTGATTTCGTGCTCTCAATCGATTGGTGCATTACTGGGATTACCACAAGACAAAACACCACGTTCCACCACGGAGTGGCATGCTCTTGTTCATCCTGACGATGTCAAAAAGCTGTCTACGGTTGTGACCGAACACGTCAACCATTGCCAAAATTATTACGAGGCGGAATACCGCATTCGTAAATCCGACAATGAATACATGTGGGTAAAAGAGCGCGGTCGTACCTACACAAAGCACATCGATGGCAGCATCAAGAAGATCATTGGTTTTGTTGAAGACATTAGCCCACAGAAAACCCTTGAAGAGCACCTACGCAACCAAGCAACGTTCGATGAACTGACCGGATTATTAAACCGTGGCGCTGCTGTTACGCACTTTAAGAAGCAACTGGGGCTTGCCAAACGTCAATACACCCCCTTGACCATGGCGAAAATAAACCTGGACGCAACAAACCGCTTGGCCGCCTTGCCTATGGAAATACGCAATTTGGCCATCCAGACCTCAGCGCGACATATCTATAAAAAAGTACGTGAAGCGGACGTACTGGCTCGAGTAGAACCCGATAAACTGCTGCTTCTGCTGCCTAATACCAGCATTAGAGACGCGCAAACCTTGCTGACGAACATCATCAATCCAACCGATAATGAGATCACCACATTAATCGAAGGAAAATCTGACCCTCTCGACTTCTGTGTCGGGATTGCTGCGTTTCCTGAAGACGGTGAGACGATTGAAGAATTAGCACAAAGCGCAAACGAGGCCGTTGAAATTGGTCGACAAAAACAACTTAGAGTCGTCATTAACTAAGCCTTTTCTTCCGTCATAAAAAAGGCGCTTGATAACTGGATAAAACAATCCAGCCATCAAGCGCCTTTTTTATATCTGTGCTTCTAAAACAAGCTTTCTCCTATTTGGTCGATGCGCCGATACGGCTTGCACAGCGACCAAATCAAGACATAACCATTACGCCTGTCCGTTTTTCCCTTCTTCAATACTCCGTTCGATGATCGGAGAGATCGTCATTCCTTGAACAACAATCGAGAAAATCACCACAACATAAGTCATCATAACCATCAAGGTATGGTAATCCACACCATTAATAATCAACTTACCGTGGGGAATAGAGGCCGCCATAGCCAACGCCAGCCCTCCTCGTAATCCACCCCAAGTGAGTATTTTAATGGAGTGCGCATCGTATGTACGAAAACGGCGGAAGCCAAGATACGGCAAAGAGACACTAATAAAGCGCGCCAACAACACAAGAGGCACCATCAATAAGCCCAACGCTGCTTCTGTCCAAGTGACAGGCAATACCACCAACAAAAGACCAATCAAGATAAACAACAAGGAGTTAAGGAAGGCATCCACTGTATGCCAGAAATGCGACAAAGTTTGCTGGCTATGCTCAGAAAAACCAACGGTACGGGTCACATTACCAATGAAGATACCACTAACCACCATGGCCAAAGGCCCTGAAATGTCGAGCAAGTTTGCTAATGCATAACCCGCACTAGGAATACACAAGGTAATCAACAATTCGATGCTGCTGTCATTACTGCGACAAATCAGCCAGTGAGCAACCAATGCCAAGACCACACCGAATAAAATCCCGCCAACTGCATCGACAAGGAACAGCTCAACAACGCCGGTAAACGTTGGCTCTTGGCCGGTGAAAATCAATGCAAAGATCGTTGAGAAAACAACCAAGCCAACACCATCGTTAAAGAGTGATTCCCCTTCAACTTGTACCGAAATTTTATCTGGGGCGTTCATTTTTTTAATGATTGCCAAGACCGCAATGGGGTCAGTTGGGCTAATCAAGGCACCAAACAGCATGCAGTAAATAAGCGGCAGATCCCAACCACACAGCGCCAACGCCCAGTAACTGAAGTAACCAATAATGATGGTTGAAATTAACGTTGATCCTAATGCCATGATGGCAATTTCCCAACGCTGATTACGCAGTAGGTGAAGATCAATCTCCAACGCCCCTGCAAATAGGAGGAAGCCAAGCATCCCCTTTAATAGCAGCATATTAAAGTTAAGCCCATCAACAGCTTGGGCAATCGATGCCGTAATACCGCCACCTGACACCGATGCTAGTACCATCAACAGCAATGAAATAACCACAGAACCTGTGGTTATTGCGATGGTTGTTTGCAATTTCAGAACATACTGGTTAGTGAAGGCGATAAAAATCGCCACCACTGATAATAAACAGAGGAAATACCAAGCGTTCATTTTTTCTCCAAGCTAGTAAGATAATTATTTGAAATAAGAAATCTTTTGGAATGCTCTTTGATCAAGAACGATTCCTGAATCTGAAAATGCATCGGCTTAGGTGTAGCTGACAACGCTAAGCTCAATAATAGTCCTCGGCTTTAAACCCTCAGGCAAAGCAGAAAACAAAATGTGGTGACTCAATTGAAAAGGTATTTGGCTGCCTAAACAATAAGGGCAACCAATAAAGAGTTTTCAAGCCATCATCGGAGCGGTAAATATAAGACTCTAAAGAGCCCAGTACAATACGTTAAATCAATACTGACTATGGTTTAGTCTATTATTATCGCAATAAGCACCCACCACTTCTTCTACTATTTTGCGCTGGTTCTTTGATAAATTGAGAAGCGATAATCGTAAGGATTAGGGCCTTCTGCCGCAAACGCTTCTTCCGCTATCAAGGTAAAAGAAGGCCATTCCACTTCAGGAAAATACGCATCCCCATTAATGTCAGCGTCCACATGAGTCACGTATAAACGATCCGCTTTTTCTAACGCCAACTGATAAATCTGTGCGCCGCCAATAACCATCACTTCTTCTTGGCCATTCACTAAACAAATGTCTTCACCTAACGAAATTGCCGCCTCTAACGAAGTCACTACATCAATGCCCTCTGCCTGATAATCACTGTCGTGAGTGATGACAATGTTACGTCGGCCTGGCAACGGCTTACCAATAGACTCAAAGGTCTTACGACCCATAACAATCGGCTTTCCCATCGTGGCTTGTTTGAAGTATTTAAGATCATTAGGAAGGTGCCAAGGCAATGAATTATTGATCCCGATAACTCGGTTAGATGACATGGCAACAATTAAAGACAACATATAATAAACCTTGTTTTAAGCCCCTAGACAGAAATCGTAAATGCGGCATCTTAGTAGGTAGGGGTTCTGATATAATCGATGAAAACTATTATACTCATGGCAGACCAGAATGCATTTCTAAAAAGATTTAAGTCGCTGCCAGACAATAAATACAAGGCTCTCTTCATGAAACAATATTTAGATCTTTGCCAGCGCATCGTTGATGAAGGCGTATGGGTAGAAAACGAACGCACCGGCAAACGCTGCTTAACCGTTATTAATGCGGATTTGACTTACGATGTGAGTAAGGGCGAATTCCCCTTGGTTACGACTCGGAAGAGTTATTGGAAGTCGGCTATCGCAGAAATTCTTGGTTATTTAAGAGGTTATGATAACGCCGCTGATTTTCGAGCCCTTGGCACCAAAACATGGGATGCCAATGCAAACAACAACCCCGCATGGTTAAATAACGTACACCGTAAAGGCGAAGACGACATGGGCTTGTGCTACGGCGCAATCGGTCGTGCTTTTCCCAAACCAGATGGCGGTCACATTGATTTGCTTAAGCAAATCATTGAAGATTTAACCAAGGGTGTGGATAACCGTGGGGAAATCCTCACTTTTTATCACCCGGGGGCATTTCACATGGCCTGCCTGCGCCCTTGCATGTATAGCCACCACTTTTCTTTGTTAGGCGACACCCTGTATCTAAACAGCACTCAACGCAGCTGTGATGTCCCACTTGGCCTTAACTTCAACATGGTGCAGGTCTATGTACTGCTTGCGATTGTGGCGCAAATTACAGGGCACAAAGCGGGGCAAGCATTCCATAAGATAGTCAATGCTCACATTTATGAAGACCAGCTAGAGCTGATGCGTGACGTGCAATTACAACGTGAACCTTATGCTTTGCCAACACTTAAGATCAACCCCGACATCAAGTCCCTAGAAGACATTGAAACTTGGGTGACTATGGATGATTTTTCTGTTGAAGGGTACCAATTCCACGAGCCTATCGCCTACCCGTTTTCTGTCTAACGAGGCTTTTTTACAAGCCGCCGCAAAGCGCTCTTGCAGCCTAAACCAAAAAAGCCAGTTACTTGAGTAACTGGCTTTTTTAGTACGATTCTCAGTAACTGGCCTATCACAAAAAAGGCGTTATCTAGGATTGTGGGAACTTCTTCATTTTAAAGCCAAACACAATCAGCATGATGCCAATAATCACCATAGGCAGCGATAAAACCTGCCCTTCTGTTACCCAACCAAACGCTAAATATCCGATTTGCGGGTCCGGTTCTCGAACAAACTCAGACAAAATTCGAAACACGCCGTAGCACAGCAAAAAGAGGCCCGATACACACCAGCGTGGTTTACTCTTTTTCGAAAAGAACCACAGTATGCAAAACAGAGCGACGCCTTCTAATGCAAACTGATATAACTGCGATGGATGACGCGCTAATTGCAACACATCTTTGGGAAACACCATGGCCCAAGGCACATCCGTTGGCTTACCCCACAACTCACCATTAATAAAGTTACCAATTCGTCCCGCACCCAAGCCAATCGGCACAAAAGGCGCGGCAAAATCGGTCACATCAATAACGTGTTTATTATAACGACGAGCAAATATGGCCATCGCCACAATCACGCCCAGTAACCCACCGTGGAATGACATACCGCCATCCCAAATTCTAAAGATTACTAAGGGATCGTCGACAAAAAAAGGAAATTGATAGAACAGAATATAACCAATACGGCCGCCTAATATAACGCCTAAGGCGCCATAAAAGATCATGTCGCTGACCATATCTTTCGTCCACAAGCCATTGGACATTTTTGCTCGATAGTTGCCTAATAAATACGCGCCAGCAAAACCGATTAAATACATAATGCCATACCAATGCACAGCAAGCGGCCCTATCGAAATAGCGACAGGGTCTATCGTTGGATAAGCTATCATAACGGTAAGAAAAACCTCTAAAGGGGGTGTTAATTCACGGTTGTTGTTTTAGAAGGGCGAACTAAACGCTCGATGTTAGCTTCACGCATTAATCTCGTCATCGTCTGAGTGACGGCGTCGGCATGCGCTAAATGAATCACTTGATCCAGCATATCTTGCGCTTGTTCCATCGAGATATTGCGAATAACCGCCTTCACTTTGGGTAAACTGGTCGAACTCATCGACAGCACGTCGTAACCCATTGCCATGAGAATAATCGCTCCCATAGGATCACCCGCCATTTCACCACAAACACTTAGGTTTATCCCTTCGCTTTTCACTTGCTTTACAATCGAGTATAAAGCTCGCAAAACCGAAGGATGAAAACAGTTATATAAGTCTGCTACACGCGGGTTATTACGATCCACCGCCAACAAATATTGTGTTAAATCGTTGCTTCCAACAGACATAAAGTCGACCAATGCCGCCAACTCTTTGACTTGGTAAACCGCCGCTGGAATTTCTATCATCACGCCCACTTGTGGCATTTTGACATCGTAACCTTCTTCTTTCACCTCGGCATAAGCACGGCGAATAAGCGCCAAAGCATCTTCCACTTCGGCTACGTTGGACACCATTGGCAACATGATTTTTAAATTGTGCAGACCGGCACTGGCTTTAATCATGGCACGTATTTGCGCCATGAAGATTTCCAAATGATCGAGTGTTACTCGAATGCCACGCCAACCAAGAAAGGGGTTTTCCTCGGCAATCGGAAAATATGGCAGCGCTTTGTCGCCGCCTATGTCCAATGTACGTACGGTCACTGGCGCGGGCGCAAAACCTTCCAACTGCTGGCGATAAATGTGCTCTTGCTCTGCCTCTGTGGGAAAACGATCACGCACCATGAAGGGCACTTCTGTACGATACAGACCAATCCCCTCAGCACCGCGATCCAAAGAACGCGCAATATCGGCGGTTAATCCTGTATTCACAAATAACGAGAGACGATAACCATCCGTCGTTTCACATGGCAGGTCTTTTAGTGTTTCGTATTCTTCTTCTAACTGGCGCTCTTCATCAACAATCTGAGTGTAGACTTGGATTAGATTCTCAGAAGGATAAGTAAAAACATGCCCCAAGTAACCATCGACAATCATGTCGACTTTATCTAACTGGGCGTAAGGTAAATCCAGCGCCCCCATGACAGTAGGAATCCCCATCGCACGGGCAAGAATCGCCACATGAGAGTTGCTGGACCCCATCACCGACACCAGGCCTTTGATCTTATCAATGGGAATTTCACCCAACATAGACGCCGTCAGCTCTTCACCGATAATAATACTCGGTTCGCTGAAACGTTCTGCTAAATTAGGGGCTTTTTCTTGCAGATGAGAAAGAATGCGGCGTCCGAGATCCCGAATATCGGTCGCTCTTTCGCGCAAATAAGGGTCATCCATTCGATTGAAATGCGCAATATGGGCTTGAATAACCTGCCTGATTGCCCCTTGAGCCCAATTGCCTTTTTTGATTTTCTTCTCGACCTCAACCACCAGCGAGTTATCATTCAAAATCTTCAAATAGACATCAAACAACGCTTTTTCATCCGTGGATAAATGCTGGCTAAGGCGATTACTTGCACGCCGAATATCTTCACGTACGGCTTCAAGTGCCTGATAAAAATCAGCAATCTCTGAAGCAGTGTCGGTAATCGTGCGATCAGGTATCACATCTAAATCGGCCAGTGGATACACCACCACCCCTCGCCCAATGGCGACCCCCGAACTCCCAGAGACACCTTTATAGCGAAAATCTGCTCCAACGGGTGCAGACGTTGCGCTTAGGCTAGTCATGGCGCCTGTCGCTTCTGCGTGAGCAATAACCCCCGCTAACTGCGCCGAAAGCGTAATAAGAAAGGCTTCTTCTCCCTCATCAAATCGACGCTTGTCTTCGTGTTGAACCACCAAGACACCAAGCACTTGTCGGTGATGAATAATGGGCACCCCTAGAAAAGAACGGTAACGCTCTTCACCGGTTCCACTGAGATAATGGAATGACGGATGGACATGGGCGTCTTCTAGGTTAACAGGCTCAGCACGACGCCCAACCAAACTCACCAACCCTTCATCGGACTTAAGGCTAGCGCTGCCAGCAACACCAGCATTTAAGCCTCGTGTTGCCATTAAAATATACTCGCTAGTATTAGGATCAACTAAGTAAATTGAACAGACTTCTGCCCGCATTGCTCTGCGCACACGCCGAACAATAATGTCCAACGCGGTCGGCAAAGACTGCGCAGCAGTCACTTCTTGGGTTATACGTCTGAGCAAACTTAGCATCGTTCTCCTTGCACCCTAAATAATGTAAATTTAGTGAGTTGCTTTAATGATATTTTCTAACTTTCGGTGTGCATTAGGTATCAACTCTTTTAATGCACGGCGATAAACATCCTTTTTAAACGCCACTACTTGGCCAAGTGGGTACCAGTAACTCACCCATCTCCAACCATCAAATTCCGGACAATCTGTTGCATCTACACAGACACAAGCGTCAGCACAACGAATCGACAACAAAAACCATTTCTGTTTTTGCCCGATACACAAAGGCTTGCTGTTGTGTCTTAACATGCGTTTGGGAAGTCGGTAACGCAACCATCCTCGGGTTTTCCCCACGATTTCTACTTGATGAGGTTCCAGTCCTACTTCTTCCTTTAATTCTCGGTACAAAGCGTCTTCTGGTGTTTCATCAGGTTTAATACCGCCTTGGGGGAATTGCCATGCATTTTGCCCTACACGCCTCGCCCAAAGAAGTTGGCCACGCTCGTTCATCAGTATGATGCCCACATTCGGCCTATATCCGTCTGCATCAATCACGAGCTATCACCTTTTAACATAAAAATAAATTGAATTCATTGTTCCACAATTCGCCTTATTGCACAATTAAGACAGGTGTTATTTATCTCTCCCATCGCTATACTTTGTATACATTAAAAGAACTAAGGATTGATCGTGACGCTCGCAATATTTGATTTAGACGGCACCTTATTAAGCGGTGACAGTGACTACACTTGGGGACAATTTTTAGTCGAGAAAGGCTTAGTCGATACACAAGCCTATGCCAAAGCCAATGACCGCTTCTTTCAGCAATATCAATCAGGCACATTGGATATTCATGAATACTTGGCCTTCAGCTTAGCGCCTCTCGCATTATTCAATAATGAAGAGCTTACCCAATTGCATCACACTTTTATGGCAGAAAAAATCACCCCCATGATGCAAGAGAAAGCCAAGGCGTTACTCGAGCATCATAAAAAGCAAGGACACTTTCTATTGATGATCACCGCCACCAATCAGTTTGTTACCGGCCCAATTGCAGAAGCGATGGGCATGGACCATATCATTGCCCCCGTTCCCGAAATCATCGAGGATCGCTACACAGGTAATATTGTTGGCATTCCTAGCTTCCAAGAAGGCAAGGTAACACGGTTAAATGACTGGTTAGCCGAAACAGGGCACTCAATGGAAGGCAGCTACTTCTATAGCGACTCTCGTAACGACTTACCCCTTTTAGAACTGGTGACTCACCCTGTTGCTGTCGACGCTGACCCAACCTTAACTGACATCGCTAAAGAACGCGGCTGGCCTCATATCTCGTTACGAGATTAATCAAAACCACCTTGTTTGCTCCGTCGTTTAGACCATAAAAAGCCTCTTTACTTATGACAGTAAAGAGGCTTTTTTAAATCGCTAATAACACGCGATCAACGCCGTCTTACAGACCCATGTTGTTATGGATGCGGTAAAATAGCGCTTTCAAGTATTCTGTTTCTTCAATCGCCGGATGAACCGGATGATCTGGTGCTTGGGTACCACGATAAATCAATTGAGAAAAACGCTCTAATTGACGGCTATTACTGCGCACTATGTCATGCAAACGGTTGGTTTCTAGGTGCATAGAACAAGAGCCCGACACAAGAATGCCTCCTTTTGCCACCAAACGCATCGCCAATTGGTTAGCACGATGATAAGCGCCTTCCCCTGCTTTGATGTCTTTACGACGTGCAATAAAGGCTGGTGGGTCCATAACAACCACATCAAAACGCTGTTTGTCTTCAATCAAAGACTGCATTGCTTCAAATGCATCGCCGTGCATGAGCTCAGAGCCGCCTTCGTATTGATTCAATTTAAGATTGGCGTCCACATGACTCAACGCACTTTCTGAGGCGTCAATAAAGGTCACATCCGTCGCCCCTGCGGCAGCGGCTTGAACACCCCAACCACCCACATAAGAGAACACATCAAGAACACGCTTGCCATCACAATAGTTCTGCATGGTTTTGCGGTTTTCACGGTGGTCATAAAACCAACCTGTTTTTTGCCCATCCCACACTGGCGCTTGGAAAAGCACATCATTTTCTTGTAGATAAACTAACTCAGGCACAGTACCGAAGGCTTCTTCAACATAGCTGTCCAGTCCTTCAATTTGACGCATCTTGCCATCGTTTTTCATTAAGATGGCACTTGGCTTGATCACGTCCTGCAAGGCTTCAACTATTTCACCCTTAATACGCTCCATGCCGGCTGTGGAGATTTGCACCACAAGGATGTCGGCAAAACGGTCGACAACCAAACCTGACAAACCATCGGAATCACCAAAAACGAGGCGGTAATAAGGCCCTTTATAGGCAATTTCACGCAATGACAAGGCTATTTTAAGACGATGAACCAAGGTAGATTTGTTCATCACAGTGTCAACACTACGACTGATTAAACGACCACAAATCAAAGTGTTAGGGTTAACCATTGCAATACCAAGTGGTTTTCCTTGTGCCGTTTCAACTACAACCTGATCGCCTGGAGTAAATTGCTTTAATGGCGTCTTATTTGTATCTACTTCATTGCTGTAGATCCATTGATGACCTGCTCGTAGACGTCGATCAGCTTGCCCTTTTAGTCGAATAACGCTCAATTTCTTCACCCAGTGATTTTAAAAAAACCTATTATAAATGCTATACACGCAATTGCCATGAATTACGTCGTTGAATTCGGCATCTTAGCTGACGCCAACGCTGCGCTTGCTCAGCCATTACTCAGTCAGATGAAATACTAAGACAACAACAAGTCTAAATCATCGCCGATCAACAGAGCCTCACCAAGCTGATAAATAATCTGCTCTGGCAAGCCCGCGCCTTTGGCCACCGTTTTAGGGAAGCCATCGACGACCAATTCTTCGTCGCGCTCACTGCGAATACAAGCATTTAGGTAACAAGCCAAATTCAAAACGCACGCTAATGGCTGTGGGTCTTCCTCGCTAAAGGGGCGTTTGTGCATTCGCACCGCTTCCCCCAATTCTGGCGGAAACTTCCACAAATCCATTAAGGCTTTGCTGGCGTCTTGAGTGGTAAACCCCAGCGCATCTAACTCCGCTTTCGTACGACTGATAAAGTTTTCTTTCGTTCGCGTTCGAATTTCTTGAGCGATAGTGGGCTCTGTCAAATGCAACAATAAGCGCCCAAGGTTATGCACAATACCAGCAGTAAAGGCCTCTTCTGCATCAACAAGGTCGGTGCGTTTACCAAGCCATTGCGCCAAAATAGCGACACGAAAAGAGTCCTGCCAAAACGCTTTTAAATCAATCCCTTCTACACTTTTTACCGAATTAGCAAACCCAGATGCTATCACCAATGTTTTGAGTTTATTAATACCCAAAATCACCGTAGCCTCATCAATCGAATACACTTTTCGAGACAAGCCAAAATACGCCGAATTAACCACTCGCAACACTTTAAGCGACATGGTTTGGTCATGGGCGACCTTTTGGGAGATATCAAAATAATTGGCATTAGGGTCGTTCAGCAGAACGATCAACTCTCTAACCACATCCGGGACATTAGGGAGCTTATCCGTTTTTTTCAACAAATCTTGTACTTGCATATGCGGCAGCCTTAAACCCTATCAATAATCTTTCTCTTGAGCATAAAACAGATCTCAAGAATTGCAAAACTCTCACGGCCTAGCCGTGGACCTCTTGCTCATTAAGGAACAAGAGACTCGATTCAATATTAAGAAAAAGAAGACAAGCCAGCCGCTCGGGCGACGAGTTTCTCTTTTAATGATGTGTTGTTATGAAAATGGGCCATGCCTTGATTGCGCAGCTGAACCAGCAAAGGTTGCTGTGTACCAAACAAACGCTTAAAGCCTTCCATGCCCGCCGCCATGGCGATATTGTCCAGCATGCGAGCCCGTTGGTAGCGACGCAAGACTCGACTCGCGCCTAAAAACTCACCACGTCGATGGGCTTTCGACAATACGTCCACCAGCGCTTTCACATCACCAAAGCCTAAATTAGCGCCCTGACCTGCCAGCGGATGTATCGTATGAGCCGCATCTCCAATCAGAGCAATGCCTGCTTTCACATACTGCTTTGCATGACGTTGACGCAGTGGAATCGACTGACGAGCCGTGGTGATATCCAGCACGCTAAAGCGCTGACTGATGGCGTAGCCTAGTCGTTTGCAAAATGCCTGATCATCCAGCGCCATCAAGCTGTCGGCCTCTTGTGGAGGCACAGACCAAACAATGGATACAAAATGACGATCATCGACACTCGGCAGCGGCAAAAAAGCCAAAATGCCTTCTTCGCCAAAACTTTGCCATGCCGTATTTTCATGGGCGCGATCAATTTCAATGGTTGCCACCATGGCTTGATGACCATAATCCCACTCGACGGTCTCAAAGGCATTTTCGGTACGCAGCTTAGACAGAGCACCGTCTGCCGCAATAATGGCTTGCGCTTCTAATTGGCGGCCTGACAGCAAAGAAACCGTCACCCCTGACTCACTCAATTCATGGTTTTCCACTTCATCAGCAAGGTACAAATCAATGTTCGAAGACTGCTTAACTTCTGTCATTAAGCTAGTGCACAAAATCGCGTTTTCAACCAAATGCCCCAATTCTGGTAACTGAGTTTTACGCGCATTAAAGTCGATGTAACCTTCCCCTAAACCGTCCCAAACCACCATATTATTATAGGCAGCGAGGCGGTTTTGAGGGATCGATTGCCAAGCGCCTGCCGCTTCTAACAAGGCTTTAGATTGGCACGAAATAGCGCTAACACGAGCATCATAGCTAGGTGGCACTGACAAAGCGTAGTCCCCGTTGTGCCTATCTACCAGAGCAATTCGTAACGACGAATTGGCCAGTAATAAAGACGCTAAAGAGCCCACCATGCCTGCGCCCACTATGATTAAATCGTATTGCTTTGCCATTTACTCATCTCCGGCGACAAACGCCTGATTACTACATTAAAGTTCACGACCCTGTGCCATAAAGGCTTCTATTTCTGCGATTTCTCGTGGCAAGCCATGCGTTAGAATATAAGGGCCATCCGCACGAATTAAGACATCGTCTTCAATACGAATACCAATACCACGCCACTTTTCATCCACCGACTCATTGTCTAACGACACATACAAGCCAGGCTCTATGGTTAATACCATGCCAGCTTCGAGGGGCCGAGAGGCGCCATCGACTCGATACGCCCCACAATCATGAACATCAAGGCCAAGCCAGTGTCCGGTATTGTGCATATAAAAATCTCGGTATGCCTTGCTTTCAATCAGCGATTCGACGTTTCCAGTCAATAAACCCAGCGTCACTAGACCTTGAGTTAGGGTTTTCACTGCTGCGTTATGGCATGCCTCATAAGGCGCACCAACGTTTAGCTCTTTTAGCCCAGCGGTATGAGCGTCCAATACGACTTGGTACAAAGCGGCCTGCGGTTCAGAAAACTTGCCATTCGCCGGAAAGGTTCGTGTGATGTCGCCAGCGTAACAACCAAACTCCGCCCCGGCATCAATCAATACTAAATCGCCATCATCAATGGTGTCGTCATTCTTGATGTAATGCAGAACGCAGGCATTGTGACCAGAGGCGACAATATTGTTATACGCAGGCTGACGCGATCCCGATTTCATAAAAACGTAATTTAGTTCTGCTTCCAGTTCATATTCTTTCATCCCTGGGCGCACGGTTCGCATTGCTTGCTTGTGCGCCGCCACACTGATTTGCGCGGCTTTTTCCATCAGGGCAATTTCTTCATCGTCTTTGCGTAAACGCATTTCTGAAATAGCAGGAGACAAATCCAAAAGCTGAGTTGGAGCAATCGCCCCCGCCCGAGCTCGTGACGCCAAATCGTCTCGCCACTGTAAAACTTGCTGACGAAGCGGCTCATCATCAAACGGAAAGGCCACCTGTTGAGCGCCATCCAACACAGCAATCGCCACGCTATCCAGCGCGTCTAGTGGCACCGCATCGTGCACACCAAAGGTGCTAATTGTCCCCTCTGTGCCATAACGAAAACCTTCCCATTGCTCTTTTTCAGGGTCTTTCGGCAAGGTCACCAATACGGTTTCACCTTTCCCATTAATCAAAGCATAGGCACTGGGCTCAGGGAAACCGGTTAAATAAAAGAAGCGGCTGTTCGGTCGAAACTCATACTCACAATCATTGTTACGTGTGCAGAGGTCGCCGGTGCGAATCACAGCAACCGTGTTGTCAGGTAGCGACTGGATCAAACGCTCACGTCGAGCTTGGTAAGTTTGACTTTCGATTTTCATGCTCACTCTCTCTTATATAAGGTGATGGCCATAACCACTCAGCTCGATTCGCTGGATGGACAACAAAGGGCCCATTATTAGTGCAAGGAGTTTTGTTTCGTGTGATCTACATTCGGATTGACTTGATGGTGTTCTGAATAGAGCATCATGGCAGACAAGCGAACATACTCAACCAATTCCGTCAGATCTGTTTCGTTATCATTGTTGCTTTCAAGCGAGCGCATATCCGCTTGCATTGCAGAAATATTGGCGAAGTCACGCAACACTTGCTTGATTTCGTCGTTCAGTTCTTTTTTCTGACCAGACAAACCGTAACCCGCTAAAAATCCGTGCGCCCACTGGGATAAAGTAACCCCTCGTTCGCACAGTTCCGCATCCTCATCCGAAATGCACGGTACTAATGCGTACTCGCCATTTTGAAATAAGGTCAAAGTCGCCGTGTATAACTCAACAATAGCGGCACGACTGGCGTCTTCTTTCCAGCTTTCAATGTCGCAAAATTCCGCCACCATGGTCAGCCAATCTTCCAATGGTAAGGTCACCCCTGACGCCAGATAACCACAAAGCTGACCATGCAATTCTGCAGGGGATGCACTGATAGACTCAGAGACAAACACATCGGCGATCAAATCAAAATCAAGCGCATCTTTTAACATTTCTGTGGACATGGGCCATCTACCTATTTCTGTTATGTTATCTAAATAATGGAGCGTGCTGTCTTCACTAAATCGTGCAAAGCAAGAAGCCGCACCTGTCGGCACGGCTTCTTATCAATCATAAAGGCGTCGCGTTCTTCTCTTTGCTACCCTATAGACTCTATATGGGGCAAGGTCGCGCCGCTTTCAATGCTTGATATTAACCCAGCTGCTTTAAGCCAGATTCTAAGGTTTGCAAAATCAAGGTGTTGATGGTCATCGGGCCAACGCCACCAGGTACTGGTGTGTATGCCGAAACACGATCAACTAATGGCGCTAATTCAATGTCGCCAACACCACCTGGATGGTAACCGGCGTCTACCACAACGGCACCGTCTTTGATCCATTCTGCTTTAATAAACTCAGGCTTACCAACCGCACCAACAATGACGTCAGCTTGTTTGATCAAGTCAGGTAAATTTTGCGTACGAGAATGACAGATGGTCACTGTTGCATTTGCATTCAACATCATCATCGCCATTGGTTTGCCCAAAATCGGGCTACGACCAACCACAACAACATGTTTGCCTTCTAGGGCAACATCGTACGCTTCTAGCAGACGCATAATGCCAGCAGGAGTCGCCGCACCGTATGCCGGCTCTTGCATTGCCATACGACCAAAACCAAGACAGGTGACACCGTCGACATCTTTGCGTGCTTCAATAGCATCAAAACACAGACGCTCATCGATTTGCTCTGGCACCGGGTGCTGCAACAAAATACCATGAACATCAGGGTTTTCATTCAAACCATTGATGGTGTCCAGCAACTCTTCTGTGGTTGTGGTATCTGGCAATTCGATAGCCATAGAATCCATACCAACACGACGACAGGCATTGCCTTTCATTTTGACATAAGTCGCAGACGCTGGATCGGCGCCAACGAGGATGGTTGCTAGAATGGGAGTACCGCCAGTACGCTGTTTTAACTCAGCGACTTGAGCTTGAAGGCGGGTTTCGGTTTCTTTGGCGCAAAGCTTGCCGTCAAGAACCTGTGCAGTCATGGATGGACTCCTGCATTAAATAATGTAGTGGATTGAGGGAGGGCTATTGTAACCTAAGTTAGGAATAGATAGGCGCCCTCGCGGTATTTTATTCAAGAAAAACAGCGCTCAAAACTAAGCCGCTTCTAAATAGTCCACCATCAATTGGAGGTTTTTTTGCCCTCTAAATTCGTTGATATCGAGCTTGTAGACTAGGCGAATTTTCGTACAGGACTCGTTCGGCCATTTTTCCAAATCAACAAAGAAACAAATCGCATCGAGCAAGAGCCCACTTTGCGGCTCCCTTACCATCAACTTCAAATGCTTCTCACCCACCAAGCGTTGTTGCAACACCTCAAACACACCATCAAAACAAGGTTCAGGAAACGCTTGCCCCCAAGGTCCAGATAAACGCACCTGCTCAGCAAAACTCAAACTAAAATCTTCGGGGGCGAGAGGCCCATCCGTCCAGACCGTAGCTTCGAGCTGCTCCGGTGTCACCCAGTCGCTAATAATAGCGTCGAACGCCAAACGGAAGGCGTCGTAATGAGACTCTTTAATGCTCATACCAGCCGCCATTGCATGCCCACCAAATTTACTCAGTAATTGAGGGTAGCGTTTTGCCAATAAATCCAATGCGTCTCGAATATGCACACCAGCAATAGAACGCGCAGAGCCTTTTAATTCATCGTCGCCGACACGCGCAAACGCAATCACCGGACGGTGGCACTTTTCTTTCATACGAGAAGCCAAGATGCCTATCACACCTTGATGCCAGTCAGGGTCGTAGAAACACATGCCATTGGGCATATCTTGATCTTCATCTAACAAGCTAGATAAGACCTCTTCAGCCTGATCTTTCATGTCGGATTCAATCGCCTTGCGCTCGCGATTAAACTGATCCAATTGCTGGGCATATTGCTTGGCTTGATGCGGGTGAGGGGTCAATAAACATTCAATGCCGACAGACATATCATCAAGACGCCCTGCTGCATTTAACCTAGGACCAACCACAAAACCAAGGTCAGACGCTTTCAATCGTGAGTAGTCACGACGACCTATCTCCAATAATGCGAGGATACCAGGGCGGGCCAACCCTGCTTGGATGCGCTTAATCCCCTGCTGCACGAGAATCCGGTTATTGGTATCTAACGACACCACATCGGCCACAGTCCCCAATGCTACCAGGTCTAAATAGTCCGCCATTTTCGGCTCAGGAATATGCTGATCTTCGAACCAGTTTCGTCGTTTTAATTCAGCTCGCAAAGCGCTCATCACATAAAAAATCACCCCTACGCCTGCAAGGTTTTTACTGTCGAAGCCACAAGCGGGGTGGTTCGGGTTAACGATTGCATCCGCTTCTGGTAGCTCATCACCAGGTAAATGATGGTCCGTCACGACCACTTTCATGCCATAGGATTTTGCCGCGCGCACCCCATCTAAACTGGCGATACCGTTATCGACGGTCACCAACACATCGGGCTGTTTCTCTTTCGCCACTTCGACTATTTCTGGGGTTAAGCCATAGCCAAATTCAAAACGATTGGGCACCAAGTAATCGGGAGCAATGGCCCCCATCGCTTCTAAGGCAAGTATCCCCAAGCTGGTACTGGTCGCGCCATCGGCATCAAAGTCACCGACAATTAGAATTTTTTGCTCCCCCATAATGGCATCAGCAAGAATGCTCGCCGCCGCTTGCAGCCCAAACAATGGCTCGGGCCTCAACAACAAGGGCAGACGGTAATCCAACTCTTGGCTAGAAGAGACACCTCGAGCTAAAAATATACGCTGTAAACTCGGCGGCATGTCCGCAGAAAAGTGCTCATCTGTAGTCTGGTAGGAGCGACGTTCTATACGCATACAAATACTCTAAAATCAGGGGAAGTAGTTAACAAATTGATACCAAAGATTAACATAAATCCTTTACCCTTTTTTATGCAGCTGGGATTTAATCAAGACAATTTTTTTGCACTTTCTTTACTAAAGCATTAATAACGGTTTATATTTTTATATGATTTAGATTAAATCAATTTTTAGGATGAAAAATGGCTTTATCAATTAAGATGCGTTTGGTTCTAATGGGCACCTTGCTAGCAGTCGTTCCTACTATTGTTGTGGGATTAATATTAAGCAACAATGCCCTAAACGAAGGAACGAGTGCCTTACAAGACAGCGCTCAAAAACAGCTCGCGCTGTCGCGAGATCTAACCGCAGAGTCTGTTGAAACCTATTTTTCATTGATTGATCGACAAATCGCCAGCTTATCCCATAACAACAGCACCTTAGCGGCCGCCAAGGCTTTCTCAAGCGCTTTTAACGCCTTTCCAACTACGACCACCGCCGCAGACGATGAAAAATTAAACGACTACTATCAGCAGCAATTCGATAAGAATTATCAAACACTTAACGCGGGTGAATCCAGCAACCCAGACGCATTGTTAACCGCATTAAGTCCTATTGCCAAAGCCATGCAAGAAGCCTACATCAGCAATAATCCAGCCCAATTAGGTCAAAAAGACAGCTTAAACAGCGCAGGCAATGATTCTACATACGATAAAGTTCACCAAGAATTCCACCCTATGTTTCATGAGTTCCAACAGCGCTTTGGTTTCTATGATGTGTTTCTGGTCGACGCAAACAGCGGTCATGTCGTGTATAGCGTTTTTAAAGAACTCGATTTTGCCACCTCGCTGCTCTCTGGACCTTATAAAAATACCGGTTTAGCGCAAGCGTTCAAACACGCGGTTAAAGCACCAAAAGATACCACCTATCTCACAGATTTTTCTCCTTATGGTCCATCCTATAATGCCGCGGCGTCTTTTATCTCTACGCCAGTGATTGATAATGGCAAAACCATTGCGGTGTTGATTTTCCAAATGCCTATTGACCGCATCAGCTCAGTGATGTCTCACCATCAAAACTGGGCTGCCAGTGGATTAGGGGAAACAGGGCAAACTTACCTGGTGGGTAGTGACTATCTAATGCGCAGTAACGAGCGTTTATTACTGGAAAATAAAGCGGCCTTTTTAGAAAAAGTAAAAGCCATCAAGCTACCGCCAAAAACGTTGGATGAAATTGCCCATCGAGGCACAAGCATCAACCTTCTTAAGGTAACCGGAGAAGGTGTGAAAAAAGCAATTAATGGTGAAACAGGCTTCATTCAAGAAACCAACTATTTGGGCGTCCCTGCCCTGCTTGCCTACAAACCCTTAAATATCCAAGGCATGAATTGGGCCATTATCAGTGAAATCAGCGAAGCCGAAGCCCTCAAATCCGTCTATCAATTACAAGCAAGGATTTACACCACGCTGGCCATTGTCTCTGTCATAGCCCTCATTGTTGGCGCTCTTCTAGGCTTACTGGTTGCTAACATCATAGTTCGCCCAATTAAAGCAATGGGTGAAGTGATGCACGACATCGCCATGGGCGAAGGCGATCTAACTCAGCGTTTACCCATAAAACGCAAAGACGAACTCGCGGATTTAGCAGCAGGCATCAATTTATTTATCGCCCACATCGATAAAACATTTTCTTCGGTTTTGGCATCCGTCACTCGCCTGAAGCCCATTTCAGAAGACATGGCCGATGTAAACGGCCAACTGTCTATCGCCACACAACAACAAAAGAACCAAGCTGAGCAAGTTAACATTTGCTTATCTGATACCAATGATTCCACTTTGCAAGTAAAAGCCGAACTGGAGCAAATTAGCGAAGCTACGATAGAAGGCAACAAGATAGTTCATTCGAGCAGTCAGGTGGTTAATAACGTCGCTCAAACAATGGACGAGCTGTCCAAAGACATTAGTCTCGCCGTCGACGCGCTTTCAAAGCTCAAAGACGATACCGATAGAATCGCTGGCATTATTGATGTGATTAATGGCATTTCAGAACAAACCAATCTGTTGGCGCTCAACGCGGCGATTGAAGCGGCACGAGCGGGTGAAACCGGTCGTGGGTTTGCGGTCGTGGCTGACGAAGTTCGTTCATTGGCATCCAAAACGCGCCAATCCACCGACGAAGTCGCCAGCATGGTTGAAGCCATTCAAAGCGGTACGCTAGAAGTTGTGAAACGCATGGAGAAAAGCAAAATTAATGCTGAGCAGTCGTCGAAAAACACCGGGGACGCCACGGATTCTTTGTCCCAAGTACAAGCCGCGATGGAAACCATCTCACATAAAGTCGAGCAAATTTCCCATGCGATAAAAAGCCAACAAAACAACTTCCTTGATGTCACCGCCCATTATGACGAGATGAAGCAAAGCTTTGTGGCGATCAACCAACAAACCGAACATTCCACTTTGGTTGGCTACGATGTCATCAAACTCGCCGACAACATCATTGTGAATATCAACCAGTTCCAAGTAACCGATAAGCAATGGTCTACCGATCGTCGCGACTTCACTCGTCACGTTGACCCACAAGATAAATAATCCCGCCAAATAACCTACTCCAGCCAGCTCACAAACGAGGCTGGAGTATGTTACATAAAATACGGCTAGGTAATATTTCCTTACAGTAGAGTGCCTATTTAGGAACTTATTAGGACACTTATGTCACACAACACCCCCCGACACACTTAAGCGCCTTTACGGTGCTATGATGCCGTGATTTTTTGATTTGGATAACTATTCTAAAGA
Source organism: Marinomonas sp. NPDC078689 (assembly GCF_044542435.1). Taxonomy (NCBI): domain Bacteria; kingdom Pseudomonadati; phylum Pseudomonadota; class Gammaproteobacteria; order Oceanospirillales; family Oceanospirillaceae; genus Marinomonas; species Marinomonas sp. NPDC078689. Next base: position 118,833 of record NZ_JBITUJ010000009.1, on the reverse strand, counting down.
TAAAAAACGAACAATCCTCGTTTAAACTGATCGGAAAAATTATGAAAAACACGTCATCTATGGCTGAAAAGCCACAGTTAAATCAACGCTTTGCGTTCGTTGCTCTCACATCCCTGTTTTTTATGTGGGGGTTTATTACATCGCTTAATGACATTCTAATCCCACACTTAAAAGGCGTTTTTGACCTTTCCTATACACAGGCGATGCTAATTCAATTCTGCTTTTTCGGCGCCTATTTTATTGTTTCTGTTCCAGCCGGTAACCTTGTTAAGAAAATTGGCTTCCAACGCGGCATAGGCATCGGATTAATGATTGCAGCAGCGGGCTGTTTACTCTTTATTGCCGCCGCAAAAGCGCAACTTTATATCATTTTTCTAGGCGCTCTTTTTGTCTTAGCGTCCGGCATCACTATTTTACAAGTCGCCGCTAACCCTCTTGTCACCATTATGGGGCCTTCCGAGACCGCATCCAGTCGCTTAACGCTTTCACAAGCATTCAACTCGTTAGGAACAACCCTTGCTCCTTTAGTTGGTGGCGCACTACTGTTTACCGCTGCAGGTCAATATGCGTCCAAAGCGCAAGAAGCAGAAAGCGTGATCTTCCCTTATATAGGGTTAGCCGCAGCGCTTGTTATTTTGGCGATTATCTTCACTCGCATTAGTCTGCCAACGCCCTCGAATGTCGAAGAAGAAAGCACAGCAGCACCAGACATCAGTATCTTAAGTTACCGCCATTTGGTGTTAGGTGCTGTGGCTATCTTTATGTACGTTGGCGCGGAGGTCTCTATTGGGAGCCTACTCGTTAACTTCTTTGGCCTTGATAATATTGCAGGGCTGGCCGAAGCAGATGCCGCTCACTACGTTGCGTATTACTGGGGAGGCGCTATGGTTGGGCGCTTTATCGGGGCAGCGCTGATGCAGCGAATGTCGGCAAGCAAACTGCTTACCATGAACGCTTTATTGGCCATTGTCTTGATTGTAAGCACGATCTTAAATGACGGTCACATTGCCATGTGGTCTATCTTATTAGTGGGTTTCTTTAACTCAATTATGTTCCCGACGATTTTCAGCCTTGCCCTTAGCGGCTTAGGCGCACAGACCAGTCGCGGCTCTGGCTTACTTTGTTTGGCCATTGTAGGTGGTGCAATTTTACCCGTCATTCAAGGCTCTCTGGCTGACTCTATTGGCCTACAGATCTCCTTTGTTATGCCTGTTATTTGCTACCTATACATTGCGTACTATGGGGCTATCGGCTCCAAAGTTCGCACTCACTAAATAGTAACAAGTCCTCCTTAAAATATTTTAAGGAGGACTTTCAAGCCAACCAATCACACGCAGATATTGTTTCTACCAGCGTCTTTTGCTTTATATAGCAAGCTATCAGCCGCCTTCAAAGCCAGAGCCAAAGGGTGATCAGTTCCTAATGGAACGATACCAAAGCTGGCGGTGATGCGTATCTCTTGCTCATCGTAATTAAAATCATACCCTTCTATAGCCTGACGAATTTTCTCGGCGACTTCTATCGCTTGGCCTAAGTAAGCGTCATTAAGTGCCAGTAAAAATTCTTCTCCTCCCCAGCGAGATAACCAAGCGCCTTCAGGCAGCTCTTTTTGTATTAGTCTGGCAAGCGAACGGAGAATAAAATCACCACAATCATGGCCGTATTGATCATTTATGTTTTTAAAATAATCCACGTCAATTAACACCAAACGCAGCTCAGCGCCTTCAGCCTCTTCTAAGCGTTGCTGCATCCCTCGCCTATTCAATAGCTGCGTTAAAGGGTCTGTTTCAGCCTGTTCCTTAAGCTGCTTTGACGATTCATGCAAAGCTTTATTAAAACGCGACATGGAATATTCATAAATAGTCGACAAGAAAAATACCACGATAAAAGATGCGATTACACGAAACCTTAGGTCTTCATCATAGTGAAAAGCAAAACCATAAACACTCGCAAAAAAATACAGAATGACGATAAGCAGCAAGGTAAAAATGACCATCTCGATCACGCCTCGCTTTATCCCTTGAATAAACAAAGACACAGCAGGAACACAAAAAATCCATACATACCCTGTGCCATTAACACCACCGGTGAAAACGAGATACAGCATGAGAAAATACAGAGGATAGATGATTATATTAGCGCAGATCTCATGGTTTCTAGTTCGCCTAAGATAAAACTGGTTGATACAAAAGATGAATGCGAAACACAGCAAAACAAGGGCAAGCCAAGTATTAGAACGGTATAGCGCCGCAATACCCAGTGGGAAGGTAAAGACTATACCGACGATGGAAAACAGATTAACGAGCAAGGTGCGACGAATTTGCTCGGAAAATATCTCACCAGACAGGCCGAAATAAAAAACGTGATGAACACAACGCTGCATCAAGTTTTTATTATCGCGCTGAGCATCAGGCTGGCAACCACGAGCTACTTCGCTCATTCCTCTCTCCTTCATTTGCTTACTACACTCTTAAAATACGTAGAGTTTCCCTACTGAGCAGTATTAAGACAAATTAATAGAGATTAGGGGACATTAACAACCAGCAGGATACAGTCTCGACAACAACACAGGTACGACGGTTTCTACTCTAAGAATACGATCCCCTAGGTGCACAGACTCCATCCCAGCTTCGAGCCATTTTTCTACTTCAAACTCATTCCAGCCACCTTCTGGCCCCAAAGCCAACACGCAAGGCTCTTTGATCGCCACAGGGCACGCCTTCGCTTGATATGGGTGAGCAAGTAGCCCTCGCTTATCCGCGACAATCGCAGGCAATTGGTCTTCTACAAAGGGACGAAAACGCGGGATCATGTGACACACAGGCATAATGGTGTCTTTCGCTTGCTCCAGCCCTTCCAATAACGACTGCTGGATAGAATCCTGCTGCAGCACAGGGCTCTGCCAATAGCTTTTTTCCACTTTTGCAGAATGAATCAGATAGATTTCCTTTACCCCCATCGCACTGATATTTTGCAACGTTCGCTTGAGCATATTAGGCCTTGGTAAGGCCATCACTAACACCATAGGCAAGGCAGCGGGCGGTTCAGAATGCAAGGTCAATGAATGAATAACACCAGGGTTTGAGTTTTCTGGCGCCTGATAAACACCTTCACCGATTCCGCCGTTGAGCAAGCCCACACGTAATACATCGCCAGTGACCGCCTTGATAACCTTTGACACATGCAATTGTTGACGCTCAGTTAACGCATATTGTCCGCTACTGGGCTCATTATTTGGATCAAGTAAAATTAAGTTCATAGAAAGTAACTGGTAGGAAAGGTAAAAGAAGAAAAGCCGGCCCTCACAGAGAGCCGGCTTTATTTATCGTTAACTCACTATTGCGCGGCTAAATACGCTCGGCAACAAATGATTGAACCTCGTCTAAGCTGTTGTCTAGCACAGTGTAAGATTCTTCTCGCTCAAAAAGATCCTTCATATGCTCAGGCAAACTTGGCGATTGGCAACCGGCCTTTTCAACCGCTTCTGGGAACTTCACCGGATGCGCTGTTGCTAGAGTAATCATAGGCACAGATTTGTCTTTCCAACACTGACGTGCGGCTTCCAAACCAATTGCCGTATGAGGATCAAGAAGATACTGAGTAGATGCAAACACATCAGCAATCACATCACAGGTTTTCTTGTCATCCACTTTGTAACTGTCGAAATTATCTTTAACAAATGACCAAGCTTGATCATTAAGGGATACATCTCCCTTGTTAAAGCGTGCCATCAAGTCATCGATTGCGACGCCATCGCGGCCATGAGCATCAAACAACAAGCGCTCAAAGTTACTCGATACCATAATATCCATGCTTGGAGACAAGGTAACGTTTAGTGACTGGCGACTCATGTCGTTTTCTGAAATCACACGGTGCAAAATGTCATTTTGGTTCGTCGCAACAACCAATTGATCGATCGGCAAGCCCATTTGTTTAGCAAGGTAACCCGCGAAAATATCGCCAAAGTTACCGGTTGGCACAGAGAAAGACACCTTACGATGTGGCGCACCAACAGACAAAGCCGATGAAAAGTAGTAAACAACTTGAGCCATGATGCGTGCCCAGTTGATTGAATTCACCGCGCCCAACTTGGCGCCTTTCAAGAAAGATTGATCCGCAAAGCTAGACTTCACCATACCTTGGCAATCGTCAAAGTTACCTTTCACTGCGATATTGAAAACATTGTCATCAATAACGGTCGTCATTTGGCGACGTTGCACTTCAGACACTCGTTCATATGGGTGCAGGATAAAAATATCTAAATGCTCAGAATGACGGCAACCTTCAATAGCGGCTGACCCTGTGTCACCTGATGTCGCACCAAGAATCACAAGCTTCTCTTTACGCTCAGACAGAACATAATCCATCAAACGCCCGAGTAATTGCAGTGCAAAATCTTTAAATGCCAAGGTAGGTCCACGGAATAACTCAAGTATCCATTCGTTATTGCCAACTTGAACCATAGGCGCTACAGACGAATGATTGAAGCTCGAATACGCTTCATCGATCATACGCTTAAACGCATCCGCAGGAATGTCGCCTTCCACAAAAGGCCACATCACTTTAAAAGCAAGTTCTTGGTAACTTAGATTCGCCCAGGAGGCAATGTCTTCTTTACTATAATGAGGTAAGGTTTCTGGCACATACAAACCGCCATCATTCGCCAAACCAGCCAATAGCACATCGCCAAAAGACAAGGCAGGTGCTTTACCACGAGTTGAAATATATTTCATGATTGTTTCCCCTTAAGCCAATGTTTCGACACGAATACGTTGAACAGTACCCGCAACATCTGGCAAGGCTTCAATTTCAGCAATGGCTGCATTCATAGAACGCTCTTTCACGTCATGGGTCATGACTACCAGCGGCACAAGGTCGCTGCCTTCACGCTCACGCTGAATCAAAGACTCAATGCTAATGCCATTTTTGGATAAGATCTGAGTGATATTCGCCAACACACCAGCGCGGTCTTGGATCGTCATATTCAAGAAGAAACCACATTCAATTTCTTCAATAGATAGAATATTAACATCAGACAAGGCATCCGCTTGGAAGGCCAAATGCGGCACTCTGTTGGTAGGATCTGACGTCAAAGTACGCGCAACATCAATGACATCAGCCACAACCGATGAGCCTGTTGGCATAGCGCCAGCGCCCGCACCATAAGTCAAAGTAGGACCGACCGCGTCGCCTTTTACCATGACCGCATTCATCACACCATTCACATTGGCCAATAACTGCTTATTCGAGATCAACGTCGGATGGACGCGCAGCTCAATGCCATTTTTAGTACGGTTAGCAATGCCCAAATGTTTGATGGCATAACCTAGATCACGCGCAAAAGCGACGTCTTCAGAGGTAATACGACTGATGCCTTCGGTATAGGTTTTCTCAAACTGCAAAGGAATACCAAATGCAATAGAGGCTAAAATAGTCAATTTATGAGCGGCATCAATACCTTCTACATCAAATGTAGGATCCGCTTCGGCATAACCTAATGCTTGCGCTTCTTTTAGCACATCATCAAAATTCCGACCTTTTTCACTCATCTCAGTCAGAATAAAGTTGCCCGTACCATTAATGATACCCGCCAACCAATCAATGCGATTTGCAGACAAACCTTCACGAAGAGATTTGATAATAGGAATACCGCCAGCCACAGCGGCCTCAAAGGCAACAATAACGCCTTTTTCTTGTGCTCTTGCGAATATCTCATTGCCGTGTTCTGCAATGAGTGCTTTGTTAGCAGTTACCACATGTTTGCCATTTTTGATGGCGGTTAGCACGAGCTCTTTCGCGACGGATGTGCCACCAATAAGCTCAAGAACAATATCAATCTCTGGATTATTCACGACATCAAAAATGTCGCGGGTCATGTTCACTCCGGTGGTGTCGCATGCATCGTTATCGCGACGCGCCCCTACTTGCTCAATTACGATTGAACGGCCGACACGTCGTGTAATTTCTTCTGCGTTTTTACGCAGAATATTAAAACTGCCAGAACCTACCGTTCCCAGCCCACAAATTCCGACTTTTACCGGTTTCAAAACAATACCCCACAGAGATAATTTAATTTTTATACGATGTTCATTTCCAACATCTAAGCCTTGCCATTATAGCGTCAGAGTGAATTAAACCCAACGAAGAATACCCTGAACACGGCTCATGTTTAGTGGAATATTTCGCGATAAAGCTATAACCCAAGCTCTTTCGCTAATTCATTCGCAGGCAAATAGCCAGGAATCAACTGACCGTCTTGCAAGACAATCGTTGGAGTACCGCGAACGCCAATAGAATTCCCTAGGTTATAGTCATCTGCAACTGGGTTTACACAGGTGTTTTCTGGTATCGCGTCACCTTCTTTGGCTTTCGTTAACCAACCTTTAGGATCATCAGAACACCAGATGCTAACCATTTTTTTGTAGGAGTCAGAACCAAGCCCAGCACGAGGGTAAGCCAAATAACGTACCGTAATGCCCATTTCATTTAGCTTAGGAACTTCTTTGTGCAGCATACGGCAATAGGCACAATCGACATCCGTAAACACTGTGATATGCGCTTTTTCCTTAGCGGCTTTAAAGACAATCATTCTAGAAACAGGTAACGCCTCTATCTCGGCAAGCTTCGCTTTCTGGGTTTCGTTTTCTACGGCCGTGCCATTGATATGATAAATATCCCCCGTAGTGAAATATTTTCCATCGGCAGTAACGTGCAAAGCCGGTCCATCTTTTAAGGTCACCGTGTATAAGCCTGAACCAGAATGAAGTTCAATATTTTCTATACTGTATTGAGGTAGCGCCTGTTGCACAGCGGCATCTACTTCCGCTTTACCAGCAAAAGCAAGAGAGGAAAATAAAACAGGGAGGGAAGTGATTATTGCGTATCGAGAAAAGAGCTGAAAGAAGGGCGTCATTGATAACCTCAAGCAAATAAGAGTAATCAACATTAGGCCACAACCCTAGGAGGAAGTTCCATAAAAAAAGGCGACTTTCGTCGCCTTTTTTTAACACAGAAAAATTAACGTTTAGCCAATTTCTCTTTAATACGTGCTGATTTACCAGAACGCTCGCGTAGGTAGTAGATCTTAGCCTGACGCACGTCACCGCGACGTTTAACTTCGATGCTTTCAACAATTGGGCTATATGTTTGAAAAGCACGCTCAACACCGATACCGCTAGAGATTTTACGAACGGTAAATGCTGAGTTAAGACCGCGATTACGCTTAGCAATTACAACACCTTCATAGGCCTGTAGACGCTCGCGTGAACCTTCTTTAACTTTAACTTGAACAACAACAGTGTCACCAGGACCGAAGGCTGGGACTTCTTTTGTCATCTGTTCAGCTTCAATTTGCTGAATCAGTTTAGTTTTATTACTCATGGATGTGACTCCTAATGATATGGTTTCTTGCCAAGCGAAGGTTCTTCTCTTTGACAAGCTCGTAATTCCTACTCTGCCGAGGTTGAATCTTCAGTTTCACGAATAAACTCTTCTAACAGCTTCTGCTGTTCCTTGTCCAACTCAAGGTCTTGCAGAAGGTCTGGCCGGCGTTGCAAAGTTCTTCCGAGCTTTTGCTTTAATCGCCAGCGTCTAATCTCCTCATGGTTGCCACTAAGCAGTACAGAAGGGACAGATTCGCCATCCAACACTTCTGGTCGAGTATAATGCGGGCAATCTAACAAACCGTCTGCAAACGAATCTTCGTCCGCAGAAGCCTGCTTTCCTAGCACTCCAGGAACCATACGAAGTACGGCATCCATCAGCACCATAGCCGGCAACTCGCCACCACTTAGAACAAAGTCGCCAATCGACCATTCTTCATCAATCTCAGATTGAATTAAACGCTCATCAACGCCTTCATAACGACCTGCTACCAGAATAAATTCTGCTTGTTTAGCAAGCTGTTGCACACCTTCTTGCGTCAGCGTACGCCCTTGAGGGGATAGATAAATAACTTTTGCGTTCGGCACCAATAACTTGGCGCTTGTAATCGCATCTTTGAGAGGCTGAACTTTCATCAGCATCCCAGGACCACCACCATAAGGTCGATCATCCACAGTTTTATGTCTGTCATGGGTGAAATCTCGAGGATTAATAAAATCCATCGACACTAAACCAGACTTAATGGCTCTGCCCGTTACTCCATATTGGGTAATGGCTTGAAACATCTCCGGAAAAAGCGATATAACACTGACCTTCACGTTATGACTCCAGCTTTACGCTTAAAATTCTGGATCCCAATCAACCACCATTTCCTGCTGTTCTAGATTAATATCTACAACATAAGACCCTGGCGCATAGGGGATCAAGCGTTCTTCGCGATCAAAACTGCCTTCACACGCACGGACAACGACAACATCATTCGCACCGGTTTCCAAAAGCTGAGAAACCTTCCCCAAGAGGACACCCTCTTTGGTAATAACCCTAAGACCTTCCAGCTGACTCCAGTAGTAATCACCTTCCTCTAACGCTGGGAGCTCTTTGCCATCAATGTAGATATCCATACCGCAGATTTCTTTTACAAGATCTCTGTCGCTATAACCTTTCACTGATGCCACCAAACCACGACCTTGCAGTCGTCCTTGGCTTAATTCAACGGTCTTCCACCCACTAGGAGTTTTCAACCACCAATGCTTGTAATCAAAGATTCCTTGCATTGGGTCGGTGTGTGAATATAACTTCACCCACCCTTTAACACCGTAAACCGATGTAATGCGTCCAACCACAAGGGCTTGCTCAGGAGCGGCCGCTTGTTTTAATTCAGACATAGCATTACCTCAGTATTAAGCGTTTTTGCTAGCATCTTTTACAAGCTGCGCAGCACGGTCAGAAAGTTGAGCGCCTTGGCTAACCCAGTGGTTTACGCGATCTAGATCGATGCGTAGACGTTCTTCTTGACCACGAGCTACAGGGTTAAAGAAACCCAAACGCTCGATGTAACGACCATCACGTGCACGACGGCTATCAGCCACGTTCAAATGATAGAATGGGCGCTTTTTAGAGCCACCACGAGAAAGACGAATAGTTACCATATTATTGGTTCCTTATTGCTTAACGAAACGCCTCTTGCCGAGTCGACTTTTGACTCATACTACAAGAGGGCGGCATATTCTAGTCGATTAACCAGAAAAACAAAAGGGCGAATTGCTCGCCCAGACATTAAAAACGACAGTTTTTTAACTGCCGTTAATAAAAACAACAGGATACGGCTATAGCTTAGGGAATCCACCGCCACCTGGCATACCACCACCCGGCATCATTCCACCCAAACCACGCATCATTTTTTTCATTCCGCCTTTGGCCGTCATTTTTTTCATCATCTTCTGCATTTGCTTATGCTGCTTCAAAAGACGATTCAAATCTTGAATCTGTAAACCGGCACCCTTGCTAATACGTTTTTTACGAGAACCGTTAATCACATCCGGATTACGACGCTCCGCTGGCGTCATTGAATTAATCAATGATTCCATTTGAACGAACATATTGTCGTTCACCTTGTCTTGAATATTGCCCAGCTGCCCCATTCCAGGAAGCTTATCTAACATGGAACTCATGCCGCCCATGTTTTTCATTTGCTGAAGCTGTTCTTTAAAATCTTCTAGATCGAAGCCTTTGCCTTTTTTCAGCTTGCCCGCAAGCTTCTCGGCTTTTTCTTTATCGATCTTTTGCTCAGCTTCCTCAATTAGGGAAAGCATGTCGCCCATACCAAGAATACGAGACGCCAAACGATCTGGATGGAAAGGTTCAAGCGCGTCGGTTTTTTCACCCACACCCAAGAACTTAATTGGCTTACCGGTAATATGACGAACCGATAGCGCTGCACCACCGCGAGCATCACCGTCTGTTTTGGTTAGGATGACACCCGTTAAAGGCAATACATCACCAAACGCTTTCGCCGTGTTCGCCGCATCCTGACCTGTCATTGCATCGACAACGAACAAGGTTTCAATCGGATTAATCGCACCATGAAGCGCTTTGATTTCTGCCATCATGGCATCATCAATGGCCAAACGGCCTGCCGTATCGACAATCAATACATCTTTATGTGCTTTACGCGCATAATCGATCGCGTTGTTCGCAATGTCGATTGGCTTTTGAGAAATATCACTAGGAATAAAGTCAACGCCGACTTCACCCGCCAACGTCTCAAGCTGTTTAATCGCCGCTGGACGATACACATCCGCACTGACAACCGAGACGGATTTTTTCTCACGCTCCGTTAAGTATTTCGCCAGTTTCGCCGCCGAAGTGGTTTTACCCGCCCCTTGCAGACCAGCAAGCAAGATAACCGCTGGACGAGCCACACGAAGGTTTAACCCATCGTTTGCTTCACCCATGACTTTTTCAAGTTCTTGCTTAACGATTTTTAAGAAAACTTGGCCAGGGCTTAAGCTTTTTGTAACTTCGGTTCCAACCGCACGCTCTTTGACAGCGGCGATGAAATCCTTAACAACAGGCAGCGCAACATCGGCTTCAAGAAGTGCCATACGCACATCACGAAGCACATCTTTAATATTGTCTTCTGTTAATTTGGCGCGACCTCGAATACGATCAAGCGAGGAAGTTAAGCGATTCGATAAATTGTCGAACATATTGCCCTCAAATTTTTTGTCCTATATGGAAAAAACCGACTTTCACGGTTTATCCAAGGTGAAATTCCCCCTATTATAACGGATAAATGATTGTCACCCTATACCTTTACTCTATGGATCCTTTAGTTTCATGACTCAATTATCGCTTTGGCTCGCTTGTTTTGCTTGTATAGTGGCTAGTTTAGCCTACTACTTCCGCCCTCAAGCCCGCTCAACACAACTGTTCGGTGCCGCAGCGATAGCATTGCACACCCTGTCTTTGAGCCAGACATTATTTAGCCAAGATGGTTTTAACTTTCTTACCATTGGGTTATTGATTGCCGCTATTGGTAATGCTTTTCTTTGGCTAAGCAATAGAGACAAAGACTTATCACTGCTCATTGCCATTGCCTTTCCTTTAACCGCCATCATTATTGCACTCAATGCCATTGAGCCTTGGAACCTAAAACAGCTGCACAGTGAATCGTGGGGGACCAGCGTTCACATCCTTATTGCGTCGGTCGCTTATAGTTTATTTACCGCGGCCTGCGGCGTCGGCATACTGCTCGCAATCCAAGAGTACCAACTCAAACACCACCGCCTAAAACAGCTGCTACGAGTACCACCATTACAAGTACTGGAGCGCCTGATGTTCGAATTCATTTGGGCCGCCTTCATTCTTTTAACCGTAACCATTGCAACTGGCTTCTACTTTATTGAAGATATGTTTGCTCAGCACCTTGTGCATAAGACATTTTTCACTATCGCATCCTGGTTTGTGTTTGCAGGGCTTTTGTTAGGACGTCATTTTGCTGGTTGGCGCGGCCAATTGGCGGTTAAACTGACCATCAGCGGATTCTTTTTGTTGATGCTTGCCTATTTTGGTAGCAAGATTGTCTTACAAATTTTACTCCATTAATTCATGATGCATGAAAGTCGTTTGACAGCGACTTTTTAAGCACTAATAATCCGTTTATCTAAACAGTTGAGGCAATCCCTTTTTGAACGATGTTCCCTTAGGTATTCTTAGTGGAATACTGGTTTCTCTTATCTTTCTTTCTGCGTTCTTTTCCAGTTCTGAAACTGGCATGTTATCGCTGAATAAATATCGACTAAAGCACTTGGTAAAGAGCAAGAACCGCTCTGCCATCAAGGTCAGCACGTTATTAGAAAGACCTGATCGCTTAATTGGTTTGATCCTAATCGGAAATAACTTCGTTAATATCCTAGCGTCGGCCATTGCGACTATTATTGCCGTGCGTATTTGGGGGGATGCTGGGGTTGCGATTGCAACAGCGGCACTGACGGTGATCGTCTTGATCTTCGCTGAAGTGACGCCAAAAACTCTGGCCGCCATCCATCCAGAGAAAATTGCCTTTCCTGCCTCTTGGATTCTGGCGGTATTGCTCAAAGTTTTTTATCCCGCTGTGTTCTTTATTAACATGCTGTCAAACGGGCTACTAAGATTGGTCGGCGTCAATGCCTCACAACGCAATCATGACACGCTGGATTCCGAAGAACTCAGAACCGTGGTAAATGAAGCCAGTGGTCTTATTCCTGCGGCTCACCAAGAAATGCTGATCTCTATTTTGGACTTAGAAAAAGTCTCAGTAGAAGACATCATGATCCCACGAAATGAAGTGGTCGGTATCGACATTGAAGACTCTATTGAAGAGATCATCGAACAAATATGCCAAAGCCGCCACACACGCATGCCTGTCTATAACGGCGAAATAAACAAAGTCATTGGTATTTTACACGCGCGTCATGCGGCGGTTTTCTTACGCGAGCAAACACCCTCTAAAGCGGCGCTATTAAAAGCCACCGTTGAGCCTTACTTCATTCCAGAAAGTACGTCATTAAACACAGTGCTATTGAACTTCCAAAAAGACCACCAGCAAATGGGCATAGTGGTTGATGAATACGGTGATGTTCAAGGTATTGCTGCGCTGGAAGACGTATTAGAAGAAATCGTTGGGGAGTTCACGCCGCCAACTCAAGAAGAAGAAGACGAAATACAGCCATTGGATGATGGTTCATTCAAAGTGGACGGCTCCACTCACATTCGAGACATTAACAAAACCCTTGAATGGCATCTGCCAACCGATGGACCAAAAACGCTAAACGGACTCATCATTGAAACACTGGAATTCATCCCAGAGCACCCAATTAGTCTGCAAGTAGGCCATTACCTCATTGAGATCCAAGAGATTGAAGACAAGGTTGTGAAGTTCGCCAAACTAAAGCTAAAACACTAAGGACATCGTCATGAGATTTTGCCCACAATGCGGCCACGCAGTAGACATGATTATTCCTGAAAACGACAACCGAGTTCGTGCCGTTTGTCCGAATTGTGAGCACATTGACTATGACAACCCGCGCCTAATAACCGGCACCATTCCTATGTACCAGGGCAAACTATTACTTTGCCGCAGAAACATAGAGCCGAGATTTGGCTATTGGACTTTGCCAGCCGGGTTCATGGAAAACCAAGAAACCACAAGCGAAGGCGCCCTCAGAGAAACACTGGAAGAAAGCGGCTCTCACGCCATTTGCCGACAAGCTTTCAGCATGATCAGCATTCCTCATATCAATCAAATACATTTATTTTATTTGGCCGATTTGCAAAAGGATGATTTTCACGCCACATCAGAAAGCTCAGAAGTCGCACTGTTTGAACTGTCTGATATTCCTTGGGACGAGTTGGCGTTCTCTAGCGTTACGAAAACACTAGAGCTCTTTATTGAGGATCATAAAACAGGAAATTATGGCTTCCATGAAGACACCCTGATCATTGACTCTGTATCTGAATAAAGTGATAAGCAACTTCCTCATAAGGGTGAGCACTGAGCAGCGCCCTTGTGACTTCCGCTTTCACGTCATCCTTAAGCACCATTTCCACTCGATACTCTTCTACTTTTTCTAACGCGCCCACTTCACCAAGAAAAGGGTTTGCATTCAGATTAGGACGAAATTGCCCTTCGCCTCTCACTTGCCAACAACACTGATCGTAATCGCCAATTGAGCCAGCACCAGCCAAAAACACCGCCGTTTTCACTGCCTCTAGATGCGTTTCTGGAACATAAAACACCAACGAGTACATTGCGCCTCTCCTGTTAATTTCACTTTTACTTTTCACTTCACTGCTTGCCTATTTAATGCCAAACGACGAACAAATCATAGGCGAAGACGATGGCAGCGAAAGAAGAAAAGTAAAAAAACGGCCAGCACCCTAAGCACCGACCGTCACACCAAGAAAGAAAAAGAGCTTAATCTTCTGCATCAAGACCTAACGCTTCACGCACAATCGCATGCGCCAACAACTCAGAGGCATCGTATACCGGCAGAGACGTTTTTAACTGATCGCCAATCACCGACAATTCAGTACACGCTAACACCAAACACTCAGCACCTTGCGCTTCTAAATCTTCCGCAGCTTGTTGGTAATTTTGCAATTGTTCTGGCGTCTGCCGCTTCGCTTTTACTGCGCGAATCAAAGCCATAACCTGCTGTTGTTTTTGTGACTCTGGATAAAGAACCTCGGCACCGTACTTGGCACACCAAGGCTCATACAGATGAATAATTTGCAGCGCCGAAGACGCCAATAAACCCACTTTCGTTAGATTAGGGTTCATCGCTTTCGCATGCCCAGCAGTCAGTTCAATCAAATTAAACACAGGCACATCAACCGCGGCGGCGATTTGAGGGTAATAATGGTGAGCCGTGTTGCAAGGAATGACCAAAAAGTCCGCTCCTTGCTTCACCAGCCCCTGTGCCATACCAATCAAACAAGGTGCAGGATCTTCTCCACCACCTTCAATCAATGCTTTAATGCGAGACGGGATTTTCGGGTTATTGTCTACCAGCACATGAATGTGATCCACATCATCGGCCGCCGGCGTCAGGTCAATAATGCGCTGCATTAAATCCACTGTTGCCTCAGGCCCCATGCCACCAATAACACCGACGACCTTCTCTTTACCCGCACTTGCTTTCGCCATTATTCACACTCTCCTATTACTTCAACGATAATCTCAGCAATCAAGGCGCAATCCTCTTCACTAAAGGTCAATGGAATTCGCATGTCCAACAAGGAAGCCAGAATCTGCTCAGTTTTAGGCAACTTGGGTATATCTTCAAGATAACGCCAACTGTCATAACGGCTCGTGTAATCTTTCGGTTCGGCGTCACCAAACCACTTCAGCACCACCCCACGCTCGCCACAACGCTTAACGACATCAAGCATTTGGGGAGCACCGAATGAAGGCAAAGAAAACTGAATGGAACTACCAACAAAGGCTTCCGCGGCCGGCCGCTCAGGAAGCAAAATATCAGCACAACGCGTCAAAATAGCTTCAATCACACGATAACGACAACTCCAGCGCTCACATTGGGCATCTAAGTTCGCAATTTGAGGTCGTAAAATAGCCGCACGAAGATTGTCCATGCGACCACTGTAGTTCGGTGTATCAAATCGGATTTGCTCAAAGGCTTCTTTTGGCGGTGCTGCAAAGTGACGCTCATACAACATATAAGACCCAGAATACATAATGGCGCGCGCCATCACATCACTATGACGAGTGGTTAAAAAGCCACCTTCACCAGAATTGACATGCTTGTATGTTTGCGCACTAAAACACGCAATATCGCCAAATGTGCCGCTTTTCTTACCATTCCAACTGGCGCCCATAGTATGGGCACAATCTTCAATTAAAAACAAATGGTAGCGTTCACAGATCGCCATAATACGATCCATATCTGCCAAGTGCCCGCGCATATGAGAGAGCATAAAAAACTTAGCACCCGAGCTGGCAGCCTTCGATTCAAGGTCTTCTAAATCAATGCAATAATCATCCGCTACATCGACAAACACAGGCACTGCGCCACTGTTATGAATAGAACCTGGAACAGGTGCCAGCGTAAAAGCGTTACACAAGACCTTATCGCCAGATTGCACGCCTGCGGCACGCATTGCGACATGCAGAGCGTAGCCACCAGAGGAGCAAGCCAAACAATAAGGCACGCCCTGATATTCCGCGAACTCGATTTCTAATAAATCTGTTTCGCTTTTTTCATCAGGAAGCGTGTTATAGCGATGCAATCGACCTGAACGCATCACATTAAGCGCCGCCGAAATGCCTTCTTCAGGGATCGCTTCCTGCTGAGTAAAGGGTTTATTGAATACTTTCACCGGCCACTCCTCAGTCGTAACGCTTCTGATCGTAGACAGTGAAGCCCCACTCTTTTTCAGGGAAGAATTTACGAAGTCGCCAATCACAAGCGCGGGCATGACCTTCCATACCTTCGGTACGAGAAATTCGTGAGCCTGCGCCACTGAACGCCAAGTTAGCCTCTTCATCCAACTCTTGATAGGTCAGCACTTTCATAAACTTCTGTACGTTTAGACCACCACTGTAACGGGCGGCTTTTTTCGTTGGTAGAATATGATTGGTGCCTGAACACTTATCACCTTGGGTCACTGTGCTGCCTTCCCCTAAAAACAGAGAACCATAATTATTCAGATTGTTTTTCCACCAATCGAGATCCTGCGCCAAAATCTGCAAATGCTCACAGGCATATTCATCACTAATGCGAACCAATTCATCACGATCATCAGCCAAAATCACCACACCATGATCACGCCACGCCGCTTCACAGACATCCGCATTGGGCATGTCTGCAATCACATGAGACATGATTTCAATGACTTTCTCGCCAATTTCACGACTGTCGGTAAATAGCCAAACCGGTGAGTTAGTTCCATGCTCCGCCTGTGACACAAGATCCACAGCAATGGTCATCGGGTCCGCTGTTTTGTCGGCAATAATGGCGGACTCCGTTGGTCCAGCAAACACATCAATGCCGACAGAGCCAAAGAGCATGCGCTTTGCTTCTGCCACATAGGCATTACCAGGCCCTACCAGAATGTCGGCTGGTTTCCCTGTAAATAAGCCTTTCGCCATAGTGGCAACCGCATGGACCCCGCCCATTTCGAGAATAACATCCGCCCCTGCGACGTCCATCGCATAAACCACAGCGGGGTTAACACTGTCACCACGTGGCGGTGAACAAGCCACCACAAAAGGCACACCAGCGGTTTTTGCCGTCGCCACACTCATTAGTGCAGAAGCGGCATGGGCATAACGGCCACCTGGCACATAACAGCCAGCGCATTGAACAGGAATAACACGTTGCCCTAAGCGAACACCAGGCTCTGTTTCAATTTCAAAAGAAACCAAACTATTACGCTGAGCTTCAGCAAAACGCTTAATTTGACGGTGAGCAAAATCAATATCGTCTTTTACACTTTGTGGAACGCTGGCAATCAATGCCTGACGTTTTTCATCACTGAGAATGAATTCCCCCTGCCAGTTATCAAACTGCAGAGCATAGGCTTTAACAGCCTCTTCACCCTCCTCTTGAATTCGATGTAGCATGGTTTTTACTGCCGCTTGGATTTTTTCATCTTCATCCGCAACGACAGCACCAGATACCGCATTTTTCAAATATTCCATAAAGCACCTCTCACTGCTCTGAGGACCCTTTAGCGCCGCTCAATTAGCTCGCATGCTAGGGCTATACTCAAGACCAAACACCTCTTTGTAACCCAATCAAATGGGTTACCACCTATGTAATCAGAGAAATTAAATTCGTCGCACCGTGTTCTGATGCTAATGAGGCCTTGCCGTTGGCTCAAAGAACCTTGTTAGCAGGACAAAATAGCATCGAAAGAAACTGGGAAGCTGCATTGCATTACCCCTATAGATTTATTCTTATATGTTTGAATACAGATATTCTTCCTTGAGTAAGCCTTCACCTTAGAGATTTACGTAATCCGAGACCAATGCCTTTTTTGATCGCGATCGGTTACTTTTTCGCATAGGGTAATGTGCCGTGCTGGACGCCTTTTAAACGCGCTTAAAAATCTATTCTGAAGGTTTTTAGCCTTCAAAAACAAAAAGATAGACCATTAACCACCCTCTTCCTCCAGAGGTTTTTAAGCCCTTAAAGTCGCTACGCCTTTCTGACCTCTGAAAACTCTCCAGCAATTAGGCGGATGATCACTTGTGTTTGCACTTAGTATGGTAAAAAACAGGCAGCAGGACGCTCATCTTTGATGAAAATGCCCCTCTGAAAACAAAAAAGGCGTCATTTATAGTGACGCCCTTCTGATACTTAACACGCAGATTCATACAGCGTTGAAAGGTAATGCCAAAAACGTTCCGAAAAGTCGGAGTGTTTGCCTTTAAATCGGTAAATATTGATATCGAGATCGATCGATTTAAGAGGGGACTCCAGCACCGCCATACGATTTTCATCCAATTCGTTTTGAACTAAAGACTCAGGCAGCCAAGCGACCCCATAACCTTTCGCAACCAAAGCCTTTAACCCTTCAGCCAATGCATTTTCACATACCTTGTTGAGCGTCAGCTCACTGCCGGGTTCCGACAAACATTCGGGAGTTAGTAAACTGCCTAAAAACGATTCTTTAGGGTAAGTAAGCCACCTTAGACTCTCTTGCGTCACACTATAAACCGGATGGCCGTCAGGCTTGACCGCGGTGACAGGCACAATACGATCCGTGGTAATTTGGATCGTCTCTATGTCATCTCGATCCAATTGTCTAAAAATATCGGGGGAAGAAAAGCACAATAGAAAGTCGCCCGCACCGGCCAAAAAAGACTCCAAAGAATCGTGCAAGTTGTCCGTATTAACTCGAATCAGCGAGTCACCAATAAAAGGCTCGATTTGTTCTAACCAATCCGGGACGAAGGAAACGGCCAACGAATGCTGTGACATAACGACCATCTCTGCCGTATCGTTCACCAAAGACGTTAAATGGTTGCGCGAGGCGTAAATTTGTTTGGTTAGGCTTTCTGCCTGCTCTAAAAAAGCCGAGCCCGCCTCCGTAAACGTAGTGGGATATTGAGTGCGATCGACCAAGCTCACACCGAGCCAATTTTCCAACGATCGAATGCGCCGACTAAATGCGGGCTGAGTCACAAAGCGCGCTTCTGCGGCCTTCGAGAAACTGCCATTTTTGGCTAACGCCAGATAATCTTCTAACCACTTTAGCTCCACGGGACACCCTTTCTAAAACTGCCTTTTTTCGATGTTAGCATTGCTATGCTGAAAAGTAACCGAGACAAGATAAAACAGCATTGGGCAGTAGAAAATGGAGCCTGTAATCTCTAAATCAACTTAACGTCATCCCTTTATGGAGATATACCTATGCATCTTTCTCGCTTCCCTCGATTACATTTTGCCCACTTAGCCACACCCCTTGAGCCAATGACACGATTAAGCGAACACTTAGGCGGCCCTAAGTTATGGATTAAGCGCGATGACTGCACTGGTTTAGCGGGTGGCGGCAACAAAACACGTAAGCTGGAATTTCTCATGGGAGACGCCATCGAAAAAGGCGCAGACACCATTATTACTCAAGGTGCGACCCAATCTAACCACGCTCGCCAAACCGCGGCCATTGCCACCAAAATGGGCATGGCGTGTGAAATTCTGTTAGAAGACCGTACCGGCAGTAAGGACGTGGATTACAACTACAATGGCAATGTCTTGCTCGATCAACTGTTTGGCGCCACGCTCAGCAAATACCCAGCGGGCACCGACATGAATCAAGCCATGGAAGAAGTGGCTGAAAAACTGCGTAAAGCAGGCAAGAAGCCATACATTATTCCAGGGGGTGGCTCCAACCCAATTGGCGCACTTGGCTACGTGAACGCCGCACTTGAATTGCTAGCTCAAGCCAATGACATGGGACTCAAAATCGACCGTGTGGTTCATGCAACAGGCAGCGCAGGCACACAAGCAGGTTTGGTCACCGGCTTGGTGGCCACCAACAGTCTAATTCCAGTATTGGGCATTGGGGTGCGTGTACCGCAAGAAACCCAAGAAGCGAATGTATTTCGCTTGGCTGAAAAAACCGCAGAATATTTAAGCATTCCTGGTGTGGTGAAGCGCGAAGACGTGGTGGCGAATTGCAACTACGTGGGCGATGGCTACGGCATCCCAACGCAAAGTGGGTTAGAAGCCATTGAGTTATTTGCGCAGTACGAATCTATCTTGCTGGACCCTGTGTATTCTGCGAAAGGCGCCGCAGGCCTAATTGACTTGATTCGCAAAGGCGAATTTGGCAAAGATGAAAACATCGTATTCCTACACACAGGTGGCAGCCAAGCGTTATTTGGTTACCGAGAAGCCTTTGATTTTAAAGATTATTGCTAATTACGCCTCCCCTTCGTATTAAGCAAAAAAGCGCCTTCTTACTAAAGAGGCGCTTTTATTTTTTAAGCTGCTACCACAAACTCGCTTGCTCTTGGCTTTGGGGAAGCTGAAGCGACGGTTGATAATCGCCACACAAGCGCTGAACTCTTTGATCTAATGTGGCCGCCAATGTCGGCGCTGCAATGTTATCAGATGAATGCACAAACACCGTTGGTGTTAATTCTGCCGCTAGCCATTGAGCCAACTTCACCGCCCACTGATCCAACCATTTGTCATTTAGCGACAAATCCGGATGCCCTATAAAGCGCACCACAGGATGAGACGAGGTTGCAACAGGATGGCAAGGCACTCTTGGCTTCTTCTTTTGCGCATCCACCAAGCTGTCACAATACGCTTGCGTAGAAAAAACGGGGCGTGAATCCATAATCACCCGATTCACCCCTTTTTCCGCCAGCCCTTTTAATAACAAGGACTCATGACCTGTTTTATCAAAATACGCCAGATGTCGTGTCTCCACGGATAAAGGAGCAGACAAATCCCACAAATCGCAAAGCAACATTATGCGCTCTAGCAAGCGTTCATCACACGCGGCAGGAAATTGCAGCATGGTCGGCCCAAGCTTGGACTGCAAAGGTTGCAGCGACGCCATAAAAACACACCAGTCTTCAACAATGTCACGCCATGGCCGATCAAATAATCTATGGGTGACCGTTTGTGGTGCTTTAAAAGCAAAGCGAAAATCATCAGATACCACGGAATACCAACGCAACAGTTGCGCTTGGTCCACCTTAGTATAAAAAGTGCTGCCCACTTCAACCGTAGAAAAAACCTGAGAATAGCGCGCAATTCGTTCGGCGGCAGGCAAAGATGATGGGTATAACCAATTTACCCACGCCGGATGCTGCCACTGGGCCATGCCATAATAAATTTTCATGCTGCTGGCGCACGGTACTCTATGGTGTCGATTACATAACATTTCTCGCCAGCGGCTAAGCGAATCAGCACTTCGTCACCTTCTTCCTTTTTAAGCAGCGCACGCGCAACTGGGGAGTCGATGCTAATGTAAGCAGGGTTATGGTCTAACTCATCCGCGCCGACAATACGATATTCTTTTAAGGTGCCATCTTCGTCCTCAAGCGTTACCCAAGCACCAAAAAACACTTTTGACTGATCCGCAGGAAAACGATCGACCACAGTACACACATCCAGACGCTTTTCTAAATAACGTACGCGACGGTCGATTTCTCGTAATTGCTTCTTACCATAAATGTATTCAGCATTCTCAGAGCGATCGCCTTGTGCTGCCGCTTCACGAACGGTTTCTGTCACCGCTGGACGCTTTTCTTTCCACAAATATTTTAGCTCCGCCAATAAAGCTTGAGCGCCCTCTTGTGTGATGTAGGCGGATTTTGGCGGGGAAGGTGGACGATACCGAGTCATTAATAACAACCTATTTAGTACAATAATAAAAATAAAAAATGCCGCCAAGCAATGTTAATCACTTGGCGGCATTTTGAAAGCAATAATGCGAGTAATTAAGACTCTTGCTTATGCAGATGAACATCCATTTGAGGGTATGGAATACCGACACCGCGTTCATCAAAGGTGTATTTGATCTTTTCTAGAAGATCCGCTCTGACCGCCCAATAGTCCGCTGCTGCCACCCAAGGACGAAGGTTAAAATTGACGGAGCTGTCTGCCAGTTCAGAAACCGCGATTACCCAAGCTGGATCTTTTAACACCCGCTCATCGGCAGCCACAATTTCTTCCATAATACTTTTTGCCAGACGAATATCAGCATCGTAACTAATACCAATAACCAAATCTAAACGACGTGTTTTCTCACGCGAAAAGTTGACAATAGAGCCATTCATTATCGCTGAGTTCGGTGCAATAATAATGCGATTGTCCGGTGTTCTAAGGTAGGTATGAAACAGTTCGATACGGTCTACCGTACCCATTTGACCCGCAGCATCAATAAAATCACCTGATTTAAATGGGCGTAATACAATGATCAATACGCCTGATGCAAAGTTAGACAGTGACCCCTGTAAGGCCAAACCAACCGCCAAACCAGCCGCACCAAGAATGGCGATGAAGGAAGTGGTTTGTACACCGACTTGCCCAAGCGCCATTAAGATAACACCGGCAAACATCAAGGCATAAAGAATGCTAGAGCAGAAACCGGCTACCGCTTTATCAACGGACGCTTTAAGCATTCTATGCTCACACCAATGAGCCACCTTATGGGCAATAAACCGACCGACAAAGAAAATCACAATGCCGATTAATAAGTTAATTGCCATTTCTGAGATCCAAGGCAGTAGTTCAATGCCCTTATCTACTAATTGTTCCATATCGCTCATGTGCTTTAATCCTTAATCTAACGTTAATAAGATATAAGCCGCTAAGCGGCATAATGTACTTTATGTCGCCACTCATCCAACAAAGAGGCCAATTGCTTCACCCCGGCTTTGCTAAACCGAACATACAGTTTCCCACCAATAAGCTGGGCTCCCTTTTTATGTTCATCATCAATCATAAGACAAACTTCCCGCAACCGCTCAAATTGTTCGTTGTCTCGAATTGTCATGCCAATAAAAACATTCCAATCATATTCGAGCAAGACGCCATTTACTGCTTTTTCCAATAGCGCAGTACAATCGCTCTGATTCAGTCGATAATAAGGCACTTTTGATTTGTGCTTTAAATAAAACACCATCAAGGAAACCAACAAGCAAAAACATAAAAAAACAGAAAGAACAAACTGTAAAATCATGAATCAAAAGAATAGACCAACAAAGCGGCTTTAGCACGCTTCAAATGCTCAAGATATTCCGTTTCGTAACGCGTCATCTCATTGCTGAACTTAGCCCGCGCATCTTTTGGTAAACTCTTCCATTGTTCGTGCGTCGGAATATGCTCAGTTTTTTCAGTGATAATATAAAAAGCCGAAATGTCATCGTGTTGCGATAGATCTACACTCAACTGATCGAGTAAGTTTTTCACCCGTATGCTGGTTTCGATCCAGGTAAGCTTTTCATCCGTACCAACGGCTTTTAATAAAATTTGAATGCTATCAATTCGCTTTTGTCGCTCTTCCGCCACAAAAGATTCTCCGGCACGGATTCTCTCTTCACGTAAACGGTTCACCTTTAATTGGCGGGCAATAAACCAAAGAGACGCAGATATAACCGCAATACAGCCGATAATCAGTATTATAAAGACAGTAAAAGACATAAAAATCCAATATTAATCATGAGAATTAACTCATCATTCACTTAATTTAAGAAAGTTGGCTCAAGTACCCCAGTGGCATCATACTAATCCACGGCCAACACTTGTTGCATCGCATCATATAATGATGGCGCACAAACCAATAACGAATCACCGTTAATCTCCAATGGCCAGGCAGATTCAACCTCATCATAGCGCCCTAAGACAGCGCCTGCCTCTACAGCAATCAAGGCTCCTGCCGCCATATCCCATGGTTTTACGGATTCATAATAAGCCTGTAATCGCCCTGCCGCGACCCAACATAGATCCAATGCTGCGGACCCATTACGTCGCACATCCTGACATTGATGTAATACATTTGAAACCCGTTTAATCAGCTTTTCGAGCGCATTTTTTTGGTAGGGAAACCCAGTGGCCACTAACGCATTGCGTAAGCTAACCCCATCGGCAACCCACAAACGTTCACCGTTCAAATACGCACCTTGACCTTTAATGGCCCAGTAACATTCGTCTAGGAAAGGAGCATACACGACCCCTAACAAGCGCTGACCGTCAACGTATAAACCAATAGACACAGCAACATGACGATGATGGTGCGCAAAATTCACCGTGCCATCAATAGGGTCTATCACCCATGTCGGCACAGCATCCAAAGACAAATTAGGAGAAGACTCTTCTGAAAGAATACGATGATCAGGATAAGCTGCGATAATTTCTTGGCATAAATAATGATCGATCGCCAAATCGGTTGATGTCACCAACTCATGATCCGCTTTGTAATCGGCAGAAAAACCTTTCTTCTCCCTCGCCTCCACCATGATAGTGCCAGCGTGGGAGGCAATCCGTTTAGCGAATGCCAACAACTTGTCTGTGTTCAGCGTCATCTTGCTCTCCTTTTGTTAACCCAGCCAACTCAAGCTAAACGAGCGTGTAACCATGCAGAAATATCAGCAATCTGTTCCGGACAAACAGAATGAGGCATCTCATAGGTTTTATACTCAACATTAAACCCTTGATCCGTTAACGCTTTTTTCGCGTCCAATGCCAAGCTAGGGGCCACCACAGGATCTTGAGATCCATGATGAATCAAGAAAGGAGTTGTACCATTGTGGCTGCCCGCCGCCGCAGGGACATCAGATTTATTCGCCAGGTAAGTAGATAATGCCATCACTCCTGCCAGTGTATGCTCGGTGGTTAACGCTAGCTGATAAGCAATCACGCCGCCTTGTGAAAAACCGGCCAGAATAATACGAGAAGCATCAATTCCCGATGCGATTTGCGCTTCGATTAAAGCACTGATTTGCTGGCAAGATTCTTCAATATTCAACATATCTACTTTGCGTTCAAGCGTCATTTCATAAATATCATACCAAGCTCGCATCACCATACCGCCATTGACCGTCACTGGGCGCTGCGGTGCATGGGGAAAAACAAAACGCCACTTTTGATCGGGGCGAATTTTTAATGCCGGTACTATGGATTCAAAATCATGCCCATCTGATCCTAATCCATGCAGCCAGATAATCGCTGCATCCGCTGTTTCTGCCGCCTCTACTAATACACAAGGCAACAAATCTGTCATTCTTTACTCCAATAAATACAGGCCCAAACAGTACAGGCAAAAAATAGGCTATAAGGTTAAAAAAAAGCGAACGAGCAGTCTAAACTCGTTCACTTCTTTTTTTAAGCAATGGCCTATTATATCGACAAATATTTATTGTAGATAACTCTTTACTATGACAACTCGACGAGATTAACCCGCCACAGCGTTAATGCTCGGTTGGAAAACGCAAGCCCGTCACCTCTTGCTGATGATTAAGGCGAAACACAACATCAGATCGTTCAGACATGGTAGCCATAAGGTGGCGAGTAAGACGTTCGTAATATTGCATAAAACCTTTCAGCGCTTCTGGCGACATCACTTTGATATCAAGCGTGTCTAATACACCACCATGAATATCATGCAGATGCGCTTCCAGCATGCGCTCTTGTTTATTACGCCATTGATAAACAACATCATAGTCTGGCGCTTCCATCCACATCATAATGTCGATATTCGCGAACAAGTCTTTATAGCCTTCTTGTAAGTGCTGATTAATAAGACTTCGCCACACCCCATCTTGATCTTTGTCTTTTTCCAAACGGTTCATTGGTTGATCCAGTCCATCTCCTAACGCCGATGCGCCAACACACCAGCCTTCAAGAAAGATAACGTCCACTGGACCTTGTACTTCACTCCACAAATGCACCGGTTTTCTATCGTCTAGGGATTTATCAAACGCTGGTAGCTTCATGATTTCGCCATCTTTCAGCGTTCGTAACCGCTCAGAAAGCATCAAGGCCATATCAATATCATGAGTACCAGGCACTCCTCGCGTAGCAAATAGAGGGTGCATGGTCTGCGCATAATGGAGCCGATCTTTGCGCGTTCTGTATAAGTCATCCAAACTGACCACAATACTCTTTATGTCAAAGCCTTTACAAAGCACACGGCTCACGACCCGACTAAAAGTCGTTTTGCCTGACCCCTGCGGCCCGCCAAGACCCACTACTAACGGGCCATTGGCCGACTTCACTTTACTGCTTAACCAAGTTGAGAAAGGTAAGTACAAAGCACCTAATTGATCTACTAACGCATCGCTGGCGTACAAACTTTTTAGAGTTTGCTCAACCTCAAAGCGTAAACGCCCCGCTAACGAGTCTGGCACCTCATGCTTCCAGCCATTTAATAATTTGGGATTTCTATTCATAAGACAGTACCTCCGCATTACTTCAGTAACTATAGCAGCAAGATAAAAATGCGGTTATTTTTTAAGCACTACTCAAACATCATATCAAGCTGCCGGGGCGCGGGAGCGGACAAACGATAGCCCACTCCAATCAGCCGCACTGGACGAGATTGCCTTTGGTAGGCACGCGTTAACAAAGCAACAAAGACCTCTTTCGAAAATCTACTTTGAATCGCTTGCTCTATCGTTGTTTGCTTAAAATCGTTAAATTTCAATTTGAGGTAATACTTGCTCACTTGGGCATCAAAACCACGACCAGCCATGCGCTGATCGAGACTCGCGAGCAACTCAGGCAATTGCGCCAAACACGACTCCAAGGATTGCAGATCTTCGGCAAACGTATGTTCCACAGACACACTCTTCCTCTCACGGGAAGTTTGCACAGGCCGATGATCAATACCAAGGGCATATTGAGACAAGCGAAAAGCCATGCTGCCGAAGTTTTTTTGCAAAATAGAGAAATCGACTTTCTGCAGGTCTGAGCAAACAAACACCCCTAACGCCGCAAGCCGCTCTTGAGAGACCTTGCCAATACCTGAAATGCACTTAACCGGTAATTGCGAGACAAATTCAAACTGTTGGTCTGGGGGAATAGTGGTTAGGCCGTCTGGCTTTTGCCAATCACTGGCGACTTTTGCAATGAATTTGTTGGTCGCCACGCCAGCGGATACAGTGATACCAATTTGCGCCAAAACTTGCTGGCGAATTTGCTCAGCGATTCTCGTCGCACTGCCTTGGCAGGCGTCAGAATCCGTCACATCAAGGTAGGCTTCATCCAAAGAAAGCGGCTCAATAATGTCTGTGTACTGGCGAAAAATGGCATGCATTTGCCGCGAGGCAAGGCGATATTTTTCCATGTTCCCAGGCACGACTATTAAAGCTGGGCACAATCGCTTTGCCACCGCCGTTGGCATTGCAGAGCGAACACCGAAAGAGCGCGCGATATAGTTAGCGGTACTTAATACGCCTCTGGTTTGGGAGGAACCACCAATCGCCAATGGCACTTGGCATAAGCTAGGATCATCGCGCATTTCAATGGCGGCATAAAAGCAATCGGCATCAATGTGAATAATTTTACGTGGGTTAGACATAGTCACGCTCAGGAAAACACTGTATATAAAAACAGTCTACACACTTAGCAAAGCAAAACAACCTAGCGCAATCGAGCCATTGTGCTACCACACCACTTAAAGTAAAAAAGAAAAAACCAAGAGAAAGTATAGATTTCCCAAAAAAACAGCAGAAATTTGCTTATTTACACCAGCAAACATGGACGCTAACAAGCAAAATAGTTTACATTTTGCATCGTATAAAATGCATCAAAGCAAGCCGTGGCCTGCTTCTTGCTTCTTTACACCATTAAATGCACTTTTATACCGTAGAATTATCATGATTTTTTATATAAAACACGACAGGGACACCATTATGACATCAGGTTTTAAATTATTTTCCATCGCCATAATGAGTATAGCGCTTGCGGGTTGTCAGAATTTATTCCAAAGAACAGGCGAAGAGTGCAACACAGTTGGACCTTGTAACGGCAACACAGTCGACGTTGGCAATAACAGCCTGCTCAACACCAACACGCAAAGCCAAGTTCGCCGCGTCGTGAAGCAACCCCCAATTATTGTTAACGCAACCGGTTATGCTGCGGTAAGCACCAGCAAACGTTTTTCTAAGTCTCAGGCTCGCCTTATGGCGCTGCGCAGCTCCACTCTTGATGCTTACCGAAACCTTTCTGAACGTGTCTACGGTTTGAAATTAGACGGTTCAAGCTCCTTGAATAACATGGTGTTACAACACGACGAATTGCGTTCTTACATCGACTCCTACCTTGTCGGCGCTAAGGTCGTATCTCAGCGTGAACACGAAGATGGCACCTTTGAAACAGTGGTTGAAATGGCATTACAGGAAAATTTCCGCGAATGCGTTAGCTCGCCAAGCAATATTGCCAATAACCCACAATGTCAGACACACCAAAATTACAAAACAGTGAACGCCTCTCGCTCGAATTCCACTGCTAATTTCTATACGATTGAATAATGTCTTTCACACGTAAGTATTGTCTGTTTATCGCGCTCTCGGTGCTGTCCATCGCACCCAGCTTTGCGCAATCGGTTACCGCAACCGGGAAGGCCATTGTCTATAATGACGATGTAGACGATGCACGCTATCGAGCAACGCAACAAGCAATCAAACAAGCCGTTCTGCAATCCAGCTCTAGAGTGAGCGTAAATGATCGGCTAAAAAATGGCGATTTGGATTCCGACATACAAATTCGCAGTGCTGGACGCGTTCAACAAGCTAAAATCCTCCATGAAGAGCGCAAAGGTGACTTTCTTACGGTTGTCGCTCGCGTCAATGTCACACCCGATTCTCAGTGCGGCAATGGAGCGACCAACTTCTATCAAAAATCCGTCGGCGTGACGGGCTTTAAACTTCAAGACCCAGAGCAAGCCAGCTTAGGGCGACTCAATAATATTTCTAGGGAGCTTCCTAGAGATCTAGCCAATGCGATCAACAAACAAGGCTTTCTTCGGGCTTTGAACGCAACCAACGTCGCCATTTACCCAGATCTTATTAATGCACCATCGGCGATCAACGACGAAGGCGCGTTAAGCAATGTCACTCGTATCGGCCAGCAGCTGGGCGTACAATATATTATCAGCGGCGTCATTCGTGACATTAGCCCGCTGTATTTAAGAACACCCGATAGTCCCTCTGACAATCAAGAGGATGGTATCCAAAAAGAACGAAACTTCGTCCTAGATCTATACATCTATGACAGTTTCAGCGGCGCACTCTTTTTCCAAAAACGCTACAGCGAAATTGGTGAGTGGGACATCGCAGACAATGCACGTGTAGGCTTTGGCAGTGCCAAGTTCTGGACGGTTCATTACGGTAAAGTGGTCCGAGAGATCTTAAGAGAAAGTGCGATTGATACCAGTGAGAAACTACGCTGCCAACCTTTTATTGCCAGCATATTTCACACCGAAGGCAACCGCGTTCATATTTCTGCCGGCTCTTTATCTGGAATTAAACAAGGCGATAAACTAAGCGTCTACCGTCGCTTTGAAATCCACAATCAAAACCAAACAGCGCAGACACAACTGAATAATGCCAATATCAATGTTACTATCAAGCAAGTGCAACCCAACTTTTCCATTGGTGAGCTTGCCGTTGACGCTCAGATATTAAATGTTCAGCAACAAGATGTTGTGATTGCTTGGTAATTTTCACACTAACGCTATTTTTATAAAGCGATTTTATATACTTTAGGATAAACACAATGAACAACGAATTACTTCACCACCTAGAACAACGCATTAACGAAGCTGTTGAAGAAATCTCTTCTCTACGTCAGAAAATTTCTGAACTAGAAATGCAGAACTACGAGCTAAGCGAAGGCAAAAGTGAATTAGAAACCATGCTAACTCAAAAATCTGAACAGCAATCAAACTGGGAATCTTCTTTATCTGAGATGCTAAACCGTCTTAACCAATTGGATAATAAACAATGAGATCTTTACTCTTTGCCACTTTAGTTTTCTTCTGCGGAAGCGCAATTGCTGAAGAAGGACAAGTTGCAAGCTTATTGAGCTTTGAAGCAACGGCCGCTCGTCCTTCAACAGACAATGATACCGGCAGCACAACCTCTATTCTGAGAACCATGATGGAATTCACAACACCATCTAACTTCTCTATGTACGGTGGTTTTGCTTTTTCATTGGGTGATGACCCTGAAAGTGCGATTGCTTTAGGTGGCCGCTACTACAGCGCCACCCCTGCATTCCAAATAATACCAGGCTCTCCAATGTGGTCTTATATTGGCCTTGGTGTCGACTTTTTTGACGACAATGTTTATTACCCAGAAGCAGGGTTTCGCATTGCAACATCGAATACAAGTCGATTGGATGTCTTTGTAAAACTGTTAAACAGTAGCAGCGCCAAATACGATCAACACGTGATGGTCGGAGCTGGACTTACTTTCTAAGCAATATGAAATTAATGTCTAGCTTATTTATCTGCTTATTGGCTGCCTCTGCTTTCATATGGCATAAAAGTAATCCGACTATCTCGGTCGTTCAGCCGAATGATACTCAACGGCAAGAAATGATTGGAGTGAAAAACACCCCAAGCATTCCATTAACACCGTTATAGAATTGAGCCTTGCGTATGGAACAATTAATCGCCAAACTCGAAGCTGAGGTCGACCAGCTTATCGAAAAGCTAAAAGCCGCCAACGAGGAAATCGCACAACTGAAAACGGAGAATGCAAATTCACCTGACAGCAGTAGCGCCTCAATGGATCTTTTACAGAACATGGTATCGCGTTCGACTGAAGATCAATTACAATTGTATATTGAAGACTCTTTAGATCTTCTCGTACCGGCTGACACAATAAATACCCCAGCACCGAAAAGCGAAGTGGAAAATCAACTGAGCTTTGACTTGCTGAACTCTCTTGCTGAAACCAGCATCACAACCACGACAACAGAACAGACTGATTACATGACAATACAACAACCAGAGCTTAACGGCTTGCCAGAAGTACAAGACGAAATCCAAGTGGAAACCACCACAAACGATGTACAACCAGCAAGTGAAAGCACGCAAGAAGCAGCGACACTGACGCCAGAGCAAAAGAAGCGCCAGAAGAATCAAAAAAATAACCGCCGCCTAATTAAGATGCTAGAAGACCGTTATCCAAAAGCGTTTGATTGGAACCAGCCTAAACCTCTGAAGGTCGGTATCGATAAAGACATGGTTCTTGATGATGACTTCAATGCCAGCAAGCAGAAACGCGCCCTAGCCGCTTACACTCGCTCTGACAGGTACAAAAAATGCCTATTGTCAGGACAACCTCGCATTGACCTTGAAGGCACCCCTGTTAACAACGAGCCAGCATTGCCTGAGTCGATGATTCCTAAAAAGGAAAAAACCACCTTTAATCGTCCTAAGAGCGACAGAACACCACGTTCAAAGGCAAAAGCGCCAGCCAGCAAAAAAACCGCTAGCAAGCCGAACAACAAGCCTAAAAACGCACCTAGCCCACAAAAACGCCAGGATGACGCATACGATAATCTGTCTCCTGAAGAGCGTATGAAGGCAAAACTTGAAAAACTTCTTAATAAATAAGAAAAAAGTGTTTACACGATGATGCGCGGCATATAATATATGCCGCGCTGCTGTGGAGGGGTTCCCGAGTGGCCAAAGGGAGCAGATTGTAAATCTGCCACGAAAGTTTCGGTGGTTCGAATCCACCTCCCTCCACCATTAATTCTTTTCTTTATAGATCAATCCTTTATCTATAAATACGACATTCCTATTTAGATTTTTCTGATACTTCTCACCACATCAGCAAACAATCAAAACCTTATCCACAGAAAAACACCATCACACTAAAAAAGAAAAAACTGAATAACTACACCGGTTAAGCACAAGCTTATCCACAAAACGTGCATTCAGAGCCTTTTAATCCACTAAAACAAACAAAACCACAAGTTACCCACACCAAACAAGAAACACCACACCGCAAGCCCTCAGAGCACCACAGAAAGCCAAACCAACAAATGACGCCATGTGAGCCAAAGACCAAATAATCGACGACACCACATCCATTTGTGAGCTGAAATCGTAGACCAACACGAACGGAGGCACGACGGGAATCCGGCACTGAAAACGCAGCGTTCACCTACACACTACAAAAACACCACTTTCATCACACGCATCTCGCATGATTGGCTTTATTAGCCCAGCGACACTCAACCTTGTAGACTGACCTTCAGGCCAGTAACCGATGAATAAATGAAACCGATCATAGGTTAAAGTTAAAACAATCGGCGGCACCCTATTCATTTGCGGACGAAAATAGCTAAAAAAACCATCAGCCAGCACAAACAAAGGCACGACGAAAATCTAAATCTGACACTCTTTTTTACAAGCACTCCAGCCCACAAAAAAAATAGGCAGCCCACTTAAACTAGACGATAGACGATAGACGATAGACGATAGACGATAGACGATAGACGATAGACGATAGACGATAGACGATAGACGATAGACGATAGACGATAGACGA
>NZ_JBITUJ010000009.1:27139-86819 GCF_044542435.1 Marinomonas sp. NPDC078689 | reverse complement strand
CGTATAGACGATAGACGATAGACGATAGACGATAGACGATAGACGATAGACGATAGACGATAGACGATAGACGATAGACGATAGACGATAGACGATAGAATATTTTAAATTGAATCAGAGAAAGATCTAGGAATTAACGCAAGAAAGGAAAATAAAAGAGAGAGGATTATGAGAAGAATGGTGGGTCGTACTGGATTCGAACCAGTGACCAATTGATTAAAAGTCAACTGCTCTACCAACTGAGCTAACGACCCGCTCATAATTTTCTATGTTCTAACAACCTAATGGTCGGAGTAGAGAGATTCGAACTCCCGACATCCTGCTCCCAAAGCAGGCGCGCTACCAGACTGCGCTATACTCCGATTGGCTCCTCGAACTGGACTCGAACCAGTGACCCAATGATTAACAGTCATTTGCTCTACCAACTGAGCTATCGAGGAATTAATAAGGTTTGCAGAATTATATTCTGACGATAGTTGGTGGGTCGTACTGGATTCGAACCAGTGACCAATTGATTAAAAGTCAACTGCTCTACCAACTGAGCTAACGACCCAACTATCAGAGTAATGGGGTGGACGATGGGGCTTGAACCCACGACCGCCGGAATCACAATCCGGAGCTCTACCAACTGAGCTACGCCCACCATTACTAGGTGACGATAAAATTAAATGGTCGGAGTAGAGAGATTCGAACTCCCGACATCCTGCTCCCAAAGCAGGCGCGCTACCAGACTGCGCTATACTCCGATCTGGCTCCTCGAACTGGACTCGAACCAGTGACCCAATGATTAACAGTCATTTGCTCTACCAACTGAGCTATCGAGGAACTAATTTTATCTTTGCTTACAACACAACAACCTTCCTAAAAGGAAGATGGCGGAGGAGGAGAGATTCGAACTCTCGGTAGGCTATTAACCTACGCCAGTTTTCAAGACTGGTGCATTAAACCGCTCTGCCACCCCTCCGTTGCGAGCGAGATGTATAATACTGATTTGAGATTTCAGTGCAACATCTTTTTTAAAAAAAGTTAACTTTTTCCAACTTTTTCTACTACATAGCCCTGATCTGCCCCTGGACGGATCCAAACATTGGAATACCAGTAATAATGCTTCGCACTTTGATCTGGCATGGTGCAGTTAATTCTTCCACGACCAACACTAAATGCGCTGGGCGCAGTAACCACGACTTCGTTCTTCTCTATCCAGTTCAACGACGCCTTGCCTTGGCCGGAGACATAACAGGCCAAATCTTTCAGGCGATAGTTGCCCGGCTTAAACGTTAAACGAATAGACACAGGTTTATCCGTCGCAAAATCCCCGCCACTTTCTTCATTAAGAAGAGGCATAGGCTTAGACGCCAGCTTCACTTTTAAAGTAGACAGTTTGGCAAAACGTCCAGATGCCGGAAAACGTGGCAGATCTTCAAAGTTAGAATCCGCACTGACCACACCGGACTGCTGACCAAACGCCATAAGTCCTCGTTCTTTTACCAGTGCACGTATTACATCGTTGGACTCGCCATAAGGGTAAGCCAACATTTTAGGAGAATGCCCTAGTTGCTCATTCAATATGGTTTCTACGGTATCCACTTCATGGGCCATACGAGCTGACCATTGATCGTTGGTTTCACCCGCTTCTTTTCTTAACATGTAAGGATGATTGATCGTATGGTTGGCAAACACACCACCAGACTTCTCCATCTCTTTAATGTCTTGCCAAGTCAAAAAGTGATGATTTCGTCCAATCGGCTTAGTATTCAGAAAAACGGTGAACGGAAAACCTCTTTCCTTAAGAATAGGAAAACCGCCTAGATAGATGTCTCGATACGCATCGTCAAAAGTAATCGCGACCGCTTTATCAGGTAAGCTCTGATGTTTTTTCAACTTCTCTAATGCGTCTTTCAAATCAACCACTTGAAAACCAGCGGTTTTAAGGTAATCCATCTGCTCGGTAAACTGAGCTGGCGTAAGCGAGGTAGAAGCAGGGGTTGTCTTACTCACATGATGGTATTGAAGAATCGGCAAATAATCCTGAGCACTGACCCCAACACTCATCATCATGGTGCTGATCAGCACACTGCTACGTACTTTAGATAACATTCAATCGTCTCTCTGCTTAAAATTTGTGCTCATTCTACGCGACAGCTTTAACAAAAAGCCAGCCATCGAAAACAAACTGTTACGGTCATTTTGATACTTCACTGCATCTACACGAGACCCAACAAGCCTTCTACACTTAATTTCATCATATCGCAGCATTAAAGAGAGAATTAGCATGAACCGATCTACATTTTTTCAAAACCTCGAGCGCCAGCTAGAAGAGCTAAAAGAACAAGGCCTTTATAAAGAAGAAAGAGCGTTAGCGTCTCCGCAATCTAGCCAAGTAACCACCGCCGACAATGCTAGCTTGATCAACCTTTGCGCTAACAACTATCTAGGTCTCGCCAACAATAAAGATGTCACACAAGCAGCCCATGAAGCGCTAGATACT
Organism: Marinomonas sp. NPDC078689; assembly: GCF_044542435.1. Classification (NCBI taxonomy): domain Bacteria; kingdom Pseudomonadati; phylum Pseudomonadota; class Gammaproteobacteria; order Oceanospirillales; family Oceanospirillaceae; genus Marinomonas; species Marinomonas sp. NPDC078689. Next base: position 84,331 of record NZ_JBITUJ010000009.1, on the reverse strand, counting down.
TTTGGCTATGGTATGGCGTCTGTGCGCTTTATCTGTGGCACACAAAATATTCACACCACATTAGAAGCCCAAATTAGCCAGTTTTTACAAATGGAAGACACCATACTCTACTCGTCTTGTTTTGATGCTAATGGTGGTTTATTTGAAACCTTGCTGAATAGTGAAGACGCGATTATCAGTGATGCTCTTAACCATGCCAGCATCATTGACGGGATTCGTTTATGCAAAGCCAAACGCTACCGCTACGCCAACAACAATATGCAAGAACTAGAAGCGCAACTACAACAAGCAGACGCCGATGGGGCTAAAACAAAACTGATCGTCACCGACGGTGTGTTTTCCATGGACGGCATTATTGCTGACCTTAAATCCATTTGTGATTTAGCCGACCAATACGACGCTCTCGTGATGGTTGACGATTCTCATGCCGTTGGCTTTTTAGGTGAAAATGGTCGCGGCAGCCATGAGTACTGCGACGTCATGGGTCGAGTAGACATTATTACCGGCACTTTAGGTAAGGCTTTAGGCGGCGCATCGGGCGGCTACACCAGCGCCTCAAAACCCATTGTTGAATGGTTGCGCCAACGTTCACGCCCTTATTTATTTTCCAACTCATTGGCGCCAGTCATTACCGCCACCACATTGGAAATTTTAGAGCTCATCAAAAAAGGCAACGACGCTCGCTTGCAACTTAAAGCGAACAGCGCTTATTTTAGAGAAAAGATGAGCCAATTAGGGTTCAACCTAGTGCCCGGCGACCACCCTATCATTCCCGTTATTCTTGGCGACGCCAAATTAGCCAAGGAAATGGCCAACGCACTTTATCAAGAAGGGATTTATGTCACCGGTTTTTCCTACCCTGTGGTGCCTATGGGAAAAGCCAGAATCCGCACTCAAATGTCAGCCTCATTAACCAAAGAGCAGCTTGATCACGCGATTGATGCTTTCGCCAAAATTGGCCGTTCTCTGAACATTATTTAAGGAGTCACACCATGAAAACGCTTGCCAAGCTACACGCAGAAAAAGGCATCTGGATGACTGACGCACCATACCCAGAATGCGGCCATAACGACGTCGTTATTAAAATACATAAAACCGCCATTTGCGGTACTGACATGCACATTTACCATTGGGATGAGTGGGCGCAGAACACCATTCCTGTGCCAATGACCGTTGGTCACGAATTTGTCGGCGAGATCGCTGAAATCGGCGCCGAAGTAAACGGCTTTCATATCGGCGATCGAGTGTCTGGTGAAGGTCACATCACTTGTGGTCATTGCCGTAACTGTCGAGCAGGCCGACGCCATTTATGCCGTGAGACATTAGGCGTTGGGGTTAACCGAACTGGCGCGTTTGGTGAGTATTTAGTGATCCCTGCCAGTAACGCTTTTAAAATCCCTGACGACATCAGCGATGACATGGCAGCCATTTTCGACCCATTTGGTAATGCCACACACACGGCCTTGTCTTTTGACCTTACGGGCGAAGATGTATTGATTACCGGCGCAGGTCCAATCGGCGCCATGGCTGCCGCGATCGCCAAACACGTTGGCGCAAGAAATGTGGTGATTACCGACGTCAATGACTTCCGTTTAGAGCTGGCAAAGAAAATGGGCGCGACTCGCACCGTCAATGTTAGCCAAGAGTCATTAAAAGACGTCATGAAAGAAGTCGGCATGACAGAAGGCTTTGATGTGGGCCTAGAAATGTCAGGCAATGGGGCTGCATTTTCATCCATGCTGGAATGCATGAATCACGGTGGCAAAATTGCCATGCTCGGCATTCCTGGCAAAGAAACCACCATTGATTGGAACCAAGTTATTTTCAAAGGGCTTATCATTAAAGGTATCTATGGCCGAGAAATGTATGAGACCTGGTATAAGATGGTGGCCATGCTGCAATCTGGTCTCGATATTAGCCCGATTGTGACACATCACTTCCCTATTTCGCAGTTTCAGGAAGGATTTGAGGCGATGGCATCTGGCCAATCAGGGAAAGTTATCCTTAATTGGGATTAATCCTACCGACTCTGTTGCGTCAAACTGAGCTTCGCGTTAGCGTAATCTTTTTGCACTCAACAGAGCCTTCTCATGTTAGAAATCGGTACCCATGCGCACCCTACTCCTCATCAGGATGCGCTTTATATTTTATTGCATAAAAACCAAGTTTTAATCGAATCAGAAGAACGTTTCCTTATTCCTTTTACGGCTTTTCAGCCTGACGCGAATATGCGTGCTGTGTATTGCGGTCAGTGGCTTTCTGCAGACGATTCACGACAAGATGTGTTTGTGTGCCGTTTTGAAAACATGCCCAGAGGCTTTCGCGAGATGGGCTTGCGTGAATTACTCTTCTTACAAAACGAAGCCAACTATCTTCTACTGAGCCGCGCCCACCAGCTTTCAACCTGGGATAGAGACCACAGATTCTGCGGTCGCTGCGGCACAGAAATGCGCAACAGGCATACCACAGAACACACTAAAATCTGCCCAACCTGTAATCTACGCCACTATCCTAGGATTTCACCTTGCATCATAGTCTCGGTCAAAAAAGGCAATAAGCTACTGCTCGCCAGAGGCACACAGATGCAAACAGACATGCAAAGCAACATTGCAGGCTTTGTTGAAGCCGGTGAAACGTTAGAGCAAGCGGTCGCCCGCGAAGTCCAAGAAGAAGTGGGCATACAGGTTAAAAACATTCGCTATGCCAGCAGCCAACCTTGGTCTTTTCCCCATCAGTTAATGGTCGGCTTCTTTGCCGATTACGATGGCGGCGAACTGACACCGGCGCCAGGCGAAATAGAAGAAGCCGCGTGGTGGGATATCGATAATCTGCCGAATATTCCTAGCCCTGTGACTATCTCAGGGCAAATCATTAGACAACACGCCCTATGGATACAACAAAACCCAGATAAGTAAACATTCGAACACGAAAACGCTTGTTGGCATCACCCGCCGACAAGCGCTATCGTGACGCATCATTTTTCTGTATAAACCCGCCTTTCGATAAGCATTAAATAGGTAACCACCTGTGGATGAATTGCTACACAGCATAGAACAAAAAGTTCGCCCGTTAATCGGTGCCGGTAAAGTCGCTGACTACATCCCGGCGCTCGCCAACGTGGACCCAAATCAATTTGGCATTGCCATCTATAGCAACAGTGGTGAACTTTTTCACACTGGACAAGCGGACACTGAGTTTTCGATACAGAGTATTTCCAAGGTCTTCAGCTTAACGCTTGCTATGAAACATTATGGTGAAGACATGTGGCAACGAGTGGGTCGTGAGCCATCCGGCAACCCATTCAACTCTCTTGTTCAACTAGAGTATGAGGCGGGCATTCCCCGTAACCCTTTCATCAATGCGGGCGCATTGGTGGTGAGTGACATGAATCAGTCCCGTTTTGCCTCGCCGCACTACGCCATGCGTGAATACATACGCCGCTTATCGGGGAACCAGGGGTTAACCTCCGATAAAACCGTCTCAAATTCAGAGTACGAGTTTCGTGCGCGCAATGCCTCCATGGCGTATTTAATGAAAGCCTTTGGCAACTTTCATAATGACGTAGAAGACGTGCTGCACAATTATTTTGATAACTGTGCCATGCGCATGAGCTGCATTGATCTTGCGAAAGCGTTTAGCTTCTTAGCCAACAAGGGCTATTGCCAGCACAGTGGCGAACAAGTTATTAGCGCTCGCGAAGCCAAACAGGTCAATGGACTATTAGCCACCAGCGGCTTATACGACGAAGCCGGAAACTTTGCCTATCGTGTTGGATTACCAGGTAAAAGTGGTGTTGGAGGCGGCATTGTTGCCATAGTACCAAACCGCTTTTCGGTGTGTGTCTGGTCGCCAGAATTAAATACATCAGGCAACTCCTTGGCAGGCATTGCGGCTTTAGAAGCCCTTTCAGACAGTATCGGCTGGTCTGTTTTTGGCTAATCTTTAGCCACCTTAATCGCGCAATAAAAAAAAAGGCACTGGGCCTTTTTTTTGTTGCGCGTGTTACTTAATCTAGCGACTCAACCAGTCACGACCTTATAACAAGGAATGTATTCACTGCCTGGCAACTTCATGCGCTGCTGAGTAACGAAAGCCTGCAATAACGCGTCTAATTTTTCCAACAGCAATTTATCACCGTGGATTTCAAAAGGGCCAAACTCTTTGATATAAGCTACGCCTTGCGCCTTAACGTTACCAGCGACGATAGACGAGAAAGCACGACGTAAATCCGCCGCCAATAAATGCGTTTCCTGACCAAAGTGCAAATTCAAGCCACGTACTTTGTCATGAGTCGGTTCAAACGGATGCTGAAATTCTTCTGGAATGTACAGCTTCCAATTATAATAAAAGGCATCTTGGTGCGCTTTACGATAATGACGTACGTCTTCTAGGCCTTGCTTCATCGCACGCGCCACAGCCACTTCATCTTCTATAATGATTTGGTATTTCTCTTGTGCCTCTTTCCCTAACACATCACCAATAAAAGCGTGGATCTGCTCAAAGTAATCCGCACTTTCTTTTGGTCCAGTGAAGATCAATGGGAAAGGCACATTGGCATTTTTGGGATGCAGCAAAATACCTAAAATATACAGAATTTCTTCAGCAGTACCCGCTCCACCAGGAAACACAATGATGCCATGTCCAGTACGAACAAAGGCCTCTAGGCGCTTCTCAATGTCTGGCATGATCACCAGCTTGTTCACAATCGGGTTAGGTGACTCTGCTGCTATGATGCCAGGCTCGGTTAACCCCAAGTAAACACCGGTATGAATTCGCTGTTTCGCGTGCGCTATGGCCGCGCCCTTCATCGGCCCTTTCATCGCGCCAGGCCCACAGCCGGTACAGATATTTAACTCACGCAATCCAAGTTGATGACCTACTCGCTTGGTGTAATCGTATTCGTTACGAGCAATCGAGTGCCCTCCCCAACAGACCACCATGTCTGGGCTTTGAATGCGGCGAAACACATTGGCATTGCGCAGCAATTCAAATACCACATTGGTGATTTTATCAGAGCTTGCCGAGTCTAGGCCGCGCGCTAAATTGTATTCGTGATAAGTAAAAATAATGTCACGCAGCACGCTAAACAACATTTCGCGCACGCTACTGATCATTTTGCCGTCCACAAAGGCGCTTGCTGGGGCATTTTTTAATTGCAGTTTGACGCCACGCTCTTGTTGAATAATACGGACATCAAAATCTTTGAACTCTTCCATGACGGCGTTCGCGTCATCGGAGTCACTGCCGCAGTTTAAAATGGCCAATGCGCAGCTGCGGAATAAAGAATGAAGTGAACCAGAATCATCGGACATGCGAGATATCTCATCTTGCGATAACATCTCCAATGCCCCTTTCGGTGCGACTAGCGCATCAACGCGATCTTCGTACAACATGATCGCTCTCCTTTTCATATGTTATTGTCTTAGTCGCTATCTTGGTTACGGATAGCCTATTTATCAAGCCATAAAAAATGGAGAAAAGCGACAAACGCGCGCTATTTAGCCAAATAACCTCGAATCGATTGGTAATGAAGGGACTGCATTTCGGTTAAACGGCTGTAAGTTCGCCGAAATTCGAACAACAAGGCGCCATTTTGATAAAGAGAGGCCAATGGCACATCCGCACTTAAATACAGCACCACTTGATGGTCATAGCATTCGTCGACCAAACTAATAAAACGTCGTACTGCGTCGTCATTAATGCCCAAAGACACCACCCGCTCACCAGTTTGCCCCGACCCAATGGCACCATCTTCCGTACCTCGCGCTTTTATCCGCTCGTAGGGTTCGTTGCTTAATACAGGAATACCAGACACAAAAATACAAGGAAAACGCTGCGCCAGTTCGATGTAGTCTAAAGAAGATCGCGGCCCATCACACAGGTCAAAAAAATCAAACCAAGCAACATTGTCAGACGCCTTTCTAACGGCAATGGCCCGGCGGCATACGCTAAGCGGTGCCGAAGATACCCGCCCATGAGACAAGGTTAAAAAAGCCAGCTCTAAGGCATTTTCATCTTGCACAAAATACACAGGGTCCGTTCCCTTGTGACGCATCCTGTGATCTTCTTCACCATGCAGATGAATACTCTCTAAGTTGCGCTGCAATAACGCAATCGACGGTTCAAAGCGTTGTTTTTGCAATTGGCTCTGGAACAGGCCTTCTACGGGAATATTAGAGGTTGCAACCAGTAAGACACCCTCTTTAAAGAGCGACTCGACCAACCCGCCTAACAACATGGCATCGCCAATGTCGGAGACGAAAAATTCATCGAAACACAACACCTTGCACTCTGTCGCTAAGCGCTTAGCAATGCCTTCTAATGGGTTCTTTTGACCGAACGCCAAATTAAGTTCACGGTGCAAACGTGCCATAAAATGATGGAAATGCAGCCTTAACCCCATCCCCTCTGGCAAACACTCGTAAAAGAGATCCATTAAAAAGGTCTTTCCACGGCCCACATCTCCCCATAGATACACCCCTTTCACCGGATTAGATGGAAGGTCAGAGGAGGCGACAACGCGGCTCTGTGAGCGAGCCGCCATAAGGTTTGTGTAGACACCATCTAACGCCAACAGCGCCGCCTGCTGATGTTCGTCAAAACGAATGTCTTGATGTCGTAGTTTCTCTTCGTACACAGTGATCGGTGAGGACATAAAAAGATAAGCGCTGATGAATAAAGCAATATTGTCGCCGCTGGCTAAAGGTTTCTCAAGACACTTTGTTTGTCGATCATCAAGCAAAGTGTCTATTTCCTCCACATAATCACCAAATTAGACGCTTACGCAGCCTCGCCGGTTGTCACTCTCTTTATCGCTTTTTGGTAATGAGGCATGGCTTCGACCTGTTTTATAAAGCGGCCAATATTAGGGTAAGCAGACAGGTCAAGACGAGCGCTTGCTGCGATTAAGGGAAAACTCATTTGAATGTCTGCCCCAGAGACACGATCACCAGCAAACCAAGTACGTTCTGCTAAAGTACGCTCAATAAACGCCAGCTGAGGCATCAATCTAGGGATTAAGAAACTCGAGTGAACTTTTTGACCAATCGATTTGGCAATCGGCTTGGCAAAAAAAGGCATTGGACTGGTCGTTATCTTGGTAAACACTAGCTTCATCACCAATAGTGGCATTAAGGAGCCTTCCGCAAAATGCAGCCAATAACGATAATCTAATAAAGCCTGCCCTGCAGTCGGTCTGAAACGCTCATCCAGATCGTACCGCTCAATCAAGTATTCGATAATCGCACCAGACTCTGCAATCACCAGCTCGCCGTCACTCAAAATCGGCGCTTTGCCAAGAGGGTGTATACTGAAAAGCGACTCTGGTGCGGCCAGGGTGACAGGGTCCCGCTGATATTGAATCACCTCGTAAGCCAGCCCTAATTCTTCCAGTAACCACAACACTCGCTGTGAGCGAGATTGTTCCAAATGGTGAAGCGTTATCATGTTATCTCCTTATGAGTCAGAGGAATTATGAGTACCTTTAACCCTATACGAGTAAGACCTCTTATTGGATGACTTATCTGACCAGTTTCTCAGCGCTTGGCGCAGGAATACTTGTTCACCTTCACGCTAAACGATAGAGTAGAGATCTGAATGAGATTGGCTACGCTTCGGCTCTTTATATAGAAGACGATGCATTATCCCTATCGTTATTAACCATACCGTTTCTCACATTTTTATAACCCTCTAATACAAATGCTCATGCATTTGCTTAGGCTGATACCCCTATTATGAATAACATACTGAAGCCAAGATTCATTGCCATTCTCATTTTGCCTTTCGTGCTGGCGGTTTCCATTGTGCTTGTCTATTTGGATTTTGAGCGCAGGGAAAGTTTTTCCAACTCCCATGTGGTTTCTGAAGTGAATCGTGTTTATAGCAACGCAGACAGCATCTTAAATAAATTCTATTGGGACAGCGTAGACACCACCATTCACGTTACCTTTCAAGGCGTTCAGCAGGATATATTTAAAATAAAAGATTCAACCAAAGGCGCCTATAACGACCTTGATACCATCTTTAGAAATTCATTCTTGATGAATAAGTCCGTCACTCAAGTACGATGGATTGATAAAAATGGCCTGGAACGCTACCGCATGAATCGAACCTTGGAAAAGGGTAAAAAAGACGAGATTAGCGTCGTAGACAAAGACCAATTACAAAACAAATCCGGGCGCTACTACTTCACCGAAGCGAAGGAGTTAAGCAGTGGCTACATCTATTTGTCTAAACTGGATTTGAATATAGAAAACAACGTCATAGTAACGCCTTATCAGCCAACGATAAGACTGGCCACACCGATTAAAGACGCTGAAAATCAGTTCCAAGGCATTATCGTCATCAACTTCAATTTAAATGACCTTTTCCAGAAACTGAATCAGCTAAGCTCACCGGGCATCGATGTTGATTTATTTAACGAGCAAGGCAGCTTGCGTTATTCTAACTCGTTCTCTGATTCCTCTTTCCTAGACATACTCAACAATGGCGTTTTGAATGGAAATAAGCAGACGTTAGAAGGTTTCTACCAGAAGAGAGATGAGTTCGAAGCCATCAAATCAGGCGCTAAAAATCTACCTTACCACACCCTTGGTGGCGTCGATTACGCCCCACAAGTAAGAGCAGAAGAGAGCATTTATCTACTTGTTTCAACCAAACAAACCTATTTGGATCGACTATTTAAAGACAATCTCCTTGAGTCATCCATCATTGGGCTTATTGCATTAATATCTGGGATCTTACTTTTAATCTTAATTCACAGGTATGATAAAAAAGTCATCCGATTAAACAGTGAACTGAACAAGCAACTCAAAATATCTGAAAACTCCAGAGCGTTTAAATCTCAATTCCTCGCCAATATGAGTCATGAAATACGCACCCCAATGACCGCAATATCTGGGTTGCTAGAGTTACTGCTCAAGGAAGACCTAGATGAGAAAATACTCAAACGCCTGAAAATCATCAAAGATTCTTCCGATGGTTTACGAAGAATCATCAATGACATTTTAGACCTGAGCAAAATAGAAAGCGGAAAGTCTGTTCTTTCCAAATCGGAATTTAGGCCATCCCTTACCATAGAGCGCAGCATATCAACCTTCAATGGCTCCGCTAATTTAAACGGCTCTGAATTATTACTGGATATGGAACCTAGCTTATTCTTCTACTATTGCTTAGGGGATGAATATCGAATTGAACAAGTCATTAACAACTTACTCAGCAATGCCATTAAATTCAGTGGTGGCAAACCCATTACGCTTGCCGTGAGCTACACCACGAACAGTAAGAAGACATTAACACTGTCTTGTGCCGTCATAGACCAAGGCGTTGGCATGTCCGACTCTCTGGTTGCGACATTAGGTGAAAAATTCACCCAAGCCGACAACACGGTATCAAAAGAGAATGGCGGCACAGGCTTAGGGTTATCGATCTCCAAAGAACTATTACGCTCTATGGGATCTGACTTAGAAATCAAAAGCGAACTGGGTAAAGGGTCAGAGTTCGGCTTCACTCTAGAGCTAGACGTGGTGAAAGAAGAGAGCGTGATCGATCGTGAAAAAATCAACATCTACGCACTCAACGTATGGGTCATCAACAAAATAAACAAAAGCTCAGACTTTATTAATAAGCTCTTTCGCCATTGGGGCTGTAATGCCACCGCCATCTCCACTCAAGATGAGCTAGAGAATGCCATTCAGTCACTTTCAACAAGCGATAACCCGCTCGATTTCATCATCTTCGACATCGAGAACCCTGTTTCCCTAGACGATGTGCAAACTGTTATCGACCGTTTTTCTACTAAGCAGCTCGGCCTAACCAAGCTGGTGTTAATGTCATCTAACGAGCAAAACGCGAGAACCTACAAAGACACGGCTATCGAAGTGTATTTTATTAAGAAGCCCGTTACTGTCTCTAACTTTCTAGAGCTGCTGCAAAACCTAGAATTAGTGCCTAACATTCAGCTTGTCGAAGATGACAGTAGCAACCTAGTCAAAACATTAGAGGCTAAGATTATTGATCGAGTTGCTCGCATCGGGGCGCCAAAAATACTGCTGGTGGAAGATAATTTAACCAACCAAAGTATTATTTCGGAGATTTTTAAAAGCGTTAACATCAATGTCGTGCTTGCCAACAATGGCCAAGAAGCGGTTGATAGCGTGCACAACAATGATTTTGATATCGTCTTTATGGACGTTCAAATGCCCGTGATGGATGGATTAGAAGCCACCAAGATCATTCGACATAGCTTCTCCTTAGACGAACTCCCTATCATTGCATTATCAGCAGGCGTCACAGAGCAAGAGTTTCATACGTCCAAAGAAGTGGGTATGAATAGCCATGTTCCAAAACCAATAGATATGAACAAGTTGATGCAAGCCATCATCGACTATTGGCCAGAGCAAACCGTGATAGACAAAGAGAAATCCGTAGATAGCGCCCCAATCGTCATCCCCAAAACAAGTGAGATAAGCTTAGACGAGCTCAATCAAATGGACCGCTTTGATCTATCAAACACTATATTCAAATGGATCGGCAGTGATGCCTATTACACAGTATTAGACTCTTTCCTAGCCGACTATGCAGAACTTAATGTCAGCAATGAAACATTAACCTATGCGGAAAAAACAGCCTACGTACACAAGTTAAAAGGCGTCAGTGGCAACATAGGTGCCATGTCGTTGTTTGCAAGCTGTGCAGAGTTTGAAGCGCAATTGAATGAAAAAGACATTTCAATCACTCCCCTACTCACAGAACTCATGGAGGACATTGAAACATTGAAACGCACCAAGCAATAAGGCGTCAGCGTCGCGCCTTAATTGACGATTTCTCTTAAGGCCTGAGGCTTAGACGACTGATTCGCACCTTTCCTAGACTGCTTAACTTTTATTAGGTTGGGCAAATATATAGCCGTCAAAATCTGGCGCTTCGGTATCTGATAAAGCAAACAAGGTTTGTTTTACATTCTCTAAATGCTGCCACATGGCTTGTCTTGCGCCACTTTCACTGCGCTTTTTCAATTGCGTCAAAATGTCCTTATGATCATCAATCCACTGACCATGGTAGGAAGAGTCTTTGATCCGTGCGTGCAGCTGGTGCCACATAGGATTACTGTCGCGCATTTCCCACAATCGAGTCGCCGTGTCTAACAGCAAGGTGTTTTGCGTCGCTTTTGCGATTAACAAGTGAAACTCTCTGTCTGCCGAATTGGCTTTCTCGACAGAGTTCAGTTCAGCCCCTTCCAACGCCAAAGTTTCTTGCAGTTTCTGAATGTCCGCTTTTGTAATAGACAGCGCCGCTTGCGCTGCAATCGCACTTTCGAGAACTTGTCGAGCTTGCAGCATTTCAAACGGCCCTACATCGGATATCTCTGGCAGTGACGTTTGTGAAGAAAGTGTATTTTTTAAGTAGCTGCCTGAGCCTTTTCTCACTTCAATCAAGTCTTCGATTTCGAGCATGATGAAGGCTTCTCGAACCAAGGTTCGACTGACCCCAAAAAGCTCTGCATAAACACGCTCCGTCGGCAGTTTATCTCCCACCTGTAACGCGGATTTTTCTATTTCGAGCCTAATCTTTTGCCCAATCTCTCTATACAGTCGTTCAGCCATAATATTTTCTTAAAAGTATCAAACAATCTGGTATGCCATTTTTACCGAAGCACTCATAGAAGTCGATTATTTAATCAAAAAACTCATTTTAAACCTAAATTTGGTATGCCAATTTTAACTGAGGCCTTGTTTTTGTCTTTTTTTCACGCTACTTTTAGCCAACAGATTGAATTTGGTATGCCAAAAAAATAATAACTAGGTGTCATTTCATGAAAATCATATCAGCCAAAGTAATAGTCACTTGCCCAGGCCGCAACCTCGTTACACTGAAAATAGAAACAGATTCTGGCGTCTATGGTATTGGCGATGCGACTCTCAATGGCCGTGAATTAGCCGTTGTATCCTATTTACAAGACCATGTCATTCCCACCTTAATTGGCAAAGACCCCCATCGAATCGAAGATATTTGGCAGTATTTATACCGTGGAGCTTACTGGCGCCGTGGTCCTATTAGTATGACGGCAATTGCCGCTGTCGATGTCGCACTATGGGACATCAAAGCAAAAATTGCAGAGCTACCTCTTTATCAATTACTCGGCGGAAAAAGCCGTGACAAAGTCATGGTTTACGGGCACGCCACAGGCTTAGACATCGAAAGTTGCTTAACTGAAGTGGAACGCCATATTGAACTAGGCTACAAAGCGGTACGCGTACAATGCGGCATTCCAGGCATAGCAACGACTTACGGTGTGGCTAAAGAAGCAGGAAAGCCTTACGAACCAGCCGATGCCTGCTTGCCTTCTGAACATGTATGGTCGACTGAAAAATACTTAAACCACGTGCCGTCTCTATTTAAAGCGGTGCGTGAAAGGTTCGGTGAAGAACTGCATATTTTGCACGATGTACACCATAGGTTAACCCCCATTCAAGCGGCCAGATTAGGCAAAGAAGTTGAGCCTTATCACTTATTTTGGTTAGAAGACTGCACGCCAGCAGAAAACCAAGCTGCGTTTGAATTAATACGCAAACACACCACTACGCCATTGGCGGTAGGCGAAGTTTTTAACAGCTTACATGACTGCCAAGAACTCATTCAAAATCAATTAATTGATTATATTCGCGCGCCTATTACACACGCAGGCGGGATTACGAATGTACGTAGAATTGCCGACTTTGCAGCGCTCTACCAAGTCAAAACAGGTTTCCATGGAGCGACTGACTTGTCGCCTGTTTGCATGGGAAGCGCTTTGCATTTTGATACTTGGGTCCCTAATTTTGGCATTCAAGAGCACATGCCTCACAGCCCAGAAACAGAGGCGGTTTTCCCCCATGCCTACCAATTTAAAGAGGGCTTCTTTACACCTGGAGAAGCCCCAGGTCATGGCGTGGATATCAACGAAGAATTAGCCGCAAATTACCCCTATAAACCTGCTTACCTTCCCGTTAATAGACTGGAAGACGGCACCTTATGGAATTGGTGAAAACAATGAAAGCGTTCCAAGTAGCAAACATCAATGACTATGCTCTGATTGAGGTTCAATCCCCCCAAGCCGAACCGGGAGAAGTCTTGATCAAAACCTCATTTGCCGGCATATGCGGGTCAGATCTCCACATCATTCATGGTCAAAACCCATTTGTGCAATTCCCTCGCATTACAGGTCATGAGTTCTCTGGCGTCATAGTCGCAGTTGGGGAGGGAGTAGAAAACCTTAAACCAGGCGATAGAGTCTGCGTGGACCCTGTCATCAGTTGTGGAGAGTGTTACCCCTGCCGAATCGGCCGCGTCAATGTCTGTGCAAACCTTCAGGTGCTTGGCGTGCATCGCAATGGGGGATTTGGGGAATTCACCAGCGCCCCCGCTAGCAACGTTGTGGTGTTACCGGATACCGTCACATTAGAGCAAGCCGCTTTGGTTGAACCCTATTCTATCGCAACCAATGTACTGACCAGGATGGGGCCACTGCCAGGTGACAGCTTATTGGTTTATGGCGCAGGTGTGATTGGCTTGACCATAGTTCAGGTCGCTAAAGCTATGGGGATCGAGCGCATCATTGTCACCGACATTGTTGAGGAGCGTCTAGAGAATGCTTTAGCACTCGGAGCAACCGACATTATTAACAGCCGTCACGACAATGTTGAAGAACGCATTCAAGAACTGACGAAAGGAGAAGGCGTACCACTTATTGCTGACGCGGCTTGCATCCCTTCGTTACTGCCAGAAATTCTACGCATTGCCTGCCCTGCAGGTCGTATTGGTTTACTGGGGTTTAACTCAGTACCCAGTGATTTAGCACAGATAGAAGTCATCAAAAAAGAGTTGACGATTGTCGGCTCTCGATTGAACAACCGCCGCTTTCCACAAGTATTAGAAATGATTGCGTCAGGTCGTCTTGATCCGCTGGCTATGATCAGCCATCGAATCTCGTTGAATGAAATATCCGAGGGAATCCAGCTAATGGAGAACCACCCAGAACTCACTCGTAAAGTGCTTGTAGAGATGAGCGAGTAACAGTAAAACCCCTTAAATCTAACAATAAAAAAACGGAGTTATTTATGATCAAACCTATGTTCAAACTCGCTTTAATATCCTCAGTTCTACTAGCAGGATTGTCTCAAGCCGCCGAAGTTACATTGAAATTTGGCCACCCAGCTAATGAAGAGAATATTTGGCACAAAGCCGCGATGAAATTCAAAGAAGTCGCTGAAACTGAGTCCAATGGCCGTATCGAAGTGAAACTTTACCCAAGTGAGCAACTTGGTAAAGAAATGGATGTAATCAACAGCATTCAATTAGGCACTGCCGATATGACAATCACCGGCGAATCATTGCAAAACTGGGCACCAAAAGCCGCCTTAATGGCCGTGCCTTATGCATTTACCAGTTCCGAGCAACTGACCAAAGCGGTCAATGGCGAAGTGGGTAAAGAAATCAGTGAGCAAATCACACAACGCACCGGTTTGAAGCCGATTGCTTGGTTTGAGCGTGGCCCTCGTCATTTAACGTCTAATCGCAAAATTATGACACCCGATGATCTAAATGGTCTGAAGTTACGGGTTCCTAACGTGCCTCTGTTCGTTAAAACATGGCAAGCACTGGGTGCCAAACCAATCCCGATGGCTTTTAGCGAAGTATTTACCTCGTTGCAACAAAACACCATTGATGGACAAGAGAATCCACTCAGTTTAATCAACAGTGCCAGCTTCTACGAAGTGCAAAAATACGTCAATTTGACTGGCCACGTACGCAGTTGGATCTATGTTGTTATCGGACAAGACAAATTGAACAGCATGCCAGCGGATCTGCAAGCAATAGTCTTAGATGCGGGTAAACAAATGCAAACTTACGAGCATAAGATGTTCGCCAGCGATGAAGCCCAGCTAAGAACAACACTGGAGTCTCACGGTATGGAGTTTGTCACACCAGACCTAGAAGCTTTTAAAGCGAAAGCAAAAGAAGCCGTTCAAGCAGCGCTAACCGATGAGCAACTTGAGCTATTCAAAAAGATCTAAATTAGGTTAATTCATCTACCTTTGCCTTAGGTTAGGCAAAGGTAGATGCCGCTGGAGTAAAGGCGATGAGTCACTCATCTCAAAACACGTTTATTGCCCAATGCACGGGCAAATTAGAACGCGCAATAAAACTCATACTGCGCATGACAGACCGCTTGTTTGCTTTGTTGTCTGTCCTGGCACTATTGGCCATTGTTGCTGTCGTCATCTTGCAGGTATTTTCACGCTTTTTGCTACCAAGTTCTCCTATTTGGACTGAAGAACTGTCGCGCTATTTGTTTGTTTACCTAATTGTCATGGGCTCAGGATTGGTCATTAGCAAAAACCAACATGTTCGCTTAGAACTCTTTCAATCTGGCTTAAACGTGATCTGGACTAAGGTCTACCACGTATTTTGTCACCTATTAGCGGGAGGGTTTTCTATCTATATCCTGCCTTATGCTTATAAATACGCTCAAATAGGTCGCTGGCAAACCTCCCCCGCCCTAGAAGTTCCTATGTATTGGGCTTTTTTATCGGTCAGTTTTTTCTTCGCCTTAACCGCTTTTTATAGCCTGATGAGTGCCTTGCTTGTGTTGCTTGAGCGCGATGACCAAGGAGTGTCTCCATAATGGACGTCATTATTCTTTTTGCTGTTTTCTTCGCCCTTCTTCTCATCGGCGTGCCTATTGTTTTTTGCCTTGGGGTTGCGTCACTCACCTATTTAACACTCGCTGGCATTCCGTTAACCATTGTTCCACAACGCCTTTATGCCGGGATGGATTCCTTTGTTTTACTCTGTATCCCAGGCTTTATTCTCGCTGGCAATCTGATGAATGTTGGCAACATAACCGATTACATCATTCGCTTTAGTAATGCGCTATTAGGCCATATTCGTGGTGGGCTAGGACTTGCTAACGTTGGTGGCTCTATGATTTTTGGTGGTATTTCTGGCACCGCTGTTGCCGACACCGCCAGCATTGGTGCTGTGATGATTCCTGGCATGGCCAAAAGTGGCTATGACAAACCCTTCGCCGCTGCTGTAACCGCCGCGTCTTCGACAATAGGCCCTATTATTCCACCTAGTGTTCCTATGATTATCGTCGGATCATTAAGCGGTATTTCTGTGGGCAAAATGTTTTTAGCCGGAGTTGTACCAGGCATCATGCTAGGTTTAGCTATGATGATAACGGCGTATATTATTGCCGTAAAACGCCAATATCCTCGTGAAAAACGTGCCACATTAAAAGAGATTTATACGGTTGGCAAAGGGGCTTTTTGGGCCTTATTAATGACCTTTATTATCCTCTACGGCATCATTGGCGGGCTTTTCACACCAACAGAAGCCTCCATCATGGCAAGCCTGTATGCCTTTGTCGTTGGGATGTTTGTCTATAAAGGCCTTACTTGGCAGAACCTTCCGAAGCTTTTAGTTAGCACGGTATTAAGCTCCACCAGCCTATTACTCTTAGTGGGCATGGCGAACTTATTTGGCTGGATACTCACCAGCGAACAAATACCACAAATGCTCGCCAACGCAATTTTTGACATCAGCGAAAACCCAATTGTGGTGATCTTGATCATCAACATTGTGCTCTTGATTGTCGGCGGTTTTATGGAAACCATCGCCGCGCTGATCATTCTTTTCCCGACGCTGTTAAAAGTCGCGGAAGGCATCGGCATGGACCCAATCCATTTTGGCGTTATGGCGGTGCTGAATCTCATCATTGGTTTAACCACACCACCGGTTGGGGTATGTCTATTTGTCGCTGCAGGTATCAGTGATCTGCCGATGACTCGCATTGTGCGCGCTATTTGGCCGTTCTTAATCTGTAACATCATAGTGCTTTTACTGGTTTCTTATATTCCGGCTATTTCACTGTGGCTTCCGTCTTTATTAGATTAATCAGCCTGTGGGCAGAGGGTATAAAATGGACATTCAACAGATTCCCAGTGCAATCGACCCAAGCCAGCATCAAGTGGGTCTGGTGCACATCGGTCTGGGGGCTTTTCACCGCGCTCATCAAGCGGTGTACCTAGAAAAGACACTCGCTCAACATGGTGGCGATTGGATGATAGCCAGTGCGAATATTCGTTCTAACTATCAGTTGGTTGAGCAACTCAAAGCGGCTAATTACAGCTACCCAGTGGTCGAGTACACCGACAGTCAGCATCTAGTGGTGCGTGAAATAAAAGCCATTAAGCAGGCTTTTTTTGCCAAAGATCAGCAAGAGCGCCAGCGATTATTAGCACAAATGAGCGCCGCCTCCACCAAGATAGTCACCTTAACCGTGACAGAGAAAGGCTATTATTTGTCACCTTCAAGCGGAGATTTGCTACTGGAAAACCCAGCGGTCCTGCATGATATCCAACACCCAGACGACCCAAAAACAGCGCTAGGGCTGATCGTTAATGCGCTCAAACAGCGACGTGCGCAAGGCCTACCAGCCTTCGCCGTTTTGTCTTGCGACAACATGCCCCACAACGGCATCAGAACCAAAAACGCCGTACTCGGCATGGCCAGCGCACAAGACTCGTCATTGGCCACCTGGATAGAAGCAGAAGTTGCTTTTCCAAGCTCGATGGTCGATCGCATTGTTCCTGCGCTTTCTGCAGACGATCTACAGAAAATAGAAGCTGACACCGGCATTACCACCCCCACTGTGGTGAAATGTGAAGCCTTTTGCCAATGGGTGGTCGAAGACAACTTTCCCCTCGGGCGCCCTCAATGGGAAAGCGCGGGGGTGCAAATGGTTCAGGACGTCTCCATTTACGAAACCATGAAGCTCAGAATGCTCAATGGCAGCCATTCTTTATTGGCCTATTTAGGGCAACTGGCGGGCTATCAGACCGTTGCTCACGCCATGGAAAACACCACGGTCCGAGCGTTTCTTGAGCATTATATGCAACAGGAAGTGGCCCCCACGTTACCCACATGCAAACCACAAGAGTTAATGGCATACAGTCAGCAATTGCTAACTCGCTTTGAGAACGACAGTTTGCAGCATCAACTCTCTCAGATCGCCATGGATGGGAGCCAAAAGCTGCCTCAACGCTGGCTTAGTGGGTTAATAGAACAGCAGCAAAAACAGGCCTCGTCTGCGGCGACGGAGCTGGGGATTGCAGGCTGGCTATTTTACATTCAACAAGCCGCTCAACAAAAAACATCGATCAATGATCCCCTAGAAGCCGAGTTGTTCGCGCTTGTATTGGCGCAATATTCCAACTCGTTTGAATTGGTCTCGGCGTGTTTAGCACAACAAGACGTTTTCCCACCCATCATGATGACCAACCGCTCGCTGATAACGCGTTTGGCCTCATTATTCGACGCTTTGCAGCGCAAAGAAAGCCTCTTGGACTTGATGCAAAGCGCATGTCGATCAACAAACAATAACCATTAGGAGCGTATTTTATGGAACATACTTGGCGTTGGTTCGGAACCCAAGATCCGATTAGTTTGCAAGACATTCGACAAGCTGGCGCAACCGGCATAGTCACCGCCTTGCATGATTTGCCCAATGGTGAGGTTTGGCCTATTGAGCGAATTCAAGAAGTTAAAGCCACCATTGAAGCGGCAGGCATGCGCTGGTCCGTAGTAGAAAGCATTCCTGTTCATGAAGACATCAAACAGCGTACCGGCAACTACCAAAAATACGTTGAAAACTACGCACAAAGCATCCGTAACCTAGCTCAATGTGGCATTTCCATCGTCTGCTATAACTTTATGCCAGTATTGGATTGGACCCGTACGGATTTGAGCTACACCTTGGCCGATGGCTCCCGTGCGCTGCGCTTTGATCAAACGGCATTTGCGGCGTTTGATTTGTTTATTTTACAAAGAGAAGGCGCCGAAGCCGAGTACAGCGAAGCTGAAATTAACGCTGCGAAAAGCCATTTAGCGGCCTTAGATGACACTGGCAGAGAGCAATTAATCGGCACCATTTTGGCAGGCCTGCCCGGCGCAGAAGAAAGCTACACATTAGAGAACTTTCGTACAGCTCTGGCCGCCTACGACCACATAGACAAAGACACCTTGAGAGAAAACTTCGCTCACTTCTTAGATCATATTGTGCCCGTTGCCGAAGCCTGTGGTGTGTCTCTTGCGGTGCATCCAGACGATCCACCACGCCCTATTTTAGGTTTGCCACGGATCGTTTCGACCAAAGAAGACATCCAGTGGTTGATCAATCGAGTGCCGTCAAAAACCAATGGCATCACTTTTTGCACTGGCTCTTATGGTGTTCGTGAAGACAATGATTTATGCGCCATGGCTACCCGCTTTGCTGACCGCATTTACTTCACTCATTTGCGCTCTACACAACGGGAAGAAACTCGGGGAAGCTTCCACGAAGCCGCCCATTTGGAAGGCAATGCCGACATTTCAGACGTGATTTTAGTGTTATTGAAAGAAGAAAAACGTCGCCAAGAAACAGGGGAAGGCAGCGCTATTCCACTGCGCCCAGATCACGGCCATCAAATCATGGACGATTTGCGCCGAGACTCGAAACCTGGCTATTCTGCCCTTGGCCGAATGAAGGGCTTAGCCGAAATTCGTGGTGTGGAATTTACCCTGAAAAAATACGTACTAAAATAATGCCTTTAGAATAAGGCTTTTAGAATAACAAGCACCGCTAAGCGCACAAAAAGACCCTAAATCATGGTGTATTAACATCATCATTTAGGGTCATTTTTTAACCCAAGGGGTTATTCATGGCATTCATCATTTAGAAAACTTTGCAGAAGATTTAAAGCAGTCGACTCATGGAAGCCTTACAATTGGCTCAACTCCCGCATTAGCAGCTCAGTTAACTCCGACTTTAATACGCCATTTCGTCGACGAAAATCCAGATGTTCACATCAGTTTATTAACAGACAGCGTTGATCAATTAATGAGAGGGTTAAGACAGGCCAAGTATGATCTAATTCTTACGAATCATGTTAACTACCATTCGGGTTTTATTGAAGAACCATTAATCGATGTTGATTGGGTATGTGTTCTACCAGAAAGCCATCCTTTGGCAAAAAAAGATGTGATAACGCCTACAGATTTAAATAATGAGAATCTCCTGAAGTTGATTGATGAAGATGGTATGGAGTGGCACAGCCATAAAAGTTTGTTGAAAGAACATAATATTAAAATTCGCTCACAATTTTCTACTCAACGCTCACTTTCAGGCTATGGGATGGTGGCCGCTGGGCTCTGTATCGCACTCTTAGAACCCTTTAACGCTAACATGTGGTTAGGGCGAAATGTCGTCACTCGGCCTTTTAAACCACAATTAAAATATCGCTACACCATGTATTATTCTGCGGACCACATTCGTAGTAAGCTATCAAGAGAGTTTTCGATTTGCGCAAAACGAAAAATTAAAAAAATATCTTATGCACTCAAATAGAACAAATAATTAGAATCAAAAACAAGCCGAAGAGCCCTCATAAAAAGCTTTTTAGGAGATGTTACAATTTTGTCCTATAAGAAAAAATATGTTGTATCGACCAAAAGAAATTCGAAGTAGAAACTCTCTAAAAGTCAGTAAATACGATGATTACAGAGTTAGTGGCCATTATTGAAATGGTACACCCGAGAGGGTTCGAACCTCCGGCCTTCGCCTCCGGAGGGCGACGCTCTATCCAGCTGAGCTACGGGTGCATTACAGGGTAGAAATTCTTAGAAGTGAATTTCGAGTTGCATATTCTAAAGGAAAACACTGAGGATTCTAGTCTTAAACGTAAGAAAGCAGGAATATTCTCCATTTATTTTTTGGTGGTTGCTGCTTGCTCAGCGAAGAGCCCGTGAAATCGCTTCTGCCGCCGCCACGTTAGCGCTCTCACCCAAGGTCTAAGGACAGACATTTTGTTGCAGACGAGGGAATGTTTAACGGTATACTTATCGCTCGCTTTTTTATGATGTAAGGACTGCTTGTGACCTTTTTCTCTTCATTCTATTTTCGCCGCTTATTGCTGATTGGCAGTAGCGCCTTGTTGGCCAATTACGCGATCGCCAGCAATCAAGATACCAATGAGATTGCCGCTCGTATCACGCCCGTCGGTAAAGTGTGCGTAGAAGGGCAAGACTGCCAAAAAGCAGCGGCAGCTACCCAGGTCGCTGCCACCTCAGACAGCAAAGAATACACAGGTCGTGCACCTGAAAAAATTTACCACACTTACTGCATTGCTTGTCATTCTAGCGGCGCAGCCGGTGCGCCTCGTCTTGGTAATGTTAGAGAGTGGCAACCGCATATTGCAAAAGGCATGGATACCTTGGTGAAGCATGCCATTAATGGCCTTGGCGCTATGCCGCCAAAAGGGTTTTGTGCTGACTGTAGCGATGAAGAGCTCGCTCAAACGACTCAGTATATGGTCGACAAAAGTAAATAACAGCACACATAAAAAAGAACCCCCAACCTTGGCAGTCCAACGCTTGGGGGTTCCTTCAAAAAGTCTTTTCTAACGCGCTTTGATGCAGCCTAACTGGCCTTTTCAGTTATGAGTTCAACATGGCTTTGAGCGCCGATAACGAGGCTTGTCCACGTTCTTTCTTCACCGTATCGGACTCATCGCTGCGCCCTTCCCAGACCAAGTCCTCTTCTGGCAGCTCGTCTAAGAAGCGGCTCGGCAAACAATCAATTTCTTCACCGTATTGGCGACGTTTGGCAGCCAAGGTAATGCATAAGGTGCGCTTAGCTCGCGTAATGCCCACATACGCTAAACGACGTTCCTCTTCGATGTCGTCGTTTTCGATGCTGTTGCGGTGCGGCAACAGCTCTTCTTCACAACCGATCAAAAACACATGGGGATATTCCAGACCTTTCGAGGCATGCAGGGTTAAAAGCTGCACCTTATCTTCGTCTTCCTCTTCTTCTTGTCGTTCTAACATATCGATCAACAAGAGCTTACTAATGGCTTGGTCTAAGCCTGCGGTTTCGTCTTCTTCCCACGCTGATTCCATCATTCGTTGGATAGATTCCAGTAAAAAACGAACGTTTTCAATGCGACGTTCTGCCATTTTTGGCGAGCTGGATTGATCTTGAATCCAGCCGTAATAATCCATATCAAAAATCATTTGCTCAATGATGGGCACCGGAGAGGCGCCTTCTAAGCGCTGACGCAAGGTCGACATCCAATGTTCAAATTCATGCAAACTTTTTAACGGCCGTCCGCTAACGGTCTCTTCTAACGCTTTGTACCCTGCGGCTTCAAATAAACTCACATTGCGTTCGGTGGCCAAATGCCCCACCTTTTCCAGTGTGGCTGGGCCAATTTCGCGACGCGGTAAATTCACCACGCGCAAGAAGGCGTTATCGTCCGCTGGGTTCACCAGCAAACGCAAATAGCCCATCAGATCTTTGATCTCAGCGCGAGAGAAAAAGGAAGTGCCGCCGTTCATTTTATAAGGGATACGATAGGCCTGAAGTTTAATCTCTATCAATCGAGCCTGATGATTCCCGCGGTATAAAATCGCAAAGTCTCGGTAAGGAATATCATGTCGCAAATGCCGCGACTGTATTTCTGCGGCGACTCGCTCAGCTTCCGCGTCTTCATTGCGCGTTACCATGACACGAATAGGGTCACCTTCTCCCAAATCACTCCACAAGGCTTTATCGTAGACGTGTGGGTTATTGGCAATGAGGGTGTTGGCTGCCTTCAAAATAATTTTCGTTGAGCGATAGTTTTGCTCAAGCTTAACCAGTTTCAAATTCGGGTAATCGACCGATAAACGTTCTAGGTTTTCAGGACGTGCGCCACGCCACGCGTAGATGGATTGGTCATCGTCCCCTACTAAGGTAAAGCAACGACGATAACCCGCTAATAAGCGAATCAATTCGTACTGGCTGGCATTGGTGTCTTGGCACTCATCCACCAGCAAGTAGCGCACTTTTTTCTGCCATTTATCACGCAATGGCTCGTCGGCCATCAACAAACTCACTGGCAATAAAATCAAATCATCAAAATCCACCGCGTTGTAAGCGCGCAAATAACGCTGATATTGCACATACACTTGCGACGCCAACAGAAACTCTTCGGTGTCCGCGTTCATGGTGGCTTCTTGCGGTGTGGTTAAATCATTTTTCCAGTTCGAGATGGTGTTCTGACAGAACGCCGCCGCGTCGGTTTGTTCGTTGAATTCCTTGTCTAAAATCTCTTTAATCAAGGACAAAGAGTCTTGTGAATCAAACAAGGTAAAGCCGTCTTTAAGCCCCGCTTTTCGGTATTCCTTACGAAGAATATTTAGCCCTAAGGTATGGAATGTCGAAATGCTCAAGCCTCGACTTTCTTGCTTCGACAACATGCCCAAAACCCGCTCTTTCATCTCGCGAGCGGCCTTATTGGTAAAGGTTACCGCAATAATACTATTGGCTTTGAAACCACACGTTTGAATCAAATAGGCTATTTTTGTGGTAATTACACTGGTTTTTCCTGAGCCTGCCCCAGCCAGCACCAATAAGGGCCCGTCAATTTTCTTCACGGCATCAAGCTGACGCTCATTGAGGTTACGTAAACGCTGGGATATGGAAGGCAGGGATTCACTCATGACACACTCTGGTTTTACCACTCTAAAAATCAGCGCCTAGTGTACCTGACTCTGTCCATGCTCGCACAAGCTTCGTGACGCTTAATGCAAATAAACCAGCACAAAAAAAGGAGTGGTTTTCACCACTCCTTTTTTATTATTTTACACATCAGTCAGTTAACTAAACACTAAGCGTCCGCGTCTGACTTTGTGTCTTCAACAGGGCGTCGGCTCCAGTAACTCGCCAATAACGAGCCGGAAATATTGTGCCAAACGCTGAATAAAGTACCAGGCAAAGCCGCCACAGGGCTAAAGAACTTAATCGCCAAAGCCGCTGCCAAACCAGAGTTCTGCAAACCGACTTCAAACGCAATGGTGCGACAAACACGCTTATCAAAGCCTAATAAACTCGTCACCCAATAACCTAGAGTTAAACCAATCGCGTTATGGATAATCACCGCGGCCGCCACAATTAAGCCCACTTCAGCTAAGCGAGAAGCGCTTAACGCCACCACAATGGCAATGATCAGAACGATCGCAAACATG
Source organism: Marinomonas sp. NPDC078689 (assembly GCF_044542435.1). Classification (NCBI taxonomy): domain Bacteria; kingdom Pseudomonadati; phylum Pseudomonadota; class Gammaproteobacteria; order Oceanospirillales; family Oceanospirillaceae; genus Marinomonas; species Marinomonas sp. NPDC078689. Next base: position 60,241 of record NZ_JBITUJ010000009.1, on the reverse strand, counting down.
GAAACATAAGGCAAAATCACTTCCGCCTTGCGCACCAAGTCAGAGAACAATACGTTCATCAACACACCCACTGCCACAGGCACCAAGACGATTTTTACTAGGCTCATCAACATGGACATGGCTGGCACATCCACGCTTTGACCAATCATCAAGGACACAAGGAAGGGCGTTAATACCACACCCAGTAAAGTAGAGATCGCGGTCATGGAAATCGACAAGGCAGTATCGCCTTTTGCCAAATAACACATCACGTTCGAAGACGTACCACCCGCCACGCTGCCCACAAGCAACATACCCACAGTAAGCTCAGTGCTAAAACCAAAGCTAAAGGCGACAATTAAAGCGGCGATCGGCATCACAAGGAATTGCAACAAGACACCAACAATAACCGCCTTACGGTTTGCCAGTACCTGTTTAAAGTCTTTTGGACTCAATGTTAGTCCCATAGCAACCATGATCACGATTAATAAGGGAATGATTTGCGATTTAAGATCCACAAATAACGCGGGCTGAAAATATGCCAACGCGGATAACAATACTGCCCACAAAGGAAACAACTGGATAACCATAACCCACTACTCCGCTAGTAGTGTTGTCTGTTTCTCACGTTAAAACGCTCAAAATCAGCAACACTTTGATGTCATTATTATAAGAAAACAAAAGACAGGCTTCGCCAAAACAACGGCCTGTCTTTTGAAGGAGATGGATTGTACCGGATAGGTTAAAGGGATCAAATATACAAAGACAAAGATTCAGAACTAAAAAGCAACAGAAAGCGCTACGCCCCACTCCCGTGAATTATTATCAGGCTCAATATAATCAGAACCATCACTGCTGGTGATCTCAGATTCGTCAATATGCCAATAGGCATAAAACGGTTCTACATTAAACACCACTAAACCATTCAATGGTCGAGAAAACTCTGCGCTCACTTTATAACCAGAACCGCTATTTTGCTTAAGGGTAATATCACTGTAACCAGGAATAGAGCTCAAATACGTATGGTTAATGCCCTTTATAAGGTAATCGTATTCGACCCTTCCTCCTATGCTCCAGCCATTATGCATAGGGCTTCCCAACACCTCGATGCCAAGCGGAGCATACCAATAGGTCTCATCTCGTTCATAACCGAGCGCTCCCGTACTGCTTGTCATATAACTGGAATCGTCGTTGAGGTTACGATACCCCAAACCAATATAAGGCGTAATACGCGCCCCTCTTCTAAGATAAAAATCCTGACCCAACATGCCGCGAACCTCTAGCATGCTATCCGGTATATTATTTATCGTTCCCGAGCCGTCGTAATCCATGTCGCCACTGGAGTAATTAATATCAAACAACAAAGCCTGACCATTTCTATGAACAGAAAAGCGACCTAAAATTCCGGTTAAATAACCCTCTTCCGTCATGACACTCGGTTCTTTATAGGTAATAGAAGAAGCATACAATCCTAATTGAAACGTATTTCCTTCCACCCCGAACGCAAATACTCCAGAGCTCACGCCCATCAGCGCTAAAATCAAAACTTTAGGGCTAACCATGCCAATACCTCTAAATAGGAAAAGTGATCTTGCATTCTATTAAGCGACCAGTGTTCCGCCAATATACAAAAGCAAAGGCTGACACAAGACTGACTAAAAATCCTATCTATCCTGATATTTACGTTAATTCGCTGCTGCGCCAGCCAACGTTTTCTCCATTTTACGATAACTGAGCGATTCCATTAAATGCGAACGCGTCACCTTTGAGCCACTGAGATCGGCAAGCGTCAGCGCCACTTTAAGCACTCTGTGATAAGCCCGAGCGGAGAGTTTTAGCGCTTCCAAGGCTTGCTGCATAAAGAGTTTATCGTCTTCATTCAGCGCGCAAATGGCCTCTAGCTGACGGCCAGACAATTGTGAATTCTGCATCCCTTGGCGTAGCCTTTGTCTTGCTACGGCAAGTTCGACACGCTGACGAATAGCGTAACTGTCTTCTCCTTCTTCTTGAGCATTTACCAACACACTAGAGGGCAAAGGCGGCACTTCTACGTGTAAATCAATGCGGTCTAAAAAAGGCGCGGAGAGTTTCTTTAGGTATTTTTGGCTGGCACTGGATTGGTAATAATCCTGCTCACCCGTATAGGCTTCATTGCTTGCATTCATTGCTGCCACCAGCTGAAAGCGAGCCGGAAATGTCACTTGCCCACGGGCTCTGGAGATGTGCACCTCACCGTTTTCTAACGGCTCACGTAATACTTCCAATACCTTACGATCAAATTCGGGTAGCTCATCTAAAAACAGTACGCCGCAATGCGCTAATGAGGCTTCACCCGGTTTGGGTATCGAGCCCCCACCTACCAGCGCGGCGGCCGAACAAGAATGGTGCGGTGAGCGAAAAGGACGCTCAGACCAATGCCAATCTGTTCCCATTTTGCGCCCCGCCACCGATTGTACCGACGCCACGGCCAGCGCTTCGGCTTCTGTCATGGCCGGCATAATGCTCGGCAACCGAGACGCCAACATGGTCTTGCCAGTGCCTGCTGGTCCGATAAATAACAGATTATGACCGCCTGCGGCGGCCACTTCTAACGCTCGGCGCGCTTGGTATTGGCCTTTTACATCTCGCATGTCCCTATGCTCCACGAAATGGTCCGCTTCATTGAGGTTGTGGGCACAAGGGGATAAAGGCGTGAGTTTAAGAAGGTGTGCGGTGACTTGCGTTAAGCGGGAAGCAAACACAGAATCCCCGTCCACTAAGGCCGCTTCAGATTGGTTGTCTTCAGGCAAAATAAGCTGTCGACCCGCTTGCTGACAAGCAATAACAGAAGGCAGTAAACCAGGCACGCCACGAATATCGCCAGACAAAGCCAGTTCACCAATAAATTCAAAAGCCCGTAAGTTCACTTCGCCTAACTGTCCTGAAGCCGCCAATATACTGATGGCGATCGCCAAATCATAGCGGCCACCCTCTTTGGGCAGGTCTGCTGGGGCTAAATTAATGGTGATACGGCGGGTAGGAAACTCAAAACGGCTGTTAATGATGGCGCTGCGTACGCGGTCTTTTGATTCTCGCACGGCGGCTTCGGGCAAGCCCACTATATTGAGGGAAGGAAGGCCATTCGAGATATGGGTTTCCACTGTCACCAACGGTGATGCCACACCAACTCGGGCGCGGCCATAGATAGTTGCTAAGCTCACGATCACTCCTTGATCTTGTATAACATCGAGCAATCCAGCTCGACGATGGCGACGTATAACCAATAACTCACGTCTTATTTCTAGTTTTAGAAATACATTATGTCTGCGCGAACCTTCCATTCTGAGCGCTTAATAAGGGAATTTATATGCATCAAATTAACCCCAACAAATTGCTACTGTCTAAATGGACATCGACTTCACCCAAACAAAAAGAAAAACACTTCATTGTCACCAAGCTCATTAGAGATGAGCAAGACACCGTCATCGAATGCACCATTGAGGCGGTGTTAAGCCGTCAAGAGTACACCATTCCTTGGCGTAATCTGACCTCACCCGAACACTGGAAACAAGGCTGGCAACCCTAATATAAAGGCTCGCCAGACACGGTTGTGTTTATTTTTCGTCCGACGCTGTTTTGCTTATGTCGTCTTTGGGCGCTGCTTTCTTAGCAGGGGCTTTTTTCGCTGGCGCCTTTTTCGCAACTGACTCTGCCGCCGCTTGCTCTAATTCTTCAATGCGCGCTTCTAAAAGCCCTAAGCGCTCACGATATTTAACCAACATCGCAGCTTGCAGCTCGAACTCATCGCGCGTTACTAAATCCATTTTAGTCAGCGTATTTTTGGCAACCTGATGTAATTGCGCTTGAATTTCTTCTTTTGGCAACTTGCCTAGTATGTCGGCAGTTTGCTCTAACCCTGAGCCCAATTGCTTAATAAATTGATCGATCATGTGACCCTCTTACGTCATGCTATTTACGCCATAGTATAGAAGCCTGCACTATGTCTGTCTTGGGTAATCCATGCAATGTTACGATTAAATATCGCCACTAGACTGACTCATTTGGTCGTTATGCTTGGTTTTCGTGCAGTAAAAACCAAGAATCGCTCTTTTCTCCCCATGATATAGCGCGCGTCACCGCAAGTGACGGGCTTCCTCTCAGAGACTTTTCAGTGCAAGAGCAAACAGATAAGCCAAAATTCCCCACGACAACATGCCAACGCGAAAATAAATCGCACCAAATAAATGCAAAATAACAGCGCACCACCCCAACTAGATGCACCAAAAAAGATCGAAGGTGAATCTTTTTGCTTCCTCATTTTCAACACTTTACTGGCAAAGCCCTTATAACATAGGCACATCGGCGTTATGGCACGCATATTGAATAAGCTTTGATACCTGCGATACAGACAATAAGACAGACTTTTAAAGGAGACTGTGGGTATGAAGCTTATAACTGCCATCATCAAGCCATTTAAACTCGATGATGTTCGAGAAGCGCTTTCTGAAATCGGTGTACAAGGTATTACCGTAACAGAAGTGAAAGGGTTCGGACGTCAAAAAGGTCACACAGAACTTTACCGCGGTGCAGAATACGTTGTGGATTTTCTGCCTAAAGTAAAAATTGAACTTGCCATAGCTGACGACATGACCGACCAAGTGGTCGAAGCCATTTCGGGAGCCGCCAATACCGGCAAAATCGGCGACGGTAAAATCTTTATCGTTAACCTTGAACAAGCGGTTCGTATTCGTACCGGTGAAACTGGCGAAGACGCGGTTTAACACACGTTCGAATCTTATTAGCCTTTAGGGGGGCGAAACATGCAAGATCAAATTTTTCAATTACAATACGCAATGGATACCTTTTACTTCTTGGTGTGCGGCGCATTAGTTATGTGGATGGCAGCTGGGTTTGCCATGCTAGAAGCGGGTCTAGTCCGCTCTAAAAATACAACAGAAATTCTGACTAAGAACGTCGCATTGTTTGCGATTGCCTGCATCATGTACTTTGTTTGTGGTTACTCCATCATGTATGGCGGCACTTGGTTCCTAACGGGTATTCAAGATGTTGATACTGCGGCTACTCTAGCAGATTTCGCTGCTCGCGAAGGCGGTTTTGAAGGCGGTTCTATCTACTCAACAGCCTCTGACTTCTTCTTCCAAGTGGTGTTCGTTGCAACCGCTATGTCGATCGTATCTGGCGCCGTTGCTGAGCGTATGAAACTTTGGTCATTCCTTGTGTTTGCAGTCGTGATGACAGGCTTCATCTACCCAATGGAAGGTTCTTGGACTTGGGGCGGCAACGCTGTCTTCGGTATGTACAGCCTTGGCGACATTGGTTTCTCTGACTTTGCAGGTTCCGGTATTGTTCACTTGGCCGGCGCAGCTGCTGCACTTGCAGGTGTATTAGTACTAGGCGCTCGTAAAGGTAAATACGGTCCTAACGGTGAAGTACGTGCCATCCCTGGTGCTAACTTACCATTGGCGACACTTGGTACCTTCATCCTTTGGTTAGGTTGGTTCGGTTTCAACGGTGGTTCGGTTCTTAAACTTGGCGATATCGCCAGCGCAAACTCTGTCGCTATGGTGTTCTTGAATACCAACGCTGCGGCGGCTGGTGGTGCGGTTGCTGCCTTGCTACTTGGTCGTATCCTATTCGGTAAAGCCGATTTGACCATGCTATTAAACGGCGCATTGGCAGGCCTTGTCGCTATCACGGCGGAACCTTCTACGCCATCTGCATTGGGTGCAACCCTAATTGGTGCGGTGGGTGGTCTGATCGTTGTGGTTTCTATCCTGACCCTAGACAAACTGAAAATCGATGATCCAGTGGGTGCGATTTCCGTTCACGGTGTGGTTGGTATTTGGGGTCTATTAGCGGTTCCTCTAACTAACGATGGCGCTTCTTTCTTCGGCCAAATCGCCGGCGCGCTTACCATCTTTGTTTGGGTATTCTTTGCCAGCCTAATCGTATGGTTGATCATCAAAGCCATCATGGGTGTACGTGTTAGCGAAGAAGAAGAATACGAAGGTGTTGACCTTTCTGAATGTGGTATGGAAGCGTACCCTGAATTCAACAAAAGCTAAGCATTCTGGTAGCGCGCTATCTCGCACAACGCAGACGCGCTACTCAGACTCTTTGTTAAGCACATTTTCTTGCTAAAATAAAACCTCGCCACACGGCGGGGTTTTCTTTTTTCTGGTAAGCTATTTCTCACTTTCAAACACTTTCAAATCGGCCGCATTTCCCCGTCCTCAAATACGACGCTCTGCAGCACTAATAAGGAGTTACCATGTCTGAAGATATGCACTTAAAGATCCGTAATTTAACCAAAAGCGATTACGATCAAGTCAAAGAGCTGATGGATGGCGTCTACGATGACATTGGCGGTGCATGGCCTAAGTTTACTATCGACAAATTGATCACCGACTTTCCAGAAGGTCAGATTTGCCTAGAAGACCACGAAAAAATCGTCGGCATTGCCCTCTCGGTACAAGTGAGCTATCAGCGTTTCAGTAACCCCCATACTTACGATGATTTGATCGGCCAAAAAGAAACCATTCTTAATGACCGCAATGGCGACGCCATGTACGGTCTGGATGTCTTGATTCACCCTGAGTACCGTGGCTATCGCCTTGGTCGACGCTTATACGAAGCCCGTAAAGAACTGTGTCGCCAACATAACTTACGCGCTATTTTGGCAGGCGGACGCATCCCTAGTTACCACGAGCATTCAGACGAATTGTCACCAGCGGAATACCTAGAAGCCGTTCGTGAGCGCAAAATATACGACCCTATTTTGTCGTTTCAATTGTCCAATGATTTCCAAGTCACACGCCTACTAAAAAGCTACCTACCTGAAGACGAAAAATCAGAAGGTTATGCCACCTTACTAGAATGGAAAAACATCTTTTTCGAGCCGGAAACCACGGTAATTGAATCGCGCAAAACCCAAGTCCGTATCGGTGCGATCCAGTGGCAAATGCGCGAAGTAGAAAGTGTCGATGAGCTGCTCAAACAAGTGGAATACTTTGTTGATGCGGTGTCCGATTACAAAAGTGACTTTGCCATTTTGCCGGAATTCTTCAACGCGCCACTCATGGGATTAAGCCCAGATCAAAGCAACCAGACAGAAGCCATTCGCTTTTTAGCCAGCTTCACCGAACGCTTTAAAACCGAAATGTCGCAAATGGCCGTCAGTTACAACATCAACATCATCACCGGCTCAATGCCGATTATGGAAGACGAAACAGCGTATAACATAAGCTTTTTATGTCGTCGTGATGGCACCGTTGAAGAACAGAAGAAAATCCACATCACCCCACACGAACGCCGTGACTGGGTTATCCAAGGCGGCAATGAATTACGCGTCTTTGATACCGATGCAGGCCGCGTTGGGATCTTGATTTGTTACGATGTGGAATTCCCTGAGCTAGGCCGCTTACTCGCCACTCAAGACATGGATATGCTGTTTGTGCCCTTCTGGACAGACACCAAAAATGGCTATCTGCGAGTGCGTAATTGCGCCCAAGCACGCGCCATCGAAAACGAATGCTATGTGGTTATCTGTGGTAGCTGTGGCAACTTGCCGCAAGTGGAGAATCTAGACATTCAATACGCGCAAAGCGCGGTATTTTCGCCTTCCGATTTCTCCTACCCTCACGATGCGATTATGGCTGAGACAACGCCAAATACAGAAATGATCATGTTCTCAGACTTGGATTTGGATAAGCTAAAACAAACCCGTAGTGAAGGTTCTGTGAATAACCTAAAAGACCGTCGCACCGATTTGTACTCAGTGAATTGGACCAGCGAAATCATCACTAAATAACCCTTTATGGTATTCTCACTTTATACTTGAACACATCAAAGCCCGCTCATTAGGCGGGCTTTACGAATAGATAAGACTCCTATGGCTAAAGCAAAAACAGCGTTTGTATGCAATGAATGTGGCTCCGACTACGCCAAATGGCAAGGCCAATGCCAAGCCTGTGGTGCGTGGAACTCACTGTCTGAAATCCGCCTAACCTCAAGCAAAACGTCGGCCCGCGTTGCCGCAAACCAAGACCCACGTTATCAAGGGTACGCTGGCGCAGTGACGGGGATTCAAGACCTGTCTGACGTCGACCTTGGTGATGTGCCACGTTTTAGTTCCGGCACCAACGAGTTTGACCGCGTGTTAGGCGGTGGTTTGGTGCCCGGCGGCGTGGTCCTGATTGGCGGCCATCCAGGTGCCGGGAAAAGTACCCTGTTATTACAAACCATGTGCTGGCTTGCTCAACAGCAAGACGCGCTTTATGTCACCGGTGAAGAGTCTCTACAGCAAGTGGCCATGCGTGCTCAACGATTGGGTTTGCCGACAAAAAACTTAAAAATGCTGTCGGAAACCAATGTTGAAAGCATTCTCACCATTGCGCAACAAGTCAAACCAAAGGTCATGGTAATCGACTCGATTCAGGTCATGCACTTAGATGGCATTGAATCGGCCCCCGGCAGCGTCTCTCAAGTCAGGGAAAGCGCCGCGGTGTTAACGCGTTTTGCTAAGCAAACTCAAACCGCCGTCTTGCTGGTTGGTCACGTCACCAAAGACGGTTCGCTGGCAGGGCCTAAAGTCCTCGAACACATGGTGGATTGCTCGGTGTTGCTCGAAGGCTCTGAAGACTCGCGCTTTCGTACCTTACGCGGCATGAAAAACCGCTTTGGCGCGATCAATGAACTGGGCGTGTTTGCCATGCTGGAAAACGGCTTAAGAGAAGTCAAAAACCCCAGTTCTATTTTCTTAAACCGAAGCAATCATCCTGCTGCTGGCAGTTTGGTGATGGTGGTTTGGGAAGGCACTCGCCCCTTATTGGTGGAGCTGCAAGCGCTGGTAGACGACTCCGCACTTGGCAACCCAAGACGCGTCACCGTTGGCTTTGATCACAATCGACTTGCCATGTTGCTGGCGGTGTTGCACAAACACGGCGGTTTATTAACGTCCGACCAAGATGTGTATTTAAACGTAGTAGGCGGTGTGAAAGTACTGGAAACCAGTGCCGATTTAGCCGCCATTGCCGCGGTGGTTTCAAGCTTTCGGGACCAAGTCTTACCACACAATTTGGTGGTGCTCGGTGAAGTGGGGTTATCTGGGGAAATTCGTCCGGTGCCGTCTGGGCAAGAACGCATTAGTGAAGCCGCAAAACATGGCTTTACCAAGGCCGTCGTGCCAAAAGCCAATTGTCCGAAAAAGCCGATCGCGGGAATGGAAGTGATTGGCGTAGAACGTTTATCAGAAGCACTGGACGCTATTTTTGATCGCTAATACTCATTAGCGTCAGGGTAAAAAGGCTCACTGGTTAACTCAAACGTCTCGTCGTCTAACACTGTGTTGGGCACGAGATCGCCGCCTTCTTCCATGCCGTAAGGAAGCGCTTTGGAAGAAGCGAGTGTTAACCTATCTTGGCGGGCTTTTAATAATCGCTGACGGCGCTGCTTACACAACTCCAATACCTGATGTCGGCTTTCGTTCGACAAGGTATGCCAATGGAAGCGCTCTTCGCGACTGCGCAAGCAACCTTTGCAGAAACCTTTAACGCTGTTTTCACACACGCCGCGACAAGGGTTTTCAATGGTGAACAGTTCAATTTGCTCCATACCCCCTCCTTCGCCAAGGCGTCATTAACATAGCCAGTTTTAAAGCATTTTATTCCGTCACTAACTGATAATCATACATTTCTTCGGGTGATAAAAAATACACTCGACTCGCTGGCGCCGCTTGAATAGAGAACCAATAGAAACGCTCAGGAACGCCCATTTCAAGATAAAAGTTCACATAGGTGGCGTGCACTGGGTTCATTTTATTGAGCTTATTCGCCACCGTTCCTACGTTATCCGACCAAGCGTGCACGCCAACACCTGCGCCTGCGCCTATGCTTCTCTTCACCCCCCCTAAGAATAGATCAACGCCGCCAGACAATACATAACCAGTGGCCGCAATATGTGTGTTCAAACCAAGGCGTCGGATTAACCGCGCTCCTTCCATCGTGGCTTGCTGATCATCGGTTCCGGGCACATCCACCAGTACAATATCGGTCACATTGGGGTGCTGACGAATCATTTTGGTTAGCTTACTCGGCAAATCGGCTTCTAAAATGCCCGATAAATACGCCGTGTTATTTTTCACATAAAGGGTCAGCTTGTTCTCTGCAGAAACGGGCTCAGGCTTGGTTACTTGACCAGAACACGCAACTAAAAAAAGAGCAAGCAGTACAGGTGATAGAGTTAACCACTTGTTAATACTGAGCTTTATATGATTCATCTTACATCCCATGCATAAAATAACGCCGATTTTACAAAACCAGCCAAGCCAACAAATACGCAGCCAGAATAAAAATTCATTGCAAACAATGCAAAATAGTACATTAAGTGTTCAAAATAATATTGAGGAACGGATTTTTATTTGGCTATTTGATGCCTGATTAACATACAATTACAAATTAAAACAAACCCTACTAGCAATGTAATTAGAAATAAAGCGAGGAGCGGTCGTGCTTGGTCACCCCAGTGCTGCCCTGTGGAAAATAATGAAAACACACCCAGCTTCAACCAGTTTCGCTAATAACCTAAAGCAAAAAGCTTTTATCTTTAATACTGCCTCCGTCATTGGCACCTTGGTTCATACCCTATTTATTGCTCTTTTTGCGTATTTAGAGCAGCCTATTTTGGCTTGGTTTAATGTTCTCAGTGTCTTTCTATGGCTCTCGACCCTCTGGTCTAACAAACATCATCAACATGGTTTGTCCGCTGCGATCATGTGTGGTGAAATTATTGTTCATGCGTTTTTAGCCACCAAACTATTGGGCGCAGAAGCCGGCTTTCAATATTACCTGTGGCCTATGGCTTTACTGATTGTGGCCGTTCCTGTATTGCCCGTGGTTAGCTCAACCATACTTGGCATTCTCAATATGCTGGCATTTGGCGTTTTTTCTGTCCTTTTTAAGGTGCAGTTGCCTGAGCTCATTCCCCATTATCAAGCGCTTTATATTTTTAATATTACCTTCGCCAGTATCCCTTTTATTCTCATTGCGGCCATTGCGCGCTGCTTATTTGAAAATCAGTTTTTAAAAATTTCGCAGCTTGCTGAACACGACGAATTAACCCAACTTTTCAACCGTCGCTTTGCACAGCGTATGCTGCAATATTATTTTTCTCGCCAAAAGTTCAACACTACCCCATTCTGTATTGCCTTGGTCGATGTGGATAACTTCAAACAAATCAATGATGAACTCGGTCACGACGCTGGAGATGAAGCACTCGTAAAGATTGCTCAATACCTGTCTAACAGCTTACGAGAAAGCGACATTTGCAGTCGTTGGGGAGGAGAAGAGTTTCTCTTTATTCTGCCAAACACCCACATAGAAAGCATTCAGAAACGATTAGAAGACATGTGCGCAAAAATGCCAGAAGCCGTGCAGATTCCCAATTGGGACGCTCCGATTAGTTGCAGCATTGGGTTGGTTCAAGCCAAACAGGGGGAATCTCTAGAAGAAACGTTTAAGCGCACGGATGGCCTACTGTATCAGGCTAAAAATAATGGCCGCCACCAGGTGGTGAGCGACCATTCAAAGGACTCAGTAAAGGCAAAAAATCTGTCCTATTGCTAACGATTTTTGCCCACTTCTAAAGAGACCTGGGAGTCATTAAGAAGGAAAAGCAAAGCTCTTACCTTCGCGCACACCAGCCGATGGCCAGCGCTGCGTAATGGTTTTACGTTTGGTGTAAAAACGTACCGCGTCTGGGCCATAAGCGTGTAAATCCCCAAACAAAGAACGCTTCCAGCCACCAAAACTATGGTAGGCCACAGGCACAGGTAATGGCACATTGATCCCCACCATGCCGACTTCAATATGATCCGAGAAATAACGTGCCGCTTCGCCATCACGAGTAAAGATACAGGTACCATTGCCATACTCATGGTCATTGATCAATTGCATGGCTTCTTCCATGGTATCGACACGCACGACTTGTAAAACAGGGCCGAAAATTTCCTGCTGATAGCTGTCCATTTCCTTAGTAACGCCATCAATCAAGGTCGCTCCCACAAAGAAGCCACCTTCATAGCCTTCAACAACTGGGTTACGGCCATCCACAACGACAGTCGCGCCTTGCGCTTCTGCACTGTCAATAAAGCCCACAACCTTGTCTTTGTGCTCTTGAGTGATGACTGGACCAAAATCATTGCTCTTATCAGAACATTCACCAATTTTTAGCGGCGCCATGGCTTCTTTCATTTTGGCGACCAAGGTATCACCCGCTTCCTTACCTACGGCTACTGCCACAGAAAGCGCCATACAACGCTCACCAGAAGAACCAAACGCAGCGCCCAACAGTTGGTTTACTGTGTTGTCCATGTCCGCATCTGGCATCACAATCGCGTGATTTTTCGCGCCCCCTAACGCTTGACAACGTTTGCCATTGGCACTGGCGGTGGCATAAATGTATTCGGCGATTGGTGTGGAGCCGACAAAGCTAACCGCTTTCACGTCTTTCGACGTCAATAGGGTATCCACGGCCACTTTATCGCCGTTCACCACGTTCATTACGCCAGCAGGCAGGCCTGCTTCATGCAATAACTCGGCGATAAATAGCGCTGTGCTTGGGTCTCGTTCTGACGGTTTAAGCACAAAGGTATTGCCACACACAATGGCCATAGGGAACATCCACAAAGGCACCATCGCAGGGAAGTTAAATGGCGTAATACCAGCTACCACACCCAAAGGCTGAAACTCACTCCAAGAGTCGATGTTTGGACCGACGTTTTTCGAAAACTCGCCTTTTAGTAACTCAGGAGCACCACACGCGTATTCTACGTTTTCGATACCACGTTGCAGTTCACCAGCGGCATCATGGCAAATCTTGCCATGCTCAGCGCCGATCATAGCCGCGATCTTATCCGCATGTTGCTCAAGCAACGCCTTATATTTAAACATCACCCGCGCCCGCTTTAATGGTGGCGTCTCACGCCAAGCAGGGTAAGCCGCTTTAGCCGCCGCAATCGCCTCTTCAACCGTGGCTTTCGAGGCGATCGCTACTTTTTTGGCAACGTCACCAGTAGCAGGATTAAATACGTCTTGGGTACGTGACGCTTCGTGGGATGGTTGACCACCGATTAAATGTCCGATCGTTTCCATGAGCACTCCGTGAAGTTAGTTTAAAGTCGTGTTTGGGTCTCTCTATTCGTTTTGCGACACGCTAGATTGACACCACTATGCCAACCAGAATAGATTAATAAAAGTCAATTTCATTAACTTTTAGTTAAGTGATTAGTTAAGTGAGTCATTAAAAAAATAAGCATTACTAAAGAAGAGCACGGCCATGAACAAGTTCCAAGGACGAGTCAGCGATACCGATTTACGTATTTTACGAATATTCAAAACCGTGGTTGAATGCGGCGGTTTCTCTGCGGCAGAAGTCGATCTTAACATTAGCCGCGCCGCCATCAGTATCGCCATGTCAGACTTAGAAGTACGCTTGGGATTTCGTTTGTGCCAGCGGGGGCGATCGGGGTTTTCATTAACCAACGAAGGCAGCCAAGTATACGAATACACCTTGCAACTGCTCTCTTCTTTGGAAGATTTTCGCACCCAGATCAATGCGCTTCATCAGCATTTAAAAGGCGAGCTCAATATCGGTATCACCGATAATCTCGTCACCTTGCCTCACACCCGAATCACCCGAGCCCTTGCCTCATTAAAAGACAAGGGCCCACAAGTCACCATTAATATCCGCATGATTCCACCAACCGATGTGGAACGTGGCGTACTCGATGGCCGTTTGCATATTGGTATCGTGCCGGACTTAAAAATACTCAGCGGTTTGGAATATCGTCCGTTATACGAAGAGCGCTCACAACTCTATTGCAGCGATTCTCACCCGCTGTTTAATGTCGCGGATAAAAAGCTGAGTAAAGCCGCATTAAAAGACTTTGATGCGGTATTACCTGCTTACGCGCAAACACCTGACACCAAAGCCCAGCATCAACCACTGACCTCAAGTGCGACCGCCACCGACCGCGAAGGCATTTCCTTCCTTATTTTAACGGGCCGCTATATTGGCTTTTTACCCGATCATGTGGCGGATCTTTGGGTAAGGGATGGCCGTATGCGCGCCATCTTGCCCGATGAATGCCACTACATTACTCAGTTTTCTGCCATTACCCGAAAAGGCGCACGGGCAAACTTAGTGCTAGAAACCTTTTTAGAACAACTCGATAAAACCTAATCTTGCTCAGTAACCACCAGGTTTTACGGATAACCGCCCCGTAAAACCTGGTGTTCAGCACACTGCAATTTTCTCCTCTCTTCCAAGCATAACTTTTCCATCTCAATTTAACGGCAAGATATCACTTTTTGTCATATCTTTAATATGCAATTGAAAATTTATACTTGCGCCATAGAGATATAAAATAAAGTTATCTGAAATATTTACTTGGTTTTTACGGAGCAATGAATGAAGCGCTTTAAACGTAAACAATGTGGCACACTTGCCATACTAATGTTGTCTCTTTTGTTAACCGCCTGTTCTGCTGATAATGAGGACACAAGCGCGGTAAAAGAGGTTGTTCGACCTGTTAAATTGATCACCATTGGGTCGACTGAAGCCATCAATATTCGCCGCTTTCCTGCGGAGCTAAAAGCCAGTGAAGACGCCGATCTTGCCCTGCGTGTTGGCGGTCAGCTTATGAAGCTCAATGTGGTCGACGGCCAACGAGTGAAAAAAGGCGAATTGCTTGCTGCGCTGGACCCGACCGACTACAAGCTGCAAGTCGAATTGGCACAAGCCAATCAAGATTTAGCCAAAGCACAGTTTGATCGCATCCAAATCATGCTAAAACGCAATGCCACCAGCAAGTCGCAATTTGATGAGGCGAAAGCCACCTTAGCGCAAGCGGACAATGCATTAGAAAGCGCTAAAAACCAGCTGAAGTACACCAAGCTGTATGCGCCTTTTGACGGTGTTATTTCCTCTACTAGCACAGAAAACTTTCAATACGTCAGTGCAACACAGACCTTGATGCATATTCAGGACCTCGACAATCTTGAGGTTGAGTTTCAAGTACCAGAAAGCCTAGTGGTCAGCATTAAGTCCACACAGACGGATTATCAGCCGAATGTGGTCATTGATGTGGCACCAAATGAAGTCTTTCACGGCACCTATAAAGAACACAAAACCACCCCAGACCCATCCACTATGGCCTATGACGTAACGCTTCATCTGATTCGTAACGACGCCAACCAGCACACCTTGTTGCCAGGCATGACCGCCAATGTCGACATGGACCTGAGTAAATTATTGGGCATTACCAAGCACATCATTGTGCCAGTAGAAGCCGTGGTACAAAGCGAAAACACCCAAACAGGCAAAGCGGAAAGTACCGTATGGGTCTTTCAACCTGACACTCAAACCGTGACAAAAAGAGTGGTAACGCTCGGTACATTGAAGGATTCGATGATTGAAATCCGCTCTGGATTATCATCCGGTGAGCAAATTGTGGCCGCCGGTGTGGATGGCTTAACCACATCAATAAAAGTTCGCCCATGGACTCGTGAGCGGGGCTTATAAGTGAATATTGCAGCTTATTTTATTGAGAAAAAAGTCACCAGCTGGATGGTCACACTGATTCTATTGATCGGTGGTGCCATTGCTTTCACCAACCTTGGTCAGCTAGAAGACCCTGAGTTCACCATTAAAGATGCGCTCATCATCACCAATTACCCTGGCGCGTCTCCTGAACAAGTCGAAGAGGAAGTAACCTACCCGATTGAACAAGAGTTACAAAATCTCCCCTATGTGGACGAAATAAAGTCTTTATCAAAGGCGGGCTATTCACAGATCACGCTGACCATTAAAGACCAATATCGCGCCAAAGAGCTCAAGCAAATTTGGGACGAAGTGCGTAAAAAAGTCAACGACATGGCGGGCAGCTTTCCGACCGGCGTCGGCAGCCCAATCATCCTAGACGACTACGGTGATGTATACGGCGTCATGCTGGCGGTTCATGGTGATGGCTATCGCTATAAAGACCTGAAAAACTACGTAGACTACGTAAAACGAGAGCTGGTTCTGGTCGATGGCATCGCCAAAGTCACCGTAGCAGCGGAGCAAGATGAGCAGGTCACCATTGAGATCTCGCGCGCCAAATTAGCCAATATGGGCATAGCGCCAAGCCAACTGCAATCGCTCCTGCAAAACCAGAACAATGTGTCTAACGCGGGCAAGGTTAAGGTGGGCAGCGAATACATTCGCATCAACCCAACGGGGGAATTCAAAGACATCTCTGAATTGGAAAACCTCATCGTTGGTACGCCGATCAATGGCAAGCTTATTCGCCTAAAAGACGTGGCCACCATCAAGCGTGAATACGTGGACCCTGAAACCCACATAGTGGACTTCAATGGGGCAAAATCTCTGCTTTTGGGCATCTCCTTCTCCGCCAACGTAAACGTGGTCAAGGTTGGGGAAACACTCGAAAAACGCATTAATGAGTTGACCTATCAACAGCCGGTCGGCATCAGCATGGACCCAATTTACTTCCAATCAAAAGAAGTAGAGCGCTCGGTTTCCAACTTCTTGCTGAACCTAGCGGAAGCGGTCGGTATCGTTATTCTTGTGCTCTTGATCTTTATGGGCATTCGCTCAGGTTTGCTGATCGGCCTAATTTTGCTGCTGACCATCCTCGGCACCTTTATTGTCATGGATTACTTCAGCATCAACTTGCAGCGTATTTCCTTGGGGGGCTTGATCATCGCCCTCGGCATGCTGGTAGATAACGCCATCGTGGTTACCGAAGGCGTCTTAATCGGCCTCAAGCGAGGCATGACAAAGCTCGACGCCGCCAGCGCTGTTGTCAAACAAACAAAATGGCCATTACTCGGCGCCACTGTCATTGCCGTTACCGCCTTTGCGCCAATCGGCCTATCGCCGGATGCGGTGGGTGAATTTGTGGGTTCATTGTTTTATGTGCTGATGATTTCCCTACTTCTAAGCTGGATTACCGCCATTACCCTAACACCTTTCTTTTGTGACTTATTCTTTAAGGAAAGCATTACCGCGGGCACAGACGACGCCGGTGAAGATCCGTATAAAGGCTTTTTGTTTGCTGGCTACAAATGGCTGCTCGACAAAGCCCTGCATTTTCGCTGGATTACTGTGGCGCTCTTAATCGTCGGTTTATTGACCGCAGGTTGGGCTTTTCAGTTTGTTAAACAATCCTTCTTTCCGCCGTCGTCTACGCCTATGTTCTATATGGACATACAGATGCCAGAAGGAACGCACATTGACGACACCTATAAAACGGTTCGATCCATTGAAGGCAAGTTACTAAAAGACAAGCGTATTGAGTATGTTGCATCGTCCACTGGGCAAGGCATGTTGCGCTTTATGCTGACGTATACCGCTGAACAGGCTAACTCCAGTTACGCTCAGTTTATTATCCGCACTAAGAGCAAAGAAGACATTCCAGGCTTACTCAAAGATCTGTATTACCAGATGAAAGAGCAATACCCTGGACTCGAAGTGAAACTAGAACGCTTGCAGCTTGGGCCATCCAGTGGCGCTAAAGTTGAAGCTCGTATCAGTGGACCAGACCCTGTCTTGTTGCGTCAGTACAGCGCCCAGATCAAAGAAATCTATCGTCAAGATGGTGGTTTAGAAAACATCAAAGACGATTGGCGCCAACCGGTAAAAGTATTGCGCCCGCTGTTTAACGACGCCCAAGCACGACGCTTAGGGATCAGTAAAACCGATCTAGATGACGTGCTGCTCACTAATTTCAGTGGATCACAAATCGGCTTGTACCGCGAAGGCACAGACCTTTTACCGATTGTGCAACGCGCGCCACTAAGCGAGCGCGTGTCGATTGATCAGATCCGTGATCTGCAAATTTACAGCCCAGCGTCTGGTTCCTATGTCACCTTGTCGACCTTGGTGTCTGGCTTTGAAACCGTTTGGGAAAACCCAATCATCGAACGCCGTGATCGAAAACGCACCATCACAGTGATGGCTGACCCAAATATTTTGAATGACGAAACCGCCATGGCTGTTTTCGGACGCATACGTGGCGCAGTAGAAGCGATTAAATTGCCACCGGGCTACGCCTTAGAATGGGGGGGTGAATACGAAAGCAGTACCGATGCTCAAGCCAATATCTTTAAGGCCTTGCCAATGGGGTATTTGTTTATGTTTATCATCACTGTGCTGCTATTCAATTCGATACGCGTGCCGCTCACCATCTGGTTCTGTGTGCCCTTGGCACTGATCGGGGTGTCTACGGGACTGTTGGCGATGAATGCCGCCTTTGGCTTTATGGCCTTACTGGGCTTCTTAAGTTTGTCCGGCATGGTGGTCAAAAACGGCATTGTTTTGGCGGATCAGATTAACGTGGAAATAGAGCAAGGCACAGAACTCTATGAAGCCATCTTTATTTCGTCAGTCAGTCGCGTTAGACCGGTTTGCATGGCCGCAATCACGACCATTTTAGGCATGATTCCATTGCTCTATGATGCGTTTTTCGAAGGCATGGCCGTGGTGATTTCGTTTGGTTTGGGCTTTGCCACAATCCTTACTTTAATCGCGGTTCCTGTGTTTTATGCGCTTTTGTTCCGTGTAAAATATCGCAAACGCTCGGATTTCGAATCATAGAGCACTGCTTTATGTGTGGTGGGCGAACCGCCTGCCACACGTCGTATTCTAATGGATTGAGAACACTATGCAGCTAAATGACGTCCTAAAGCTCGACATCAAAGTCTTGGTGGCCTTTGTCACCATCATGGAAGAAGGCAGCGTATCGCGCGCAGCCGATCGCCTTGGTGTCACACAGCCTGCCTTAAGTAAAAGTCTGCAGAAATTACGCGACTTATTTAAGGATGCTCTCTTTACCCGCCAAGCCTATGGTTTAAGCCCAACCGCTAAAGCCACCGAACTCAACAACCAGATTCAGCCTATTTTAAGCTCTTTATCTGAGTTGATGGCACCCAGTGTCTTGGACTTAAAAAACCTCCAACGCCGCTTTCGCATACGCGTTGACGAAGGGGATTTAGAAAGTTTTATCGACCCATTATTGGCCTCAGTACACAAAGAAGCACCTGATTCACGCTTGTCGATCAGTGGCTGGGGGGAAGAATCCCAATTCGAAGATTTAATGTCTGGCAACGCCGACCTTGGCATCATGCGGATCAATCAAACACCGGGCAACATTCGCAGCAAACTCATTGGCTATATGGAAGCTTGCATCGTATTAAGCGAAGCGCACCCATTGTTTCATCAAGACGACATTTCTCTTGAAGAGTTGCTAGCCCATAAAACCGTCACCCATCACTTACGTAATCATCAAGATTCGAGCTTTCAAAACACCGCTAATAAGCTCAAAAAGCTGGGCTACGACATAGAACCAGCCTTAGAAACAGACAGCCTTATGGTCACCATGCAAGCCATCAAACGTGGCATGGCCTTAGTGGCTTCTCGCTCTATTGGTGATTTGTTTTCGACTATGATGTGTGAAAAAGAAAACTTCTGTACGGTAAAAGTCTTGCCTATCCCTAAAGAAGTCATTGAGGTCGATGAATACAAGGGCCGCCACCCGATTCATATTTTTTGGCATGAACGTTCACACAACGACCTCGCCCATCGCTGGTTACGTGAGAATATTATTCGTTTTATGCGAGAGTCCCCTTGGATGCACACGCCTGAATAAATAGGCGAATGCATCTTAACGATTATTCTGCGTTTTTCTCTGCTCTTAGCCATTCAAAACGCGGAATACTTTCTCCTCCTATTTCTACCTGCTCGGAAAACATACTCAGTGGGCGTGCCCACCAGCCGAATTCACCGTACAAAGCTTGGTAAATAACCAGTTTTTCTTCTGTCTCGCTGTGAGTCACTACACGCTCAACCCAATACTTCGCCCCTTTATAATGGCGATAGACTCCCATCTTCATAAACCAGCCCTTTTATTAAAAATCGACCTATTTTTACCAAAAACCAGAATACTTGGTCGCTATTTGAAAACTTAGCCTCTATTTAAGTAACTAGACTTAGGGAATAATAACCCCCTAATGTGTATTCCCAGTGATAGACCACACGTCACTCATCGATATTACAAGGTTTGTTTATGTATCTCGTACGCCCCGTAGATTTTGGTGACCTTCCTGCTTTAGAGCGCTTAGCTCAGGAAGCGGGTATCGGCATGACAAATTTTCCTGCGAACCGTGAGAGACTGAATGACAAAATAGCCTCGTCACGCCGCTCTCTACAAACCGATGTGGTGCAACCCGGTGATGAATCCTACTTATTTGTCTTAGTGGATACCAGCACAAACAGTATAGTCGGAACCTGCGGTTTAGAAGCCATGGTCGGTATCGACACGCCTTTTTACAGTTATCGTATTGATGAGGTCGTTCACGCATCCCCTCAATTACAAATCCATAACCGTATTTCTGCTTTATTTCTTTGCCACGACTACAGCGGCACCAGCCGACTAATGTCTCTCGTGGTCGACAAAGCCCATCAAAATGCCACGGCGCTCGCTCTGTTGTCTCGTGCCAGACTGCTCTTTATCGCTCGCCATCCTGAGCGCTTTACCAAGCGTCTGTTCGTGGAACTAAGAGGCGAAAGCGATCGTCATGGTTATTCGCCTTTTTGGGACGCTCTGGGTAAACACTTTTTTACCATGGATTTCAAAAAAGCAGACTACTTGTCAGGCGTCAGTAACAAGCACTTCATTGCCGACTTGATGCCACGCTACCCAATTTACGTTCCTACCTTGCCAGAAGCGGCGCAAGAAGTAATTGGTGTGCTCCATGAAGACTCTGAAAAAAGCACCGACATCTTGCTTGAAGAAGGCTTCGAGTTCCGTGGTTACGTGGATATTTTTGACGCTGGGCCAACGCTTGAAGCGCGCTCAGAAAACTTAACCACAGTGAGCCAACAGCGTATTGGCAAAGCCTTGATTCAACCGGACACGCTAACCGGTAAAACGCACCTTATTTCGGCCGGTCATTTAGAAGATTTTCGAGTGACGACCGCCACGGCTGAGCCGCAAGTTGCGGGGCTCGCCATAGAAAAAGACACCCAAGAACGCTTACAGATCTCTTCTGGCAGCCGCATTCAGTGGGTTTTACTTTAATAACAACTTACTTCAACGACATGCAGTAATGCCTGAGCTGGTATGAAGATATTTTTAAGAGGATTTTTATCATGATGGTCATCCGCCCAATTCGCCAAGAGGATCATGCATCCCTCTATCGGCTTGCAGAAAAAACCGGGGTTGGCTTTACCTCTTTAGTGGCCGACGAAGCTATTTTACAACGCAAAATAGACTCGGCAACGCGCTCTTTTGCTAAAGAAACCGTCGAAAAACCTGGCCTTGAAGATTACCTAATGGTGTTGGAAGACACGGATACAGGGGATATCGTAGGCACGACCGGTTTGCTAGCAGCCGTGGGCTTAGATGAACCCTTCTACAGTTACCACGTGGGTACCATCACACATTCTTCTCGTGAGCTTGGCGTGCACAACATCATGCCAACCCTAGTACTAAACAATGACTACACCGGCTGCAGTGAAGTCTGCACCTTGTTTTTAGAAGAAGGCTACCGACACTCTAAAAACGGACAACTTTTGTCTAAGTCGCGTTTTATGTTTTTGGCACAATTCCCTGAGCGTTTTACCGACAAAATTTTCGCAGAAATGCGTGGCGTCAGCGATGAAAACGGCGTGTCACCTTTCTGGGAAAGCCTAGGTCGTCACTTTTTCTCCATCGACTTTGATCGTGCCGACGAGCTAACCAGCCTTGGCAGTAAACAGTTTATTGCTGAATTGATGCCGAACAACCCTGTTTACGTCAACTTGCTCAGCCAAGAAGCCCGCGACGTGCTGGGTCAAGTTCATAAAAACACGGTTCCAGCGCGTCGTTTGCTAGAGCAAGAAGGCTTCCGCTATGAAAATTACGTCGATATTTTCGACGGCGGACCGACCATTGAAGCCCGCGTACAAGACATTCGAGCGGTTCGCGACAGTCGTCTCTGTCTTGCCAGTATTGGCGAGCCAAAAGGCGCAGGGGAAGGCGTTCATTATTTGGTTTCAAATGCCAAGGTGAAAGATTTCCGCTGCATCATGATTCAACGCTCAACCCCACCTGGCAGCGCTATGACGCTGACTCAGGAAGAAGCTGAGCATCTTGCGGTTTCTAATAAAGAACCCGTGCGCGTTGTCGAATTGTCGCCTCACTAAAACGCAGAATGGCGCGACAAACCGCTTAACAAAAGACAATGCAAAAGCGACCACAAACACACTAGGCCATCGGACCATGATGGCAAAGACACAGTCTACTCAATAAGAGGAGCACACATGAAACAAGCTCATTACATCAATGGACAATGGATTCAAGGCGAAGGCCCGCTGTCTCGCTCTATCGACCCTGCCGATGCTAGCCTAGTTTGGGAAGCCAACAGCGCCAGCGAAAGCCAAGTGGATCAAGCCATTACTGCGGCACGCAACGCTTTTCCTGCTTGGGCAAATCGCCCTCGAGCAGAACGCATTGCCATCATTGAAGCCTTTGCCGCGCTGGTAAAAGAAAACAGCGAAGCCATTGCCACCGTGATCAGCCGCGAAACTGGCAAGCCTATTTGGGAAACTCGCACCGAAGCCGCCGCTATGGTCGGTAAAGTAGCCATCTCTCAAAAAGCCTACGACGAGCGCACTGGTGAAAAAAGCTCACCAATGCCAGGCGCAACAGCTCGTTTACGCCATCGTCCACACGGCGTTGTGGCGGTGTTTGGGCCTTACAACTTCCCAGGTCATTTGCCAAACGGCCACATAGTACCTGCGCTTATCGCGGGTAACACCTTGGTTTTTAAACCAAGCGAACAAGCCCCTGCCACGTCGGATTTAATCATTCAATTGTGGGAAAAAGCCGGTCTTCCTGCTGGTGTGGTCAATATGGTTCAAGGTGAACGCGCCACTGGCGTGGCGCTGGCCAATCATCAAGGTATCAATGGCCTATTCTTCACTGGTAGTCCACAAGTCGGCCATATACTGCACAAAGATTTTGCCGGCCATCCAGGTAAAATTCTTGCGTTAGAAATGGGGGGTAACAACCCGTTATTGGTCTCAGAAAACATCGCAGATCAACGCGCGGCTGTGCATGAAATCATCCAATCTGCGTTTATTTCAGCCGGACAACGTTGCACCTGTGCACGTCGTTTATTGTTACCAAAAGGCCGCGTCGGCGATGCGATTCTAGAAAAGCTTATCGTTGCGACCAAAGCCCTACGCATTGATCGTTTTGACGCAGAAGAGGCTCCATTCATGGGACCAATCGTCTCCGCTCAAGCGGCCGATGGCTTGCTGCAAGCTTACAACAAACTTGTTGGACTCGGCGCCAAACCGCTGCTTGAAATGACTCGCGGCGACGCTAACACAGGCTTTGTCACACCAGGCATTGTCGATGCCACTGACATGCTAGATGCTTTGCCAGACCAAGAGTACTTTGGCCCACTGCTGACCGTTGTGCGCTACGACTCATTAGACCAAGCCATGCAAGTGGCCAACAACACCAGCTTCGGTTTATCGGCAGGCATCTTGTCTGATGAGAAAAGCGAGTATGAGTGGTTCTTACAACACAGTCGTGCCGGCATCATTAACTGGAACCGCCAAACAACCGGCGCCTCTAGTGCGGCACCTTTTGGTGGTACTGGCGCCAGCGGCAACCACAGAGCGAGCGCTTACTACGCGGCTGACTACTGTGCTTACCCTGTTGCGAGCATCGAAGCGGACAGCCTATGCATGCCAGAAAAGTTAGGCCCAGGCTTAACGCTGTAAACGATCAATAAACCAGCGGCCTTTCAAGTCGCGCTCTATTCACAAAGAGCGCGACAGCAGCGCTTAGCAATAAGATAACCATACAGAATTCAGAACATCGAGGTAATCATGAACAATGCGACAGAAGCCAATTTTGATGGCTTAGTGGGACCGACCCATAACTACAGCGGCCTTTCTTTTGGTAATGTCGCGTCTTTAAACAACTCAGCGCGCCCTTCCAATCCGAAAGCCGCGGCCAAACAAGGCTTGGTAAAAATGAAAGCCTTGGCGGATCTGGGCTTCGTTCAAGGGGTACTAGCGCCTCATGAGCGACCACATATCCCAAGTTTACGTCGCCTTGGATTTTCTGGCTCAGATGCTGACATTTTGGCACAAGCAGCCAAACAAGCCCCCAAAATACTTGCCGCCGTTAGCTCTGCGTCTTGCATGTGGACGGCCAACGCCGCCACTGTATCCCCAAGTGGCGACACTCAAGATGGCCGCGTGCATTTTACCCCCGCTAATTTGGTGAATAAGTTTCATCGCTCGATCGAACACGAAACCACAGGCGCGATTTTAAAAGCGACTTTCAAAGACGAAAAACACTTTGCCCATCATTCAGCATTGCCAAGTGTCGATCATTTTGGAGACGAAGGCGCCGCCAATCACACTCGCTTCTGTGACCAATACAACGAACAAGGCATCGAATTTTTCGTCTATGGCATGTCGGCGTTTGATATGTCATCGCCACGTCCTGCGAAATTTCCAGCGCGTCATACCTTAGAAGCGTCTCAAGCTGTGGCGCGCAGCCATGGTTTAACCCCATCACAAGTGGTCTATGCGCAACAAAACCCTGACGTGATAGACGCTGGCGTATTCCACAACGACGTCATCGCCGTTGGCAACCGCAATGCGCATTTTTACCATCAAGAAGCCTTTCTCGATACCGCCAAAATGAAACAAGACTTGTTGGCTGCGTGGGGCGATCGTGCGTCACAGTTTCACCTGATTGAAGTGCCAACTGACGCTGTCTCTGTGCAAGATTGTATTCAATCCTACTTGTTTAACAGCCAACTATTAAGCCGTGGCGACAACGACATGGTACTGGTCGTACCAGGGGAATGTGAGAACAACCCAGCCGTGTGGGCGTATTTGAATAGTCTAGTGGCAGGTCATTCGCCGATCACAGAAGTCAAAGTATTCGACCTAAAACAAAGCATGAGCAACGGTGGTGGACCCGCTTGCTTGCGTCTTCGTGTCGCGCTGACACAAGCCGAAAAAGCCGCACTCAACCCAGCCACCTTGATGAACGACACACTGTTCGGCCGATTGAACACCTGGGTAGACGCACACTACCGCGACACATTGCACGAAGCAGACCTCGCCGACCCACAACTGCTCATCGAAAGCCGCACCGCACTGGATGAACTGACTAAGATCTTAGACTTGGGATCAGTCTACGAGTTTCAGAAGTAAACAAAACCGAACCAGATATACCAACCTTAGGCTGCCCTTTTTGGGGTAGCCTTTTTTTGCCCCCCCCCCCCCTAATCACACATATCAGGCACTTTATCTCAGGTCTTGTAGGTTAGTCTTTAGACTAATAACTGGAGATTCGGTGTTTCAACCGAGGGTTAAAGTCGAAATGGCCGGTGATGTTTTGTTTGTTAAAAAAGAGTCGTATAAATCACACGTGTCTGGCACTTTATCTCAGATTTTGTAGGTTAGTCTTTAGGCTAATAACTGGAGATTTGGTGTTTCAACCATAGCTTAAAGTCCAAATGATCGGTGACGCTCGGTTGTAAAAAAGCATCACTCTAATCGCACGTGTCTCGTCTGATTGGCTTTATTGGCACAGTGGTCATCAGCCTAAAGGCTGACCTACAAGTGAAAGACCATTTGGTTCCACCAAGCCCTTGTGGGCTGGCCTTCAGGCCGGTAACTGGAGATTTGGTGTTTCAACCGAGGGTTAAAGTCGAAATAGTTGATGATGTTTTTTTGTTAAAAAAGAGTCATATAAATCACAGGTGTCTGGCACTTTACCTCAGGTCTTGTAGGTTAGTCTTTAGGCTAATAACTGGAGATTCGGTGTTTCAACCATAGCTTAAAGTCCAAATGATCGGTGATGTTATCTGACCAAAAGAAATCACTCTAGTCACAGGTGTCTCGCATGATTGGCTTTATTACCACAGTGGTCATCAGCCTAAAGACTGACCTACAAGATCTGGCATCACTCTAGTCACAGGTGTCTCGTATGATTGATTTTATTAGCACAGTGGCATCCGGGCTAAAGCCACGGCCTACAAGTACAAGACCATTTGATGCCACCAAGCCCTTGTGGGCTGGCCTTCAGGCCGGTAACTGGAGATTTGGTGTTTCAACCATAGGTTAAAGTCGAAATGACAAGTGACGCTCGGTTGTGAAAAAGAGTCATGTTAATCACAGGTGTCTCGTATGATTGGCTTTATTAGCACAGTGGCAATCGAGCTAAAGCCACGGCCCACAAGACCTAGCCTATCAGTTAAAGTCTAAATAATCGTAGGCCGGCATGGAGGGAGGCACGACGGGAATCTGGCTTACGCGGACTGTTATTTGCTAAAAATGCTCGCCGTTTTCGTAGTAGTCTTTGCCCTGTAAATCGCGGAACAATACGGTAATGTCTTGGCCGCTTTCTACCAGTGGTCTTGTTAGATCTTCAATTGCGCGGGCGACTTTCGCTTTCACTTCGTCGCCACGGTCAAACCACAAGACTTCAAAAAATGGATACGCCGGAGAAGCGCCTCCTACAACTAGATAGGTCGTTGCTTGAAACTCAAGGGTAAAATGTGAGTTTGGTGTGTCTGTGATCTCTGCCAAGTTTTCCACCAGAATGTCTCCGATGGATTCAAGGTCTTCAAATGGCAGCCCACGTACTCGTATATGCGGCATAATTACAAACCTACTGCGTTGTCTCTGTTGTGTTAATAGCGGGATCAGGTGTTTCCATAGCAGAGCTGCTGCTGTCATCGTCTTCGTCTATATAACGAAACGAGCGAGAGTCAATCACCTTACCATTTTGCACGACTTCTGCGGTCCAAGTTCCATCAAACCCTGGCATTAAACGTTTGCTTGACCAAACACGCCAGCGATCGCCACCGATATCAAACGAAATATCCGCCATCACGTCACCGTCTAATTTCCAACGATGGGTCACTTGGCTACCCGCCATGCCACGTAAATCGGTAAAGAAATACACTCTTTGTATCTCGCCATATTTTACATAAACAACCTGACCAATATCGTCAATCGGTTCACGGTCAATAACATCGTTAGAAAAAACAGCCCGAGCCACGGTTCCTTCTGCCCAAGCAGGAACCGCAATGCAAAGTGATAATAAGCTCGCTAAAGCAAATCGAAAAAAATGTTGGCGCATAGTGAAATCCTATAAAGCGTTTTAAAGAAAAGCGCAGCGGCTTTAAGACCCGCTATGCAAACTGAAATGTCTATCTTAAAAATAGCGTATTAAGAGAAGAATGACAGCGAGACTTTTGTATAAATTTGCAACATGTCTCGCTGTATTAGAAGGGCATTTTACGCAAGCCGCCAGATAGGAACAAAGCGTTTTAGATTATTTACTTATCGCTTACTTTGCGTGACGATCTGCAAGTGGTGTCGAGAAGGTGTATTCCATATCCCACGGAAAGCGAATCCAGGTGTCTTGGCTCACTTCGGTAACAAAAGTATCCACCAGCGGTTTGCCGGCTGGTTTGGCGTAAATCGTCGCAAAATGCGCTTTTGGCAACATATCGCGTACTTTTTGCGCCGTACGCCCCGTATCCACCAGATCATCGATCAAAATAAAACCTTCGCCATCCCCTTCAACGCCTTTTAGCACGCTCAACTCGCCTTGCTTCATCGCGGCTTCACCGGCATCGCCACTGTAGCTGACGATACAAATAGTATCGATCAAGCGAATGTCCATTTCACGACACAAAATAGCCGCAGGAACCAAACCACCACGGGTAATCGCAATAATGCCTTTCCATGGTCCTTGTTCTAACAAACGCCAAGACAATGCACGTGCATTTCGGTGTAGCTCTTCCCAAGAAACGGGAAAGTCTTTCGAATAAGGGGTCATCATAAGCTCCTATGCTCATAGTCGGTCGCAACGGGGGTCTAAATACTCAAAGCCGCCATGATAATCACAGCGTCTTACATTTCAGCAGCATCTAGAAAGGTTTGCTTGTGTCGGGATATTCGCGCATTTTAGTCGAAAATGACGCAAAAAACACAAAGGCAGATTTTAAAGGGGGGATTTTAGCGGCATTGGTAGTCCCGCTGCAACAAAAGTTACCCGTTCGGTCAAGTTTGCTAATTTTTGATTCATTGTGCCGATTTCGTCACCAAATCGTCTAGCCAGCTTATTCATCGGCATAATGCCCAACCCGACCTCGCTTGACACAATAACCAATTCACCTGAAAAGTCTTTAGCGGCGTCTAAAAAGGCGTGGGTTTCTTGCTCAAAAACAGCCTCGTCTTCTAAGCATAATAAATTACTTATCCACAAAGAGACGCACTCAATAATCACAGCGTGATCAGGGTGGTTTAAGCGTATTAAGGTGTCGGCCAAGGCAATCGGCTCTTCGATTAACTGCCATTGATCAGGGCGGCGCTGCTGATGTTTGGCTACTCGACTCGCCATCTCGTCGTCCCAAACCTGAGACGTCGCCACATAATGTACCGGCTTATCCAGCGCGGCAATTTGCGCTTCTGCAAATGCACTCTTGCCGCTGCGCACACCGCCTAACACCAAATGCTTCATGCTAACTCTCGCCCTCCCGCCGTTTTTAACAAGCCCATTAAGGCTCTGTCTAAACGAGGGATTTCCTCGGTTGCAGGCAGCGCCACTCGAATCCAGCCATCTCCCAGACGAGTATGTACGCCGACCGAATGCAACATGTCAAAAACGTGCTCCGCATACGCGGCATTCGCCAAACGCCAGGTCACAAACAAAGGACTAACCACGCTGTCTTGGGAGTCAAAAATCGTATTGAGCTTTGGCATGACCCTGTTAATAAACAGGGCTTGTCGCTCGGCTAAACTTTGCTTCGCTTGCGCTTGCCAGACGACATCATCAAAAGCCGCGCCCACTAAAAACAAGCTCGGTGTTGCCACCGGCCACGGCCCCATTAGGTTTTGCAACGCAATTTGCCAACGAGTCGCACAAAATGCAAAGCCAACGCGCGCGCCAGCCAAGCCAAAAAACTTACCTACTGAGCGCATCACGAACAAAGAAGGAGACCAATATTCAGGCACCTGAGTCGTCAACAAGCTGTTTTCAGGCATAGGATCAATAAAGGCTTCATCGACGACAAGGTAAGCATCCATGGATTCTGCTTTACTCAACACCGCCTGCAATTGCGCCAAAGAAGACAAGCGGCCACTCGGATTATTCGGCTGTATCACCACAGCGACTTGCCAAGTCTGCTCTAAAAGCTCATCTAGCTCCTGGTAGTAGGCTATTTCATAGCCCCACTTTTGCCACGCAAACGCATGTTCCTGATAACCAATACGAGGCACCATAACGACTTTCTGCTTCAGTTTTTCACTCAATAAAGCCGGCAAAGACTCAATAATATGCTGAGAACCCGCGCCAATCGCACTAGGGCGCATGCCATAATAACGGGTCGCTTGCGCCATCAAAACCGCTTGGTCTGGTAATTCATTCCATAACGCCGGATCAATAGCAGGAATCGGCCAAGGCTCTCTATTGCAAGCCGAAGAAAGATCTAACCAAGCCAACGCCTGTGCGCCGACTTTTCGCTGCCAATAGGCCAAGTCGCCACCGTGTTTTGGCGGCACTAAATCAAAATGCATATTAGCAATCCCCATAAATAAACGCTTTTATCGACTAATCCAATGGCCTTTTCTAAATGCAAAGGCGTCGGTGCATCGCCCTCGCCCAGCACAGGACGTGTCTCGATTTTTCCAAAATACGGCGCTTCACCACCCAGCTTCACATTCAAGGCGCCAGCACCGGCGGCCATAACAGGGCCGGCATTGGGGCTTTTCCAGCGCACTTCTTCTTTACCTGCCGAGCGTAACGCCTGAGTCCACTTGCCACAAGCCGCATAGGTGTAAACCACCAAGCGCGCGGGAAGATAATTCAACACGTCGTCAAAGCGCGCAGCAAACCAACCAAAATACAAAAGTTCGCGAGTTTTATAGCCCCACATGGCATCTAAGGTATTCGCCAAGCGATACACCAAAGCGCCAGGCGCACCCAAGATAAGAAACCAAAAAATCGGCGCAAAAATCGCATCGCTGCCATTTTCTAACACGGATTCAATGCCCGCTTTTGCCACGTCGGACTCGGTTAAATTCTGCGTGTCACGGCTAACAATACGACTCACCGCAAATCGCGCTTCATCAAGTTGCCCAAGACTTAACGGCGTCGCGATGGCTAAAGCGTGCTCGCGCAAACTTTGCCACCCAATGGAGAAGTACAAAATCAGCACAGACAGCAAGCTGTCTAGCCAATCGGGAAGCAACCAATAGCAGAGCAAGAGCACAAACAAACAAGGCAAAACGGCGGCACACCAAGCTGCAACGCCCAACAAACGCTGATTGAACACGTCTGCGCTAAGCGGCAATTGCAACGTCCGTCGGCAATAATCCACCCAGCGGCCAAACCAAATCAGTGGATGCCAGCTTTTTGGCTCGCCGAGCAGCCGATCCAACAGCAAGGCGGCCACCAGCATCGTGGCCGTCGAGCCCAGAAATTCAAAAGAGTCATTAAAAATAGAGGTAATCATGGTTAAGCGTCTTTTTTTCACTTAAAAAAGCATCAATGTCGGGTAGAATTCTACCACCGAATTGACCAAATACGTGATGACTTGCATGCCAGCTTTTAACTTAATGATTCAAGGAACGACGTCGGATGCTGGGAAAAGCACCCTAGTCACCGCCCTGTGCCGATTATTCCAACGCCGAGGCATCAGTGTGGCGCCATTTAAGCCACAAAATATGGCGTTAAACAGCGCCGTAACCGCCGATGGTAACGAGATTGGCCGAGCTCAAGCCGTGCAAGCTTATGCCGCAGGGCTAGAACCTCACGTCGACATGAACCCGATTCTTCTTAAGCCCAACACAGACACAGGCGCGCAAGTTATCATTCAAGGCAAAGCCATCGGTAACATGAACGCCGTGGGTTACCACGAATACAAAAGCATCGCCAAAATAGCCGCACTTGAGTCCTACCATCGCCTTGCCGACCAGTACCAAGCGGTATTAATAGAAGGCGCAGGCAGCCCAGCGGAAATTAATCTACGCGCCCGCGACATCGCCAACATGGGCTTTGCCGAAGCCGTCGATAGCCCTGTCATCATCATTGCCGACATAGACAAAGGCGGTGTTTTTGCGCACCTTGTTGGTACCCTAGATCTGCTTAGTCCAAGTGAGCAAGACAGAGTCATTGGCTTTGTGATTAACCGCTTTCGTGGCGACATCAGCTTGCTGCAATCTGGATTGGACTGGCTTGAAGAACGCACCGGCAAACCGGTTCTAGGAGTTTTACCTTACTTAAAGGGCTTCCATTTAGAATCTGAAGACGCAGTGGCAAAAAGCCCAGAAAAAGCAGGCCTTCAAGCCAAATTACAGGTTGTTATTCCTGTCATGCCGCGTACCAGCAACCACACCGACTGGGACGCGCTGCGCTTACACCCTGATGTGCAAGTCACCTTAGTGGGCGCCAACGAAACCATACCCGCAGCGGATTTAGTAATACTGCCAGGCAGCAAAAGCGTGCAATCGGATTTGGCTTTTTTGCGCCAAGAAGGTTGGGAAGGCTACTTACAAAAACACCTAAGATACGGCGGCAAAGTCATCGGCATTTGTGGCGGCTACCAGATGTTAGGGGAAAAGCTACTCGATCCGCACGGTTTAGAAAATCATGAGAAAAACACAGAATCAAACGGCTTTGGTTTTATTCCCATGGAAACCGTATTGGAAAAAGACAAACAGCTGAAACAACGCCAAGGCTCGCTGTTGTTAGACAAGGCTAATGACTTGCCAGCACACGCTCAACTCACGGGCTATGAAATTCATTGTGGCGTATCGCATTTCACACAGGACAGACAACCACTGGCGACACTAGAAAACGGCCAGCAAGAAGGCTTCGTCTCAGCCGACAACGCCATCATAGGCACCTACCTCCATGGCCTATTCGACCACCCAGACGCCCTCGCCGCACTCATAAAATGGGCTGGAGTAGAAAACGCCACGCCATTTGACTACACAGCCCTACGCGACCAAGAAATCGACCGCCTCGCCGACAGCACCGAAGCACACATGGATATAGACAGGCTAATTCAACAGTGTAAAAAACACTAAGTAAAACAATCAACAACCCCTAGCGCTTGCCCTCGTGG
This sequence comes from Marinomonas sp. NPDC078689, assembly GCF_044542435.1. Taxonomy (NCBI): domain Bacteria; kingdom Pseudomonadati; phylum Pseudomonadota; class Gammaproteobacteria; order Oceanospirillales; family Oceanospirillaceae; genus Marinomonas; species Marinomonas sp. NPDC078689. The sequence goes on along the minus strand of NZ_JBITUJ010000009.1, from coordinate 28,040 downwards.
GTTGGAATACATAAAAAAGAGTCACGCTAACCACAGGTGTCAGGCTCTTTGTCTCAGGTCTTGTAGGTTAGTCTTTAGGCTAATAACTGGAGATTCGGTGTTTCAACCGAGGGTTAAAGTCCAAATGACCGGTGATGCAATGTGAGTTGTACTTGCCCTCGTGGGCTGGAATACCTAGAAAAGAGCGGCCAGTAACTCATGAACAGATGAAACCAACCATAGGTCAAAGTCTAAATGACAAGTGACGCTCGGTTGTGAAAAAGCATCACTCTAATCACACGTGTCTCGCATGATTGGCTTTATTGGCACAGTGGTCATCAGCCTAAAGACTGACATACAAGTTCAAGTTCAAGTGCGAGCGCAAGTTGGTTGAGTTATGTTAATTCTAAGTGTCGGGTCTTGTAGGTTAGCCTTTAGGCTAATAACTGGAGATTCGGTGTTTCAACCATAGGTTAAAGTCGAAATAGCCGGTGATGCAATGTGAGTTGTACTTGCCCTTGTGGGCTGGCCTTCAGGCCGGTAACTCATGAACAGATGAAACCAACCATAGGTTAAAGTCCAAATGATCGGTGATGCAATATAATTAATAGCATTACTCTACTCACACGTGTCTCGCTCTTCTGATCCCCAAACTCCGTGGCATCCGGGCTAAAGCCACGGCCTACAAGTGACAGTCCATAGCTTAAAGTCCAAATGACCGGTGACGCTCGGTTGTAAAAAAGCATCACTCTAATCGCACGTGTCTCGCATGATTGGCTTTATTGGCACAGTGGTCATCAGCCTAAAGACTGACCTACAAGTGACAGTTCAAGTTCAAGTGCGAGCGCAAGTTGGTTGAGTCACGTTAATTCTAAGTGTCGGGTCTTGTAGGTTAGCCTTTAGGCTAATAACTGGAGATTTG
>NZ_JBITUJ010000009.1:0-27043 GCF_044542435.1 Marinomonas sp. NPDC078689 | reverse complement strand
AGTCACGTTAATTCTAAGTGTCGGGTCTTGTAGGTTAGCCTTTAGGCTAATAACTGGAGATTTGGTGTTTCAACCATAGGTTAAAGTCGAAATAGCCAGTGATGCAATGTGAGTTGTACTTGCCCTTGTGGGCTGGAATACCTAAAAAAGAGCGGCCAGTAACTGGAGATTTAGTGTTTCAACCATAGGTCAAAGTCCAAATGACAAGTGACGCTCGGTTGTAAAAAAGCATCACTCTAATCGCACGTGTCTCGCATGATTGGCTTTATTGGCACGTGTATAGACCGACCACATCCTTTACAAAACTTGCTCCCCATCACATGTTTATCTAAGCCACTTCCCTTTCAGACAATATCCGTTTGCCTTCATATCGCTTCAATATGAAGCGTAAACGCACGACCAATATCAGAGACAACAAGCTCAAGCCTGCGCCTAAGCCTATGTAGAACCCACGTAATGTAAGCGTGTCTGCCCAAGGGCTGTAGTGAGACAGCCAATAACCAAACGGGATACTCAAGCCAAACAAAGACACAGCAAAGGCGATCATCGATGAGCGTGTGTCTCGAAAGCCTCGCAGTGCACCGGTAAACACGGTTTGCAGCATGTCTGGTAGCTGATAACTTGAGGAGATCAATAAAATGCTCGCGGCCATGGCCACCACTTGGGCATCGCTGCTGTAAATATAAGGAATAACATCGTGGAAATACTGGGTGATGCTAAAGCAAATCGCTACGTAACCTAAGCCCAACCACACAATAACGCGTAAACGTTTTCTCACCCCAGAGACACCCTCTTTTGACATGGCCTTAGCCACTACAATCGCCGTCACCGCACTCATCGCCATCATGGGCGTAAACAAAATAGAGGTATACGACATGACAATTTGCCCTGCCCCTAAGGCCAAATCACCAAACGATGAAATCAGCCATGTCATGGAGGAAAACAGCGCTACCTCAAAGGTAAACGCAAAGCCTGCAGGCGCGCCAATATGCAACAACAAAGAGAATTTCTTCATGTAACGCCAGATCAACCGAGAGAACAAAGGACGTTTATTAAAAAAGCGATCGTATACAAAAAAGAAAGTCACCGACAAATACAAAGACAAACTCGACGCAATCGCCGCGCCACGTGCACCTAAGTCAGGAAAGCCCAACTTGCCGTAGATAAGTACATAGTTAAAAACAATATTCAGCAGCAACCCGGTACTCGCCACAAACAAAGGAAAACCTGGACGACCAGCCGCTTCAAATAAGTTTTTGTAGGCGGTCATCAAAGCCAACATGGGCAAAGCCGGCGCAAAGATATACAGATAATCCACCGCGACCTGACGGGTTTCTTCTTGGGTCGCCATCATGCGAGCAAAATGTGGCAATAGGGTCACAGTGACAATACAAGCCACCACACCCAGAATAATCGACAGCCCTACCGCCTGAGACATATAGATGTTAACGAGCTTAGGCTGACGTCCATGCAAATGGCGAGTTACCAAAGGTGTAATACCAAAGGTCACACCAATTAAAAAACACCCTACCGGCAGCCACAAACTGGACGCCAAACCCACCGCGGCCAAATGCGTCGCACTGTAATGCCCAAGCATCACGGTATCGACCAAACTGATCGACAACTCCAGTGTCATGGTCAATACCATGGGCAAAAGTAAATGCAGAACCTCTTTTAAAACAGACGGAGAAGAAAATCCTTTTAACACACGGCTACCCTTATAAAGAATAAAATAGGGCGATACACTCTCGCACCAGAAGCCGTATTTTACACTGATACACGCGTCTTTTAACGCACAAAAGAGACACTTTCATTTCAAATAAAGCCTTTTACTTACCTTATGTGTATGGATCCCCTTGCGCCCTTCTGAAAATGCCGACAAAATGCCGTCTTTTTCTTATTCGTAACATCTGCGTGTCCCTAACATTAAGGACTAAGGTTAGACAGCCCATGACAGTGATCACCACACTCGGCCCCTTACTCGTAGCCTTACTTTTTGGCTACTGGGTAGACATTAAGTTTCTTTCACCAAAGCGTGTTGCCCTTGGTTTGGAAAAACTGGTCTATTTAATTCTTGGGCTCATTGGTTTTAGCATAGGCGCACTGGATAACCTGTCTGAAAAGCTGGTCGTGGCAGGCTTCCAAGCCTTTGTACTTTTTACCTTGGTCACCCTGATCAGCCTAACGGCGCTTTATTGCACAGGATTACGTTTTGGCGGCGCCCATGCTGAAAGCCAAAGCAATATCCCGCAAGCCAGTAAGCGACAAGCCCTAAAAGACGCCGCCCAAACCCTGGCTTGGGTAATCGCGGGAATCTTGGTTGGCTATATCGGCAAAGACTGGGCGATGGGCGTGGATCAAGCGGTAACAGGGCTGCTGTACATACTGCTGCTATTGGTTGGCTGCCAACTAAGACAAGGCAATCATCGCTTAAAAAAAATGCTCCTCAATAAGCAAGCCGCTATCATCGCGGTGACAACCATTGCCAGTACTCTCTTTGCAGGTTGGTTAAGCGGCCTGATCTTAAACTTAAGTTGGCACCAGAGCTTGGCCGTTGTCTCAGGGTTTGGTTGGTACAGCTTATCTGGCATCTTGATTACAGGATTAGGTGACCCAGTACTCGGCACCACTGCCTTCTTGCTTGATCTAGGTCGTGAGATAGTCGCACTCATGCTGATCCCCTTCTTTGCCAAACGCAGCAGCCACATGTCGGTCGGCTACTCTGGTGCCACCGCCATGGACTTTACCCTGCCGATGCTAAGCAAATTCCACGGCCCAGAAATCGTCCCCGTCTGCATCGCCAGCGGCTTCATCATGAGCCTGCTTACCCCAATCCTAATTCCATTGTTCTTAGGCATGAACTAACATGTCGACTTTAACCGATGAACTAGGTCTTTCTCTCCCCCTTTTTCTTCAAGGGGGAGCTGGAGGGGGTTGTTCTTGCATACACGACACCTGTGATTAACATGACTCAAACCAACTTGTACTTGACCTGTCACTTGTCACTTGTCACTTGTAGGTCAGTCTTTAGGCTGATGACCACTGCGCCAATAAAGCCAAACATACGAGACACCTGTGACTAACTCGATATCTCCAACAAATCAACACCAGCTAACATTTCGACTTTAACCCTCGGTTGAAACACCGAATCTCCAGTTATTAGCCTAAAGACTAACCTACAAGACCCGACACAAAGTGCCTGACATCTGCAATTAACTTGATTTACCACAAACAAGACATCACCAAGAATTTTGGCTTTGACCTTTAATCTCATCGTCAACATTCCGTAAAGACACTTTGTAAAGACAAGCGCTTTCGCAAACACCGTCATGGTTATGTAAAACTCATTGTCGCGCCGGAGCAGCAACGCTTATTCTCAGATCACACCTTGTGCTTTGCAGAAGAAGATTATCTTTTGGAACCAACAAAGTGTGCAGGTGAAGGGGTCGCTTTGGTAAAGAGTCCGACATAAAATTGGCATAATTGTCCTTGCTTATGTTAGAACAGTACCAACGGATCTGATTTTGCTAAGCACAGGGCGTATTAAATGTGACAACTAAGTTCTGCCTCTTATTGTACGCAATTTAAAAAACGGCATGCGACTCAAATTCCGTGACAACACTCAATTCATCGCTCTGCGATAATCAACAATCAAATGGAATGCTTTTTTATGAAAAAAACTCTTATTGCGGCGCTGGTTATGTCCTCCGTTTCTTTTGCGTACGCAGCAGACAACACAACCACCAAACTAGACACTAAAGAACAAAAACTGGCTTATAGTATTGGTACCATGTTCGGCGGTCGTATGGAACAGGACTTCAAAAACCTAGACCTAGACACTTTTTACCAAGGCTTCAAAGATTCTTACGCTGGCAAAAAAGGCCTAATGACCAAAGAAGAAGTAACGGCCACTATCCAAGCGTACCAAAAAGAGCGCATGGAAGAGCAACAACGAGAACAAGCCAAATTAGCAGCAGCAGATAAAGCAAAATCAGAAGCTTGGATCAAAGAAAAAGCCTCTGAAAAAGGCGTTATGAAAACCGACAGCGGCCTACTTTACAAAGTGATCACGAAAGGTAAAGGCGAAAAACCAAAAGCCACTGACACAGTGAAAGTAGACTACGAAGGCAGCTTGATCGACGGCAAAGTATTCGACAGCTCTTACAAACGTGGCGAAGCCATTACCTTCCCTCTAAACCAAGTTATCCCTGGCTGGACAGAAGGTCTGCAACTTATGCCTGTTGGTTCTAAATACGAGCTATACATTCCTGCGGCTCTAGCATACGGCCCTGGCGGCACAGGCCCTATCCCACCAAATGCAGCGCTTAAATTTGTTGTTGAGCTTCACGCCATCGTCAAACCAGATGCGAAAAAAGACGAAGCAAAAGCAGAAACGAAAGAAACAAAATAGTTTTCCCTAGCAACCTCTAGAGAAACAAACGACAAAAACAAAAAATGGCCATCAATGCGATGGCCATTTTTTTACTTAAAAACATAACCGAACTGTCTGCACTTGACCTTGCACTTGCTCTCCCCCGGGGAGCTGGAGGGGGTTTCACTGGATCTTGACCTTACTCTCCCCCTTACTTCAAGAGGGAGCTGGAGGGGGTTTTGCACTAGATCTCGACCTTGCTCTCCCCCTTATTTCAAGGGGGAGCTGGAGGGGGTTTTGCACTAGATCTTGATCTTGATCTTGATCTTATAAATTGGAATACCTTTAAAAAGGAGCAACCAATTTTATGTAACCTAAAAAAAACCAGTTACTGGCCTAAAGGTTAATCCACAAGAACATAAATCTAATTTTTCAGCTCTAATTTCGCTAACTCATCACGCTCAGCCCAACGTAACGCCGCCCAGAAATACGCGATAGGAAAAGCAAACATCATCACTCCTATATTATGCATAAACATGGTCTGCGTAAGAGCAAAGTCCATATAACACATAGGCACCAAGGCACCACCGATCGCATAAGAGCGAATATGCCAGTTGTCTTTGTGCTGTCGAAGCTTGCGCAAAAACAACTTCAAAGGCACCAAATACATGGCAAGTAAGAAAAATAGCCCTACAATCCCACGAGTCGATAGTGCTTGCAGGTATTCATTGTGGGCATGATTATAAGGGATGGCCTTTTTAACAATCTCTTTCTTAGCAACAAGTTCACGCTTAATCGGCTGAACTTGGCTCTCTCCCACACCAAAGACCGGTGCTTGTTGAAACATATAAATAGCGGACTTCCACATATCAAAGCGCAAACCAACAGAAGTCGCTGTTTTAGAGCCATCGGAATATTGCATAATATTGCTCACAGCTTCTCCCACTCTTTTCTGGATCCCCGTTTGAGGGACCAAAACCGCGGTGACGATACAGAAAATAGCCACGGAGAAAACGGCCATTAACCGCTTTTTGCCTAATAAATCACGGCATTCCCATAGTAAAAAAAGTCCAATCAGAGGGACCGCAACCCAACCGCCACGAGAACCTGACAAAACGGAGGCGCCCATGCCTGCAAGGCCACCAAACAACGCATAAATTAACCAAGTAAATCGCTTCTGTGAAAAGAAATAAATCGCAGCCGCCAAACTCAGTAATCCAAGCATCATGCCGGTATCACCAAACATAATCGGGTGCTCACCACCTCTGGCTCGAGCGACATCTAGAATCACTCGTTCATACAAAGCATGCGCAAAGGCCAGTAAGGAACCAACAACAATCCCGTACCACAACCACTCTTTTGGCCCTTTGGCGCGTAATAAAAGAAAAATAATCGGAATAACAAGAAGAAAACGAGAAGGTTTATCTAGCCCACTCCACTCAAATTGATCAAACAAAGAAGCAATAACCAAACTGGACCCAAAAGCTAAAAAGACCCAGATTAAAATTTTATCGGCCTTATCAGTAGAGTGCAGAACAGGTTTAAAAAATGACATTCCAAAAGAGCACAGAAATATCAGCAGAGTCGCTACATTGAAACCTTTGGGTATCCCGATAGCGCCAGCAAAGGTAAAGGCCGCAAAAAACCACACCAACATCGCAAACCTAGCTTTCAACTGCATTAACCACTTTCCCTACTTTTAAATAGCCTTTATTGCATAAACAAGGCATCGATTGGATATTTTTAGACAGTGTATCAAAATAGTACAAAATTACTGATATGATACGGCGCACAAGTTATTGATTATAACCAATATATAGGCCAAAGCAGAAGTGAAGACAGGACTGAAACTCAAAGAACACAGTGCTTCCATTATTTTAGGGCTCCGCACCCTGGACGCCTTATGTTTCCTATTAGCTGGATTGTTTAGCTTCTGGCTCAGATTTAACCATTTCAACGTCCCTCTACAATATAAGAACTTACTTATGCTAGGGGTGATCTTAGGAGCGATTAACCTCGCCTCTTTTGGCACTTATCGTATATGGCGAGGTGCCAGCTTATCGTCAGAAATACGCTGTGTTTTCAATGCGGTCCTCTCAACCTTTGCTCTCTTACTACTAAGCAGCTTCTTAACCCATACCACTGATTTATTTTCTCGTATCTGGGTTATTACCTGGCTAATCAGCTCGGTCATCCTCTTACTTGGTTACCGTGTCGTACTCCGTCAAAGCATTGGAAAATTAAGAACTAAAGGCTATAACATCCGACGAGTTGTCATCATCGGAGACAGCGAGCTCGCACAAAACGTTGCAGCGAAACTAAAAGCCACACCTAACACGGGCTTCCTTGTACAAGGCTTTGTGGGAGAAACAGAAGAACCAAGCACCTCAGAGCTATCGTCCCCCTACCTTGGCTGTATCGACAACATAGACGAACTCATCAAACGCTATAGAGTTGACCAGGTATGGATCGCCTTACCCATGGAAGAAGCGGCAACCATGAAAAAGGTCCAAAGCGCCCTAGCGACAAGCCCTGTCACCATACGCTTCGTACCTGACATATATGGTTTTCAATTACTAAATCATTCACTCACAGAAGTGGCAGGCCTCCCTGTGATTAACCTTTCTACGTCACACATGTTAGAAAGTAAAAACCGTCTTCTAAAATCCATAGAAGATAAAATATTATCCAGCGTCATATTAATAGGCATCAGCCCTATTCTGCTATTTATTGCCATAGGGGTTAAGCTGTCTTCACCTGGCCCTGTCTTCTACCGACAAGAACGAGTGAGCTGGAACGGCCACTCATTCAATATGCTGAAGTTTCGCTCTATGGGTGTAGATAGTGAGAAAAATGGCGTTCAATGGGGTGGTGCAACTAATATGTCTGTCACCAAGTTTGGCGCCTTTATACGCAAAACTAGCTTGGACGAACTGCCACAGTTTATTAATGTACTTAAAGGTGACATGTCTATCGTCGGCCCAAGGCCAGAACGAACAATGTTTGTAGAGCAGTTTAAACATGAGATACCTGGCTACATGCAAAAACACATGGTTAAAGCCGGCATTACTGGTTGGGCACAAATCAATGGATGGCGAGGCGATACGGACTTGGAAAAACGCATAGAATGTGATTTGTATTACATAGAACATTGGTCAATCTGGCTTGACCTTAAAATAATACTACTCACGTTTTGGAAAGGGTTTATCCATAAAAATGCCGCATAATGCGGCATTTTTATGGAATATAGCCAAAGCAAAGCTCTACTCTATCTCGTTGTATTTGCCTTTTTCCAAGTTGTTATTTTCTTGCCTTTAATAGAAAGACAAACACCAATAAAACATGCCAAATTTGTCATCACAAAATACAATAAAATATCGTTTAGCTTCCCTAAAAGCTTAATGTTCTCATTTCTATAAGATAGCCAAAGATAAAAATAGCCTATTAACTGCAGAAGAAAAAAAGTCAGACCAATACACGAGAAAAACATCCACACAGCAGAAGAGAGAAACATAGTCAGCATAGGCAAAAAAGAAAACCAACGAATTACTTTATGTGAATACAGTTTGAAAAGATTAAACATCGAAAAGGTAGCATGTATTTCTTTGCTAAGGTGACGGAAAGTATTGAATGAGCGATTACTTATACGCACCTTCCTACTAAACTCTTCTGAGCTTTTTTCTGCGCCCTTTTCATATGCACATATAGCCGTGGAATACGCCAATCGATAGCCTTGGCAAATGGTGCCAATAGACGTCGAGAAATCATCTAAAATCGACGTATCAAGCTGTCGATAGAGCGCCTTCCTAATAGCAAAAATAGAACCATCCGCACCCATCATAGAGCCAGTATTAGACTCGCACTCTTTAATGTACTCTTCATAACGCCAATACAAGCCATTTGAATAAGCAGAGCCATTCACTCCTTCATTTATATAGCTAAGCTGCCCTGCAACGCCGCCAATCTCAGAATCTAAAAATACATTGCTAACTTGCTTAAGCGCATCCTGCTTAAGGTAGACATTAGCATCAGAAAATACGACGATATCGCAATCTAAGGTTGGCATAAGTGTATTTATAGCATGAGTCTTCCCTTTACCATCGAATACTTGAAAAACCTCTATCATGTCTGGATAGTGAGCTTGCAACCTAGATGCGATAGCAAAGGTTTCGTCACTCGATGTATCATCTAAAACAACGATTTTAAACCTATCTTTTGGATAATCTAGGTCAAGGTGGTTTAACAACTTGCTCTCGATAACTTTTTCTTCATTGTGAGACGGTACCACAATAGCAATAAAGGGCTCATCTTCAGAAGAATTACTGAATTGCGCTGTATCTTTATTTTTGAACTTAGCAACAAGTGCAATAATAAACGGATAACAAAAATAAATATAAAACAGAGTAAAAAAGCTCAGAACAAAAATAAGAAACATAACATCCTCAAGCACCTAACGACCTAAAATAGAATTTAATTTATATTTAAATTCACGCTTGGCAACTTTCATAATGTGTGAAAAATCATAAAACACCTTATACTTTTTATACTTACAGAAAAAAAAGACACTTAGCGACTTGTAAAAGCTAAATTTATAGGCATGATAAATAAATTGAGACATGGCGGCTTCATTTTTATCACCAATCGATCTCAAGAAATCGTTATAACGACAAGACGCATAAAACCTAGAGTCCAATACTTCCTCACTTTTTATCTTAGTCAAGCTAGAATCACTTTCAACAACACAGTAAATACTACGTTGGTCGGCTGCGACAGACTCTGCCAAGACAGAACTTTTTAACGAGAAGACGACATCATTAGAAGCAATTACTTCATCAAACTGAATGCTATTTTCCAAAAGAAACCGTCTCCTAAAGAGTTTACTCCAAGGAACATGAAATCGATACTTAATCGCTAAATCTTGAGCACTAACATAATTTTTAACTAACTCTTCATACCTAAGATGTCTTTTTGAACTTTCACCATTCACTTTGATGCTAGTAGGTGAAAAATAAATCACGTCTTTTCCTGATTCAAAGTACTCTGATACAAGACTAAAAAAACCGTCCAGGAAATAGTCATCTGCATCTGCAAACAGTATGTACTCTCCTCGGGCATGCTTTAAGCCTAAATTTCGAGCTGCACCAGCCCATTTTTTTCCCTCAACCTGCTCATACAAAAAAGCAGAGCCGTGCTTAGCGATCACATCAGAGATATCATCAGAGTGATCATTAATCACTAAGATTTCTATAGCCTCAAATATTGGAATGCTATCCAAAAGTCGTGATAAACTTTCCTTAGAATTATAGTAAGGAATTATAACACTAAGCTTTATTTTCATAACATTCAAACTCTGTCTACATTAAAATAAACTCATAAAATTCAATCTAAAAAACATCAGAAAGAACATCTTTTAAAAAGATATTGAGACTAAAAAATAAAAAAAGATTAAATATTTCCCCACATTAAAAACTTTCAGAATCACTTCAAATACGCAACAGACTGATATAGATTATTTTCTATACAGGTAAAAAAATCAAAAAAATCCTCACCATCTAAAATCCGAAAAATCACCAGAGCACTTAAAACCCCTTCGCGATTCTGCCACTTAGTATTATAACTTTCACTGTAGCGTTTGATTGAAAAAGAACGCGCATCATTTTCTTTTAAATCCAAATCCTTTAATTCAAAGCCATAATCAAGATAATACGACACTCCATTTTTAACGTAACCATAGTAATCTGACTGATAAATATCATCACTCATTTCATAATAAAAAGTTGGCATCCCAGTCAATGCTGCTTCAATATGAATACTTGAGTCGCCGGAGATTAAAGAATTGATTTTTAAAAAATATTCTGTTAAATCTTCAATTCTTGAATCAGAAAAAAAAACATTTATATTTTCTTCGCTCATTTTTTTTATTTTGTCAATAAATTTAGATGGCTGAGAGGGATGTGTACGTATAAAACAATCCTTACCAAACCGAATTAACTTAAATACTAATTCTTCTACATTTTTAAAGTCGTCTAGTTTATTAACTGCAATTCCTACCGCTCTCTCATTAGAGCCTTTTCTCTTTTCTATTGTTTTTTTCTGACCAGAAAGTAAAACATGACACTTTCTAATGTTTCTTAATAATCGAAGTGGTTTTTCTTTAGCCATATCGAAACATTCATTGTACCTATCAAGTGACACTTGACCATCTAACAATGCGTAATCGAACTCTAATGGCGGAAAAAGATTGCTGACTGATGCGTGCTGCATATAAAGTGTCTTTATTCCCAAGACCTCAGCTGCCAACCTCAACGAACGGTTTGAAACATTATGGTCATTAGTCATTACAATTAGTTTTGGCCTTGATAATAAAAGTACTTTCATAAAATAAGGCACATAGAGATAGGCCCTGCAAAAAATCCCGAAATGGCTTCGAATAGCCACAACCTTACCACTTCTTTTTAGTTTAAGGTAAAGCGGAACGGATCTTAAGAAAAAAAGCAACATTGCGAAAAGCACAATAAAAAAATCAAATTTCACTACGCGATGAGAACCAATCTCCTTTACTCTATCAGAGTCAATCCTTTTATCTAAAAACACAACGTTCGAAATAGACATATCATCAAGCGATCTCACCGTAGACTTTAAACTATCGAATTGATTATTTGTTTCCGAATAAAAAAAAACCTCTCTCCTTTCTAATGACTGAAATTTAAGACTAAAGTTTAAAAAAACATACTTTAAAAAATAAATCGATTGCCCTAAAAAACCAACTAACTTTTTTTCATCACCATTGAACACTTTTATATCTTCTGACTTATTACCATATAAATGGGCCAAGCTAATTTCGTCTTCAATATTAAAGGCCACAAAGGATTTTCTTAAGAAATCAAAAAAAATCAATCTAAACCCTCTAGTATCAACGGACTCCCTTTCGAAAAGAAAGCAGGGGATTTTTCGCCAATTATTTTAAATAAATATTTTGGTTCTAACCCATAACCAGGCCTAATGCTTTTAACATTCTCATGAGTAAACACTTCACCCTCAGCTACATCTTTTACAACATAGAGCGAACGCCTAAATATCGCATTGCCTTTCTCACTCTCTTTACGATCATAATTCACTTTACCAAGAGCTTTCCAAGAAATTTTACTATCTCGGCATAATTGCATTAGTTCTGGCTCTTCCAGTGAGAAACTGTCGTCTGGGCCGCCACCGTTTCTGTCTAATGTGACGTGTTTTTCTATTAAACAAGCCCCCAATGCTACCGATGTAATAGCTGTTGTGTTATCTATTGTATGATCAGACAAGCCTGTTAAAACATCAAATTTGTTTGCCATATCAGGTATGGTAGCAAGATTATAATCTTCCGATGGAGCAGGATAACCACTTACACAGTGCAACACTACAAGCTCTTTACAACCTGCGTTTCTAGCGGTTTCAACCGCCTCACGGATTTCATTTTCATTAGCCATACCAGTTGAAATGATCATTGGCTTTCCGGTTTTAGCAACATATTCAATCAACGGTAGATCAATTGCTTCAAAAGAAGCAATTTTATAAGCGGGCGCATCTAAGCTTTCTAGTAGATCAACCGCTGTGAAATCAAATGGCGAACTGAATATTGTAATACCTAGTTCTTTTGCTTTATTAAAAAGAGGTTTATGCCACTCCCACGGCATATGCGCTTCTTCATATAAATCATAGAGTGTTCTACCGTCCCATAATCCTCCCTTAATTAAAAATTCTGGATTATCACTTTTCATTGTAATAGTGTCAGGTCGATAAGTTTGTAGCTTAATGGCATCAGCCCCAGACCTTTTAGCCATTTCCATAATTTTATAAGCATTTTCTATACTACCATTATGATTAGCTGACATTTCTGCGATAATATAAGGTTCATAGTCAGACCCTATTCTTTTATTATCTATCGTTATAAACTTGTTCATAGTAACCTCACTCTATAGGCTGTCGAATGTAATGTTCTTCATTAATTTTAATATAGCCAGCACCACTAAAAAGCGCTTGAGATACTACATTCTCTTTTAGTACAACAGCATTTATGATAACACTTGGGTGGAGTCGATCTAATAGTGCTAATGCTTTCTTTGCTATCCCTCTACCAAAATAGTTTGGAGCAATGAATATTGAAATCGTGTAGATATTTTTAGCTGTTAGATCCAAGCGGATAACACCTACAGGATCAGCATTGCCCTTAATACTCTCTTTATATTCGATAACGTAAAAGTAATTATCATTCTCAGATAATTTTCGTCTCATCCACTCTTGATGCTCTAAAAAACTTGGGGGCTCTTTATTTAAAGCATATCGCCTCGTTTGAGGCGCACACTGCCATTCGAAAACCAAAGAAATGTCAGCTAGTTCAGCACATCTCAATTCTAATGAAAAATTAAAAATAGACTCTACATCTTCCATAATTCTCTTAGTGCCTAATCCATCGCATAATTTAAAATTAGTTATTTTCATCTTATGATAATGGGTCAGCAACTGGTTATATGAACTTTTTAGTTTTTTATCTATTAAAGAAATATCCAACTGGAGTGAAGCACCAACATCAACTAACGTCGAGCAAATAGCACGCTGATTTTCTGCTAATGGAACCAAAATACTAGGAATCCCCAAACAAGCTCGCTCCCATGAGGATGACCCTGGTGCCCCGATTGCAACATCAAACATAGACATAAATTCAGCCATATTCTCGACAAAATCTATGTGTGTAACCCAATCCTTTTCTTTCTCTGAAAAAAATTTAATCTGTTGATAATGAGGCGCTCTGGTGCTCAGCAAGACAGTAGTAAGAGGAGGTTCTACGAAGTCACGCTTTAACGCTTTTAATACTTTCAAGGTTGCATTAGGCCCATCTACTCCGCCCATTGAGAGCAATACATGATGCCTCTGCCTTTCTTTATTAGACCTCTCTAGGTTAATGGAATGATACTTAGCAAAATCAGGATGAATAATGGCATAATCTGTACCTGTTAATATAAGTGACACAGGGTGGGATCGAGTGTATTCACTCGGTTCTCTTAACAAGGTTTGATCTATAATCAGGTCTGCTGAGTGCTCCCTTACCAAATCATCAATAACCATGATTTTACAAGGATATTGTAACTTGATACGTTTATGCCACTTAATACCTATCCCATAATGATCAACGACAACCAAATCAATATTATTTAGCTGAGCTATGCACTCTTCTGCATCTTCTATTTCATCCATTTGTAGCCAAGCAGCATAGTCTGACGTGGTTTTCGGAGTACTCCAACGTTCAGGCTGGCTCAATTTATAAACAGGAAAACCACGTCCTGTAATAACTTCTATAAGATCACCCTTCTGTGGTCGCGTTAAAAACATAACATTATGACCTGCTGCTCGAAGTGCATCAGCTAACACTAAACAACGCATCACATGTCCACTTCCTATGTGTAAGGATGCATCGGTCCGAATAACAACGTTTAACATTCAAGGGCTCTATACAAGGCTTCAGCTAATTCCCAATCTTCTTCAGTATCTATATCTTGCACTCTTTTTCGTGGAAGCAGCACGACCTTAGAAGTAGGGCTAAATATCGCTTTTTGGTCTAAAAATGCATGGGCTTTACCCCAATAAAATTGACCAGCATCATGATAGGCTTCCTCTAAATCCTGTGAGCGTGTATTTAAATATTGAGGTTGAAACATATGTACTCGGTGTGCAGTGTCTAATTGAATCGCTCTCTGTATAGGAAAAGCATAACTGGTAGCACTAAATACATAGTCTACACTCTCTTCCTTCAGCGCAATCAGGCCTTTCTGCAAGCTTGTTACCTCGATAAAAGGTGCAGTAGCATAAATACAGCATGCATTTTCTACTTTAATATCATTAAGCTGACACCAAGTTAATGCATGTGAAATAACATCTAATGTCGTTGCGTAATCATCCGATATATCAGCTGGCCGGATAAAGGGTACTTCTGCACCATAGCTCTTTGATACTTCAGCAATCTCTAAATCATCGGTCGAGACAATTACTTTATCAAAACAGCAACTCGCTAATGCTGCTTCTATTGAATAAGCAATCATAGGCTTACCATGAAATGTCTTTATATTCTTTCGTGGTATACGTTTACTGCCCCCACGGGCTGGTATAATGGCTACGTTCATTTCGAGACTTCCAGTATAGCGGTTAACTTACTTATAACCTCATCTTGTTGCTCATAAGTCATACTATGAAACAAAGGTAAGGAAATCGCATTACTATAGTAGCTTTCTGCATGCGGAAAATCACCTAGAGCAAAACCCATTCTTTGATAGTAAGGCTGAAGATGAACAGGAATATAATGAACATTTACACCGATGCCACTTTCCCTTAATTCATCAAAAACTTCTTTGTGTGTTTTTGAAATCTCATTAAGTTTTAAGCGAATAACATACAAATGAAACCCGGAGTAAGTGTTAGCTAATTGGTATGGTAATATGATGGGTAGATCAGAAAGCTTATCGTAGTAGCGATCTGCTAATTGATGACGCGCAGCAACAAATTCCACTAAGCGCTTCATCTGAGACACGCCTAAAGCAGCCTGTAATTCGGTCATTCGATAATTAAAGCCTAAATCAATCTGCTCATAATACCAGCTGCCATGAGAAACATTTTCCATTAGATTTTCGTCACGTGTAATCCCATGACTACGAAATAATGCCATTTTATCAGCGAGCGTTTTGTTATTTGTGAGCGCCGCCCCACCTTCTGCCGTTGTCACAATTTTAACCGGATGAAAGCTAAACACTGTGATATCGCTGTATTCGCACGAACCAATGGGTGTATTTGAATATCGCCCACCGATTGCGTGAGAAGCATCCTCAATGATTTTAAAACCGTACTCAAGCGATAACGCATGAATCGCCTTCATATCACAAGGCTGACCACATAAGTGAACAGCGACAACAATCTTCGGCAGTGTTGCTGTTAATTTTGCCAACTCTAACTTTGACCTCAAAGCAACAGGACAAAGGTTATAAGTGGCAGGATCAATATCAACAAAATCCACCGATGCACCACAATACAAACCACAGTTTGCCGAAGCAACAAAAGTAATAGGGCTGGTCCACAATATATCACCCTTGCCCAACTCTAATGCTAAACAAGCAATGTGTAATGCTGACGTTGCACTATTAACCGCAAAAGCATACTTTGCGCCTGTTACATTTATTAAAGACTGCTCAAACGCAGGAACTTGTGGGCCTTGCGTTAAAAAGTCCGAAGCTAATACATCAGACACGGCATCAATGTCTGCCTTTGTAATATCTTGCTTGCCGTACGGTATCATGATTTGCTTTCTCTACATTTGAAACGATGGATCAACATGCTCTTTAACTAAGGCGCGCAAGCTATCAACAGTTTCCCACTCAGTATTTGTGCCTGAGTTATACTTAAAGCCGAATGGTACTTTTTGTGCATTATGATGATCAATAAACTGCTCTTGGGAGTACATATAAGAGACTGACGGCAAAATAGCGTATTTATCACCTAAGTCGATGGTGTTAATAGAATCGGTTTCCGTCAACATTTCTTCATGTAACTTTTCACCTGGGCGAATACCAACAACCTCTGTTTTACACTCTGGCGCAATGGCTTTAGCAACATCTAGAATTTTATATGATGGAATTTTAGGAATAAATATTTCACCACCCAAATGATGACCAATCGCGAACATCACTAGGTCAACACCATCCTGTAATGAAATATTGAAACGCGTCATTTCCTCATGCGTAATAGGCAATAAGCCTTCTTCTCGCTTACTTAAGAAAAAGGGAATAACAGAACCACGAGACCCCATTACATTACCGTAACGAACCACACTGAATTTGATATCTCTTGAGCCTTTCATATTATTTGCAGCAGCGAACAACTTGTCTGATACAAGTTTGGTTGCGCCATATAGGTTAATCGGTGCGCAAGCTTTATCCGTTGAAAGTGCTACCACATCTTTTACACAACACTCTAATGCAGCGTGAATGACATTTTCTGCACCATCAATGTTGGTGCGAATACACTCAGTAGGATTATATTCTGCAGTGTCTACTTGCTTAATCGCAGCCGCATGAATAATTACATCCACACCTTCACATGCTTGCTTTACACGATTTCTATCACGCACATCGCCGATAAAGAAGCGTAACTGTGGAAACTTTTGTGGAGGATAATTCAACCGCAACTCAGACTGTTTTAACTCATCACGGGAAAAAATAATAATCTTCTTCACATCAGGATAGCGAGTTAAAATTGTCTCGATAAACTTCTTACCGAATGACCCAGTGCCACCAGTAATCAAAATACTTTTGTTGCTTAACATTGTTCAAACCTTTTATATAGAATACTTAAATTAAGGTAGTTTTTTTATCGAGTTAATTATATCATCCGAAAAAGTAGCTAGCTGTTTTTCTAGACCCAAAAATTTATGGAAGCCGAGCACCTCATCTTGTGAAACCAAGGATATAATTTGATCGACTGGAGAAACACCAACCGCATATCGATTAAATCCAAACTTACCCATAAATTTTTCTAATAAACCTCTTGGCTGGCAATAACTTGGAACAGATATCTTTCTATTGATCGTCAAACCATAATCACAACCTCGACCATCTTGCTCTAAAAGATATGAATATACCCCTCTTTTTAAGGATGATACATGTGCATGCACTCTATAACCAACATGCAAATCTGCTGAGTCATAAATAGATAAACCTTTATCTTTATCCTTAAAAACCTCTATATATTTCAAACCACTCCTATTAACATACTCTTTAATAGCTGCGTCATTCCCATGTAATGCAACAACAATCTCCGCATCATTATATTTAGCTCGCAATGCAAGAACCAATGCATTAAAGGACCTAAGATACAATTTCGAGTGATGCGGGTCAGATATTACTATCTTATTAATTTTTTTTCCTTCAACAAAAGATACATCCTTATACCTTTGATTAAAAAAAGCAACATCACCAGAAAAAACAACATTACTTAAGCCAATACTTTCACAAAAAAACTGAGTTAAATACCCTCGAGTGGTAAAAAAAATAGCGTTTCTATCTAAAGACAACAGCTGCTCTTTTGTTTCATTACTAACATAATTCAACACACTCTTTTTAACACAGGAAACAGGGATAGATGTTCCTGCCGAAACAACAGCCAATGGAATATTTTCTTTAAGAAGATTTTTTAAAAATGGGTATTCTTTAACACTCATATTAGGCCTTATTGCTAAACACGCAAAAACAACAGCATCAGCATTAAACACACGCTCCTTTATATTTTCCCAAGAGTCCTCTCTCCAGACAATATCAATTTCAACATTGGCACCTTTCGTGAATTTGATCACATCTATTAGAGCAGATGTGATCAATTGATCCCCAATATTTTTAGAACCATATTCTGGATATGTACTAACAATAATATACTTTTTCATAACTAACCTTAAAAATTAATCAATGAAACTTTTCAGCTTAACTCTGCCATTTTTCTAAATCGTTCATTTTTTTCTACCAGCTCTTGATAAGTTCCCTGATCAACAACCTGACCTTCATCAATAAAAAATATTTGATCGCATTTTTGTACCGTTTTTAATCTATGCGCAATCATAATGATGGTTTTTTGACCACTAAAGTCATGAATTGCTTCCATGATGAGTTTTTCAGTTATCCCATCGAGAGCACTGGTTGCCTCATCAAAAACCAGCACTTCTGCTTCATGATATAACGCTCTAGCTATACCAATACGCTGCCTTTGCCCTCCAGAGAGTTGGACGCCTCGCTCACCTACTTTCGTGTGTAGGCCGCTTTCTAGCCCATCTACAAGCTCATCCAAATGCGCGAGACTAAGCGCCTTATTCACTAGATCAAGGTTTATGTCATCTTCAGAAATACCAAAAGCAATATTTTCTGCAATAGAACCTTCAGATAGAAAAATGCTTTGTGGAACAAAACCTATAATGTTTTGCCAAGCCCTTAAATTTCCCTTAGATATAGCTACCCCATCAATTTTCACTTGACCGGATTGAGGCGGTATAAGACCTAATAAAATATCAATTAATGTCGATTTCCCTGAGCCGGATGAACCTACAATTCCGATCACACTATTAGATTTTATAACCATATTAAGCTGATTAATTACTAATTTTTCTTTACCAGGATAGGAAAAAACAATATTTTCCAATGCAATGCTATCACTCAGCAACAATTTACTAGTGGACTCACTATCCCCCCCCCCTTGATCAATTGAATCTACTAAATCCTCTCGAATTGACTCAAAGGCAGAAACATTTCCCTTTATTCGGGCTACGCTATTATAAATCTGCTGGAATGCAGGAAGCAGCTTAAAGCCTGCCAATGCGTACACCGAAATAATAGGTAAAACAGCACCAAGTGCTCCATTATGAGTTTTTACTAAATACAAAACTAGTGAAATCATCCCACTAAAAGCAACAAGCTCCATTAGATATTTTGGAACTTGGGATAAAGCATTATTAACTCCTTGGCTTTTTGCAAACACCTCGCTGGTTTCGGCAAAGCGCTTAATGTAATCTTCATCTCGACCTAACAAGAGAACGTCCTTAACCCCACCAAAACCTTCATTCATCAACCGAAAACGCTGTTCATATACTGTAGATAGGAAGCGACCATTACGCAGGAGCACCTTGCGAACTAACTTATATAAAATAATGTAAGCTATAGCGAAAGTAGTTAGGCCAATCATTGCAACTTTTGGGTCGTATGAAAATATAGCCACACTCATAAACAAAGCTA
Source organism: Marinomonas sp. NPDC078689 (assembly GCF_044542435.1). NCBI lineage: Bacteria > Pseudomonadati > Pseudomonadota > Gammaproteobacteria > Oceanospirillales > Oceanospirillaceae > Marinomonas > Marinomonas sp. NPDC078689. Next base: position 7,876 of record NZ_JBITUJ010000009.1, on the reverse strand, counting down.
ATATGATGCGCGCATTCATCTGCATAAGCGGTTGAACCACCTGTATGGTTACTCTCATTGCTTCAGTCGCTATTTTCTTTGTAAGTTGGGCACTACTGCCCGTTGCATGAAAAAGCCAATCCTGCTTGAGGTAATGGGTATAAAGCCTATCTCCTAGCTCAGCCCCAACTTTTGTCGCAAACATAGAAAGCTGCCAAGTTGTGATCATCGAAATCAAAGCCGATAGAAATAATGTAACTAAAACCCCTACCCCTACCCAAAACACAAAATTAGCAGGAGATGTAATACCACTAAATTGATAAAATCGACTGATGATATTTTCTCTTTCCAAAATTGTCATATCACCGACTAACGCCATGAAAGGTGCAATTGAAGCCACTCCAACAATCTCAGAAAATGCCATCGCTACAACCAACACTTGTAATATATAAAACCGCTTTCTTTGGCTCGGTGTTAATAATTGAAAAAGCTCTCTTAACATTTTAATCATTCTGACAATCAATTCCTTTAGAATTCTGTTATTTGATATAGTGTATTAACGTCCATAACGATCACTGAAGCGCACGATATCGTCTTCTCCCAAGTAACCACCCGATTGCACTTCGATCAGTGCGAGTGGAATTTTTCCTGGGTTTTCTAGGGCGTGTACGACACCCACTGGAATATAAGTGGATTCGTTTTCTGTCAGCAGTAACTCTTTATCACCAAGCTGCACTTTGGCTGTACCCGATACTACGACCCAATGCTCAGCTCTGTGGTGATGCATCTGTAGGCTCAGTTTTTCACCTGGTTTCACTGTGATGCGCTTTACTTGATGGCGATCACCAAGATCCACTGTTTGATATGTCCCCCAAGGGCGATGTACCGTGGTGTGATGCATGTGTTCATCACGGCCTTCTTCTTTTAGTCGCTTCACCACCTTTTTGACATCTTGGGCGTTATTTTTGTCCATCACTAATACAGCATCGGCCGTTTCAACAATGACAAGGTTATCTACTCCAACCGCCGCGACTAAGCGAGATTCAGCTCGCACTAAACAGTTGTTTGCGTTTTCTGCCATTACATCACCCAGTAGCACATTTTGCTCTGCGTCTTTGTCGGCATAATCATACAAGGCATCCCAAGCGCCTATGTCGCTCCAATCACCAGCATAGGGAACCACTTTGGCATTCTTAGTCGGCTCCATCACTGCGTAATCTATAGACATTTCGGGACAAGCGGCAAAGGCGGCCGCATCAATACGCACAAAGTCCATGTCTTCGCTTCGACCTTGATAAGCCACCTTCACTGCCTCTGATATATCACGACGATAAGTCGCCAGTTCAGATAAATACGCCTTTGCTTTAAACAAAAACATACCACTGTTCCACAGGTAATCACCGGAATCTAAATAAGACTGAGCGGTAGTTTCGTCTGGTTTTTCCACAAACTCCGCCACGGCAAAATCAGCGCCTGAGCGAATATAGCCATAGCCAGTTTCTGGTCGAGTTGGTTGTACACCAAATGTGACAAGGCCATTGCTCGCTGCAAGATCCGACGCCTGCTGAATAGCTTTTTCAAAAGCTGAAACATCACGGATAACATGATCGGCTGGCAGCACCAGTAACAAAGCATCATCTAAGCCCTTGTGCTGTGCTTCTAGTGCGGCCAAGGCAATGGCTGGTGCGGTATTACGCCCTTCTGGCTCAAGTAGAATACTTGCTTGAACCACCCCTATGTCTTGTAATTGCTGAGCAATTAAAAAGCGATGAGACTCGTTACAAACAACTATAGGGGAAGAAAAGGCGAAGAACTCCGTGCGTAACACGGTGTTTTGTAACAGACTAAAATTGGCGTCGACCAAGGGCAAACATTGCTTAGCATAATACTCTCTAGACACAGGCCAGAGACGACTGCCCGAGCCACCAGATAAAATCACGGGGATGATTTTCATTGAGTATAAAACCGTATAACCATCTGGTGCAGGTTAACCATGTTGGCTGACCTCTGGGGCGATTTCGCTACTGATGGCGGCTTCTTCACGCAATGACTCAATCTCTAATGCTAACGCTTCATGCTCTTGTAGCTTCTTATGGAGAAACTTACGAGTGAGTCTTGCCTTAGCCTCAATCCCTGTCGGCGTGAGCAGATATAAGTACTTAGCCTTATTGGTGCTTCTTTTGAAGTTACCGGCTTTTATCAAACCTTTTTCAATTAAGGCTTTTAAACAAAAATTCGTTTTTCCAAGGCTAATCCCCAAGCGCTTAGCTAGCTCGCGCTGGCTAAGGTCAGGGCTATACTGCAGCTCTTTTAGGATTTTGTAACGATATTCATCAGTTAGCATAGTCAGCAATCTTGAAAAATGAGGCTAATATATGAACGAAAAGGAGAAAGAAGAGTGTATAAGCTAGAAAAACAATAGCATCAACGATTACCTAATCCATACCACTTACAGTGCGTTCATCAGGTGAACAATGTTAAGGCACCATTCTTTAAATTGCAAACAATATGAACGAAACTGCGCGAAGCCTCCTCTTTTTTGAGTGATTACTTTAATATCGATGAGTCAAAAATCACTTTCAGAAAGCAGTTACTTTTATCAACTAAATGTATAATTTCATCCATAATCAACGAGTCATTTGAACTAATATTTTAATATAGATTTAGAAGAGGTAATCAATTATTTCTTCAAAAATGCAAAAAAATCAATTTCGACATGACGTGTTGCATAATAAAAAATAACACAATTCTGCAAAGCAACAAAAAATGCCGTTGATATTGCAGACCCGATTACCCCATAATAAAAGCTCATTATAGTGGTTAATATAAGATATATTGGAGAAGTACACAATATAATATTTCGGAACACTCTTTCGTTCCCAGTCATTGTTAACAAATATCCTACAGACCCTGTTACTAGGTTTATAAATTGGCCTATGGATAAAATAATTAACAGTATTGACCAATCTTTAAAGCTCTCACCAAAAAGACCCATTATATTTTGTGAAAAAACAACAACTAAAAAAATCAGAGGGATTGAAATAAGTAACAAGAATCTAGTGCTAACAGAAAAGAGGTTCTCTAAAGAAGTGAAGTCCTTTTCTTTATAATACTTAGCAAACCTAGGGGCAACAATGACATTCACAGCGGTCAACAAGAAGCTTATCAATAAAGATGTCCTTTGAGCTGCTAGAAGAAACGCTACTTTATCTGGTGTTTCAAACACACCGATAATCAATGGAGAAAACCACTGAACAAGAATTGATGAAAAGGCAACGACCCACATTGGTAAGCAACTGTTGAGTACTTCCTTATAGACTCTTTTATCAAAATCGAACTTATTGCTACTCTTAAACCAAAGAAGTAATGCTAAGGTAAGTGATAAGGCTAAAGACGTCTCATAGAAATAAGCGACACTAACTTCATCATTGTAAAATAAAAATATCAAAGAAATCAGTGTGAACGGTGGAATTACATTCAAAAAAGCCAGACCTAAAAAGTGTTTCCTTTCCCCTTGAAATGATATGCCGACTATAGTCAAAAGCGCCAATAGAATTGATGCAGGCAGCATTTCTTTTATATAAAATATTTTTTCAGAACCTAGCATTCTAAAAGCATAGTCCCACGATAAAAAAACATATATAAAAATGCAGATAGTTACAGATAAAATGAAAGAAGCAACTAGAGAAAACGTCAAAATTGAATTAGAAACAGACCGACCTAAACCAAATTGCGCTCCTATCATTTTCAATAATGTATGATCAAGCCCAAACCGAGAGATCGTTGAGATAATCATCACTATTGAAAAAGAGAAGAAGTAATAACCACTATCTGTAGCACCAAGTTTTCTAGCAATTAAAATAGTTGAGAAAAAGCCTAGAAAACTGCCTAGTATTTTAAGAAAAAAACTACTAAAAACCTGTTTCAATAGTGTATTTTTAGCCATAGGCAACACCAGCTTCATACTAAACCAATCTTAAACTTATGCTTTATCATAATGTAATAGAAAGACAAAAAATGCACAATCAACAAGAAATTAAAAGACCTAGTCCTTCTTTGATAGTCATGAGTAATAGAAAGACAATCAGACAACATTGTTTTCTTATTTAGTTTTATCTTAACTCTATAACAAAAGTCGAAATCCTCTGGGCCATAAAATATTTTTTTATCATAGCCACCGACTTCCAAAAAGTCTGACTTTCTAAAAATCTGGTTAGCACCGAGCACATAGTCCACAACAATCGGGTAATCCGCACAGGAAAAATCGATATCATCCATATGATGATGTTGATGGATTTTATCAAAGAACTTGATTTTTCTGAGAAAACTTAATCTTGCACTTAAAGGCTGTAACCACCCAGGAAAACGACGACAAGATTGTTGAAAAGAGCCATCTGAATTTAAAAGCTTAAAACCTAAAACACCAAGATTCTTCTCTGTAGAAAAAATACCATCTATGGTTTTTCCTATGTCACACTCTTCAAAGAAAAAGGCATCATTATCGAGTGTCATTACATATTTACCATTTGACATTCTAGCTCCTACATTTCTTGCAGGTCCAACGCCAATATTCTCCTTCAATAATTTGTATTTCATGTTAGAGAACTTTTCTTTCATCAAGTCCGCTGTACCATCACTCGACCCATTATCAACAACAACAACTTCATCCTTTTCAGAGTCAATTACTCTTTCAACACTTTTTAAACATCTTTCCAGAATTCTCTTTTCATTCCAAGTAATAACAACAATACTGAGTCTAGTGTTTTCTTTAAGCGGCATTTTCATTTCCAGATAGATTATTTTTAGGGTCGTATAAGCAATAAAAGCAGAGAGGCGTTAGAATATGCCATAAATTAAACATATTCGCGCCTACACCAAAGACCAAAAATGTAGAGAATATTATAAACTTCTTTATATTTAAAACTGACACTCTAAACAAACTAATCATAAGAAAAGCAAACATCACTCCACCTAACAACCCAGAAGAAAAGGCTTGAATAAAAAAGCCATCTAGTGGGACTGATGATTCCCAACGCTTAACGGAGACATCATCGGCAAGTTGTTTATTATTTTTTATACCTACAATAAGCTTGTAATATTCACCTCTATCTATTGCATCACTGTACTCATTAAAGATTCCTTTACTTACCAGATCACGAGAAGAATAAAAGCTTTTCTTATCCTCATGCATGAACATTGATAAAAACAAGATGAACTGGCAGAACAACAATAAACAAACAAACACTTTTTTAACTACGTTTCTTTTAAATATAAATTCAAACCAGAGTAAGAAAACAGAAAGCATTATCACACGACTGGCGGTCAAAAAGACCAAAAAAGAATTTAATGACAAGTATAATTTTCGATAATCAATACTTTTTCTATAGATAAAATAAACATACATGCAAACAGAGAATTCAGCCAAATGGAAAGGCGTTACAAAACCTAAGACATATCGCCCTAACCACCTATTATGTGAAGTTTTAACCACCCCATAAACATCAAATAAGGACAGCAATATAAAAACGGCAGCAATCAATGCAAACATCTTAATAGCGACAGAGAAACTTTTTCTAATTGAAGCACTGTGTGACAGCAGAAACATCAACACCACACTCAGAAACAAATCTTTAACTGGGTATTTTATTGTTATAGCCATCAACACAAAAAACACGAAAGTGCAAACTAACTTCCTCCAGTCTTTCTTAAAGAAGGAAAATGAATAGAAAACCCCAAACACTATAAAAAACAACGTTCCTATTTTTGATAAGTACCCAAACCGAATAAAAAAAGCATTAATCCATATAAGGTTAAAACTCAACGCAGACAAACACACAATACCTTTTTCTAACATATCAAACCATCTTATCCATGAGGCTTTGCTTAGTTGATACAGAAACATCTATTGCTTTAGGATATGAAATATTGACCAAAAATTCATTTATGTAAGCAACAGCATCTTTATATTGGAAATCTTTATATATAGTTCTTCCTAAAAATTCACAAGACCTCTTCTGTAGAATCGCTTCCAACCCGACATTACTATTAATTGTAATGACTTTCTCTGCCTGTTCTATTAAAGTTGGAGTATCAATTTTGCTAGAGAAATACACACCTTTAATAAAGCGATACTTTCTAAATATCCTTTTGACTAACCTAGCGTCACGTTCTGCCGGGTGAAATTTAATAATCACATTTCTTTTTGATTCCAATGCATAATTAATCAACCCGTCCACATCAACATCCGAATTAAACATCAACTGCGTATCATTAGAAACCTGCAATGGAACAAAAAAATAATCACCCTGTAAGTCGTTAAATTCTTTATTAGAAACTGTATTATATTTATTTATATATTTTTTTGCTGAGAGAGAAGAAAAGAGGACATTAGCCTTATGGCTTAAAGAATATGATTTAAAGTAAATGCAATTGTTAAAAAACACTCCCTTAAGGTCAACAATCCACGATAATAGCTTATCATTTATTGTCATTTTTGCTTGAGGGGGTGGATTTTTTTTATCGTTCCTAAGGGCCGAGTAGTCAAAGGTAGAATATTCTTCCCCTCCTATAAAACGATTTTCCATCAAAGTAGACTTCGCGTTCACCCCTTTTTCATCAACAAACATTTTTCCTGGAAAATTACCTACTTCAAAAAATAAGGTTTTTATACCTTCGTAGTAACTCATGAGGAATTTATCGACTAGTCCCTCTCCATTAAAAAGCCAAAGTGCATCTGGTGTAATTTTCTCTCTTTCAATTAATACAACAATAGAAGAAATTAACGTCTTAGCTTGTTTTTTATTAACATGCCCTTTAACAAAATTAGAGGATGATAATAAATTTTTATTGAACAGATCTGGATCTATAGATAAGCCATGCTTATCAAGCAGATAACATTTCACATTAATCTTTGAAAGGTTTCTAAATATTGAATATTTATCCGTAAAAAAGATAAAATCACACTCTTCAAAAAAACCAGATAACGAAGTAAAAAAAACCGTTCTTTCCATATTCTCTAAATAAACTAAAACTTTCATTTCTTTAATGTCTCATATAATTCATAATCATCTTTATAGATTTTCTTGATCTTTTTCAATTGGAGATCACTCAACAAAATTTCTTCTTTGCTTTCAGTTTTATTTATTACCTTCAAATCATTAAAAACATCAACACCAAAGAATCGGCATACATCAGAGCCAAACATTTCATAATCGATAAGATAATCAACAGCTAAAGAGCCATCAATATATAGAAAAGAAGATTGTGTTCTAAAATGTATATGCTCTAAATTAATATTTCTGCTAGAGTAAAGATGTTCCAGTAGATCATCGAAGCTAAAGTTATTAAAACCTACCTTGTCAATATACTTTTTATCTTTTAGACTTCTGCCACCATTTTTCAGAAAATTATAAGCAGATAATAATCTACTGATAGGATCCCTTAGCACTGCATACTTTTTCAGTTCATAAAACTTTTTAGGGTTTGTTTTATAAAAGTCATAAGCTCTCCAGTGTCCTATATCTTGCCGCCCCCATAATGCATTTGCTAATGCATTACCTCCTGTTTTAGGGATATGGATTATAATTATTTTAGAGTCAGATGCTTTTAAGTATGGGTCTCCATACTTAACTTTTCTAACTAAGTTACCAATCATATTTCTACACCTTGTATGAGATATTAGGTAAAACTCTGCGCAGTTTTATAAAATAATTTAATCTAGAAAACGATATTAACTAACACCGAAAGGATAAATGATAATCGTTAATATTTGTAAGTGATGATTTCTACATTGTTACTATATGCTTAAATTCAGATAATAAGTGCGACACTGCTAATCAGGTGTAGAAGAAGCCAACTGCTGAAGTTGGTATGATTCTTCTTACCACAGAACAAAGCA
>NZ_JBITUJ010000008.1:197071-208078 GCF_044542435.1 Marinomonas sp. NPDC078689 | reverse complement strand
CGTTTGCTGTTCCTCGCGAGTGTCTTTTCGATCGATGTGTGTGCCTATGCGGTGATGAGTAACCATCTTCATGTTGTGCTGCATATCGATTCAGAAAGTGTGAAAAACTGGTCTGTCGTGGAGGTGTTAGAGCGCTGGCATAAACTTCATAAAGGCACGACCTTTACTCAGCAATACCTGCTTGGCGGCACGCTTCCAGCTTATGTGACCTCTGTAGCGGAAGCCGCCGCTGAAACCTACCGAGCACGCTTAATAGACATTAGCTGGTTTATGAAAGAGCTTAACGAGCCGATTGCACGGCGAGCCAATTTAGAAGACGAATGCACAGGTCACTTTTGGGAAGGACGCTTTAAATCCCAGGCTTTATTGGATGAAGCGGCGCTGATCGCTTGCATGGCCTATGTGGATTTAAACCCAGTCAGGTCGGGTATTAGTGACACTCCAGAAAGCTCCGATTTCACCAGCATTAAGAAGCGCGTGGTGGCCGTGAAAGAAAACAGCCAGCCCAAGACGCTGCATCCTTTTGTCGGTCATCCACGAAAAGACATGCCCAACGGTTTGCCTTTTAAACTGGCGGATTATTTAGAGCTGATCGAGATGACAGGGCGGATAGTGAAAGAGGGCAAAAAAGGCTCGATTGATGCCTCCTTACTTCCCATCCTACAGCGATTGAATATCTCGTCTGACAATTGGGTGTGTATTGCAACCGAGTTCGAAGCCAGAACAGGAAGAGTCGTCGGGCAGGCATCGTCCATTGACCAGTACTGCGAATCGCACCATCGCAGATGCAATCGAAAAAGCGCTCAGCGACTCGCCTGATTATTATTTAGTCTCGATTACTTGTTTTTATTCGGTATTTTTTAATATACGAGCAATGATTATGTTCCGTTAGGACTCTCAATAGCTTGATTTTATAGGCTTTATGGCGTGCCTGTCTTGATTATTCGAAGCCGAAGTGGAAGCGTTTTCGGGTAGGGATCGTCCATGACCAGTACTGCGAATCGCACCATCGCAGATGCAATCGAAAAAGTGCTCAGCGACTCGCCTGATTAGTATTTAGTCTCGCTTACTTGTCTTTATCCTGTATATTTTAATATGCGAACAATGCATATGTTTCGCTAGGGCACTCAATAGATTGATTTTATTGACTTTATGGTGTGCCTGTCTTGATTTTTCCTTAAGGAGGTCGCTTATATGTTGATCAAGTTTTACAGTGAAGAGTCGGCGAGTTTTGTTATGTTTGATAGTGTCGCCAATCAATTGCTTACCATGATGGGTCAGAGTGGCAGTACAGAAGGGGCAGTCAGTGGCGAAGCCTTGACCTCTGCTTTGGATCATTTGGCTTTGGCTATTACACATGAGAAGGAGAAAGCCGCTAGTGCTAACCCAGATGAATCGGAAGAGGTGGCGCTATCAGTCCGTGCTGCGCCACTAATAGCGATGCTACGTCGAGCCTGCGATGCTGATGGTTATGTAATGTGGCGTCCAGACTAATAATTCTATAGGACAGGCATATGAAAAAGCGTGTGATGTGGTGTCCAGACTAATAATTCTATAGGACAGGCATGTCAAAACATGAGCGTGCTTGTCCTCTTGTGATGGGGTAGGGAAGATAGCCCGAATTTTGGGTGATTAGGCGTATAACAATACGCAGTCCCAGCATGTGCTAAGTTCACCCTGTGGTGCTTGATGGGAGCTTAGCTAAATCAGCATAGCGGTAAAAATAGCATGATCCAAATTAGAGAGTATGAGCAATCAGACGCGCAGACCTTGTATGAACTTTTTTATCATACAGTTCGTCGTGTAAATGCGCGTGACTATTCTCGAGCTCAAGTAGAAGCATGGGCGCCGGATAATTTTGACTTTGAGGTATGGCGGCAAAAGATGGATTCTATTTCTCCTTTTATTGCCGAAATAGGAGGTGTAATGGTTGGTTACGCCGACCTTCAAAAAAACGGTTTAATCGATCATTTCTTTTGTCATCATGATTACCAAGGTAAAGGTGTCGCTCGTTGCCTTATGGAGCAGTTGTTTAGCGTTGGGGAATCGCGAGGCATTCACAAGTTTCGATCTGAGGTCAGTATTACTGCTCGGCCATTTTTTGAGTACTTTGGCTTTACGGTTATTAAAGAGCAAGAAGTGAAGGTTCGAGGACAAAACCTGAGAAACTTTATTATGGAAAAAGTTTGCTAGCATTCGCCAATCTGTATTTGCAACGCTAGGTCTAATGAAGCCCATTACGATGGCGAGAGACACTAAAGTCGTCATAAAAAAGACGTTACTGCACAGCAGGTTTTTTTGTTTCTGGCCTGACGACGCCAAACACTCATTCCAACTATTTCCTGAGCACTTATTCCCATATCAATATCACTGCCTGATCACAGGTTGTTTTTTCTATCGCTCCTGTGATGGACTGCTACGCAATATTTCATCAGAGGTGGTAAAATTTCATTATCTGGTTTTCAAATGAATTGAGCGAATTACTTTCTGTGGAGTATGTATGTCGGATAAAGGTCTTCTTGGGTCTGTGTATGAAAAAATTGCCAATGAAGAAGATGCGAGGGCGTGTGAGAAGATAGAAGACTCCGCGTGCAAACAGGTCCCAGGTAATTTTATAAAGCTGATCATTGCGCAATTTTTTACCAACTTAGGGGACGCTATTATTAACCCTAAAGTAACCTTGCCATGGATTTTACAAAGTGTCGGGGCGCCAGCCTATTTACTAGGGTGGTTGGTGCCGATTCGTGAATCAGGGTCTTTATTACCACAACTCGCGATCGCGAGTGTTATTCGTAAGTTGCCTATTCGAAAATGGGTCTGGATTGTTGGCAGTGTGATTCAGTCGCTGAGTATTGTGGCGATTGGTCTTATTGCTGTGGCGTTTAATGGTGCGCTAGCGGGTTGGCTAATTATGCTCTGTCTGGTTGTTTTTAGCTTAGCGAGAGGGCTGAGTTCAGTCGCGTCAAAAGATGTATTGGGCAAAACAGTGCCTAAAAGCCAGCGTGGTCAGGTGACGGGTTGGTCTGCAAGCGTTGCGGGCTTGGTTACCGTGGGCATAGCGATTGTAATGATGCTTAGTGCTTTTACGGAATTTGAGGCGAGTCCTGTTATTTATGGCTCTTGTTTGGTGGCAGCGGCCATGGTTTGGCTGATTGGCGCGGCGGTTTACTCTCGGGTGGTGGAATTTCCAGGCGAGGTTGATGGTGGTCGCAATGGCTTATTGGAAGCTTTGAAGCAGCTTAGCTTATTGAAAACAGATAGAGCGTTTCGTTTATTTGTGATCACCCGATCCTTGTTTCTTTGTACGGCTCTGAGCGCCCCTTATTACGTGGTGTTGGCTCAGCAAAAACTGGGTGGCGACGTATGGGTACTGGCCATGTTTTTGTTTGCTAGCGGCCTTGCCTCTCTTGTGTCTGCGCCTTTTTGGGGGCGCTTCTCGGACCGCTCTAGCAAGAAAGTCATGATGGTTGCTTGTGCTTTAAGCTCGGTTGTTGGTTTTGTATTGTTTGCTATTTCCTACTTTCAGCCCGCTTTGTTTAATAATATTTTGCTGTTACCGGTTTTGTATTTTCTGCTTACCATTGCCCATCAGGGCGTTCGAGTGGGTCGAAAAACCTATCTAGTGGATTTAGCGGATGGTAATAAACGCACCAGTTATGTGGCGGTGAGTAATACTGTGATTGGCGTTATGTTGCTGTTGATGAGCTTGATTGGCACGCTAACCCAGGTGATATCAATAGAAGGTTTGGTGCTGGTGTTTTCTGTTATGGCGATCGTTGGGGTGTTGATGGCGATGCGCTTACCAGAAGCCTAGGCAATCCCTAACAATCGAGTCCGTTAACACCGAGACAATAAAAAACCGCATCCGCTGACGTCGTAAGTCGCCTGATGCGGTTTTTTTTATCGCAAGGAATGACCCTTAGCGATTAGGACGGTAAATTTGCTTTCAGCCATGCGATAGCTTCAGGGTAGGGCGCTGGCATAGTAAGGCTATTAAGGGCTGTATTGAGCACCTCTAGATTACCTGTACAGAAGTTTAGATGCCCTACTTTACGACCGGGTCTAACGTCTTTTTGATACCAATACAGCTCTAGGCTCTTGATGTTTAACCACTGGTAATCAAGGTCGACACCAATAAGGTTTACCATCATGCTTTGGTTTTTGATTTCTGCTTCAACAAGAGGCAAGCCTGTTACTGCGCGAACGTGGTTTTCAAACTGACAAACATTGCTGCCAGCTTGGGTCCAGTGGCCACTGTTATGAACGCGTGGAGCAAGTTCATTAATAAGTAGTTCATCTCCGACACGGAAACATTCCATCGCCATAACGCCAACATAATCTAAAGCGTCCATTAATTTGCCTAGCATAGCTTCAGCGGTACTCTGGTACTGATCAAGGCGTTTCAACGGTGAAATAGAGGCGTATAAAATGCCATTGATGTGCAAGTTTAGAGTCAGTGGATAAAAGTACTTTTGACCGTCTTTGCCACGCACGCCGACCAAGGAAACTTCTTCATCAAAGTTTATGGCTTGCTCTGCGATCGCGTGGCCTTTCCAGTCATCAGGGATTTCCGATTGTTCGGCTTGCTTAAGCCAGTATTGTCCTTTGCCATCGTAACCGCCACGACGGCGTTTCATGAGTACGCGCTCACCTAAGGTCTGATACGCGTAGTCGGCAGTCGAGTCTTGCTCTACTGGAAACCAAGGCGCAGTCGCAAGCTCAAGGCGGTCTAGCCATTGTTTTTGCGTCAAGCGATCGGCCAGTTGAGGGAAGGTTGCCAAGTTAACAAAGTTCTTGTGTGTGGCCAGCTGCTTTGTGGCAACAGTTTCTGGCCACTCTTCGCGTTCCGCAGTGACTATGTCGTCGGCTTGCAGTGGTAACTCGTCGGTTGCTTCAATGTCGACAGGGCGAACATCAAGACCGAGCGGAGTGCCTGCTTGTTTTAGCATGGCGCCAAGTTGTCCAGCACCTAATACCCATAAAGTTGACATTTAGGCCTCGCGAGGATCAGGGTTAGCAAGAACAGTTTCCGTTTGTTGAGTACGGAACGCATCGATTTTTTTAGCCAATTCTGGGTCAGAGTTCGCAAGAATCTGACAAGCCAATAGGCCAGCATTAAAAGCACCAGCAGTACCTATGGCCAATGTGCCAACCGCCACGCCTTTAGGCATTTGAGCGATGGACAGTAAGCTGTCCATGCCGTTGAGCGCTTTACTTTGTACTGGCACACCTAGAACAGGCAGACGCGTATGCGCTGCAACCATGCCAGGTAAATGCGCGGCGCCGCCGGCGCCACCAATAATGACTTGAAATCCTTTTTCCGCAGCTTGTTCTGCAAACTCTGTGAGTTTCACTGGTGTTCTGTGAGCCGAAACCACTTCGACGTGATAACTCACGCCAAGTATGTCCATTATTTCAGCGGCACTTTCCATGGTGGCCCAGTCACTTTTCGATCCCATAATAAGGGCTACTTTTGCTTGCAAAACAATTCTCCTGCTGGCGGTTTTCAACGTGGTGTGCAGAGGGGCAGAGTTACGTTGATGGGTGAAATAGAGTCGCTTGTCATTACGTGGCCTATCACGTGAATGAAGCGAGTTTAATTGGGCGATAATATAGCCGATTTTGAGGAAAACAGCGAGGGTATTGCGGCCATTGCTGGTGAGATGAAGAAAACAGCGAGGCAAAAAAAGAGCGACTTAAAGTCGCTCTTTTAGGTATTGGTCATAATCTGGCACTCTGCGCTCAAACTCACTATCAAAAAGTGGCGAAGAGATTAAGAAGTTAGCAGAAGACACGCTGCAGGCGATGGGAATATTCCAGACCGCTGCAACACGTAACAAAGCCTTTATATCGGGGTCATGGGGCATAGGTTCAAAGGGGTCCCAAAAAAAGATGAGGACATCAATTTTACCTTCCGCGATTAACCCACCTAACTGCTGATCGCCACCAAGGGGACCGCTAATAAGCGCTTGAACCGGAACCTTTAACTGCTTCTGCATTAAGTTTCCGGTGGTCCCAGTGGCCATTAAGTTGTGCTTGATGAGCTTTTCTTTGTGCTTCTCAGCCCACTCAATAAGTTCTGGCTTCATGTTGTCATGCGCCACCAGAGCGACGTTTTTACGCACTGGTGTCGTGACGGTTTTTTTCAGCAAGACTTTGTTTGCCACAGTAGATTATTCCTCTGTTTCGCCAACTTTTACAATTTTCATCATGTTGGTTGTGCCATGACTGACTAGGTGATCACCTTTGGTTACGATAACAAGGTCGCCATCGTTGATTAAGCCCAAGGATTTAACGTGATCAACAAGGCCTTTTACGATGGTTTCAATGTTGAATTCTTTAGAAGAGAACGACACTGGAGTAACACCACGGTACAGGTTGACTTTGTTTAGTGTTGCTTGGTTTGGTGATAGAGCATAAATAGGCAAACCAGAACTAATGCGAGACATTAACAATGGCGTTGTGCCTGACTCGGTCAAACTAATGATCGCTTTAACACCTTCCAAATGGTTGGCAGCGTACATAGCTGACATAGCAATGGTTTCATCAATGTTCGTAAAAGTCACATCGATACGGTGTTTAGAGCGGTTGATCGCAGGTTGTTTCTCTGCGCCCAAACAAACACGGTTCATAGTTTGAATGACTTCTTCAGGGTACGCACCCGCCGCTGTTTCAGCAGACAACATAACCGCATCTGTTCCGTCTAATACCGCGTTTGCTACATCAAAAACCTCAGCACGGGTTGGCATAGCGCTGGTGATCATGGTTTCCATCATTTGTGTCGCCGTAATAACTGGGCGGTTCAATTGACGGCAACGTTTGATCATGTGCTTTTGTACGCCGATAAGCTCAGCATCGCCGATTTCGACACCCAGGTCACCACGCGCAACCATGACAGCATCAGAAGCTAGGATGATAGCGTCCAATGTTTCATTGTCTGCAACGGCTTCAGCTCGTTCAACTTTAGAAACGATACCCGCTTTCAGGCCAGCGGCTTCGGCCAATGCGCGCGCTTCATGAAGATCCGCCGCACTGCGTGGGAAAGAGACAGCAAGGTAATCCGCTTTTAATGCGGCGGCTGTTTTGATGTCTTCTTTGTCTTTTTCCGTTAATGCTGCAGCAGACAAGCCACCACCTTGGCGGTTGATGCCCTTGTTGTTTGATAAGGCGCCACCAACGATGACTTTAGTGATAACTTCTAAGCCTTTTACTTCAAGGACTTCAAGTACAACTCGGCCATCATCAAGTAATAAAATATTACCTGGTTGGGAGTCTTTTGCTAATTGTGGGTAGTCGATTCCGACACGAGTTTCATCGCCGTTGTTTTTATCAAAACCCACATCAAGAATGAAGGTTGCGCCGTCTGCTAGTTCTACTTTTGTGTCTTTAAAGCGAGCGATACGGATTTTAGGACCTTGTAGGTCGCCAAGGATAGCAACATGACGGCCATTTTTTTCCGCCATAGCACGAACAACGTTGGCGCGATCGATGTGATCTTCTGGTTGCCCATGGGAAAAATTAAGACGGAAAACATTGGCACCAGCAAGGATCAATTTCTCGATCATTTCAGGAGAGCTAGAAGCAGGACCAAGTGTTGCAACGATTTTTGTTCTACGAGTCATGATAGATTACCAAACATTAGAAAGCGTGTGACTGAGTATAAGATAGGACAAAGGCCGCGTCAGCAGCCTTTGTTAATAATGATTATTTAGCGCTCATTAATGCGATGGTATTGTCTAACATACGGTTAGAGAAGCCCCATTCGTTGTCATACCACGCCATGACTTTTACCAATTTGCCTTGAACGCGGGTTTGTGTCGCATCAAAATTGGAAGTGTAATCATTATGGTTAAAGTCGCTAGACACTAATGGCTCATGATTGACATGCAGCACTTGCGCCAAAATTGGATCCGCTTTTACTGCGTCTTCAATGATTTGGTTAACTTCTTCTACTGTCGTTTCGCGTGGTGCTAAGAAGGTCAAATCAACAAGCGATACGTTGATTGTTGGAACGCGAACCGCCATGCCGTCAAATTTACCAACTAGCTCAGGAACCACTAGGCCAACAGCCGCGGCAGCACCTGTTTTACTAGGAATCATGTTCATTGCTGCGGCACGAGCACGGTATAGATCGTCGTGATATACATCCGATAGACGCTGATCGTTGGTGTAAGAGTGGATGGTTGTCATTAAGCCACTTTCAATACCAAGCTTGTCGCTTAGTGGTTTAGCGATAGGGGCTAGGCAGTTGGTGGTACAAGATGCATTAGAGATGACCGTCATGTCAGAGGTCAATACATCTTGGTTTACCCCGTAAACGACGGTAGCGTCTACTTCTTTACCTGGTGCAGAAATGATGACTTTTTTAGCGCCGGCAGTAATGTGTGCGCTGGCTTTTTCTTTTGTCGTAAAGAAACCAGTACATTCATAGACAACGTCTACGCCTAACTCTGCCCAAGGAAGGTCTGCAGGGTTACGCTCAGAGAAAGTGCGAATTTTATCAGAGTTAACATACAGAGCTTCGTCGTCAAAGGTAACTTCGCCATTGAAACGGCCGTGCACTGTGTCGTATTTAGTCAGGTGAGCGTTGGTTTTAGAATCGCCAAGGTCATTAATTGCGACCACTTGAATTTGATCGCGCTTGCCTGATTCATATAGCGCTCTAAGTGTATTGCGTCCAATACGTCCGTATCCGTTGATTGCTACTTTAATAGTCATACTCACCTCTAAATATCGTGAAACTCCATTTGCTCTTACTCCACTTAAGAGAAAGACAAATGGATAAATGTATTCTTTGACGTAAAAATACTACATAACGTGATTTTCAAGCAAGGATAGCGCATGAAATAGGCGGTTATTGATTAAAAAATACGCGTCTGCAGTGTGTTTTTAAGATCATACAATAAAAAATGTTACTGATGGATGATATTTTAAAGGAAAAAAAGAGTTTTTGGGGCTTTTTATGTAAATTAATTACAATATTTTATTCTCATCCGCGATTTTTATGGTTTTTTAGGATGATTTTTTTTAAAAATGTAGTAATATTACAAAAAATGATTTCAGGTCAGTCGGGCAGTGACTGCTGTAGAAACGGAGTAAAGTATGAACCCTATCGTTACGAAAGTAACTGAAGCCATCATTGAGCGCAGCCAGTCTTTGCGTACTCAATACTTATCCGATATGAAGAAAGCACAAGAGCAAGGCCCTCATCGAGGTACTTTATCTTGCGGCAATCTAGCTCATGGTTTTGCAGCCTGTCAGCCGACTGATAAGCAGAAGCTAACATTAATGGAAGAGGCGAACATTGGCATCATCTCTTCTTATAACGACATGCTATCTGCGCACCAACCTTACGAAAACTACCCTGATCAAATCCGTAAAGCCGTTGCCGAAATGGGCAGTGTGGCGCAATTTGCGGGCGGCGTGCCAGCAATGTGCGATGGCGTGACACAAGGGCAAGATGGTATGGAGTTGAGCCTCTTTAGTCGCGACAACATCGCGCAAGGGGCAGCGATTGCTTTATCTCATAATATGTTTGATGCCGCTTTGTATTTAGGCATCTGTGACAAGATTGTACCAGGCCTACTGATTGCAGCCCTTCGTTTTGGTCACTTACCAGCCTTGTTTGTGCCTGCAGGCCCAATGCACTCAGGTATTTCTAATGCAGAAAAATCTGCCGTGCGTCAGCGTTATGCCCAAGGCCAAGCCAACCGTGAAGAGTTGCTTGAAGCTGAGTCTGCGTCTTACCACAGTGCAGGGACTTGTACCTTCTACGGCACAGCAAACTCTAACCAGTTGCTTGTCGAAATGATGGGGCTACAGTTACCAGGGTCATCGTTTGTGAACCCGAATGATGAATTACGTGGCGCACTGACGAAACACACCGCGCAATTGGCGACAAAAATCACCTCTTTAGGCCGTGATTACCGTCCTTTGTACGAAGTTGTTGATGAGCGCAGCATTGTGAATGCCATTGTCGGCCTATTGGCGACTGGTGGCTCTACTAACCATACGATGCACATTGTCGCGTTTGCTCGTGCCGCTGGCATCATTGTGACTTGGGATGATTTTGCCGCCTTGTCTAAAGTGGTTCCTTTATTGACGCGTATTTATCCGAATGGCCAAGCGGACATCAACCATTTCCACGCCGCTGGCGGCATGGCTTTCTTGGTTAAGCAGCTGCTAAAAGGTGGTTTGTTGCATGAAGATGTGATGACCATTGTGGGTAAAGGTTTGACGCATTACACCAAAGAGCCTTTCTTAGAAGGCGATAAGGTTGTGTGGCGTGATGGCACTGAGGAAAGTTTGGATCTAGACGTTGTCCGTCCAATCGAAGACCCGTTCAGCAAAGAGGGCGGTTTGTCCTTGCTAAAAGGTAATTTGGGCCGCGCGGTCATTAAAGTCTCTGCTGTTGCAGAAGAAAATCGAATTGTTGAAGCGCCAGCGGTGGTATTCCATAGTCAAAATGATTTGGCTGCGGCGATTTCTAATGGTGAGCTAGAGCGGGATTGCATTGCCGTGGTTCGCTTCCAAGGCCCCAAAGCAATTGGCATGCCTGAGTTGCATAAACTCACCCCTTATTTAGTTAACCTGCAAGACAAGGGCTATAAAGTCGCTTTGGTAACGGATGGCCGCATGTCGGGTGCCTCTGGCAAAGTACCAGCCGCGATTCACCTTACGCCTGAGGCGGTTGCTGGTGGTTTGATTGCTAAAATCCAAGAAGGTGACCTGATCCGCCTAGATGCGGTAGAAGGCACTATCTCTGTGCTTATTTCCGATGAAGAGCTGGCGTCTCGTAGCGCAGCTCAACAAGATTTAACTGGCTCCTACCAAGGTATGGGGCGTGAGCTATTTAGCGCTCAGCGTGCTCTCGTGAGCGGTGCTGAACAAGGTGCTTGTAGCTTGTTTAACGACTAATTGATGGTTTCCTCTGACTACTAACGTTTGTTAGTAATGGTGTTTAGGGCTTGCTTTGCAAGCCCTTTTTTTATGCACTAATAATGAGTA